>NZ_JBWDNN010000008.1:0-261794 GCF_056269225.1 Paenibacillus sp. J31R120 | reverse complement strand
TATTGTCAAGTCTGGTTATTTAGCCTCAAGCATTACAGTACCGTTCAAGGGTAACAAAGACCTGAAAGCAACCATCAGGGTAAACGAACGGTATCACAGCGACTTGACCACCAATCTGGAAGTAATCCAAGGCTCAAGCTTACCTTGTTCGATTACAGTAGAGATGTACGACGATGGTTCGTACGCATTCATTATGTAACATAGACCCCTACCATACTCGGTAGGGGTTATTTTTTGTCCTAAAATGCTTATATTGTAATCGCAAGAGGGCGGAACTCCCTGAAAGTTTTCTGCTTATCTTCTGTGATACGCTAGCGTAAATCTTAGTCGTCGCAATATCTTCATGACCAAGGTACTCCTGCACAAGAGTCATATCACAGCTAGCATCCAGCCTAAAAGTAATCTTGTGCTTTCTCATGTACAACTTAATTAGAACCAAGAAGCCTTCGGTAGGGAATTTTTCTTTTTTACCGCACTTCACTGCGTCGGCAGGTAAAATTACAAGACCCCTCTCAGTTTCTACAAAATACTTGAAGAAAGACTTGCGGGTGCACAACATGCGGTTAATAGTAGACCGTGCTCTACCAAGAACATCAAGATACGCTATGTACTTTCTAATATGGAATGGCTCGATAGCTGTAACATCGGCAGGCATAGTTTCCTTTAAGGTCTCGCTGGTGGTTTTCATTGGTTAAGTCGGACAAGTTCTTATCTGTTTGCAGGTAGAGTAGGAAGGTCTCAATAAAATTCATTAAACATCTTCTCCCGTTGTTTAGCGGTAACATAAACCAAGTTTCACGGATTATGTGACTTGTTAACACAAGCAAACAGACTAGATAGAAAGGTCCGGTGATAGAAAATGGACGTAGGTGTTATGACAGCGATCATCGGTGGCGTGGTTTCGGTAGTCACGGGTGTTATCGGCTACGCAAGCGGCAAAAGCAACAACAAAATGACGGATAGAGAGCTACTGTCCAAGGATGAACAAACGTTCAGGGCTGGTCTGATTGAGCGGTTGAATTCCTATGAAGAGAAGATTGAAAAACTCAGCAATGAAGTAGTTACTCTTCGTAAGGAGAACATGGAACTTATCAGTGAGAACAGGTTGCTAAATGCCAAGGTCGAGCAACTGGTGGCACAGCTTTCTAAAAGGGGCGGTTATGATGAAGTTTATCCATAGTCCATTTTGGTTTGACGAAGACGGATTCTCTGCTAAAGCTATGAAACAGGAAGAAGCGGACGTAGGCACTGCTACTACTAGAATCTAAGAGAAAGGGGACCTGACTTAAATGGCATTCAAAATGAAATATACTATCGAGCAACGATATCTACCTATAGGTACGAAGAGACGGTCTGGCATCAAAAACCAAGGAATCGACTTTATTGTCGCACATGACTCAGGCAATGATGGTAGTACAGCGGCGGGAAACGTGAATTACTACACCAACTCTGCCAACGTAGTGAGTGCTTCAGCGCACACATTCATTGATGATAAAGCTATCATTGAGTGTGTTCCACTTACGGAGAAGGCTTGGCACGTCATGTACAACGTAACAACTGACAACGAGCTGTACGGGTTTGATTCCAATGACCACGCTATCGGTGTAGAGCTTTGTTACTCCTATAAGAAGGGTAATATGAATAACAAAGAGTCGTATAAGCGGTATGTGTGGTACATGGCTTACTTATGCTACAAGTTCAACCTGAATCCTATGAAAAGAATCTCAGGTCACAACGAACTAGACCCTAATAGAAGGACAGACCCTTATAAGAATGCCCTGAAGATTATGGGAATTACTAAAGACCAGTTCCTTAAGGATGTTGTGAAGGAGTACGCAGAATGTACCGTGGCTGAGAACCTTTACTCCGTGTATCAAGGCAACAGTAAACTTAAGGACTTTCCTGACTACGTAAGCGCAGTCGAGTACGCTCAGAAGTGGTCTAATGTAAATATCAGGAAGATTACAGACGGTTCTTGGGTCTGGTCTAATATCAAGAAAGAAAGTGAGGATGATTGCCCTATGAAGCTTGAAACTTGGCAAAAATCCATGTTAACAGATGGGCTTAATAAGCTATCCAAAATTAATGGAGTAGACGGAACCCCTCTCATTAATGACCCTGAAGGTTGGACAAAAAAGGTCAATAACGGGACTATCACAGCGGGCGAGTTGGCTATTATAAACTTTGCACTAATTTCAAGGCAGGTGATTAAATAATGGTGACATTGACAACAGTATTGACGACAGCAGTCGCCGCAGTAGGCATCTGGATATTGGTGGCGGGTATGACGGAAGCAATTACGGAAGTCCTGAAAGCGGTATTCCCGATTAAGGATAAAGCAACGTATGGAGTGTCCGTGGTTATAGGTGTAATTCTGGCAATCGCATTTGGACTCAATCCGTTTGGTTTGACAGGAGTCGCCGCATATGTATCTATGGTAGCCGCAGGTATTATGGCTTCACGTGGGGCGAACTACCTGAACGGTTTGCTGAAGAAACTAGGTATTGTCAATCTGAATAACAACAAAGAGCATCCTTAGTGGGCGCTCTTTTATTTATGTTATGAAGTAGTTACAGTCATGTGTATAAAAAACGGTTTTTGTGAACATGTTTAATTATAAAGCGCGGTCATCCATTGCCTGTAATTCGTCAACACCCTTCTCAACAAGAAACTCTTCTTATTCCCCCAAGTGTTTTTTAGTGTATTCGTCCAATTGATCGAGCCAGTTGTCTATTGCTTTTTTGGCAAGAGCGCTGCTGAAGCGTCCCAGTTCCCGTTCCCCGTGGCTTACAACCACTGTCGGGATGTACTTTATTTCTGTATGCTCAGACGGCTCATACGCAATCTTAGTGACGCTAACATGGGGTCTCTCCTGCTCGATCTTGTCAAGAGTTTTCGAGAACCTTCGGCAATATCCGCAGGAATCACTGAAGTAGAATTTAAGAGTTAAGGGCATCTTTGACATCGCTAACCACCACAAATTCAGATACATTGCTAGTGAAGCGACCAACCACTTTGCATTCCTTCAATAGAGCGCGCCAGGGGGCGTATAATTTGATTATATTCATTTGACAATCTCCTTTTTGGGATGATAAAAGATTTTTTTAGCCCCTTTCATTAGTAGTTCGTGAATGCTTCGGCCAGTGATTCAGCAGTTTGCATTTCGTCTTCGAGAACATCCATATTGACTTTGAAAGTTTCTGTCGGGGAGTAGAGTTCCACTGAGGTGATAATGTCTTACCAAGTCTCGTTAACATCGGGCACAGGTGGACTTTAGCCTTAACCAGATAAGCTCACTAAGTTGGAGCGCTAAAGGTACGCAAATGAATTATGCGCCTTGCTGTATTGCCTTCTGACGAATATAATACAACACTCTTGTCGTGTACTTGTCAGTGTCGTATCCGCACACTTCGAGAAGTTCTGTAATGTCCTCAATACGAAGAAGTTTATTACGCTCTTTGGATTCTTGAGCAATAATAGAAATCTCTCGTTCATACTTAGACGCAAGCTGTGCCTTCTCTGACTTAGTTTCGGACTCTTCATTCTCGATTTTCGTTCGGATTCTATGAAGAGTCCTGTTAATGGTCATAGGGTAGACGTTCAGACGTTCCGCAATCTGAGTGTTGTTGTTACTTGCGTCTTCCAAAACCAACCGCATAACTTTCTTCTCGAAGTCCGTGAAGATAGGGTCATCCAGAAGTTGCTGGACATAGATTCGATTGGTAACTTCCTCTTCAACTTTACGCTCGTCCTTGTCAATTACCTCGAAGTTATCCATAGCATCGTAGTGTTCAAGTTCATCGCTGAACATAGCAATTTCTCGATAACGCTCTACGGATACCTTGAGAAGTTCAGCCATCTCCCTTTCTGCGGGGCGGTATCCTAATGCGCCCTCGATCTCAACCATCTTCTTGATAAGATCAACAGCACCACGGCTAAGGCGAACGGACTGTGAGTCACTATAAAGTAGATGATTGATTTCCCAAAGTATGGGGCGCACGACATAAGTCGTAAATTTTATGCCCCTATCAAAGTCGAAGTCTCTAATTGCAGTTAGGATGCCAATACATGCATGTTGGTACAGTTCATCTTCCGTGATCCGGAACTTTGTGATAAGTTCCTCAATGCTCCCCTTGAAGTGAATAATAATCGAAAAGATAAAATCCCGATTAGCTCTCAGGAAATCACCCATGAGTTCTCTGTCATCCTTACACGCTCTAAGGAGTTCCAAGTTGTGCATGTCTTTAGTTCCGTCTTGCCTTAGATGTAGGTAATTGGCACTCAACACGGTTTACTTCACCTCGAACTTTCTTTCTTGGTGTACAGCCTTAAGAAAGTTCAATGTCTCCCCATCTACTGTGACCACGTTACCTGCGCTATTATGATTGAGAGTCTTCTTCAACTCTCCCCATTTAAGCTTAGGCTCTTGCTCTTCCACGAAGCCGTTAGCTTTCATGAACTCCTTATATGCAACCTCGTCCTTAATCTCGAAGCTGACTTGCGGCTGTGAAGATTTAAGAGTTACGTCATATGGAAGCTTGATAGAGTTAAGTTTCTTCTGAGCCTTCTCGTTAGGCGCATTGTAGTATTCAGTGAGGTGGAAACTAAGCAGCAGTCCTTCCATGTAGGCGACTTTGTCTACCAAAGGCTTAATAGATGAATCACGCCACGTATTGACTGAATTAATCTTGGTTTGCCATTTGGCAATTTCGGCATCTGCAAGGCGATTGATTTCTTTAATATCCTTGCGTGTTTCCGATAAACTGTAGGCATATCGCATAGCATCATCCATCGTCTCAATTTTCTTGGAAGCGTCAGATTCCATTGTTTCCGTAACCTCGTCATGAAGGTCTTTGTCTGTAACGTCAGGTGTAATGAAAATACTCATTAAGCCCATCTCCTTACGGTTTTAAACCGTGTTATTTACTCCATGCTCTAGTAGTCGGGGCATGCCTGAAAAAAGGTGCGGGCAAAAAGAAAAGACCCTATTACTAGGGTCTCTCTGTTACTTTAGTGGGTAGAGCTTCTTGCCTTCTTTGAGACGTTCTTTAGCAGACTCAGAAGGCTTGATAAGAATTGTACGATAAGGCTCTATAGTCATGAGTTCTCCCGTCTGAGGGTTCTTCACATGCTTCTCATTGTAATCCTTGGGTTCAAGGTTGAACGAGTTGATAAGATACACCTTGTTTCCTTGTACTAGATTCTTAAGAATATTATCCAGACCATTACGTAGCACTCGTTCCACATCTTTGATATGAACCTCTTTCAGAGATTCGTTCTGACAAGCTTCTTCCTTCAAGTGATCGAAGGTTTCCCTGATGATATCCTTCAGGAACTTATTAGCCATATAGGGCACTCCCTTCATTGTGGTGTTACCAACAATATAAGGAAGTACCCTATATGAATAACGAATGACATGGAATTACCTGCTGATTGTCTCCAAGGCTTTGTTAACTTTAGTCAGGTACTTGGTGTTGTATGTTCCTTTTGCCACGTTACCCTCGCCCTGATTGTATGCAACTATCCCTAAGTCCTCGCCAAAACGTTCTTGATTGTACGCTAGGTACTTGACGGCTATTTCTATATTGACGGAAGGATTTTTGCGGTCCCCTTTGATACCCGTGGATTTCTGCGCGGTGGGTCGCACCTGTAACAAACCCACATCATTAGCCCTACCGACCAAGTTAGGAGAGAAGTTACTTTCAACTTGCATCATGGCTAGAATCGTATAAGGGTCAACCTTATAGGACTCGCAATAACCTATGATTAGTTTAGCCCATTCTTTGGCGTTCTTCTCGGATACTTTTTGGTTTCCTTTTGAATCCTTTTGCTTCAACATATGGTCAATAAGATTTTGCTCCACTGTGCCTACCATCTCCTGTTCAGGTTCTTCTTCTAACTCAGGAGTTGGGGCGGCTGGTGTAGGCGTTACTGTCAGGTTAAATATCTTTTCGATCATATTCCCCCATAGTAGCGGATCTTGCGCCTTGAGCACACTTTCTGTCACCGTAGTCTGAGGTGGGGTGTAAATCACCTTTTCTTGCGGGGAGCAAGCAGTAATTGTCATAGCGGCAATAGCCACTGTCATAATAAGTTCTTTCAAAACGTTACCATCCTTTTTGTGCAACTAAGACGTTGGCAATAAACTCCTCGATATCAGCGTTAAACTGGTCGTCATAGTTGTTTACTAGAACGTTGTTCGTCTCAAATGATCCTGCACTACGTTCAGTATCCTTTAATAACTCTTCGTTTAATGCGTCCACGCCGTCCAACTCTGCAATCTTGCCAAGGCGCTTTTCTTCATCTGCTTCAACCTTGACGATTACTGCCCCAAGGTGCTTGAAGAAATCGTAATCAGTCGGTTGACGTAGGTCTGGGCAGATAAACCGGTGGTGTTCTCCCTTCAGGAACAATTCGATGTTCCTGCGAAGCCATACCTTAAACCAGATATTAGGGTCTTCCTTGCGTAACCCTTGATCAATCAATATAAACAGATTACGGTGCTTGCCTTCGAGCTTGCCGTAGATAGTCTTGGCAATCTCCCCAATAGGTTCAACGAGTGCCCTAATGTTGCTGGTGAGCAGTTTATACTCTCGAATGCGATTGGCTATGTGGTCTCTTCCCGAACGAGACTTTGCCGTGATTGCCACGGTGTGGTTGGATAAAGCCAGTAATGCAGGAAGTGCCCGCGCTAGTAAAAGTTGTTCACCGCCATTCAGTTCAGATACACAGGCAGATGTTACATAACTGGTTGGACGGAAGTCGTCAACTATGCCTGTAGTCAAATTGAATCCGATATAGCATGGGTATAACTCGAATTTCTCTTCAATGGGATTTACATGAGAGAATACTAGAAGGTACTCACCCTTGCTGTTTCGAAGAAGCTTACCACTGGACTTCATAACTCATTGCTCCTTTCTTTAGTCTTCTCTATATTGGTCGTAGTATGGTGGGAGAAGGGTGCGAAAAAGGAAAAGGCGGGCATTAGCCCACCTTTCTCATTCGTATATGAATGTCCTTGCACCACTCATAATCTCGCAACCAGAGAGCAATATCCATAAGGACGTAAAGTCCAATCTCATCCAGATTATCTAAGTCCCAGTGCTCTGCTTTGCGGTTCATGAGGGAATGTGCCTTCGTACCTAATTTAGCCCTGACTTTGACATGAAGTTCTTGAAGTGATACTTCTTTTCCATATATGATGGCGACAACACTGTTAGGAGCGGTCGAGACGACTCTGCCAATAAGTCCGTTCTGAGGGTGATCTTCACTCACCACTTCGATAAAGTCATCCACTTCAGGAAACATCATAAGCATAACTCCTTACGCTTTGGCGTAACCCTTTACCTTTCCGTAACGGGAAGCCGTTGCTTCTATTCTTTTTAGAAGGGGGGTTAGAAATATCTCTTCGGTAGTTCGGTGTGCAGAGGTAAAGCTAATGCAGTTCCCGTAAGTCGGAGATCATTAAACTTCACTCCCTTCAGCTTCAAGAATTTTAATAAGACTCTCGTAGGGCGGGAGATTAATAAGAGACTCTTCAAGCCAATGATGGAGCATTATACTATCTTTCTCTTCCAACTTCGCTTCCGCAATAGAACTCAAGAAGAGTGTTTTACCATTAGCCGCGAAGCTCAGCTCCTTAGCCTTCTGTGCAGGGTTGTCTACTAGACGAAGACCTGCTACGATTCTGTGGTCAATATGGGTATTTTCTGTAATCATTTGTATCACGCTCCCTTATTATTAGTAGTGGGAGTATCTATGCCGAAAGGTGCGAATGAAAAAAGAGACCCCGGGGTCTCTTAAGTCTGAGTCTTACATGCGAAGACAATAAGCAGGATATCGCCTTCCCTCGTATGAGGTCGGACATATATTTTGGTCACATAACACCCCAAAAAAGGCTCTTAAATCAAGTCCAGACATTTGAAACATGCGTCAGCTTTCTTACGAATTTCAGTGATACTTTCGTTCAGCAGAATATCGAAATTATACAAGCTTGCGTAGTTGTTTTTGAGGGCATTGAGTTCTTCTGAGATCAGACACTTACCTTCGCCTTCAAGCACGCTTTCCACATTATGACCCATGTCCGACACCGCCCTTCGAGTGCTCTTGACGACTTCGTAAAGGTCACGGAATTTTAGTTTCATTATTGTCTCGTCCTTTCAATGTGGCTTTGACGGTCGGTATAGGCATTAGAGAAACAGTCCTGAAGACACTGCCTGTTGCCCGCAATGAGATTCTGTAAACCAATGTGAGAAGTCACGTCTGCGTTCATAATTCGCTCCAAAAGGGACTCAAGCTGTGACTTGTTCCTGCGAATAACGTCAACAGCTGCGGGTGAAACGTGACGCATGGCTTGTTCCATATTCTGAATAGACTTCTCAATCATCTCTACCTGCTCTACTACGACACCAAGCGTGTAGGCATATGTTGTTGCCATTCTATCCCCTCCTAGTTATGTGCTTATAGAGTTTCCTGCTATTTCTAAACCTTTGTGTCACTTTTGAACCCCTCCGTACTATTAATAGTCGCCCCATCTACACTGGTAGGTGCGATGTGAGAAAACAGATCCGAAGGTCTCTTTAATGTTCGTCTTCGAAGGTTTCTTTCAGTTATAAGATGAAGCTTCCCAGTCGATGTACTACTAAGGTGTGGTTACTTCTTGAGGCGCTGCATGAGTCGCTTGGCTTGCTTCTCAGCGGTACGGCGTGTGGCTCTGTTGAACGCCATGAACGGCACAGACTGGTGTAGTTCATCACGTTGTATAAGACCGACCACATCAGATACCTTCAGACTAGAGCCTCGAGTCATTGCATTTTCGCGTGGCTGTTGCATACTAGAAAACTCCTTACATGGTTATTTTATAATCAGGTAAGGGAACTCTACCCGTACCATGTCTTTTGAGAGCCTCAGGATTTACTATGTGGCGAGCAGGAACATCTGCCTTTTGCCAATCACTCCTTGATGACAGCTACGTCCCGAATTAAACGGGGAAGTGGTCTAGATTGATCTAGAGAAGCACGTACAATCTTCATCACAAGTTGGTTCAAGTACAGGTTCAGTAGCTTCGTAGAAGTCCTTACCTACCACGGTGACAATCTTGTCTCCGTCATGAAGTCGAATGACAACTGTATTATCGAACGAAATGAACTGATACTCTCCGTCTTGGAGGTCTGTACCGGTGGCTTCGATTACAAGTTCTTGAATTTCCTCGTCTCGCAACTTACGCTCATTTCCGAGGTATTGAAAATCCTGCGGGAACGAAGGTGCTAGGAACGCCTCAATCTCTTGCAGAGTGGCTTCAGTCAATTGGTGCTCAAGTTCACCGACACGTTTAACCAACGTGCTGTTCGCCTTCAGTACTTCGTCATAGCGGGCGGCTTTTTCGAAAATGTCGATGATGCTAAGACCGTCCAGTTGAGGAGCAGTAGGAGCACCGAATGGAATGAAAGTGTGTTGTTTGTTCATTGTTGTTACCTCCGTTGTAAGTTGTATTTGCCTTACTCTATAGTTACCGTTCCATCCAGCACATAAGGTGCCGCAGTTTCTTTAGTGGACTCGCGTATTGTTTTCATTTCATAGTCTCCAGCCTCGTTACGGTCAAAAAAGAAGCTAGAACCGATTGCTTGTTGGTTGAAGTCTTTAGGGATGGTCATTGTGCCGCCATTCTGCTCAGTCAGGTAAGACAGCATAGCGAACGCTGCTTCGTTCTGACCTTTCAGGAACATAATTTCTTCCTGCATCTGCGAGACTTGTGCAGATTGACGAATGTCGATATTCATAGATAATTCCTCCTAGTGTTGGGTGAATAGTTTTCACTACCTGCTTCTAGTAGTGATGGCACGAGAGATGGCGAACTCAATCTTCTCCCAACGCTCGACAATTTGGTATATTTTCTTGTTCATAGTTGAGAGCCATACCAAACCTTCCTAAAGTTTTTGCTTGAACGCTTCTCCAACATCCAACAAGGCGGCTGCGGCCAATTCGTCATTCACTTTGTCACCTTCTACCTGAAAAGCTTCAGTGACGAATACATAAAGCTTGTCCATTAAGAAGAGTACTAACTTCTACGCCGTATTCTTCTTCAAGTACGGCGAGAACACATATCAGGATAGTACGGTCACGGTTCTCCATTAGAGAGACGCTCCTTTCGGCTTCTTACAGTAGTCAGCCCTTCCTCTCAAGTATTCAGAAACATTTAATAAGTCGTCATCAGCTATCCAATCATGGAATGTTGGTCGTCATGAGTTTTCCAGTAAGCCGAGACAACTTCGCCGTTACCTAGGTCTACTACGATACGAGCAATGTTTATGTCTTTGCCGTTGGCGGGCTTTTTCCTCGAAGCAGTGCTCGACTGGCACAATAGGAGTCAGTTCCCAGCCATTGCATCTACGGACAGCCGTCCAATCATTCGTTTTTCATACTCAATCATTTGGCTAACATGCTTTTTCATCGGCCTTTTCCTCCTTACTTTCAGTAGACGGGTTATCAATTAATTAGGTGGGACCTAACTAAAAAGCCCCCAGCAGGTGACGCTCGACTGCTTATACTACAGTAGTCGTGGCATCCCTACCGAGAGGTGCGATGGTTTTATGAACAAAAAAAGAGACCCTAAGGTCTCTTATGCTGTTTCTTCTATGATAAGTTTAAGATTGTATTCGCCGTCTTCTTCAATAAATCCTATAATTTGTTGCAGACGGGTTACCAAACTCTCGCCAGAGAACTGTTTGTCTATTGTAATTCTAGTACCAGAAGGGAACATCGGGACAGGAGTAAAGACTTCCACCACTTTAGTGGCGTCTGCTTCTTTAGGTTGACGTTGCATCTTAGCAGGAATCTTGTGCTTTTTGTATAGTTCGTATACTTTCCAATCTTCAACCCCAAGACCTTCGGATACTTCTTTGTTCCGATAGTGATGCCGCCAATAAGTCAGACGCTCGATCATTTCCTCTCTAGGTAACTCTAGTAATTTGTCCAACTTAATAATTGTATCGTACATGACGTACCGTCTCACCCTTCCTGTACCTCTGTATTTTCTTCGTTCGTTGCCGCTGAGTAAGTCGATGGCAGTCCTCATAGTCTTAGCCGACTCGCGTCGACCACGACTAGCGTGACTCTTACCTATCTTGTGTTTCTCTCTGGAGTCATCGAAGAGCATTTCTGTGATCTCATCCATACTCATTCTTCCTTACGCAGAGCCTTCTTGCCCCATAATAGAGTAGACTTTCCAGATAGTCAACAAAGGCTACTAGAAAGTCTGAATAATTTCTATTATAGGAAAATTAGTAACCCTTTAAACGCTTGGAATGTTTTGCAAAGACTAAAATATACACAGAAATTTTTACAATAGAAACTATTATGTTGGGTGAGAAAGTTTACCGGAATTTTTATAGTGGAGCATCTTCATGAATTGAAAATGCGCGCAATCTTAACTCTAGTCAAGTCCTCAACAGGTATCGACACGGCGTTTTCGGAATAAGATTAGGGTATTTTATAGTGTGTAACTATTAAGCCCTTATCCTCACCAACCTGCCGATGAGAGGTTCTAGCTCGTCCATGACCTCTTCAAACATAGCGGAGATGGTAGGTTTATTGCTTAATTATGCACTGTAAAATTCAGTGATTTAGCTCCCATAACTGGTATCAGGTCTTTAAGAGCTTTCGTCTGTTCTTTTGTCATTGTCTTTATCCTCCGTGTATGAGTAGTCTCTGAAGTCTTTAATATGAATCTCGATACTCTCCATCCACTCGCCTTCTTCATTAAGCATCTGCTCCACATCCATCAGGCGCATGAGGTTCTTCTTGCTAACAGGAGGTACGATTGTTTCCTCGCCTTCATCGTATCGAATCCACCATCTGCGGATCGTCTCGATGGTCAAGGTTTGATTGACAAAGTTTCCACAGTTGTTACACCAGAGAACCAATCCTTTGTCGCATTCCATCTCTTCTGGCGAAAAAGAAGACTTTCCACCACAATGAGGACACTTATTCATGAATCCAATCATCCTGTCCCCTCCAAACTGAATGGTTTTGCTCTGGTGGACTTGACAGCTATTGCTGCTTCAATACCCCTTATCCCTGAAAACTCACTGCTGTCGCCGCCTATATTCTGCATATTCAATGCTTGAGTGGCGTATCTCACTTTCTTTGGAGCTTCCAATAAGAACCTGTGCATTAGCACTTTCTTACCTTTCTCGTTAGACCTAGCCCTTGATTTCCGACCTTCCTTTATTTCCACACACCACCTACAATTTACGCTCAAGAGTTTAGGTAGGTCTTGAGTGTCGATGTGACACTCATAGACCCCTTCCCCCTCTGTAAGAAAGATAACGGTAGTATCACCGTCAATCTTAAAATCGTTTTTCATCTCGTAATTACCTCTCTATCTTGGTCGGTGCGAGATTACTTAGAGTCGCGAAGTTCTTTCTTCATGTCTTCCCAAGCCTTCTTAGCTTGAGCATTGTCTGCCTGCGCCTTTACGCCATTAACGTTTGTGCGGACGACATGACGGATGTATGAAGCCAGCAGTGTGATTCCTGCGAACACGGACGGAAGCATGGAAGCGGTAATAGATGTATGGAAGATTGTAGACAGCGCCCCTGCTACGAAGCCGCCAGCTACCCACGCAACAACGTGTCCTACTACCCAACCAATCAAGATGGCCAATAGCGGCTTCAGGATAAAACCAATAGCCAGTACTGCAAGTGCTCCTGCACCGAGACCCGCTCCAACAACGCCGATTCCTGAACCTGCTAATACTGTTCTGATTACGTTTTTCATTCTCTAATCTCTCCCTTAAAGTATTTGAAGTAATCTTGTACATCACTTAATGGCTCGTACCGAATACCATTGTCAGCGGGGTACGGCTCAGTGTGAATAATCTTTAGTTCTTGAATCTCTTTCGGGATTCCGTTAGGGAATGCCATGCAGGTCATTTTCCCACGCTCATCCCGATTGAAGTGTTTACAGAACACGCAAGGTACTGTAATGTCCATTCCTACCACTCCTCACATCTGAATCCACCATACTGCTCGTACCACTCCCATATCTTAGGGTCTATTGGAACGCCTGTAATCTTGGCGGTGAACGTTTCAGGAATCAATTCAATCGGAAACCATTTGGTTGCATAATTACACAGATTGTTTGCGATGTAAGTCGCTTCAGCATTGGTTAGAATCGTCTTCGCACCGTAGTTGTCAGGGTCAAGGTTAGAGATGTAATAGAACTGCTGTGCCCCAATATTGTGATAATGAAGCCAGTGGCCTATCTCATGAATGACCGTCCTCAGCTTATGTGGAGAGGACTTCTGCCCTGTGTCGTACTCGGACTGAGTGATTATCTCGGAGTTGTCGTAGTCGTATGTTCTACTCACTACAACCTCACCAGAAGCAGGGTTGAAGAAGCCGTTCGCCCCATTACCGTTCTTGATATTGATGGTCAGTTTGTGCTTCTGAATCATGTTAGCGAACCCGCCACAGTTATTCAAAAGCAGGGCTAACGCTTCAGTGACGTAATTAGCGGCATTAAGCTTTCTCGCAAAGTCTACTTCCACTCCTAAGTCCTTAGCCCATTTCTCTGCTTCAACAACAGAGGTAAACGGTTGCCATGTAATAGGAAGCTGTATCGTCCCACCTGCGGGCGGGTTAGGCGACTGTTCGGCTTCAGGTGGTTCTGGTGGCGGGTCTGGATAGTTACCTAGGTCGGTCGTCCCTGCCAGTACCAAGTCAGAATCACGATCAGTTAGAAAATGAAACATAAGCTCAATAGTCTTACTGCTTCCATTTGACGTGTGATACTCAAAAAAGAACTCTTTACCTGCCTTTACTAGGTGAGCCACTTGGAAGTAAAGACCTTCCTCGAAAGACTTACAGTAGATGTTCTTGGCTACCAGTTTCTCGTCGACCGTCAAGTTCCAGTAGTCTCCTTCATCCAGTGCACTGTTGCGAAAAGAGATGGCATAGAACTCCAAGTCATGGGACATACTAAACGTATCCGTTATAACACGGTCTCCCTGAGCCTTGGCAGGTATGTCCAACACCCTTCCTATAAAGTGAGGTTCTGGTTTTGTTGGATAAAAGGGCGGGTCTAGCCGCCCACCAACAACATAACTCCCAAGCATTTACCAACCACCCCACAAATTCCACTTCAACATTGCAAAAAACTTGCCGCCTACGGAGACGTGACGACTACCGTCATACTTCTCTTCTGCTACGTAGTTCGGGCCATTCCAAAGCGCGTCCATTTCGGCTTCGTCTTTAACCGTATTGCCACCCACGAGCAGTACAATTTCTTCTAATGGATAGTTCAAAGGGGCACTCTCCTTAGTGCAAAAATGGTTTGTGGTACTCAACCGAATCGCTGTCATCTCAGCAACTTGTGTCATTACCATCGTCATCTCTTCGGCAGAGGTCTTAACTTGGTAGTACCATCAAGTCTCATGCGTTGTAAGACCTCGCCTTACGTCCAACCTGCAAACGGTTAGACTGCAAGATGTTAAGAAGTTGAGCCGTTGTTACCTTGCCGCCACACTTGCCTTCAATCTCACGGGTCAGAATGTCTTGGGCGCGCTCAGGAATAGGAAGAATTGTAGTAGGCTCTTCAACTAAAATGTAGTTATAGATGCCGTCTCCCAAGTTCTCTACACGAACCTTATAACCTTGCTTATACAGTTCTTGCAGACGGGCCGCCCAGCGTTGGCAGATATCATGCATCTCGAAGTTTGCCAAGCCTTTAGCACCTGCTTTGCGAAGGGCATCCAGGATTTGCGCTTGTTTGGATACACGATTCTTGCTATCGAATTTCACTTTAGTCATGAGTTAATCACTCCTTTTTGTTGGTTGTTTGCCTACACTATTAGTAGTCAACCCATCCTCCTGAAAAGGTGCGCGCATGAAAAAGGCTAGGACACGAATGCCCTAGCCTTCTTATTGACTTGATTCTTCAGTTATCTCTACTTGCCCGAACAACAAGTCTATTGCTGAACCTGAGATATTTGAAATGTCGTAGTGTTCACCTGTGTTTTTGTGCTCAAAAACCAACACATTCTTAACGGGCGTTCCTTGGTGGTTGCCGCCAAGCCGGCAAAAGATAGGAGCGTTTACTTCGGAGAGTTTCTTATTTATGTGGGCAGGAAAGTCCGAAGTGAAATGGTCTCTGTTACTTCTGTACACCCCTGCATCCAAGACAATTGAATAAGTAATACCGTCCACAATAAAACTCATATAGTCGTTTACCCCTGCTGTCACCGTCTCTTCTACAGGCAGGTGAGTACTTCCCCACTTTCTTAAACCGTGAACCATAAGGCTATCCCCTCTCTTCTTCACTTTCAGTCTCTTCGTCTTCGTCAACATCTGCGAACATTCCGACCTCATACTCGATGCCGAACTTGGAGAGTTTCTTCTTAACCTCTTCCTCGAACACTTTTCTCCAATCAAGAGCACCTTCTGTCATAAGTCGGATTTGCTCTTGGGAGAAGTTGCCGCCCCAATACGGTGATACCTCAATGTCCGAGCGAAAACGAACTCCAACGTTATTAGGGATAACGTTAACCATCGTGTCTGTAATCGCTTTGAGGGCGGCAGGGTCAACTGTATCTGGTGCATCGAAGATTAACTCATCGTGTACCTGAAGCACAATATAAATGTCATCTTTTTCAAGCTGGGAAACGAAACCCTCACGTAACCACTCTCTGCGGTCAAAGCACTTCGTACCGTCAGGGCGGGTAGGATAGAACAGGTCGACCATTGCCTTCTTGGACTGATCAGCAGAAGAGCCTTGAATCTTGGCATTACAAGATTGACGTTTGCACTTCTCAATCTTCCAATGCCGTCCAGATCTCTTCCACATATCCTCTTGTTTAGCTTCAGCTATGCTTTCACCGAATCTACGCTTTCGTCCAAGAACCGTCTCGATGTATCCCTTGTCCATCATCTCTCTATGAGTCGTTGCTTCCCACATGAGGTAGTTAGGCATAGAGGACTTAAACCCGTCAATTAGCTCCTTGGCTTCCTCTTTACTGGACTCGATCTGGTCACTCAACCCCAGCTCAGTAATGCCGTATACCACCGTGGTATTCCTATATTTCTATAAGCACGGACTATACCTTAACAGCCGATAAGCCGTTCTTGTGCATTGAGATGCGTTCTCAATGTCACGTGAACTCGTTCTCTTGCCATAGTGACCAACCTCCGCTGTAGTGTATAACTACTTTTTTTGTTGGTACACATTATGGAATAACTGTTCCTCCCGTTGTACAGGTTCGATTGATTTACCGCTTGTACGGCAGGCGACCTGTAACAAGTCTCTACACCATCGTTCGCTATTAACTAGCGAGTTTTAGCTCGGTATTGCCGTATGGAATGTCTCTCGACAGCCAGTTAGGTTTCACCGATATGAGGGAGGTTTTACTTCGGCATGTATGTCTACCGAAGACGACAGATTTGGTCCTCTTACGAAGCAATTCAAAAAATGCCGCAAGACGTTCGATGGTTTGGCGGGAAATGTCCGTAGTGGAAACATTTTGCCCCTGCTCCTTACTGTTTAGGTAAGTGATAGAGTATACCAGTTCCTGAGAGTCAGCGTACTTATTGATGGCTACAGATACGTTAGCGGCAGTTTCTTCCTCTGACTCTCCCTTGTGGCCTCGAATCATCTCAAACATGTTGTAATCGAATCCGTGAATTTGGCACGTAACCCGACTATGCATGTCCAACCCTAACTCAAAGATATCAATAAGCGTCTGCTCTTGAGTGAAAATAGCCAACCAGCGAAGTTCCTGTTGAGAGTAGTCAGCAGATACCAGAAGTCGTCCAGCCGCCGCACGGAATGCGTAACGGATTAGATCGAATTTACTTGGGATTTGCTGAAGGTTAGGATTAGAGCAGGATACACGCCCTGTACGAACCAATTGGTTATAAGAACAGTGAATGATTCCGTCAACCGTGTTGTCAGGAAGCTTGTTACAGAAGGCATCAATCAGTTTAGATAACCCACGGTACTCTAAAATGTACTCAATAATCTTGTGGGCTACGTCCCCTACGGTCACTTTTACGTTCTTATTTCTCGTCAGCACCTTTTTGCTTGTGGAATGCTTAGGTACGTTACGTTTCAATTCTTTGTCGTAAACTATTTCAGGCTCAAGCACTTTGTGATCTGCGTACAGCTTTTGCGCTAACTGTGCTGGAGAGTCAAGGTTGAACTGTTCCACAACTTGGTACTCTTCCTTATACTTGATGCCATGCCGTTGGCGGGTATGTGTCCTAGTCAACATAATCTCTCTCCCTAGCACGGTAAAGATATCTTTCTTAAGGTCATCTAGTTTTTCCTGAAGAACCTTGCCAATGATTTCCTTGAGGAACTTGGAGTCCAGTTCTACTCCGCGGCGCTCTGCTGTGGCAAAGACAGCCAGTAGCGGCATCTCTACTTCTCTGAATAAACGGTACACGCTGCCTAGACCGTAGGAAGGGTTCTCTACTATCTGTCGTTGGTACTGGAACACCCAATGCGTCATGAACACGTCATGGCAAGCGTAATAGTTCGCCAAACGATGGGGTATACTGTCAAACGGAATCTTGTCGAACATGTTACCGAACTTAAAGGTTGGGCGGCTGAGTTCATCACGGGACAGCTTACCTTGCTCAATCAACCAAGGAAGCGCATACGAGTTGTACCATTCCTTCAAACCTTTAGGTTTGTTCTCATTTAAGAGACCGCCCATTATCATTGTGTCCCAATGAATATTGAAGGTAATGTCGATGTTAGCCCAGTTTTTCAGAACGTGAATGTCGAATTTTGCGTTCGCGATAACTATCAAATTGTCGGCTTCTAGCAAGGGTCTTAGCGCATCTGCGACTACGTCAAAAGGTAAAATTTCGACATTAATCGACATATCATGTAGATATGGACGCATAGGTATGTTAAAATACTGTTCAGACTCAAAACCTATGGAGATAGAGATTAAAGCATCACGCCAGTTGTTAAGCCCATAGGTCTCTGTATCAAGGTAAACATAAGCATCCCCTTGATACGTCATCTTATATGCTTTATAATATTTTACGAATTTTTCCAGTAGTTCAGGAGTATTAATCAAAGTGTAATTGTCAGGCATGACAATTGTGGCTTCAATATCTAAAATTTGTTGTTCTTTCTTAGTTAGTTTCTTAGCCTTTTTAGGTTTTTCTGTATTCTTTGTGCGGGTCGTTCTGGCAGACTTCTTTTCGCCCTTGGCGAGTATGTCCAGTACTTCATTGTCTTCAGACACAGTGACCCTCCCTGTTAATTGGAAATAAGGCAAGCTGTCGAGGTAGAATAGGGTTATACAGCAATGAAGGGCATTTCAGCCCCTCAGGGTCAGGTATTAAAATGGAAGTTTATGTTGTGTAGCAGGTGCTCCTTGCCGTGCTCCAACATCCCATGGTGCTTGACCGCCTTGAGGTGCTTGGTAACCTGCTTGTTGTTGAGCATAGCCGCCTTGTGGTTGGCTAACCTGAGCCCCGCCTGCAAGAGCTTGCATGAAACCTGCAATTTCAGCAGGAGAGTGCGGCGTAACTTGCGGAGTCAGGTCAGGAATGTTATCCATCAATTCTTGTGTTGGGAACTCGAGAACTAGCTTACCTGCTTCAGGGTTCAGGTTGTAGCGGCGGGCGCTGTAAGAAGTATCCGATGCACCTTTTCCAGTACGGTAAATGGTTACGAAGTCTTTAGTTGGGTCAACCTCGTCCAGATTGAAGTCAGAGTTAAGTTTTTGAACGTGGGACTTAGCGAGCGAGACGAACTTAATTTTCTTCTCAATGGCATCATAGACACGGAATTTAATGCGAAGTGCAGGGTACTTGGAAGGGTTAGCCTTACATAGTGGGCAAATATCTTTGCCTGGGCAACGTACGTATTTAGGAGTCAGCGCTGATTCGTAATGCTCACGGATACCAAGCAAGTCTTCAAACCAATCAATGAAGAGCAAAGTCATCGGCCTTCCTTCTTCAAAAGTAATGAACTCTGCGCCGCCAGAAAGAATTGCTTCGAGGCCGCGGACTATTGTGTTAGACATAATATTTTTCCTCCTAATGGGTTTTGATTTTTGAGGTTCTCTGATCACTTACTATTAGTGGTCGTTTCAACCTTCTCAGAAGGTGCGGGGTACTTTATGGGAGATTTCAGATCGTTTTCGAGGAGAACTTCCCCTCAAGATTAGTAATCGTTCTACGTAAGGAAGTTTCTAGAGCCTAGAAATCTCTTGAAAACACCATGGGAAGTCCTGAAAGTCTTGCGAAAAGGAATATCGGTATGATAAGATAAGCCTATAAACTCCCCCTGATTGTTTTCTAGGGAAAGTTGTAAAGTCAGTAGTGGCAAGATTATCAATTACGTATATCCAAGCGAAGATTAATATATAGAATCACTAGGTTAAGGGAAGTCAGAAGATTAACCCTGACAAACCTTTCTCAGCTTGCTCATGGCACGGGAAGCGTGGGACTTGTCCAACCCAAGATAGTTAGCAATCTCAGCAGGTTTCATGTCCATCCCGTCCTCTGTGAAGAGCATGTGGACAAGAATTCTACGCTGTTGCGGCGTAAACTCGTTGATATTGTTGATATAGTCGTTACGAACATCTGACAGACTGTAACCGACCTCTTCAGTAGCATAGGAGAAGTAGTCGATAGTCGAGCCTTTTTCTTCATCTGCCCCATCGCAGAAATTTACTGAGGTGCTATTCTTGGAAATCATGCGATTGTTTCTACGGTAGTAGTCATAGACAGTGCGTTGAACCACGGTATGGGAGAATGCAAACATATCTTTCTTAACGTGCCCTTTGTCAATAGCCGTGAGGATACGCAAGACAGCTTCAGACTTGACCTCGTCACGCTCATCCTGACGAACTCCTCTCAAGATAAAGTTAAAGATAGGTGTAAGGGACTCGATATTGAAGTTGGCTACTTTAGATGTTGTCATGTGAAATTCCTCCAATGGATTCATGTGTAATGAGGTGCAAAGGCTTGTACTATCAGTGGTCGTTGCATGGTTAAAAAAAGGTGCGAAAGAATCATGCTTTCGTATCTTTTTTGTGGTACAATGGGCACTGTTAGGTGAAAAGAGACCCAATCAGGTTCACGTTGTAGGTCTCTAGCTTGTCTAGCAAACTAGCTTTAAGAAGTTCATTGCTGTCTTTGGGCGCAGGAAAGCTAGGATAGCGAACACGGTTCACAATTAACCCCGCCCTATCCAATAGAATTGCGGCATCTTCCATGCCTTTTGTTCCCGCCTTGTCGTTGTCAAGCATCAAGTCAACCTCTTCAATACCAGCAAGTTGAAGTTCTCGAACCTGGTTCTTGAAAAGAATCCGACCGTTAATAGAAACGGCTGGAATTCCGACTTGATAATTTGACATACAGTCAATAGGGGATTCGACTATCCTGATTCGCCTAATTCGGTGCTCTGTGGTTCTAAGTTTGTTAATGAAATGAAGGCCGAAAACGATGTCCTTCTTTATCGCACTCCCTTCATTAATGAACTTAGCACCGTGATAGCTGTTACCAATTTTCCGTTTTTGGACAAAGCGCAGCTGACCTGTTCTTGTCCGTTGTGGAAAGACCAGCGTCTCAGTTGCGGTGTCAATACAGATTTCATAAGTTTCGAGGGTACGGTCATCGAACCCACGGGAACGCATATAGTTCATTCCTGACTGATAGAGTAGTTCGTCATGAGACCTAGACAACTTCATGGCATCAAGACTGCTCTCTTTAAGATGTGGAATCATGAACTTATTCCTGCGATTCTCTATGAAGTCAACCATATCGAACGTTCTTTGTTTTTCCTCGATGATGTAAGAAGAAAGCAAGACTTTTATGCCTTCTCCATCATCAAGATCTAGGGCGTTCTCTATCAAGGCGTCTATTGTTCCTAAATAGCCACAAAAAAAGCAGTTACAGTGATAGGGCGGCTCTTTCGAGATGCCAAAAGAAGCCCTAGATTCAGCGTGCATTGGGCAACAACTCATAACCCACTCACCTGTATCGTTAATTCCCGTAAAGGCTCTAGGATTGGATACTGACTTCGAGAGATGTTGATAAGAAAACCTGAGTTCATCTGTTAACTCTTCTAGGTCGATGTAAAGTGATTCGAGAATCTCTATATTTGGATTCTCCTTTTTGAGTTGGAACTCTATCAACTGCCTTTCCCCCTTATTAGGGTGAAACCAGAGGGTAAGACTTTCACTTCATCTTCATGCACATCAACGTGAATGTAGTACGATTGAGGGAAAAACTGCGAGTGTGCAGTTGTGTCCCTACCTGCTCTATATTCATCAAGAGAAATAGAGTTAAGGTAAAGATGTACTCTCACGGTTTGTCCTCCTTTCTTAGAAGTACTGTTCACCGATACTGTCATCCAGTACGGAGACAATACCTGTGTCAAAGTCATAGCGAATTAGGAATGACTGACCGCTTGCGTTTTCACGGTTTTTAATGACCAATATCTTGAAGGTGTTTTCGCTAACCTTCACTATAGAAATGCCCTTGGAAGCATCTTGAACGATGGAGAAAGCTTCGCCAATGTCCGTTGCATCGACGTTCTCAGTGATATCCTTTTTGATTTTCTTGAGGGCTTCGCGGTTCGCCTGTGCGACAATCATTGCTGGCTTACCCGTGTCGAGTATGAGGTCTCGAACTCCAGCAGACACATCAAATAGGCGCTGTCTAAGGTCACCGCTTCCCCGTGAGGTAATGCGTACCTTCGATAACTGGTCAAGAGTCCAACGATTGTGACCTTCGAGTTCGAGTATTCGGTGGATTTCGTCAAGCGTGTAAGGCTTGCCACCATTACTCTTTAGGTCGTAAATTACCATGTCTTTTTTCTTTTGCTTAAGGCGGTCAATAAACTCCGCATAAGCGTCTCTCTTTTCGTTAGAGAGCGTACCGCGTGTTAAAGCAAGGCGTGACACTTTGGCGAGTGTGTTGTCCCAGTTATGGGCAATCTCTGACGCTCTTTGCTCTAGGGCGAAATAGGCTGGGTAGTCATTGTCCAATGAACTATTCCATGCCGCGCTCATCATAAAGGATGATATGAGGGTTTTCCCCATGTTCGTTGGCGCGAACACTAGGAAGAAATCAACTGCCCCGTCTTGGTATTCAAGTCCGTTGGTGGCTAAATCAAGCGGCTTGAATCCTGTCGTCATCCCTATGATTTCATCTTTCGCCCTACCGTGGATTTTGTCGTAAGCATCAAACCGCGCTTGCGCGTTTCCTATGTATGAGTAACCTTGACCGCTTAAGCCGATGGATTTCAGAAAACGTTGTGCTTCCGCTTGAAGCTGTTGTATCGCCGCTGTCGTTTCCTTCTTGGCGAAAGTCGCCGAAGCTGATACGAGAATCGGCTTAAATTCTCTGTAAAGGTAGTCCTCTTTCATCGACTTGATTACGTGCTCTATGTTCTCCAACTCTACCAACTCAAAAGTGTCATATTTGTTCATGACAGTTTCTATGGTTGGTAAGTGTCCATTGATCTTTTTGAAGCCTTTGACAAACTCGAAGGCATTTTTGTGTACCTGAAAATAGTCTTCAGTAATACCAGCGTCTTCGACTACGCCCCACTCTTTGATGTTCAATAAGTGATTTAATAGTTGTAGTTCCTCGATTGCCGCCAATGTAATCCCTCCCTGTTCACTATCAGTAGTCGTGCTATCTGATAGGAAAGGTGCGAGGTTGCATCAGCGTGAATACTATGTATGATTTTGGAAGGCGCCTTCAAGTTCTGTGCCGAACCCGCATGACTAGAACACCACATCTTATGGGTTGTTCTAAACCCAATACGACATGGCATCAAACCAGATATTATGCGGATTATCCCTTTCACCGCACAAACTACCACTAAAAAAGACAATATAAAAAGACTTGATCAAATTACAAACTAAGGCTGTAATCTGACAAGTCTTTAATAGAGCAGTTCCAAAAGGTTCTCATTAATCGACAGTCATTATGATTAGAACAGTACCGACTCACCGTCTGCGTTCGGTACGTCCTTCCTAGACTTTACGAGCTTCTCTATGTTTCTGTCCAGTAAGATGCAATGATAAGAGATATCGTGCTCTGTGACGGCTCGAATGTATACGCCAAGAACCTCAACACCCGTCCCAAGCAGGGACGTCAGCCCCTTCTTGACATCTTGCTTAACGAGCTCTTCCCACCCCGTAAACACTTCTGTGGCAACGACTATATTAGCGTTTATTAGAGTCTTCTCAAGCGGTGAGAACGGGGACTTATATTTTACAAAGATCGTATCTCCACATATCCTGACTTGAGTATCGATAGAACCTTTACCGTAATACGTTTTCCTGATTGCAGATAGTGTATAGGATAAGTTTTTCTCTAGTTGTTTAACTGGCATGAATGCTCCTCCCATGGTATAAAAATGAAAGCATACCGTGGTGGATTGCACAGTTAATTATAAAATAATACCTGCACCGGCAAAGGCTTTCATTAACGCTTTGTCGTCTTATTGCTTTTTGTTTGGTTCAGTGAGAAACGTCCCGTAAATTGAAGAAATGCATATTATATTTTGAGTATATCGCATTAGGAAGGATGGAACGTGTGGTATAGTCCTTGGCCTTTAGCATACTCAGTAACCTTAATAGGACCGCCAGCTTCACTATAGAAAACGTCTATATCGGAAAGACCTTCGGGTGTACGATAATGAAAATCACCTGACATGGATACATAGCGTTGTGAGATTTCGGAGCGACTCGCCATATCAGTATGACGAGCGTCCAGAAGGGACATTGCCCTATCGGAAACAATCTCAACGGTAATCGTGCTGTGTACATCAAGTTCGTAATCCGTTAAGCCCAATTTCTTAAGTGCAATATAGTCGGAGGACAAAATTGCGGGTTTGAGCAGGTCTGGCTTATATTCAAGGTAAGGGTTTTTGATACCCTCGATTACATATCTGTGGTCAGCAAACCAACGAAGGGCGGGACTTCGAAAATGGAATCAACCAGTTGCTTAAACAAGCCGCAGTGCTTGGCTGTGAGGAAGTGATGGAATCCTTTCTTTCCACTTTTGCTGTCGAGTCCGTACATGATATCAAGAAACGTTAGAATATTCATTGAATTAATGAAGTCCGTCTGGCGCTCACATTTCCATCGGAAGTAATTGTTTGGTTCTTTAAATGTGACCAAAGAATCAGATATGTACCTCTTCCATTGGGTTGTATCCTTCAACCGTGAACACAATGCTGCCATGACTTGTAATGCTGAGGTGTCCTTTATTTAGGATATCTCGTACCAACTTGTTACTTCCTGTGTTATATTTTTCAAAACCATCATAACAGTTTCTAAAGGCATATTCAACCAATTTATGATAGGCTGGTGTCGAATGAAGTGGGGTTGTATTCATTCTACAAGCACCCCCTTTTTCTAGTAATTATAGGTGTTGTCGGCGCGTCTGTCTCTGCCACCCAATGGGATAACCATGGTATTATATAGCATTCTAGATACTACCATTTCACCCAACATTTCATCCTTTCGTAATACAACATCTGGAAAGTTACTAGTGAAAATAGTGCTCTTTTGCTCTTCTTTACGGAAGTCAATAACATCATAGATTAAATCTCGTATAATCGGCGTAATCCGTCCACTTCCAATATCATCTAAAATTAACAACGGTACGTCCCTCATCTGGCTAAGCTCCTTATGAGCTTCAAAGGTAAACTGTTCATCGTTTCGGGTATAGATATCACGTTGTCGGTTAGCCCACGCCCCAAATTTGACGTACTTAGCCACAGGACTCTCGTAATCAAACCACTGCTGGTCACGGCATACCTTGTAGACGAACTCATTCAGGACGGCATTTGCTGTCCACGTCTTCCCTGTTCCCTTATACTTGTTTATAAGCGCTAAGTTCGTGCCGGACTTTACGAACCCTACAGGATTTTCCAGAAGTTCCTTAATAATTTCTGCAAAGTCCGCATTGTCCTTGTCAGTCACGTAGTGATAAAGGTTTGCCTCCCTATACTCACGTGGGACTTTTGCTAGTTCTAGTGCCTTATTCAGTTTGTCGTAACCCACACAATAGGTAAATAAATGGTCGGGCGGCAATTTGACTTCTCCACTTCGCAATTTGCACCATTCTTTAACAACGCATGAATCGCAAGTACTAAATAGATCACTCATTAGTTACCTCCTTTAATTCTCTTCAAGAAGTCCTCTGAAGACATGCCTTTGTTCTGTTGTACGGCAAATTCAACCATGCTCTTGCTATCCTGGGTAGTGATGTGAAAAGGCTTCTTTCCCGTCTTGATATACAGTTCAATCTCTGCTGCCCTGCCTGACGTACAGAATCGCTCCATGGTATGCAGGTCATAGCCCATCTCAAAATAGGCATCAATGTTTCGCTTAACCTGTTCCTTATTCCCTTCAGCGTTCTTGATGATACGTCCAATCATTCCACGGTGCTTACTGCGGGCGGCTTCGTGCGTGTTGCCTGTCGTGTCGATATACTTCTCGTAGAAATATGTGACGAAGTGATCGTTCTTCCACTTATCAACTTCATCGGGGAGGTTATACCGACTAACCCCTCCCAAAAAATTACCCGCTTTTCCAATTGAGCTGCCTAGAGCGTTTTTCGGGTTAGCATTTAGGGCTTGCTGTCGTTCGGTGTCTGGCTTCGTCTTTCCGCGGATTGGTGGGTAAAATAAGTAGTTACTGTCCTTCTTTACCCTATTAAGCAAGGTCTCTCTTATTTGATTCTCCGTATCACGGCAGACTGGAATCTCCTTGAAGACAACTCCTTCGGCTTTAAGCTTGTCGAGCATCTTAACGAAGGACTCGTATGCCTCTTCGTAATGACATACCTCGACAGCCTTGTATACATCATTCACAGCCCGCCAGAACATCTCAGATACGTGCAGGTGGTCTACTTTGTCCACGTCCATTAAATAGTATGTGTTAGTCCTCCTGTTTCCGTTACGCTCTTTAAGAATAAACCCCTTCTCACATAGTTCGTCGATGTATTTGATAGCGGTCTTCTTTGTGCAGTTACAAGCCATTGCTATTCTGGAAACGGCAGGGAAAGCTTCTCTACCATTCTCGAAAACATACTTGGATATTACGCCATAAGCAATCTTAGCGGTGTCCGATAATTCCAGACAGGAGACAACCATGTTCGGTAATTGAACGTGCCCTCTGTTTTCGGAGTCTCGGTAGATAAACTGCTTTTCGCTAGATACTATCACCCGGCCTCTGTGTTCCGTCATAGAATCATCTCCCTGCTATAAGTAGTCGTTCCATGTATGAGTAAGGTTGCGGGAGGCAAAAAAAGAACACACGTTCGGTTAGGAATAATTTAGCATGCGAACATATGTTCGTCAATATATAAATAAAAAACAAACAACTTGTGGGTTTCCAGCAGAGGATGTCGCCTAGTCCTAACGTCCCATCCTTAGGATGTGGAATAGAACCGCGTATCACGTGTGTAACAGCAGGAACTACGCCAAAGTCAGCGTAAATCATGCGGAGAACAGCCATAACGAATGCACTACCTGCGCGAACATCTGCACCTAGTATGACTTTGGATGCAGTAAGCACCCCGTCCCTCTCGACGATCTTCCGACCTTTCACGATGGTATGAACACGGTCCATGTGAGCGGCGACGATATTTGGCTTAGTCCGTCTTACGGCAGGGACTCTGCTTATATCGCTGTACATATGTATAAGGGGATGCCGTACGAGGCGTATTTTGCAGCGATGGAGGAGATCTTTCTTCGTTATGGAGGAAGGCCCCACTGGGGCAAGCTGCATACGCTGGACAGCGAACGCCTCAAGGATCGGTATCCGATGTGGGATGCCTTCCGCCGCGTGCGAGCAGAGCTTGACCCGGATCGAATCCTTCTCAGCCCTTATATCGAGAAGTTGTTTGATGCATAACTCATCTGCATAAAAAAACGCATTCCTCACCCGTAGGTTGAGGAATGCGTTATTCATTACACCTGTGGTGACTTGCACGGATAGGTGTACCCCAAACATTGGAAGCCTTTGCGCTCCAGAGCAGGCCGGCTCATCGGACTGGCGTCTACTGTGAGCAGACGGAAGCCGCGCTTCCAAGCTTCTTGGGCACGAATGGCGATGAGCCCGGTGTAGAGTCCTTTGCCACGGTAATCAGGAAGGGTAGAGCCGCCCCAGAAGCTGCAAAAAGAAGTGCCCGTATGCATATACATCCAGGCGCCGCTTACGATCCGGCCCGCCTCGTCATACGCTGCATGGATCATAAGCTCGTCTGGCGTATGACGCAGATCATGCTTCAGTCGATGGCCCAGTTCCTGATGCGATTCTTGCCATATGGACTCTTCCAGTGCCATAAGGCCGTCGACACCGTCATCGTTGGTTATGGGCTTGATGGATTCCGGGATCGAAGCTGTCAGCAAGGGATGCCCGGACTCAAGCCCCATGACCATCAGCGCTTCTGCGTCCCCGATCTCGAAGCCGCGGGCTTCCAAGCGATCTCGCAAATCTGCTGGCTGGTCAAAGTCATACAGCTTCCACTCGAAGCGACGGCCTAGCGAAGCGAAGTAATCGAGCTCCCGCTGAATGATGGCATCGGCTTGACTAGCGGTCAGACTGGAGTAGCTGATGAAGCTGTCTTCTTCCCCTGAAGAGATCTGCCTGATCACATATTCGTCAGCCTCACGGCGGGTTCCGGGGTAGACGATATCGATTCTTTGCTGGCGGTTAAAGACTTCGATTAGATTGGATTTATTCATAGGACATCGCCTCCTTTTGAGTTTTATATCATAAATGATCAGTTTTTCATGCAAAATGCCGATGATGACATGTTTACATGTCCCCTTATAGAAGAGGGAGAAAAGGGGGAACTAAATGATTGACAAGTCAACCCTGCAATCCACATCCCGTGTAAGAATAACCTATCCCGCAGGCCTGGCCATTTTCTTAGCGTTAGCGGTATTGTATGCCATAGGTTCAGCTTATTTACTTTTATCGAATCCAGATAAATAAAAAAAACGCTTCCTTAGTCGCTGGCTGAGGAATGCGATACTCGTTATATTTGAGGCGATTTGCAAGGGTAGATGTAACCTAGGCAATGGAAGCTGTTACTTTCCAGTATCGGCCAGACTATGGGACTGGCGTCGACCGTGAATAGACGGAGGTCGTGCTTTCAAGCCTCTTGCGATCATATGGCGAGAAGTGCTTTATAGAGTCTTTTACCGCGTTATTCGGGTAGAATAACGCCTCTCTAGAAGCTGCAAAGGCTATTCCCGTGTGGGCGGCGTCAATCTCCATGACCATGAGTGCTCCGGCATCCTCGATCTCGAAGTCCATGCGCAGCGAGCCGATTAAAATGCATATACTCTTGTAATTTGTTGTTAGTTGAAAGCGCACCTTTTAGTCATGGTTAAAACGAGTAGTGAATGCATTTAAAAATACTTGCTATAAATGGACCGTTATTTCCCAAATAGATATTTTGGTTTATGAAGTTAAAACGGTGCCCCGAGCTCTTATACAAATTCTCTTAAAAATTCTTGGGTTTATTTTCCCAATACTCGACCTTTCCTGTTTCGTATAGCACTTTACCCTCCATATTTGTTGCTCGGATAGTAATTGGCATGTTCAAAGAAGTGTCACTTAAAAAATACCATATTAAATACTCATCAGCTTTAATAATTTGTGCAGGACTGTTATTCTCACTTATTAAAACAATTTGAGTTATCTCTGGATTTTTAACTATACCTGAAATAATATATATGTTCGGATTTGGGCTTCTCCACAACTTGCCAGTTTAAATTGTGTTTTAAGGACAATGAATTTCTGGTTAAATTTTCAATTACTTTATATCCGAAAATTGTTTTTTTTAATAATACAACATTGACTTCTGACATGTTACTAGCTTCATAAAACGATAATGTTCGGTCCTCATCCATATATACATGCTTTAGTTTGCCAAAATTAGAATCGTAATTCGAAATATTATTACTAAGTTGATTATACAAAGATTTGTTTTGTTGAAGAAATAAATATGAAAGTACACTAAAAGTAATTATCAATATTACAACAAACGAAACTTTTAATATTTCCTTGGTTTTCATCAATATTTAGTCTGACTCCTTTCAGTGGGTTAAAGTCAATTGATAATAACGAGTGCTAATCTAGTATAATAAACGAATTAAGGGTTTGAATAGATAAAGACCCTTCTTTCGAAAGGTCTTTACTATTTTAATTATTATGCAATAAGTTGATGACAAGTGGTTTATTCCATTTATTTAAGGAATTTGTCCATGAGAATCCAAGTGAATCTTTACCTAAAGAGATTCCAGTAATAGATGCAGTATTCCATGTATGCCCATAATCCGCTTTTAAAGAAAGTAGTTTACCATCAGCAGGTGGGTTAACTAGCCAAAAGGACATCCAACCACCGACTCTCCAAGAGCTATATAAGTTAGTAGAGTTTTTATAATATTTAATTACATCCGGATAATCCCAGCCGACGCCTCTTTCGCCTACCCATTTTGACGCTGAATTACTCCAGTCAATTCCTGTAGCTTGATCACTCCATACTGTGAAAAATCCACTATCATATAACGCGATGTCAAATTGCGGCTAAATAAAAACCGTCTGTTCCACCTACACTATAATTAGATCCATTAACTGAAAATGCTGGTGGAGTCCAATCGTTTTTCCAAGTATTATTGTTCCACTGACCCTGGGCATCAAAGACATACATACCCATTTGATAATCATAAGAAACATTTTCAAAATCAAATGAAAAAGCGTTAGCAGCAGAAAGTGGAGATATAATATCGTCATTTTTAATTTTACTCAAAGGGACAAGTCCATTGGAGATTTTTTCATTTTCAATTTCCAATAGCTCTTCTTCTAGGGTAATAATTTCGTTATTTAGGCGATAAGTTTCAAAAAAGTTGTTACTTTTGGCGAGCTTTGTTTCAAGGATACTCTTTTTTGTAAGAGCAAGGGCGGCTTTTTCCACCATTTTATTAATAAACTCAGATCTCTCATCAAGCAGTTTTCGTTGTTCAGGTGTAAAACTATTTAAGTCTACTTGACCAGCCTGTGTAGGTCTTGGAAATGGAAAATCAGTTGTGTTTGAACTACCTTCAGCATAGACGGATGGGAGAATAAATAAACTGAAAACCATGGACATTACAATTCAACTTTTTTCATAACTATCTCCTAATATTTTTATTCAAGGTCGAACCTCTATCCTCCTTTCATTGAAATATTAGTGAGATTAATCAAATAGTTAACTAATACAATAGTGCCATATAATTTCATTTTTTTAATCACTAATATTTTGTGGGAAATAGTAACTGTTTTTGAGTGGGGATAGTATACATATGTACATGAGAGATTCTCTTAGTTTTTCTTTTAGTTGATGGTTTAATAGACAATTCCAAATTAATAAATCTAGCCGTAAAGACCGCTTTGGCGGCATATTTGGTCTTCCGATCGGCCTCCTTTGTAAAGTGATATCGACCACTGTTACGCAAGGTAAGAACCTGCTATGGCGGTGATAAGAGAAGCACTTATGCCAGTCCTAGGCGTAGGCGCTTTGCTGGAATTGGCCATAATCTACTATGCTTTGTTCATGACGGCGAGAAAGCCATTTGTCGCATTTCGAGTTGCAATTAAAGGAGCCAATTGAGATCCGCAGCGCTATCGGCAGGTGTAGGCTAGTGTCCAGTGTCGTCATAACCGTGGATGAGCCGCAGGCGTTCTTGGCAGAGTGGGAGCGGCTGTCGCAAGCGTCCGCAAGTATGGAGAAGAAGGAAAGGTAGCAGGTGGCACCGTACCGTCCCATTGCCCGCTGGGAGCTGCGCGCGGTCAAGGGTATTGCAGTGTATGCCTTTGAAAGCAAGAGGAATGCCCGCTCGTTTGAGTATCCCTGGTAGACCCTCTTTTCCTCAGGAAAGCGCTTCAAAAATAGCTGTTCTATCACTGGTCCATTCTGTATACTGAGCGTAGCTATAGGTTGTGACGATGTATAGATGCATAGGAGGAGATCTGTTCATGTCCAAATGGTTGCTGGGATTGATTGTATCGACAGGACTGGTTCATCTGGCTACATTATCGGTTGATAGCGAGCCGCTGCATTGGGTATTCAAGCTGCTTCCGATGACGCTGATTATTACGCTGGCCATCACGTCTCATCCAGGGAGGACGTCGCGTGTGTATAAGGGACTTGTCGTCACGGGACTGATCTTCAGCATCGGCGGAGACGCGTTTCTGCTCATGTCCGGCGATAAGTGGTTTACGATGGGACTCGCTTCTTTCCTGACTGGGCATCTGTTCTATACGGTTGCGATGCTGACACGTCTGAGAAGCTCGTTGCTAGGTTGGCTGGCTGGCATTCCGATCGTATTGTATTGCATCTGGATGGCTAACAAGTTTCATACGGCCCTTATCGCTGACGATTCGAGGAGCGGATTATGGATTCCGGTTCTATGCTACATCATTGTAATTGGCCTCATGTTCTGGACGGCGATCCTAAGCGGGAATGCATATGCAGCCATCGGGGCTCTGCTCTTCGTTATTTCGGATTCGGTACTGGCGTGGAACAAGTTCGTGGAGTCTGTGCCGTCTGCCGGGCTGCTGATCATGTCCACCTATTTTGCCGCTCAGCTCTTCCTCGCAGGCAGCATCTCCGGCAGCTTGCTCCGAACAGATACAACGTCTGCTCCTGGTTTGAAGGCCAACATATAAAATCGATGCAGAGGGGCGCCAATCTGGCGTCCCTTTTACAATTTCATTACCAAACCTCAATAATCGCTTAATATGGGGGTGACACAGGACAAACAAAGCCTTGTTAAGATGAGTTGTCTTATTCCGTTACTAGGAGGAATCGACAACAATCTTTTAAACGAGGTGGTAGACTTGTTGTTCAGAAAATGGAGAAAACAGCAATGGTTACTGGTAGTATTGGCCATCGTTGTCATGTCAGGCGCGGTCGTACCGTCTGCTGGCGTTTCTGCCGCAGAGGGGACAGAAGCAGGCGATGGCAAGGTAACAATTGTAGATAAAGGATCGACGTGGAGCTACAACGATGAAGGCATCGACTATAGCGACGCTATGAAAAACGTAGCTTTCGACTATGCGGCGTGGAAGGTTGGCGTTGCGCCATTTGGCTATAAAGTATCCGGCGGCAAGACTACGAATGAGGTAGCCCCGACTTCGGTATTCGATAAGGTGGCTACGATTACGAGCTTCGGCGATGATGCATCGAAGAAGCATCTGACGTCGTATTTCAGCAAAATCATTCAAATTGAAGATGTGAATGCTTTTGCCAGCTATGAAGCGACGCTGGGCGTAGACGACGGCATCGTACTGTATGCCAATGGCGTGGAAGTGTACCGCGCGGGCATGGCAGAAGGCGAGGTCGGCTATGATACATTGGCGACATCGGGCAAGGACAAGCCAGTTGTCTATACGGCGGACCTGACGAGTGCGCTGAAGGCAGCGCTGCGCAATGGCGACAACAAGCTGACGGCAGAGGTGCATAACCAGAGCCTGAGCAGCTCTGATCTGTATTTTGACATGATGCTGACAGGGGTGAAGGGTTCGGTAACAGAGCCTGTAGAGCCGCTGGAAGTGGTGAAGAAAGGTGCAAGCTGGAGCTATAGCGACAAAGGTATCGATTATAGTGCGGCGATGAAAGATGCGGCATATGATTTCACTACGTGGGACATCGATCTGGCGCCATTCGGCTACAAAGTGAAGAGCAACGTCCCGACGAATGAGGTGGGACCGGATTCGATCTTCGATAAGGTCGCTACTATTATCAGCTATGGCGGGGATGCGAGCAAGAAGCATATCACGTCATATTTCAGCAAAAAAGTAACGATCGACGATGTGAGCCTGTACGACTCTTACGAGACCGTATTCGGCGTGGATGACGGTATGGTGTTCTATGTGAATGGGGTTGAAGTGTTCCGCGCCGGCTTGCCTGAAGGCGAGATTGGTTACGATACGGTGGCGACCACATCCAAGGATCTGCCGATTATTTATACGCCTGATCTGACGGATGCGCTGAAGGGTGCGCTTCGCGATGGCGAGAATGTGCTTGCTGTTGAAGTGCATAACCAAAGCCTGAGCAGCTCTGACTTGTATTTTGATATGATGATGACTGCGCTGCCTCCAGGCGAAGACGGGGGCGAAGGCGGCGGAGAACCGCCAGTAGAAGAGGGCAAGAACATTGCGTTATTGCCGAAGAACTCGGTCTGGAAGTATCTCGACAACGGCTCTGATCAAGGTACGGCTTGGAGAGCTGTGAGCTTCGATGATGCGGCATGGAATGCAGGGCCAGCGCCGCTGGGCTATCCGGTGAGCGATGCGACAACCCTTTTTGGCAGCATGAAGACGGTGGTCAGCTTCGGCGGAGACAGCTCCAAGAAGCACCGGACGACTTACTATCGGACAACGTTCCAAGTAGAGGATTTGACTTTGATTACGAAGCTGTTCGGTCAGTTTGGTGTTGATGATGGTGTCGTGCTGTATGCGAACGGAGTAGAAGTGTACCGTTTCAATATGCCGGAGGGCGAGCCGGACTACCAGACGCTGAGCGCTACGACGCTTGGCAGTCCTACGACAGAGACGGCTGATCTGACAGGGAGCATGCTGAGCGTGCTGAAGGAAGGCACGAATGTGCTAGCGGCTGAAGTTCACCAGCGCAGCGACAGCAGCTCCGACTTGTATTGGGATATGCAGCTGATCGGCAATCCAGTTGGCCTCACGCCGGAATCGTCCGGCGACCTAATTCCGACGGCGATCGCACTGACGTATAACGGTGATCCGAGCTCGGCTCAAGGCTTTGCTTGGTATACCGATTCCAGCATTACGGGCACCAAGCTGCAAGTAGCGGAAGCCTCGAAGGTAGCGGGCAACACGATGCCTGTAGCGGATACGATCACGTTTAATGGAACCTCGACGGAAATTTACGTCTTCCAATCCAGAGAGGACAAGAGCGCGGGCAAACGGATTTCGTATGCAAGCCACAAAGCGACAGCAACAGGACTTAAGCCGAATACAACGTACAGCTACCGCCTTGGAGACGGTCAAGAGGGGCATTGGAGCGAAATTCGGACATTCAAAACGGCGAATCCGAGCGCCGATGCATTTCAGTTCCTGTATATGACGGATACGCAAGGCACGACGTCATCCGATTATGTGACATGGAAGCATACGCTGGACGAGGCGATGAAGACGTTCCCGGCATCTGAATTTTTTACGCTGACGGGCGACTTGGTTGATCATGGGGACATTGAAGATCAATGGATGTGGCTTTTGAATACGCCGCAGGATACACTGCGCAGCCTGCCCTTTGTTCCGGCGCTTGGCAATCACGAGAGCAAGCTGAACAACAACTTCTGGTACCACTTTAATGTACCAAATGTGTCGTATACAGGTGCCAAGCCGGATGGTTCGGTCTACTCCTTCGAATACGGCGATGCTCAGTTCATGATTATTAATACGGAATATAACGAAGTCAATGGCGTTGATGTGGTGTACAAGAAGCAGGAAGAGTGGCTGAAAGCGGAGGCGGCGAAATCCAATAAGCCTTGGAAAATCGTCCTGTTCCACAAGTCGCCTTATTCCGTAGCGAGCCATACGAACGACTCCGATGTACTGTTCTTCCGCGACAAGCTGACGAAGCTGTTCGACGAGATCGGCATCGATGTGGTCCTGAGCGGCCATGATCACACGTATACGCGGACGTATCCAATGTACGACAATGCGCCGCAGAAGGATACGGTCAAGGATGCGGACGGCAGCATGCTGAATCCGCTGGGCACGATGTATCTGGTGAGCAATGCGGCGGGAGATAAGCGTTATACGCCGAAAGCAGGCCCGTTCCCGTTCGCGGAGAAATATGGGCAGCCGGGAACGGAGATGTTCACGGGCATTACTGTAACCGACAATGCCATGTCGTTCCAGGTGTATACCACAAGTGAGAGCGGCTCCACAGAGCTGTATGATGAATTCAGCATCAAGAAGACGACACCGCAGCCGAATAAGGTCCGCAATGCGACGATTAGCGCGATCAAAGACGGCAAGGCGACCTTGACGTGGAATGCGCCGCAAGGCAATACGGCAGTGGATGCTTACCGCATCTATGAAAAGACCGATAAGCTGGGTCCGAACTGGAATGCGCGTGTCGTCCCTGCTGGCGGCGCAAGCTCCTTCACTTATGAAGTGACGGGTCTGGACGCAACCGCCAAATATGAATTTGTCATCAAAGCGATGGTCGGCAAGAGCAATTCCGAGCCGGTTGTAGCAGTGGCCTCTTCTGGAAATGGCGGCAATAACGGCGGCGGTAATGGCGGCAACAACGGTGGAGATAACGGGAATGGCAATGAGGGCAATAACGGCGGCAACAACGGCGGCAGTGAAGGCTCTAATGGCGGTGAGTCTGGAGGCGGAGAAGGCAATGGGCCGGGAACGCCTGCCCCAACGGTCACAGATATCGCGAATCATTGGGCAAGCTCCTCCATTGAACGCGCGCTGAAGAGCGGGATTGTGACCGGTTATGGTGACGGTACGTTCCGTCCGGATCATGGGGCTTCACGTGCGGAGTTCGTTGCGATGCTGGTCCGCGCGCTGGAGCTTCCGGCAGCACAAGCAGGATCTGCATTTGCGGATCAGGAGCGCATTTCGGCTTGGTCGCACCAGGCCATTGCGCAGGCTGTGGAAGCGGGGCTGATCGGAGGTTATGACGACGGTACATTCCGTCCGTCGGGACGAGTGAAGCGCTCCGAGCTGGCAGTCATGATTGCCAGAGCAGCGGCACTTAAGATTGATCCAGCGGCGAAGCTGAGCTTCTCCGATGCAGGCGAAGTGCCGCAATGGGCAATTCCTTATGTAGCGGCAGTATATGAAGCGGGCCTGATGCAAGGCAAAGGCAACAACCGCTTCGACCCATCCGCGGGCATGACCAGAGCGGAAGCGGTAACGGTTCTCTTGAAGCTGCAAGAGCTCCAGGAGAAGAAGTAGTCTTCTTCGGGCGAATATTTATATGTAAGTAAAGACGAAGCCTCCCAATCAACTGACGGGAGGCTTCTTTGTTGTACTGTGGTTGAGCAATAACATCTAATTGCTGTGGATCGGCATAAATCCAGAATTAATGTCGTGACAAACACTTAAATACACCAACTCGGCGCAAACCCGGAAATAGTGGTGCGAGAAACGCTTAAATGCTCCGAATTGGCGAAAGTCCGGAAATAGTGATGCAAGAGACGCTTATTTGCTCCAAATGGGCGGAAATCCAGAAATAGTGTCGTGATAAACGCCTAATACTGCCGATATCTGCTGCGTGGCGGCTGGGAAGCTGAGTCTGGATATGCAAGTGAATGCACTCCACCAGACAGCGCCTGGCTCAACGAAGCCAATGACTCACGAATCATGAGGCCGACCCCAAAAGATCGCCTTCACAAGCCGAATACGGCATTGCGAGGCGATCCCTCAAGAAAACGCTATTGGCGTTAAGCCTTCTCTTCATACAAGCGGACAATCTCCACGATCGTCTTGACGGCCAGCTCCATATGATCGACCGAGACATATTCGTAGCGGCCGTGATAGTTCATACCGCCTGTGAAAATATTCGGCGTAGGCAGCCCCTTGAAGGAAAGCTGGGAGCCGTCCGTGCCGCCGCGAATCGGCTCGACGATCGGCGTGATGCCGAGATTGACCATCGCTTCATGCGCGATGTCGACGACTTCCTTCACCGGCTCAATTTTTTCGCCCATATTGTAGTACTGGTCCTTCATTTCCAGTTGAATGCGTCCCTCGCCATATTTGGCTTGCAGCTCTTTTACGATGCTGGTCAAGAGCTCTTTGCGTCCATTGAAGAGATCGCGGTCATGGTCGCGAACAATATATTTGAGCGATGCTTGCTCCACATCACCTTCCAGATTCATCAGGTGGAAGAAGCCCTCATAGCCGTCTGTATGCTCGGGCGCTTCGCCTGCCGGCAGCTTGCTGTTCAGCTCAATGGCGATTTTGATCGCGTTGATCATCTTATCCTTCGCCGTTCCGGGATGGACGTTTTTGCCCTGAATCGTAATTTTGGCTCCGGCGGCATTGAAGCTTTCATATTGCAGCTCGCCGAGAGGGCCGCCATCCATCGTATAGGCATAGGTAGCGCCGAAGGCATCGACGTCGAAGCGGTGCGCGCCGCGTCCAATCTCCTCATCAGGCGTAAAGGCAACGCGGATTTTGCCGTGCTTGATCTCCGGGTGGGCGATCAGATAGGCCATAGCCGTCATAATCTCAGTCATGCCGGCTTTATCATCGGCGCCGAGCAGCGTCGTGCCGTCGGTAGTGACGAGGGTTTGTCCCTTGTAGCCGGGCAGCTCAGGGAACTCCGACGGGGACAGGATGATGCCCTGTGCTTCATTCAGTACGATGTCGCCTCCGTCATAGTTCTCGACGACCTGCGGATTGACGCCTGCACCAGTCATGTCCGTCGCGGTATCGAGATGGGCCATGAAGCCGATCGTCTTCACGTCCTTATCCGTATTGGCAGGCAGTGTCGCCATGACGTAGCCGTTCTCGTCTACGGTCACATCGCTCATGCCAATCGCCTTCAGCTCCTCGACCAGCATGCGGCCAAGCGTCAGCTGCCCGGGCGTGGACGGGCATTGTTCATTGCTTTCATTCGACTGGGTATCGACTTTTACATATGTGAAAAACCGGGAAAGCAGCTCTTGTCTCATCGACATAGTTGTTTCATCTCCTATATTCATCTTCAAGCAAAGTATAATATAAAGCAGGGATCAAATGAAAGGCAACCGCATGGCAGCCGAAAGCGAGGAACATGATGACGAAAAGCAAGGAGTACACAAACGAGCCATTCGTTCAAATTGCACGGAAGCTGAATCCGGCAGGGGAGCTGCGTGAAAGCCGAACGTTGGCGGGAGGCGTGTCGGCCTCCACCACTTATATAGAAGTCGCAACAGAAGATGGCGCGATTAGCCGTTACGTCGTGCGCCAGCACGGCGAAGCGGATCGGAGAAGGGACCCCGACATTGCCAGACATGAATTCGAGCTGCTGCAATTGTTGAAGCAGCATGGCGTTCCGGTTGCGCAGCCCCTGCTTTATGATCAATCCTGCGGCATTCTTCCTGGTCCGTACATCGTTGCCGCATATATTGAAGGCCGCGCCGAACTTCAGCTCACCAGGCAAGCTGTGCCGTATGCCGAGCTGTTAGGCAGCCAGCTTGCGGCTATTCATCGAGCGGCGATCAGCCGCTCAGACCTCCCTTTTTTGGCAGACATGTATGCCGTTATTGCTGATAAGCTGCAAGCGACACCCGTACGGCTGGACGATTCGTTAAATGAAGGGAGCATTCGCGAGGCTCTCGATCAAGCGTGGCCGGATTTGCAACGGAACAGAGAGGTCATTCTGCACGGCGATTATTGGCCTGGGAATGTCCTATGGAAGGATGGCTCCATTGCCGCGATTCTCGACTGGGAGGACGCGGCTTGGGGCGACCCGATGTCGGATGTCGGCAATGCCAGGCTGGAGCTGCTCTGGGCGTACGGGGAAGAAGCGATGGAAGTCTTCACGCGGCAATATCGGGCGGAGATGCCTCACTTAGCGTACGAATGCTTGCCTTATTGGGATTTGTGCGCGGCGCTTCGGCCTGCATCCTGCTTGTCCGGCTGGGGATTGGAACCGGATGTGGAGCGCATCATGCGGGAGCGTCATACCGGCTTCGTCGCTCAGGCGCTGGCTAATCGGCATCATGAATAGGAGAGGGGAGACGATGCGATTCGGCTCCCCTTTCATGTGATGCTATGATCAAGCCTGCTCGCGCATTGTTTTATTGCGGGCGTAGATCATCCCGATCGTCCTCTCCAGCTCCGGCTCTCTCAGGCGCAGATCGCGGAGATTATGCTGCCTCGTGACCAAGCTGACGGCCTCGCCTAACGAGACGTCACTCCGATCGAATTGATACGTGACGTTATGGCCGGAATGCGCCACGACCTGAATTCGGGCATCCTCCAGAATAGCGTCATTCCCTCTATACTCTACTTCGAGCAAGGTTCCTCCGCCATATTGACGGCTGAACGATTGCAGTCCGCCATCATAGATGATCTGTCCTTCATCAATCATCATAAGGCGATCACAGACTTCCTCGATATCGTCCATATCATGCGTGGTCAGGATAACGGTTGTTTTTTTCTCCGCATTCAGTTCCTTCAGAAATCGTCTGATATTGGTTTTGGCGATGACATCGAGCCCGATGGTGGGCTCGTCCAGATACAGGATTTTGGGATCATGGAGCAGGGAAGCGGCAAGGTTCGCCCGCATTTTTTGCCCCAGACTGAGCTGCCTGATTGGTGTCCGATAGAAGCCCTTCATCTCCAGCAGCTCCACCATAAATTCCACATTGCGGCGAAAGACGGAGGGCTCGATACGGTACATGCGCTGAAACAGCCGGAACGTATCCTCCATAGGCAGATCCCAATACAGCTGCGAGCGCTGGCCGAATACGACGCCGATATGCATGGCGTTCCTCTTGCGGTCTCGGCTTGGTTCGATTCCGTTGGTCAGAATGCGGCCAGAGGTAGGCGTGAGCACACCGGACAACATCTTGACCGTCGTGGACTTGCCGGCCCCGTTCGGCCCTATGAAGCCGACGAGCTCCCCTTCTTCGATATGGAAGGAGAGGCCGGATACCGCAGTCTTCCACTCATATGCGCGGGAGAACAGGGATTGGGCAGAAGCGAGCCAGCCGCTCGCACGCGGGCGGTTCACTCGATAGGCTTTGGATACGTCATGAGCTTCGATCATCGTAAAGTCTCCTTTTCTAAGAACCTGTGCTGTGATAATGCTTGATTCCCCAGCGCCATAGCAGAATCGCGCCGGTGAACAGCACGGCTCCGACAGCTAGCGTCAAATATTGAAAGACGGGATGGAACAACAGGAAATCTTGTTTGTTCAAAAAATATTGCGCCGGATAAAAGTTAATAAAGGCATACGGCACGACCAACGTCAGCACGATCTGGATCGATGCCGGATAGATGGATACCGGGTAACGAATGAAGTCTTTAAAGTCGTATAGAAACAGCTGGGCAAGGCTTGTATTGCGCACCATTCAGAAGGACGGGATCGCGGTATAGATGAAGGCAGCGGCTTGAATCAGCATACCGCCAATAAGCGTGATGAACAGGAAAACAAAATCCCATAAGCCCAATGACAGATCCAAATGATAGATGCATATGCCAATGAACAGCAGTCCGAAGGCGACGTTGGAGAAGTAGGAGGCGGTGAATTCGCGGCTCATCAGATAGAGCAGCGGATTCATCGGCTTGGTTAACAGCTCGTCGAACTCACCGGATTGGACCTTGGCGGGCAGCTTGGTGAAGGGATGGAAGCAGAAGAACGCCGCCATGGAGTAGGAGGTCAAATTCAAGGCATACAGAAACATAACCTCGTATTGTCCCCAACCGGCTATCGATTCGAATCGATAGAGCAGCACCCAGATCAACGCGAATTCAGTGCTCCATACAATGCCGCGAGACAGAAAGGTCAGCAGAAAGGCTGCCCGGTATTCAGTCTTGGCCTTAATGTTGATACGAATGAAGGTCCAATACAGCGATGCGTATTCCATAGCTAGCCTCCTTGAACGAATATTTTGTGCTGAGCCCTGGACCATGCCCATTTCTCCAGCAGCAGGAGAAGGGCAATCCAGAAGCCCTGCAAGGCGATAATGCCGAGCGCTCCCGCCATGTCCGTCTTCCCGGCCAGGATAGCGATGGGCTCGAAAGTGACGAGTCGGAAGGGCAAGAATGTGCCTACGTGCAGCAGCCATTGCGGATAGAACCATAATGGAACGAAGGTGCCGGCGAACAGCTCATAGAAGGCCTTCATGAACCAATCGATATAATAGGCATTGCCTGTCCAGAAGCTGGTAAGGCCAAGCAAGTAATGGATATGGTAGATGATCACGATGCCGCAGATGACGCTAATGGCAAAAAGCAGCATTCGCAGAGGTGCGGCAGCAATCGTCGGGACGCTCATGAAGGCGAAGTAGATCACGCAGGCCGGAACGGCGCTGAACAGGAAGCGGAACATATTCTCTCCCCATTGGTCCGCAATCATATACGACTTGAAGGATACGGGCTTGATGAGATCGGTGCTGATCGAGCCGCTAATGACCTTGTCTCCAATGGTCGAGCCGATGCGGGAGTACGTCAGGGTGCCAACCAGCAGATTGATGAGGACGAAGAGCATCATATCGTCGTAGGTAATGCCGCCTATCGCTTCCTTTCCGCGGAATAAGCCTTGCCACACGCTCATCAGGACGAATAGCTTCAGGAACGAGCCAAGAGCAAGGATGACTGTGTTGCTGCGGTAAACGCTATTCATGCGGAACGCGGTCATGGCGAACATGGCAAACAAAGAGAAAGGTGCCATCATACAGGTAGTCCTCCCTTCCAAGTGGAAATTTTCTATAATATGGGTCTAATCATAGCCCAGCTCTATGCTATAGTGATAATTAATAATAGATATAGCAGCTATAATGGAGGGATATAGCAATGGTGAATTTGGAGCTGTACCGCATCTTTTATTACACAGCAAAAGCCGGGAGCATCTCCAAGGCGGCCCAGCAGCTGCATATGGCTCAGCCTAGTGCGAGTCTTGCCGTCAAGCAGTTGGAGGATTCGCTCCAGACGAACCTGTTCCACCGGACGCCACGGGGCGTGTCGCTTACCAGCGAAGGTCGGACCTTGTTCGCTTACATCGAGCAAGCTTATGAGCTCATTATGTCTGCGGAAAGCAAGCTGGACGAAGTAGCGAATATGGGTGGCGGGGAGATTCGCATCGCTGCCAGTGTGTCGGTTATTCAATATGTGCTGCTGCCCCATCTTGAACGGTTCCACCGGGAATACCCGACAATTAATATGAAGGTATCCCCCGGTAGTACCCAAGCTTGTCTGAAGATGCTGAAGGAAGGGAAAATCGATTTTAGCATCGTTCGACTGCCGATTGAAGACGAGTTGTTGACGACAACGAGTCTCCTGTCGATACAGGATTGTTTTGTCGCAGGCGAGAAGTACAGGCATTTGTCGGAATTGCCCATTTCGCTGAAGGAGTTGGCGGCGAACTATCCACTCGTTGTATTTCCTCCGCATATGACGTCACGCCAAACGATGAACCAGTTGATGGCCTCCTTTGGCGTTACGCTTGCCCCGAAGTATGAGATCGGCAGCTTGCATGTACTCATCGGACTTGCCCAGGCGAATTTGGGTCTCTCCTACGTGGTTAAGGAGTTCGTGAAGAAGGAGCTGGAGGAGGGCAGCCTGTTCGAGGTGAAGCTGGAAGAGCAGATCCCCCGCATTGAATTTGGCATCGTACGAATGAAGCATCTGGCGATTCCGGTCGCGGCCCAGCATTTTATTGACGGGATGCTGGAGGAGGCAGGCGAGAAGGCGGGAAACTAATCCAGCTTCGACATAGCCGACCGCATCGGCAAACAGCGATTAAACGCCCGTTAACATCCATTGTGACAGGCGTTTTTTTGTTATATGATAGGAGGGTGAATCGGGGGTAGTCCCGTTCATGCCTATTATGGATATGATAATGGAGGACAAGATGAATCCTAGAGATTTGAACTATAGAATGCCTGCGGAATGGGCGAAGCACGAGAGAACCTTTATGTCCTGGCCTGTGCAGGATTCGATGGTCTATCCGGAGCATTATGAGGAAGTAACGGCGGGGTACGCCGAAATTATAACGGCGATTGCCGAGTTTGAGCCGGTAACGGTTATCGTCAACCCGGATGATCTGGAGCGTGTAGGTGCTCGCTTCACGGGCAATGGCAATGTGGAGCTGCTGCCGATCCAGCACAATGACGCCTGGTTCCGCGACAACGGACCGACCTTCTTGCTGGGTGAACAAGAAGAGCTAGCTGGTGTCAATTGGGGCTTCAACGCTTGGGGCGGCAAGTATTCCCCATGGGATCTGGACGATGCGGTAGCGCCGCAAGTGCTGAAGCATGTCGGCGTTCGCCAGTTCGACGCACCGCTTGTCATGGAGGGCGGATCGATTCATGCAGACGGAGAGGGTACGCTGCTGACGACGGAGGAATGCCTCCTGAACGAGAACCGCAATCCGGAGCTGACTCGTGAGCAGATCGAAGCCCATGTGAAGCAATTCGTGAATGTGGATGAAATCATTTGGTTGAAGCGCGGTCTGAGCGGCGACGAGACAGACGGTCATGTCGACAATATCGCTTGCTTCGCAGCACCGGGCAAAGTCATTATCCAAGTATGCGACGAACCGTCGGATGAGAACTATGCGATCACGCAGGAGAATTTGCAAATTCTTCGCGATGCCGTCGATGCGAAGGGACGCAAGCTGGAGATCATTGTGATCCCGCAGCCTCCGTATACCGAATATGAAGGCCAGCGTCTGACGCTGAGCTACTTGAACTTCTATTTTGTGAATGACGGTATCATTCTGCCGGTATTCGGCGGCGCGGCCGAAGAGACGGACCGCAAGGCAGAGGAGATTCTTGCCGCAGCATTCCCTGACCGCAGAATCCGCAAGGTGAACGGCATGGCGATTATCGCCGAGGGCGGCAACGTTCACTGCACGACGCAACAAATGCCGGCAGGCCGGGCATAATCGAATAGGGAAGAGGAGGTAACACCATGAGAAAAGTAAAAGTAGCGGCTACCCAAATGAGCTGCTCTACCGATAGAGACGACAACATCCGCAAGGCGGACGCTTTGGTGCGTGAAGCAGCCAAACAAGGCGCACAGATTATCCTGCTTCAGGAGCTGTTCGAGACGCCGTACTTCTGTCAGAAGGAGAAGGCGGACTATTACGTGTACGCGACGGAGCTGGAAGAGAACGCAGCAATCAATCATTTCCGTCAAGTAGCGAAGGAATTGCAGGTTGTGCTTCCGATCAGCTTCTACGAGAAGAAGAACAACGCGCGTTACAACTCGCTGGCTGTCATTGACGCAGACGGCGAAGTACTGGGCAAATACCGTAAGAGCCATATTCCGGACGGTCCGGGCTATGAAGAGAAATTCTACTTCAACCCTGGCGATACAGGGTTCAAAGTATGGCATACACGTTATGGCAAAATCGGCATCGGCGTATGCTGGGATCAATGGTATCCGGAAGCTGCGCGCTGCATGGCACTCATGGGCGCCGAGATTCTGTTCTACCCAACGGCTATCGGCTCTGAGCCTCAGGATGGATCGATCGATTCCAAGGATCATTGGCAGATGTGCATGCTGGGTCACGCCGCATCCAATTTGATGCCTGTCATTGCCTCGAACCGCGTAGGCTTGGAATCCGATGAGGATTCCAGCATTACGTTCTATGGTTCGTCCTTTATCGCAGGACCACAAGGCAATAAAATTGCCGAAGCGGGCCGCAGCGAAGAGACGGTGCTGGTAGCGGAGTTTGATCTGGACCAACTGGAGACGCAGCGCATCGAGTGGGGCATCTTCCGTGACCGCCGTCCGGATCTGTACGGCATTATCGGATCCTATGACGGCGAGCTTCGCATCAAACAATAATGTTCATGAGAAACTTCCGGATATTCTCCGGAAGTTTTTTTGTTGATCTGGGGTCAGCGGGATTAGACATTTGAATATCATCAAGCAGATAGGAGTGAAAATCCATGGACTAGCGGGGTACCGAGGGTGCTTTGTCCGGTCTGACTCTCTCGTGCCTGCTTTCCTAAGAAGAATGAATTATTCCGGTTATTTACAAACCGCAAGAGGGTGCGATAAGCTGTGAGCAGACTTAGGAGCTTCGAACGGGAGAGTGAAGCGTTATGAAGATTAAAGTATTAATCGCGGATGATAATTCCTTTGTAAGAGAAGGCATGAAAATCATATTATCAACATTCGAAGAGTTCGAGGTTACTGCAACGGTACAGAATGGCCGGGAGGCTGTCGACTATTGCGAGTCCCATGAGGTGGATGTTGCGCTGCTTGATGTGCAGATGCCGGTCATGAGCGGAGTGGAGGCGACCAAGCTGATTACTGAGCGAACACGAACCAAAGCGCTAATACTAACGACCTTCGACGATGACCAGTTTATTCAGAATGCCATTCGCAATGGCGCGAAGGGTTATCTGTTGAAAAACAATGATCCAGAGCGAATTCGGGATGCGATTCGTACCGTGTACCACGGACATCATGTGCTGCAGGACGTCGTGCTGAACAAGCTGGCATCCGGCTTGATGACGGCAAGAGAGCAAGAGCAGGCGCCAGCGGCTGGAGAGAAAATCGACAAAACCCTGTTCACGGCAAGAGAGCTGGATATTTTGGCGCTTATTGCGAAGGGCTTGTCCAATAAGGAGATTTCCAAGCAGCTGTACATATCGGAAGGTACCGCAGCCAACCACATCACCTCCATCTTAAGCAAGACGGGACTGGAGCATCGGACACAGATTGCGATTTATTATTTGACGGGCGAGGGCAAATAAGTGAGGGAGCGCGAGATACGGCCGGAGAATTGGACGCTCATGTTCAAGCTGGTGTTGCTGCTCTACGTGACGGGTTCCATCTACCTGTCCGAGAGCGGGCTAACCGGGTGGTATACGGCTGCTGTTCTGCTCTATATCAGCCTGGATCTATTCACTCATATTATGCGCTCCGTCACGATGCAGGGGGTAGGCGCCGCGGTATCCATCCTGTTCATCATCGCCATCTCCTATGAGCTGAATCCGCTCCTGGCGCTGTTGTTACCCGTGAACCTGCATCGTCTTGCCGTACCTCTGCTGCGGCATCCTGCGCCTGTTCTGCTATTGATGCTGGCTCCGATTCTTCTGCTTCCCAAGGAGCTGTATACCAGCTATGGGCTGGCAGCAGCTTTAAGCTATCTCTTTCTCACAGTTCTGTCAGCATACACCGACAAGAGCAGGGCTTACCGCAGCATGCTGGAAGCGATGCGTGAGGAGCAATACCGACTGAAGAAGCAGCTTCAGGAGAGCATGGAGCACCGGAGACAGTCGGAATATATGTTCAAGCTGGAGGAGCGCAACCGGCTCTCGCAGGAAATTCATGACCGGATCGGCCACTCTATGACCGGAGCGCTGATCCAGATGGAAGCCGCGAAGCGGCTGTATGCGACAGATGCCGTAAGGTCGGCTGAGCTGCTTCAGAATGCCATACATATTTCCAAGGACGGCATTGAGCAGATTCGCCAGGTGCTCAAGAGCATGAAGCCGCTTAATGAGCAGCTCGGCATGAATCGGATGCGAGTGCTGGCGGATGAATTCGCCGCGACGCATGAGATGGAGACACAGCTGACCCATGAGGGGGATCTCGATCGGATTGAGCCGCTCCACTGGCGCATCCTTCAACAGAATGTAACCGAAGCGCTGACGAATACGGTCAAGTATGCCGAGGCTACAGTTGTATCGATTCATATCCAAGTGCTCCATACGATGATCAAAGCAAGCGTAAGCGATAATGGCGCAGGCGCGTCCAAGGTAATCAAAGGGCTTGGCATCGTGGGTATGGAGGAGCGGACGGCAGCCGTAAGCGGCAAGATTATTGTCGACGGATCCAAGGGCTTTGCCGTCACGACGCTTATTCCCTTAGCAAGCGCATGAATGGTTCATATGTGGACCATGAAGATTCTCATGGATAAAGGATGAACTTGTGCACTACTCAGGTTCGTCCCTTTTTTATATGATGAACGTAAGTTGAAAACGAAGCGGGAGGATAAGCGATGAACGTATTGCAACTGAAAAAGCTGACCAAAAAATACGGGGAATTCGCTGCAGTCGATCAATTGACGCTCGCAGTTCAAGAGGGTGAAATCTTCGGTCTGCTGGGCGCGAATGGAGCGGGGAAAAGCACAACGATTAACATGATTGCTTCACTCATTCCAATTACGAAAGGCGAGATCGAGCTACTGGGCAAAAACATCGCCAAAAACGGCAAGTTCGCGAAGTCTAATATCGGCATCGTGCCGCAGGAGCTGGCGATTTATGAGGATATGACGGCATATGAGAATGTTCATTTTTTTGCCGGACTATACGGACTAAGAGGCGCGGAGTTGAAGCGCAGAGCGGAGGAGGCGCTGGCGTTCACAGGCTTGAGCGACAAGCATCGCAGCTACCCGAGAGATTTCTCCGGCGGCATGAAGCGAAGGCTGAATATTGCCTGTGCGATTGCCCACCGTCCGAAGCTGATCATTATGGATGAGCCGACGGTTGGTATCGATCCCCAGTCCCGCAATTATATTCTGAATTCGGTGCGGAAGCTGAACGAGATGGGCAGCACCATTATCTACACCAGCCACTACATGGAGGAAGTCGAAGAGCTGTGTACCCGAATCGCCATTCTCGATCACGGCAAAGTGATCGCGGAGGGAACGAAGGCACAGCTGAAATCTATCATTACTGACCAGAAGGATATCCGCATCGACGTTCGTTCTATCGAGGGACTCGATACGGGTAAGCTGCGTGAGATTGCCGGTGTACGGGCTGTCATCGTCAATGACGAGCAGAATAGCGTAAGCATCAGTACCGATGCAGAAGTAAACAGTCTGAACCGCATTATTCAGGGGCTGCTCGCTGCGAACATCGAGATACGCTCGGTAGAGGAAAGCCAGCCGAGCCTGGAGACGGTATTCCTGACGCTGACGGGCAGAAGCCTGCGGGATTCATAACGGCGAAACGGGAGAGGAGGGACGAATTCATGAACATATGGCGGATAGCAGTCAAGGAGTTAATGACGTTTCGTGATGTGAGGATGCTTGTATTCATGCTGGCTACGCCTGTTCTGCTAATGCTGATTATGGGGTCGCTGTTGTCCAGCGCTTTTAACGCCAGCGTTGCGATCGGCGATATTCGAGTCATCTATTCGGATCATAGCGAGGATGGCGCGATCGGTGCGAATTGGGAGCTCTGGTTGAGCCAATACGGTACAGAGCATATGGTTTTCGAGAAGTTCGAGGGGAACGATTCGGAAGCGATGGAGGGGGTGCGAGACGGCAGCTACTCCGGATATGCAGCATTGAATCAATCCGGCGTTCACTATTATGGCAATAGCCGAAGCAGCGTGGAGAATAGCATGGTAAGCGGTATCCTGTCGGCATTTGCCGATCGCTATAAGCTGAGCCTTGCCGGGGCTGCGCCGGAACCGGAGAGCATGGTGCAAGGGAGCTATGTGAAGGAGACTTTGCTTCAAGGCTCACACATGCCGGGAGCGATGGACTATTTTGCGATTGCCGTTACAACAATGATTATCTTATATAGCGCTGCAACGGCAGGGAATCTTATTGACAGCGAGAGAACGCGCAATACGGCTATTCGTTTGTTAGCCTCTCCGATTTCCAAGGGCGAGATCTTTGTGGGCAAGATTTTGGGCACGATGGTGCTCCATGCAGCATTTGTCGCGCTAATTCTGCTGATCAGCAAATATATGTACGACGCGAATTGGGGCGACAATCTCCCTATGGTCTGGCTCGTGCTGCTCTCGGAGATCGCCTTTGCGCTAAGCTTGGGGCTTGGAATCAGCTATATCGTTAAAGGCAAGGCTTCCGGCATTGTCATTATGACGATCATCCAGTTGGCATGCTTCTTCGGCGGTTCGTATTACCGCATTGAAGATAACGGGGATTTTGTCAGCAAGCTGGCTCCCTATTCCCCGCTTACTTGGTCCAATGAAGCATTGATGGACATTATATACGGCGGCGAGACTGGAACGGCTTTAACCGCGTCTGCGCTTAATCTTGGCGTTGCCGCGGCGATGCTCCTTATAGCGGCTGTCATGATGAGAAGAAGGGAAGGGCTGTAGCAATGAGAGATACGATATGGTTGATTCGAAGAACGGCCCTGACTATGCTGCGGAGTTACAAGAGCTTGCTGCTGTATTTGCTCACGCCGGTCGTCGGCATCGGGCTTGCCTTTCTTATCTATAGCGGGCCAGGTGAAGTGTCGGTACGGATTGGCGTAGTGAACCAGGATGGCGAACAAGTGGTTGCGTCGGATGTCGTTCATTTTCTGGATGGCATCAGTCATGTGGAATGGAGTGACGTTCAGGAAGAAGAGGCGCGCGAGCTCGTGCTTGCGGGAGAACTGGATGCGGCAGTTATTCTGCCAAGCGGCTTCTCCGCAGGGGTTAAGGCTGGCAAGGCGGAATCCCCTATAGAGCTGGTCGCTCTTGAAGGTTCCGCGGCGGCATCTTATATCCGGTCCTATCTGGATTCTTACATGGGGAATCTGACGACAATCGGCATGATGGCTCAAAGCGGCGGAGATAGCTTTGATACGGTCTACGTCAAGTACAAGGCGGCGGAATTTGGGCTGCTGTCGGAAGAAGTGACAGACACATCGGCCCAGCGTGATATGGCAAACCGCGCGATCGGATACTTGATCATTTTCATGATGTTCTCGGCCGTCAATTTGTCGGCATTCATGATCAAGGAGAAGGAGGATCGTACGTACTTCAGGGTGTTGGCTTCTCCCGTCTCGGCCAAAGCTTACGTAACGTCCAATGTGGCCGTGAATATGCTTGTGCTGCTGGTGCAAATAGCGATTATGCTGGTTGTGATGATTGTCGGCTTTGGCATTGAGCCTGGCCTTCCAATTTGGCAGCTGGTTGTCGTCTTGCTAATGTTCGCTTGGGTTGCCGTTGCTTTGTCACTGGTTATCGTCGCTTTCGCAAATAATTCCATGTCGGCAAGCGCGATGCAGAATTCATTGATCATTACTTCATGCCTGCTAGCCGGCTGCATGTTCCCGATTGATGCGATGCCGCAAGCGATGCGCGTGATCGCAGATTTCTTGCCGCAGCGCTGGCTGCTGGATACGATAAGCAAGCTGCAGCAAGGTGCTGCGTTAGACGACTTGTCCATGAACCTGCTGACACTGCTTGCGTTCGCGGCGATGTTCTCTCTGCTAGCGATCTATAAGTTTGGCCACAACAAGCATGCCCGAACATATGTATAGGAAGCAATCATGGAAGCAACAGCTCCGATCCGCGTGGCCGAGTCCTTAACTTAACAGGAGCCATTGGCTTGCGATAAAGCGTATTTTCACCTACGGTCTCCTTTCATATTAGAAGAATGTCGTTTCGACATAAAGGCTCGTCATGATATACTGAGGGCATGACGACACTAGATACGGATTCCCAAGCACAATTGAATGAAAAGCGCTGTAGCATCTGCGGCAGCATGAAGCCGCTTGGCGAATTTCTTCGCAGAACGGGGCGAAGGCCCGGCAGACACGGACGCCGGGGGACCTGCCGGGCTTGCCGGAGCGGCAGAGCAGCTGCACTTCCTGAGACAGCAGCGGTAAGCCGGGCGGGAACGGATAGCTACGCCATTTCTGGAGATCATCGGGAGGTCGATCATCCGGTTGCTGCTCCTCCTGCCGCGAGCCATTCGGATGGAGTCGCTATGCCGCCTGCGCGCAAGAAGCGTCCCCGGAAGAGGCGACGGGCGGGCGCGGCTCAGAAGCGCCAAGCGGTTGCGGCTGCTCAGCCGGAGCCTGCGCCGCCTAAGCGGGAGAAGCAAAGCCCTACCGACGTTTCGTTCCTTCGACCGACAGCACAAGGGTTTATTAGGATGCGGGGAAAAACCGACAACGGACGGCGCTGGTATCAGGAGATCGAGCCCGAGCTTGCGCAAATCCTAGTGCGGGAAGGAGCAGCAGTCGTGGTGAATCGTCATACGATTCGCAGGCTGTACAGCAACAAAGAATTTCGCAAGCTCATCTTGACCCGTGACAACTATACGTGCCGATTCTGCGGGAGATACGGCGATACGATTGATCATGAGCTGCCTCGGGCGAAGGGCGGGCATACAACTCCCGCTAATTGTGTATGCGCCTGCTATGAATGCAACCAGCTAAAGGCGAACCGGGACGTAGATGAATTTATACGTACGCTGGATTAGTGGCGGCTATCTAGTTGACACTGAACGATACATTTGCCGAAGATCTCCTTGTCCAGGAGGTCTTTTTTGCAATAAATCGGATGGCGATGGATATCGTTAGCTATTGAAAAACGTACAGTAGAAGGAGACAATAGGGGTATGCTTTACTAGGCTAAAAGCGATAACTTAACATGCAACCTTATCGTGATAACGCTTTCATGCCGATGGATACAGTGCAGGCGCCGGGCGGCGAAGGTTACGCGGTGTCTGAAGCTATGATAAAATACTACATTAATATGACGTCATGCTATATAACATAGACATACTTAGAGAAGCGGCGGGGGATCATGATGGACAATTGGCTCGGAAGATCGCTAAAGCATAAGCTTTCATTATTAATCATTATATCGGTGCTGGTGCCGGTGCTCTCGCTGGGACTGTTCTCTTATTCCATTGCGGAGAAGCTGACTGAGGAGAAGGCGATCAACTCAGGCATGAATACGCTGACGCTGCTCGGGGCTTATTTGGATAATATGGTCCGAGATGCAGAGTTTTTATCGCTGTATATTTTGGGACATGAGGACGTTCAGAGTTATTTGCGTTTGCCGGAGACGGATGGACAGCTGCAGAGAAAGGTAGCGGCGCTTCTGATGACGATGGCGGTATCGAAGTCTTATATCGCGAATGCGATTGTGGAGCCCCAATCTGACAGAGCTGCCATCGCCTCGAAATCTGTAACGGAGTCCGGCTGGACCGATGTAACGGAGGAATTCCCGAATTATTATAATGAATACTCCAAGTGGTGGTCGCCGGTGCATCTCCAGACGACGTCTTCGGAAGGGACGAGAGATGTCATTACGATGTCGCGTCCGATTCGCAGCACGACCAAATATTCTACCATGGGTATGCTTAAAATAAGCTTGCTGCAAAGCGTGATATCCGATCATTTGAAACAAGCGGGACTGGAGGGCGGAGGCGTCGTCCTGCTGCTCGACAGCAGCAACCGGATTATGGCCGGACCCGATGGATTCAAGAAGAACGAGCTGCTGGAGACGTATTATCCGGGCATTAAGAGCTTCAAGTCGACCAGCAGTTGGATGGAATACGGCACGGGAGTCGACAAAAAGACCGTTCTCTATTATGACATGGAAAACGTGAATTGGCGGATCGTCGGCGTTATTCCGGCTCAGGCCTATAAGTCGCAGAACCAATATTTCCTGACGCTAACGGCGGTTGCGGTCAGTATCGCAATGCTGTTCGTCATTGCATTCGTGTTGTTCCTCATTCAGAAGGTGACGAAGCCGCTTTCGACGCTGGCAAAGTTCCTGAAGAAGTCGAGCCCGGACGAGCCGTTGCCTACACTTCCGGTCACGACGATCGATGAAGTGGGTCAGCTCATTATTAGCTATAACCGAATGAGCTCCAGAATCGAGAACTTGACGGACGAGGTCAAGAAGAACGAATCGCTGAAGAAGGAAGCAGACATGCTGGCGCTGCAAGCACAGATTAATCCCCACTTCCTGTACAATACACTGTCCTCCGTTCATTGGATGGCCTTAATGAAGGGAGAGGGACGGATTGCCGATATGGTCGGCTCTTTAAGCGACTTCTTGCGCTTTAGCTTGAATAGCGGGCAAGAATACTGCACAGTGAATCAGGAGATTTCGCATATCGATAATTATGTCAATATTCAATCGATCCGATACCCGGACAAGTTCCAATACGAAGCGGATATTCCATCGGAGCTGCTTGAGAAGCGCATGCTGAAGCTGCTTCTGCAGCCGCTTATCGAAAATGCGATGATCCATGGCATCTTGAAGCGAGATGGTCTTGGGCATATATCCGTTCGTGCAATGGCTGAAGACGAAATTATGACCTTTATCGTAGAAGATGACGGCATCGGCATGTCGGCCGAACGGGTCGAAGAGCTGCGCGATCGCATTGCAAGCCGCTTGGAATCCGAAGAGAAAATCGGTACAGGCGGAAGCTATGGCCTGCGGAACGTGCATAGCAGACTTATGCTTCATTATGGACCGGATGCCGGGTTGAAGATTGAGAGTGAGCAGGGCCGGGGTACGAAGATTACCTTCACGATCCCGACGACCTCTACGCAGCTTGAACAGGAACGGGAGAAGGAGCATGACAAGGGACGAGAACAATCAGATCACGACCGTCGTGACCAAGGGGAGGAGGGGCAAGCGTGAAGCTGTTGATCATAGACGATGAGATCATCATAAGGGAAGGCCTTAGCACTGTGATCAAGTGGGAGGAGAACGGCTTCACCTTGTTGCAACCTGCCGCTTCCGCCGAGGAAGCGCTAATGCGCATTCCGCTGGAGAAGCCTGATATTATTATGACGGACATTCGAATGACAGGTAAGACGGGGCTGGATCTTGCCCGGGAGGTGAAGCAGGACTTTCCGGATACGGAGATTGTCATCCTCTCCGGGTATGAGGAATTCGCTTATGCCCAGCAAGCGATGCGGGAAGGAATTAGCGATTATCTTTTGAAGACAAGCAGGCCTGGAGATATTATGGCGGCGGCGATGCGTGCCCAGAAGCGCATTATAGAGAAGCGGGCTGCGGAAGCTCATCAGACGGCGTTCCGCTCCAAGCTGCTGGAGCGAATGCTCGTCGGCGACTCCCCTGTAACCGATCAGGAGGTCGAGAACATCCTGCTCTATTATCCGGAGCTGCGTATGGCTTCGGAATGGGAATCACTTGAACTCTGGCTAGTCACCTCAGAGGTCAGCTTGACGGTGAGCGCAGAGGCAGAGCAGGCGCTTGGCGATTTGGGCGACAAGCTGCGCCAATCACTGGATTGCGCCATTCTGGATTGGAACGGAGGCTGGCTGTTCATCTTTCGTTCGAATCAGTCGGGGGCCATGAGGAAGGTCAAGGCCTCTGTCGAGCACGCTGAGCGTATTCTAGACTGCCGTTTGTTCGCAACTTCAGGCTCAATTGCGGCTAACGTCAGGGAACTGCGGGGAGCTCTGCGTTCTGCGGAGCAGGCTACCGCATTCCGGTTTCTTGCCGGCGATTCCAAGCTAATCCGCTACGATGATATAAAGAGTCGCAAAGGCATGCGCACCGTCTGCTCCCAGGAGGAGGAGGCGAGTCTGACGTCTGTGCTTCGTTCCAAGGATCGGAATAAGCTCGACGCTTGGATTCAAGGCACGCTAGCATATGTCAAGCAAGACCCCGAAGCGACACCCGGCTCCATGAAATCTTTCCTTCACTCCTTCCTGGTAGCAGGCTTCCGCTGGCTGGAGCGGGCGGCGGCTTCCGTCAGCCATTCTGTTCAAGAGCTGCATCAGCTTGAAAGTCTGGATCTGAATGAACTGGCTAAGCGGCCTGCCGAAGTGATGAGCGGTATCCTCTCTTCCATTATGAGTCAATATGATGAATTGTCCGGCGACCGCAATTCTGCTATAGCGAAGACGATCACTTACATTCGCGAGCATCTGGACCAAAGCCTAACCCTGTCGCAAGTTGCGGCATATGTTCACATGAATCCCAATTATTTCAGTGAGTTATTTAAACGTGAAACAGGGAAAAACTATATTGAGTTCGTCACCGAGGCCCGTATTGAGTGGGCGATCAGACTTCTAAGGGAAACGCCGGCGAAGGTGAGCGAGATCGCCAAGCGTGTAGGGTATGAGGATATGAAGCATTTCAACCGGATGTTCAAGCGGTATACAGGCGAGACGCCCTCCCATTTCCGCAATCGGGGACAATAGGTGAAATTTCACCCCCTACGATCTGAATTCTCCCCCCTACGACTTCCTCGGTGTCTTGACTATACTGAGATTACATTACCGAGGGGGGACTTACTCTAATGAAGAAGAGACTTACATTGGTTGTAACGCTTATCACGCTTATTTCCCTGCTTGTAGCCGCATGCGGCGGCTCGAACAACAACACCAATACTGGCGGCAGCAACAAGCCTGCTGACGGTGGCAGCAAAGAAAAAGTAAAGCTGACGATTTGGCATAACTTCGCGGGCGACGATCTTCGTGCTCAAGCTGTTCGCGGACTGATTGACGAGTACAAGAAAAACAACCCTAACGTTGAACTTGACGCGCAAGCGATTCCAGTTGACGGTTACCGCCAGCGTCTGAGCACAGTTGCAGCGGGCAATGAAATGCCAGACGTATTCTTCGTATATGCAGGCAGCCAGTCGCAAGAGTTCTTCGACGCAGGTTTGCTGCAACCGATTACACCTCTTGAAGAGAAATACCCAGAGTGGAAAGGCAACTTCATGGAAGGCGCATTCGATCGCTTCACGTTCGAGCCTAACCAAATCTACTCTGCTCCAATCGCACTTTCCGCTACATCGTTCCTGTACTACAACAAAGATCTGTTCGAACAACATAACGTAAAAGTGCCTACAACTTGGACGGAGCTGATGGCAGCTGTTAAAACGTTCAACGACAACAAAATTACGCCAATCGCACTTGGCAACAAAGCTCCTTGGGTAGCGCAATCCACAATTATCGGATCGCTGGCTGACCGTGTAACGGGTACGGACTGGTTCCTGAAAGCCGTTAAAGGCGAAGCTTCCTTCCAAGATCAAGTATTTGTTGACGCACTTGGCAAATTCAAAGAACTGGTAGACAACAAAGCATTCCAAGACGGTGCGAACAGCATCGACAACACGCAAGCTGAGCAATATTTCATCCAAGGCAAAGCAGCGATGATGATCAGCGGCGCATGGACACTTACGAACCTTGCAGCTTCCGCAACGGAAGAGCAAGTAGCACCTATCGAAGTAACGACTATTCCTGCAATTGAAGGCGGAGCAGGTCAAGCTGGAACAATCTCTGGTGGTCCAGGTGCCGGATTCGCACTGAGCAAGAACACGACTGGCGCAGCTAAAGACGCAGCTCTCGAATTGATCTACGCAATCAGCGGTCCAGACGGACAGAAAAAGATCGCTGAGAGCAACTCCATGATTATGTACAACATGGACCTTGAGCAATCCGATGTAAGCCCTCTTTACCTGAAAGCATTCAACGTAGTCAAAGAAGCTACAATCACACCTGTATATGACGCTTACCTCTCCGCAGAAGCGGCAGAATCGATCAACAACGGTTTGCAAGAAATCATGATGGGCGGCAAGCCAGAAGACGTAGCGAAAAAACTGCAGGATGCACAAGCTCGCTCGACACAATAATAATTAACCATTCGCGTAGCGTACCGGTAAGGTGCGCTACGCGATAAAGATTGAAGGAGGTTGTCGCCATGCTGTCATCATTGCGCACCCGAAGCTTCGTCGCTCTGGCGCTGCTTCCTGCAGTACTGATCTTCATCGTTTTCGCGATTATCCCGATCATCTGGTCCATGTATTACGGATTTTTTGATTGGAAAGGACTTGGCTCCGCCAAGTTTATCGGATTCAAGAACTATGAAATGATGCTGCAAGACCCTATTTTCTGGAGAGCTCTGAAGAACAACCTGATCCTGGTTGCTTCCGCCATTATCGGCCAGGTGCCGATTGCGCTGCTCCTCGCTTTGCTTCTATTGAAAAACTCTTTCTTTAACCGTATTATCCGCTCGGCGGTATTCATGCCAATGGTTCTGTCTACTGTCGTTGTCGGTCTGATCTGGGGTTACATCTATCACCCGCAAATTGGTATTCTGAATCAATTGCTGGAGACGCTTGGGCTAGATTCCTGGACACGGGCATGGTTGTCCGATCCAAAAATCAATATGTTCGCGGTATCTATTCCGATTAACTGGGCTAACATTGGTCCTTACCTGATTATCTTTATCGCAGCGCTTCAGAACATCTCCTCCGAGGTGAATGACGCCGCGAAAATCGACGGTGCAGTTGGATCTAAGAAATTGTTCTATGTGACGCTACCAATGATCTGGGATATGGTCGTTGTTGCGATCGTCCTTTGTATCTCGGGCAGCTTGAAAGCATTTGACCATGTTATTGTCATGACAGGCGGGGGGCCCGCGCAGTCAACGGAGCTTCTGGCAACCTACATGTACAACAACACCTTTACCGTGTATCGTTACGGCTATGGCTCCGCCGTATCCACCATGATCATTCTAATCAGCGCATTGCTTATTGGATTGAACTACATCATTACTAAAAGACGGAGCTAAGGCGGTCTGACGTCTAACTAGACCGATAAAGGAGTGAATCTTATGCAAGCATCGACAAAAATGCAGGCTGCGGGCGAAAAGCCGGCGGCGTGGAAGAAGCCGGTTGGCTTGGTCCTGAAAGTGCTGCTGCTTATATACTCGGGCATTACACTATACCCGCTGTACTGGCTCATCATAAGCGCGTTCAAGACGAATCAAGAGTTCTTCAATCGTCCTTATGCTTGGCCGCTGCAATGGCAAATTGATAATGTTGTTCGGGCATGGGATCTCGGCAATATGGGCAGAGCGATGCTCAACTCCGCGATCGTTACGATTGTCGCATTAGTGATGACGGTTGTCATCGGTACGCTTGCTGCGTATGCGTTGTCCCGATTCAAATTCAAATTCAATGGCTTGCTTAAGGGCATGTTCCTGCTTGGCATGCTGATTCCGATCCACAGTACGCTTGTACCGCTCTTTATTTTCATGAATAAAGTCGGTATCCTGGATACGTACTGGGCACTAATCATGCCGTACACAGCGTTCGAGCTTCCGATCGCCATCTTCCTTGGCATTGCGTATCTGTCTTCCATTCCAAGAGATATCGAGGAAGCCGCTATGATCGACGGCAACGGCTGGTGGGGCGTGTTCGGACGCATTATCTTCCCCCTATGTTTGCCGGTTATCTCGACCGTATCGATATTGGCATTCCTGCGATTCTGGAACGACTTCTCGTTCGCACTCGTCTTCATTAATACGCAAGCGCTCAAGACGCTGCCGCTTAGCTTGTCGCTATTCTCCGACGGCTTCGGCACTGACTATGCGCTGACGATGGGCGCCATGTTCATCGCGGTAATTCCGACAATCGTGATCTACCTGATTTTCCAAGAGCAGATCATGAAAGGCATGGTTGCAGGCTCGGTCAAAGGTTAATTCCTTTGCTGGGTCTTTTCCCGTTTGGACAAAAAATAACCGCTCCTTGTGAAATGGCGATCTCGCCACCACAAGGAGCGGTTCTATTTTGAACTACAACATGACTGGACAAACGGAGCAAGTAAATATGGTGGAGAAGCGGCAGCGCTCGCCTTTGTATACGGATTCCAACCTTAATTCATTGTTTAAGGAATCTGTATACAACAGCGATCGGAATCATATTTACTTGCGCAGTTTGCGGTTTCGTCATGATGTTTATCTTAAGCCAAGAACGCAGCCCCGCAAATCGCGGAGAACAGCAGGATGAAGACCGGATGCATGCGATAGCGGACCAGCATCATCCAGCCTGCGCCTACAATAAAGATACCGACAAGCAGCTGTTTATCCCATGCTGAGCCGTCCAGAGAGCCTACGCCGAGTCTATATACGGCAAACAGAATCAAAGCCGTGACGATAGGCTGCAGGCCGTATAGAATACGATTTAGCCAAGCCTGCTTATGCAGACGGTATAGCGCGGTCAGCAAGACGAGTGTCAGGATAGCGGAGGGAAGAATCAATCCGAATAAGGCTATGATAGCTCCGCTAATCCCGTGTGTCTGGTAGCCGATGAGTGTGCTTATATTAACGGCCGCGGGTCCTGGAGCCATGCCGGCTACTCCGATCAAATCCAGGAAGGCGTCACTGGACATCCACTGCCGTCTGGCGGCTTCATGCTCGATCATGGGGATAAGCGCATAGCCGCCTCCGAAGGATAAGAAGCCCAGCTTCAGGAAAAATAAAAACATGGACCACATGGGAGGCTCCGCTCCTTTCTTAGATGACTGGATTAAATGAAATACATATAAGCGGGATCTTCTTGTACGCTGTGTTTGGTTTTGTTGTTCATGGCGTCGCTATTCTGCCGGCTGCCCCGGAATACAGCATAGAAGATCCCGATAGCGATGCCCGCGACAATAATATAGACGGGAGCCAGTCCCAGCAGCAGGCTTATTAGAGCCAGCAGCAGCAAGATGAGCGTCGTGCGATCTTTGATGGCGGATTTGCCAATTCGGAAGGCCGAGAACAGGATTAGCGTCATCACACCCCATGTGATGCCCGACAAGGCGGCTTCTGCCTTAGCGGAAGGACCGATCTTGGCATAGATCGCGTATAAGGCCAGTACGATCAAGAAAGACGGCAGGATCGAGCCTGCGCCTGCTGCAAGAGCTCCCCGCCAATGGTTCATTCGATAGCCGAGCAGAATAGCGGCATTCACGCCAACCCCGCCAGGAGCGGCTGAGGCAAGCGATAAGGTATCGGTTAGCGTCTCGGTGCTCATCCAGTGGCGCTTATCGACGATCTCGCGCTCCAGGGCGGGAAAGATAGCATAGCCGCCTCCGAAGGAGACGGGCGATAGTTTAAGAAATGTCCAGAACAGGTTTAACATCGAGGGCTGAGTGTCTGGTTGCATAAGATCTGATTCCCCTTTGTATTGCTTATGAGTTCATCATAACGCACATCATTTTGTTAGGAAAGGAACAGTATTTTATGGATTGTATCATGCTTTCTTATACCCTTTATTCCTAGTGTGATAGTATTATTTCAAAATCATTCTCATTAATTGGAAAATAAAAATTTCCTCTTGAAACGGTAACGCAAAGTGTGTACGATACTAAAGTATAATTGAATAAGCTCATATAATTTTGGGGATATGGCCCATGAGTTTCTACCGGATGACCGATAATTTGTCCGACTATGAGTGAGTGCGGGAGCAAGACGATAGGATCGTCTTCGCGGACTCGCCATGCGTGTGCGAACCGGATTGCGATCCCGAAGGACAGGCTTCACTTGAGAGTAGACCAGCTCAAGTGGAGGCTGTCTTTTTTCTTTTTTCCGGAACAATAGAGGCAAGAAACGATTAACTGAAGTGGATCATGCAGCCAAGGGAGAGGACAGAGAAGATGAAAGAGCTTGAAGAACGTATACGCCGAGAAGGAGCGATCCTGTCGGACACAGTATTAAAGGTCGATTCGTTCTTGAACCACCAAGTAGATACGGAGCTGGCGCTTGCGACGGGGCGCGAATTTGCGCGCGTCTTCGGAGAAGAGCAGATTACGAAGGTGCTGACGATTGAGGCGAGCGGTATTCAATTCGCGATGGCAGCGGGCATTGCGTTGGGCGTGCCATTCGTCTATGCAAAGAAAAAAAAGGCGGTTACGCAGTCGGACAAGGTGTACGCCGCGCCGGTCCACTCCTTCACGCGCGGGGAAACGTATCAGGTGAGCGTGGATCAGCGTTACTTGAACGCTGGCGATCGAGTGCTGATCGTGGATGATTTCCTGGCGACGGGAGCGGCGCTGGTCGGTCTTGTTGATATTGTAAGAGAATCGGGAGCGGAGCTTGTGGGCGTAGGCTGCATTATCGAGAAGAGCTTCCAGGAGGGCCGCGGCTTGCTGGAAGCGAAAGGTGTGCGAATTCATTCTCTGGCGCGTATTGCGTCGATGAAGCCGGGCGAGGTTCATTTCATAGAGGAAACCAGGACCAGACAGCTTGAAGAGGAGAGAGCATAGCAGCATGTTAAGCAAACAAAGAGTTGTCACACTTGGCTTTCAGCATGTCCTTGCCATGTATGCGGGGGCTGTTGTCGTTCCCATTATTGTAGGCCAGGCACTCGGATTAACACCCACTCAAATGGCGTATCTCATTGCCGCTGACTTGTTCACTTGCGGGATTGCGACCATTCTTCAGGTATGGGGCGGCAAATATTTTGGCAGCCGTCTTCCGGTTGTATTAGGCTGTACGTTCACGGCGGTTGGTCCGATCATCGCGATTGGCTTGGCGTCGAATCTGGCGACTGTCTATGGCGCCATTATTATTTCAGGTATCTTTATGATTCTGGCAGCGCCTCTATATGGCAAAATCCTGCGTTTCTTCCCGACGGTAGTGACGGGCACCGTTGTTACGATTATCGGTCTGTCTCTGATCCCGGTAGCGATGAACAATGTGGCGGGCGGACAAGGCATGCCCGACTATGCAATGCCTAGAAACTTGCTGCTGGCGTTGATTACGCTGGTCGTCATTCTGGTCGTGAACCGTTTCGCAAAGGGCTTCCTGCGTGCAATCTCCGTCCTGGTCGGTCTTGTAGTAGGCACGGTGATTGCTTATTTCATGGGTATTGTCGATTTCGCCAACGTTGCAGATGCTTCTTGGTTCAGTGTCGTTCAGCCCTTCTATTTTGGCGTTCCGCAAATCAGCATCACAGCCATTATTACAATGATTCTCGTTAATATTGTCAGCATGGTTGAATCTACGGGCGTGTATCTGGCTGTTGGTAAAGCCACAGACCAGAAGGTGGAGAAGCAGCAAATCGTGAACGGCCTTCGCTCAGAGGGTGTGGCGATTACGCTTGGCGGTATCTTCAATGCCTTTCCTTACACAGCATTCTCGCAAAACGTCGGCTTGATTACGCTGACTAAGGTGAAGACGCGCGATGTGATCTTCGCAGCTGGCGGCATTATGGTCATTCTGGGCTTGCTGCCGAAGCTGGCGGCTATTACGACCATCATTCCAAACGCGGTGCTCGGCGGCGCGATGATCGTCATGTTCGGCTCAGTTGCGGTATCGGGGATGAACATCCTTGCAGGAATTAACCTGCGTGATGAGCGCAATCTGCTGATTGTAGCTTGCAGCATTGCGGTAGGCATGGGTTCGGCGACTGTGCCTCAAATCTTCAGCGAGCTTCCGCAGTTTGCGAAAATGATGCTGGAGAACGGAATCGTTACAGGCTCCGTTACAGCGATTCTGCTGAACCTGCTGCTTTCTTCCCGGACGAAGGAAGCGGAGCAGCCAGCGGATATGCAGGCCAGCGAAGCATAAGATATCCAGCTCTTAGAGCCATCATAAGACGTTGAGTCTTTCCTCCGTATGCGCGGAGGGAGGACTTTTTTTATGACATGCTTTTTTCCTCCGCAAACACTGACACACAGTTGTCAGTCTTGGTGTTCTACACTGAGATCAATCAAGAAACGTTAAGTTGAGAGGAAGATGAGCATGAGTGGTTCAAAGAAAAGTTCAAGTCTGGTGATAGCGGGGCTTCTGCTTTCGATCCTGATGGCGTCGATGGACAATACGATTGTCGCCACTGCAATGGGGACGATTGTCGGAGAGCTGGGAGGGCTGAATCATTTTGTCTGGGTGACGGCTGCTTATATGGTTGCGGAGATGGCGGGCATGCCCATCTTTGGCAAGCTGTCAGATATGTATGGGCGCAAACGGTTTTTTGTGTTCGGCATGATCGTTTTTATGATTGGCTCTATGTTATGCGGTACGGCAGGTTCTATTGTCGAGCTTAGCATTTATCGCGCGATTCAAGGGATTGGCGCCGGTGCGCTTGTGCCGATCACGTTCACCATTCTCCTTGACGCTGTAGCGCCGGAGAATCGCGGCAAGCTCATGGGACTGTTCGGTGCAGTATTCGGCATGTCGAGCATATTCGGGCCGCTTCTGGGCGCATTCATTACGGACTACGTAAGCTGGCAATGGATCTTCTATATGAATTTGCCGATTGGCGTGTTGTCATTCTTTCTGGTTGCCAAAGGGTATCAAGAATCGACTGTACGCAATGCAGGCCGAATCGACTGGTTCGGAGCGGTTACGCTCGTAGGAGCGATTGTCTGCCTGATGTTTGCGCTGGAGCTTGGAGGCAAGCTGCTGGCTTGGACCTCGCTGCCTATTATCGGATTGCTGGTTGGTTTCGCTGTACTCTTCATCCTCTTCATCATCGCTGAGCGGCGGGCAGAGGAGCCGATTATCTCCTTCAGTATGTTCAAGATTCGTTTGTTCGCAGCCAGTACAATCATTGCAGTGCTCAGCGGTGCGGCATTTATTGCGGCATCGGTATATCTGCCGATTTTCATTCAAGGTGTCTTGGGCGGGACGGCAACCAATTCCGGTCTGATGCTGCTGCCGATGATGGTAGGCACGGTCGTGACGGCGACTTTGGGCGGTTTTGTCATGGCGAAGCTGTCGTATCGGGTGATTCTGGTGTCTACGCTAGCGCTGTTGGTAGTAGGACTGGGCTTATTAACGACGATCACCATGGATTCTTCCAGACTTGTCGTAACGTTGTATATGATTATCGTAGGTCTTGGCATTGGCGCCTCCTTCTCGGTCTTAACGAATGCTGCCATTCATGGCATCGCCCCTGCTCACCGGGGAGCAGCTACAGCTACGCTTAACTTCCTCCGTTCATTCGGAATGATGATGGGGATTACGGTATTCGGCATCCTGCAAAGCCAGGTGATGACGAATCGATTGACGGCGGTGTTTCAAGGCGGGACTGAAGCGATGCCTCAGGGCATTGATCCGAAGGACCCGTATGTGCTCATGGAGCCGGCGCTGCGCAGCGCTATTCCGGAAGGCATTCTGGAGCGGTTGTTGTCGGGCGTGTCATCATCCATTACAGAAGTGTTCATGTGGGGGCTGATCCCGGCTTTGCTGGCTGTAGGAGCGGCATGCTTTATGGGCAGGGAAAAGCATGATCCGGCGGCGGAGTCTGAGGCTTATGCGGCAGCTCATTAGCATAAATTGAAACGAAGAGCCTGGCGCTCTTCGTTTTTTTTATAGATTCATTTCATAATTAATCGAAGGTTTGCATTATATTGGTGTATAGCTGTACGAACTATGATAAAATATGGTCAATCTACTAGAAGAGGTGATTCATGCGTGATCGGACGCAGCGGTAATCCAACATTAAGGGACAATACGTTTCCGAATTCCGGACAGGTATCCTCCGGACAGCGAATGACAATCGAAGGAACAGTGAACAAATCGTTTATCATGCTAGCGATCCTATTAGGCGCGGCATTCGTAACATGGTCGATGTACAATAATGGACAGAATGTGTTCGGGTTAATGATCGGCGGCGCGATTGCGGGCCTTGTTCTTGCCCTCATTGTATCGTTCAAACCAACAACGGCACCGATTCTGGTTCCTATCTATGCGGCTTGCGAAGGCTTGTTCCTGGGTGCGCTCTCCGCTAACTACCAATCGGTATATAACGGCATTACCCAGCAGGCTGCTCTGCTCACGATGTGCGTATTCATCGCTATGTTGGTTGCCTACCGGTTCAGATTGATTCAAGCGACGAAGAACTTCAGACTGGGCGTATTCGCAGCTACTGCAGGTATCGCACTTATGTACTTGCTGAGCTTCGTACTCGGATTCTTCGGTCTGTCCGTTCCGTACCTGCATGACAACAGCCTGATCGGCATCGGCATCTCGCTTGTTATCGTCGTGGTGGCTGCGCTGAATCTGGTGCTGGACTTTGACTTTATCGAGACGGGCGCGGAGCAAGGCGCACCGAAGTATATGGAGTGGTACGGCGCATTCGGTCTTATGGTTACATTGGTATGGCTCTACATTGAGATGCTGCGCCTTCTGTCCAAGCTGGCTAGCCGCGACTAAGCGTCAGGCAACGCAAGGCAAACGGTCAGTGGTAGAGCACGCATACATAAATAATCCAACTACAAAGAGATGACATCCTGTCATCTCTTTTTCTTTTTTACCTTCTACGAGGTTTATAAGGGAAGAAGAGCGGTTATGACAAAGGATAGAGATTGTCAGATGGGAAGCAAGGAGGCTGAAATGAAAAAAGTTTGGTTTGCAAGTATGGTTGTATTAATTTTAGGCTTGTTCGCGTCGGGCTGTGCTGCCAATTCTTCGAACATCAAGGAAGAGAGAACAGTATCTCTTTATGAAATGAGCGGCTTTTCCGCAGTTAAAGAAGGTTCTCAGCGAGTTGTGGCGGATACGGAGGAAATCGCGATGTGGCACAAGGCTATGACCGATTCTGTGCAACAACCGGGCATTGTGAATATGGCCGACCCCCACTACAAAGTGGACCTCGGTGAGCAGAGCTATTTTCTCTGGATTGAAAAGAATGGGGGAACCGTTATGAACGTGAAAGATACTCATACGATCCGTACACTAACCCCCAAGTATGCCAAGACCGTCTATGATGCAATCCAAGTCCATTATCCTGCGCAATCAAATAGCTAGAACGTAAACCTGGAGATGAATGACTCGTTTAAGAAGCAATGGCAGCCTTTGGTGGCTGCCATTTATATATTTTAGGCCAACAAAATAAAGGGGACAAGCATAATAATCGCCTATTGATAATAATAATCAATATCTATATAATGATAATGGTTATCATTCTCTATTAACTAGGAGGCAATACAAACATGAAGTATGGAAGTTGGAAAGTCGGGGTTGTTGCACTATTACTAGCGTTCGCAGTCGCATGCGGCAATCATACAGGAAATAACGGGGGAGCCTCGTCATCGCCATCGGTCGAGCCGTCGAGCGAGCCTACAAATAACGGGGCGGGCGAAGAGATAGAGAAACCAGCCGAAAGCCTGGTTGACGAGAGCAAGCTGAATGAGCTGCTTGCTCAATTCGAGAATCAATCCCCGTCGAAGGCAGTCACACTCTCTGTAGCGATCACGGAACTGTTCGACGCCATTGGCGTAGCGCCAGTCGGCGTGCCGACTTCCAGCAGCACGCTGCCTGCGGCATTCGATAGCGTACCGCGCATCGGTTCGTCGCATCAGCCAGACGTTGAGGCGATTGCGGGACTGCAGCCCGATGTGATCCTCGGACCTGCATCGATCAAGGAGAACTTGGAGAAGCAATTCGCAGCGGCGAAGCTTCCAACCGGCTATCTGCCGGCGGATTCCTTGGATGAGTTGAAGCTGTCGCTGTCCGCTCTTGGCCGATTGTTCCAGAAGGAAGATGCTGCAAAGGCGTACATAGAGAAATTCAACGCCGATGAGAAGGCGGCTATTGCAGCAGTCGAAGGCAAGGAAGCGCCTAGTGTGCTCATCTTGTTCGGCTCAGTGGAATCGCTTATGTTCATGAATGAGAATACATTTGTCGGCAGCTTGGTGAAAAATCTGGGCGGAGTCAATGTCGTTTCTGATGTACTGAAGCTGACAGAAACGTATACACCGCTTGATATGGAGAGCGTCGTGGAAGCAAACCCGGATATTATCCTGCTGGTTGCGCACGGCGATCCCAATGCGGTAACCAAAAAGTTCGAGGAAGATGTGAAGAGCAGCGGTGCTTGGGAGAAGCTGAATGCGTTCCAGAACGGCAAGCTGAAAGCACTGGACTATGGCTTGTTCGGCATCGCGTCTCTGCCAAAGGCTGTTGCTGCTTACAATGAGATGGCCGGCATTATGTATGAATAATGGCTAGGGATGCACAAGCCTATAGTATGGTCAAGAAGGGGAGGAACAAGACAGGGCTCATTGTCATCGTCGGCATCGTACTTGCCATTGCGATCCTGGCAGCGATTGGAATTGGCAGTGTGCGGTTCTCTCCTTTGGAATCCCTGATGACGCTAATCGGTCAAGGGGACGCGAGATCGAATACGATTTTATGGGATATTCGGATTCCTCGCGTGCTGCTCGCGCTTATTATCGGGGCGAATCTGGCCGCTTCAGGTGCATTGCTGCAGGCCGTGATGCTTAATCCGCTGGCAGATCCCGGACTTACCGGCGTCTCCAGCGGCGCTGCGGTAGCTGCACTCTTCATTATGCTGGTCGTACCCGGATATTCGTCCTTTATTCCGATTGCAGCCATTATCGGCGGAGGGTTCGCCGCGGTGATGGTCTATGCAATGGCATGGAAGCGTGTAGGCGGATTTACGCCCATTCGCATCATTTTATCCGGTGTAGCGATTAATGCGGTGTTTGGCGGGGTCATTGGATTATTGTCCATTCTGTACAGCGATCGCCTGCCTGCTGCTCTTCAGTGGCTGAACGGCAGCTTAAACGGCAAAGGTATGGGTGATGTTATGGTTATCTTGCCGTATTCCATTGTCGGCTGGATCGCTGCGTTATTCTGTGTGCGCAAAGCCAATGTACTGCGACTGGGGGAACAGACGGCGCATCACTTGGGACAAAATATGAACCAGGTCCGCTTCGTCCTCTCGCTCGTGGCCGTCTATCTGGCGGCGGTCTCCGTATCGACGGTCGGACTTGTAGGGTTCGTCGGACTGGTCGTGCCGCATATTGCCCGCTTGCTGATCGGCTCGGACTATCGCTTCAGCTTGCCGCTCGGACTTATGCTGGGAGCGATTGTGCTGCTTGTGGCGGATACGGCAGGGCGTGCATTGTTCAGTCCGCTGCAAATTCCGGCAGGCATCATCATGGCGATTGCCGGAGGACCCTATTTCCTGTATCTCATGCGTAGAGGAGGCGCTTAAGCATGCTTCAGGTAAATTCGCTGCAAATCGGATATGCGGATCGTACCGTCGTACGGGATTTCTCCTTGGAGGTAGAAGAGGGGGAAGTCGTCTCCATTATTGGCCCGAACGGATCGGGCAAGTCGACGATTCTGAAGGCGATTACGCGGGTCATTCCTTGTCAGGAAGGAAAAGTCTGCATTGCCGATCGGGAGCTGAGCACACTTAGCTCGAAGCAATTAGCCCAGATGATGTGCATGCTATGCCAATCCAACAGCAGTCCCTCCGATATGACAGTGGAGGAGCTAGTCAGCTATGGAAGATTGCCGCATAAGAAGTGGTACGAACGGCTTGGCGAGGAAGACCGGGAGATCGTGGAGTGGGCGCTCCACCATACAGGGATGCATGCGTACCGGGAGCGGCTGGTGGTATCCTTGTCCGGCGGTGAGGCGCAGCGCGCATGGCTTGCTATGGCGCTGGCTCAGCGCCCCAAAGTGCTGCTGCTGGATGAGCCGACCACTTACTTGGATATCGGACATCAACTGGAAGTATTGGAGCTGGTGCGCAAGCTGAACAAGGAGCTTAAACTGACTGTGGTGATGGTGCTGCATGATCTGAATCATGCCAGCGTATACAGCGACAAGGTATGTGTCCTGAAGGACGGCAAGACCTGTGTATATGGAAAGCCGCAGGATGTCTTTACGATGGATTTGATTCGCAGCGTCTACGGAGTCGAGACAGATATACAGAGATTCGGACAGGACGAGGCTCCGCGCATTCATATTTTAAGAAAAATCCAAGAAGAAAGCAGGGATCTCATTGAGAGCACTGGATATTGACGCTGTGAAAGAGCAGTATCTGCAATTCACCGACAGCTTGAAGACCGTCATGCTGAGTACAGTCGGCACTGACGGAAGTCCGTTCATCTCGTATGCGCCGTTCATCAAGCATGAAGGCAAGCTGTATATCTACATCAGCCGGATTGCCAATCATTACCGCTATATGGAGGAAAATCCGAACGTCGACGTCATGCTGATTGAGGATGAGAGCAATACGCCTAATCTGTTTGCCCGCCAGCGCGCACGGTTCGTTGCACGCGCCGTGAATTTGGGCGAGGCGGAGCCAGAGGATGTTTTCGTAAAGTTCAGTGAACGGTTCGGCAAAAACATGATCGGCATGCTGCGTGGTTTGGACTTCTCCCTGTTCGAGCTGACCTTGTCGGAGGGGCGTTATGTCGCGGGCTTCGGTCAAGCCTTTGATATTGATCTGGCGGGTGACCAGTTCGTACATGTCGCGCGTGATGGTCACCAGCAGTCCGGCAAGAAGTAGGTGAAGCCGCAATAGAAGTATAATCTCACTAGCATTCAGGAGGGAATGATATGTCTACAGTAGCGACAGTGCTGCCCGTATGGGAAGCGATCCAAAGCCGTTTTCATAAAATGGTGAAGGGACTGCCGGAAGAAGACCTGAGTTTGGCGATCGGACCTGCGTCCATCGGCTATATGCTCCGGCATAATGCGGAAGTGGAGTATATGTTCGCAGAATGGTTTTTTGGCCAAAAAATGCCGGAGGGCCTTGAGATTGCGACAAGCCGGGGACCTAGAGGCAGTGGAGAGAAGCCGTCGTTTGCGAATTTGGGCGAACTGGTCGCCTTGCTGGAGGCGTCCAACGCTTTTCTGATCAAGGCGATGGAGGAGCTGCCGGAGGAGAAATGGCAGGAGCCGGTTGAATCTCCAATGGGGCCATCGACGCCGATTGAAGCCATTGGCCGCCTGATGTATCATACTGGCATTCATGCTGGACAGATCTCGCTCATTCAGAAGAATGCGCCGGCAATCAATGCGCAGTAATCATCCATCATAGTTGTAATTAATGGAGTTCTATTGTACAAAAAGAGTAGGTGTCGAGTATGGCGGCGCGTACTCTTTTTTTATATGGACGCGCAGTGAACGAGCATAGGAGGGGTCAACATCTTAACCAGGGAAGAATGGTCGCAATATTGCATGGAGCACAGGGGCGCGAAAGAGGATTATCCCTTTGGTCCTGATCCGTTAGTGATGAAGGTTGGCGGCAAAATGTTCGCTTTGATCGGGGTGAACGATGGGGTTGTAAATATATCGCTGAAGTGCGAGCCGCATATGGCGGAGTTGCTGCGACTGGAGCATGAAGCGGTTAAGCCGGGGTACCATTTGAACAAGAAGCATTGGAATACCGTTACGATCGATGGAACGGTACCGCCGGACGAAGTGAGGTCGATGATCGACCATTCTTATGATTTGGTAGCCAAAAGTTTGACCAAAGCGCAGCGGGCGCTGCTTGCTGAAGGCGAGTCTTGGACATAGCAGTAATGAAAATCACCTTGTAAAAGGTGATTTTTTTCTTATAACAAAACGACATATACAACTAAAGTATATATACACATCGGAATAAACTGTGTAAAATAACTTGGAATTAAAAGTTATTTTTATTTATTGTCTGAATGGGAGGACTATTCATGCTGTATTGGAAAAAAGTATTGGCGAGCTTGACGGTATTGACCATGCTTATGACCCTGATTACGGGGGCGGCTTTTGCAGAGGGAACAAAAGGCTTCTCTGATCTGTCATCTGTGCCGTGGGCGCAGAAGGATATCGACAAGATGAATCTGCTGGAGGTTGTAGCGGGAGATGCCTCCGGCGCTTATAACCCGAATAATCCAGTTAGCCATCAAGAGGCAGTGTCGATGACGGTGCGTTTGCTTGGACTTGAGCAGGAAGAGGACGCTGCAGAGTCCATATTGCCGCTCGATGTAGATGCCTGGGCTCAAGCAAGCGTGCAGCTTGCCCTGGAGCACAAACTTCTGGTTGCTGCGGAAGAGATAGGCTCGCAGTGGGGCAAGACAGGTGCGACGAGAGAATGGACGGCAAAACTAATCGTTCATGCGCTGGAATGGAAATCCGATAAGACGTTATCATCCGTACAAAAAACAACGTTTTCGGATGCGAAGAATATTTCGGCATGGGCGGTCAAGCCGGTACATGCTGCCGTGAATGCCGGACTAATGAGCGGCTTCCCGGATGGTTCTTTCAAGCCGGGCACAACATTGACGAGAGCGCAGATGGCTGTATTGCTGAGCAATATGCTGCCGCAATTAATCGTTGGAGACGAAAGCGTAGGCGCGGGGTGGAATCTTGGCTCTGGAACGATCGTTACAATTGAAGGTCAAAAGCTGAGCTTGAAAAACCGCGAGGGCAAGCTGGAAAGCTATACGCTGGACAAAGCGGCGACAGTCTACAACTATGCGAATAAACAGGTGGCAATTTCCAGCTTGCAAGCTGGCGATCAAATCAGCCTGGTCCATAAGAAAGGCGCAGCTGCGTTCGTTGAGATCAAGAGTGGTACGCCGGGTACTGTAGGGGAGCAGGGGCCGCAAGGTCCGCAAGGTCCAGAGGGCCCTTCAGGCTCGTCAGGCTCGAAAGGTCCTAAAGGCGACACAGGAGCAACAGGTCCGGCAGGAGCGCAAGGACCGAAAGGCGATCCAGGAGCAACAGGTCCGGCAGGAGCGCAAGGACCGAAAGGCGACACGGGAGCAGCGGGTCCGGCAGGTACGCAAGGTCCGAAGGGTGACACAGGAGCAGCGGGCCCGGCAGGAGCGCAAGGTCCGAAGGGCGACACAGGAGCAGCGGGCCCGGCAGGAGCGCAAGGTCCGAAAGGCGATAAAGGCGCAGCGGGCCCGACAGGAGCGCAAGGTCCCAAGGGTGATAAAGGCGCAGCGGGCCCAGCAGGAGCGCAAGGGCCGAAGGGTGATCCAGGAGCAGCGGGTCCGGCAGGAGCAAAAGGTCCGAAGGGCGATCCAGGAGCAGCGGGTCCAGCAGGAGCGCAAGGACCGAAGGGCGATCCAGGAGCAGCGGGTCCAGCAGGAGCGCAAGGACCGAAGGGCGATCCAGGAGCGACAGGCTCGGCGGGAGTGCAAGGTCCGAAGGGTGATCCAGGAGCAGCGGGTCCAGCAGGAGCGCAAGGACCGAAGGGTGATCCAGGAGCAACAGGGCCTGCTGGCCAGCAAGGTCCGAAGGGTGACACAGGAGAGCAAGGTCCTACCGGTCCGATAGGTCCGGCAGGTCCACAAGGTGTACAGGGGGACCCAGGTCAGGACGGGGCAGGAATTACCTCGTATGCGTATGCTGATGCTTCATCAACAATCATTGCTGTTATACTAGGCGGGACTTCCGTTCCATTCCCGAATAACCAAGTCCTGAATGGTGTGACGATAAGCGGCGACAACACCAGATTTACAGTTGGAGAGACAGGCACTTATTTTATATCTTACAATGTAGAACTAACAGCTTCCTTATTGGTGAGCACTGGCATATACGTGAATGGTACTGCTATTCCAGGAAGCAGAATTGAACCTTCGACGAGTAAAAGCTCATTTTCAAAAACAATGATTGTTCCGCTTTCTGCAGGCAGTATTGTTGACTTGAAGCTTTACGGACTGCTCGGTGCGGCTGTACTGAATGGTAACGGCGGAGCCAGCATGACGATTATGAAAATAGCATAATAGCGAATCGAATTGAGCTGATCCATAGTAGCTGCTGTTGCTATGGATCAGCTCATTTTAGTTTTTTCCTTCGAGCGATACTCAAGATAGAGCCAAAATGATAGAATTTAGGATATACAGAACAGCTTGGCTTACGACAGGGGGGAACGGCGATTAAGGTTCAAATCGACATCAAGGATCAATATGATGAGACGATTGTAACGATACAAGCAAAAGATTGGACGGAAGAAATTGCGGAGCTGGTAAAGCGGATCAAGAGTCCGATGACCAAGAGGCTGGTCGGCGTACAGGATGAGCGTTCGGTTCTGCTGGAGCCAAGCGAGATTGACTATGTATATGCCGAGAACAGGAAGGTATTCGCCTCGATGAGCAGGCAGAGCATCGAGCTGAAGATGAAGCTCTATGAGATTGAGGAGTTGCTGATTCCTCATCAATTCTTGCGTTTCTCCAAATCGGTTATCGGCAATGTGGATCAGATCGCCAGATTCGAATTATCCTTCAACGGCAACCTATGCGTGCACTTCAAGACGGGCAGCAAAGAGTATGTGTCGCGTGCTTACGTGGCACAGCTTAAGCAGAAGCTCATATGGGGGGATAGCAAAGATGGCGAGTGAAATCTTCAAACGGATTATGCTGGGATTCGGTTGCTCGGCTATTATCATGTTGGCCATACTGACAGGCCTGATGATGAAGGATGCGGTCGTTCCTGCCAAGATTATATGGGAGAATCTGCTCGCAAGCATGGGTGTAGGAGCCTACTTCGGGGTTGCCTCCTTTATATTTCAATATGATCGCTGGAGCCCGCTCAAGCAGTTGGTCATTCACTTTCTATTGTCAGTTGCTTTGTACTTCCCCATATCGATTGGAGTGGGCTGGATTCCGTTGAAACCTCTGGCTATCGTGCTTGGACTGATCATGTTTATCGTGACATACTCCATCTTTTGGTTAGGCTTCCGCTACTACTTCAAGAAGCAGGCTGAAGCGCTCAATGCTTCAGTGCGAAAGGAGAGGTGAACGTCAAGCTCCATTGACGCTTACCTTATCCCCAACGCACCAAGTTGCTTCTCTCCATTCAATCCACCGTATCTTCATTATCCAGCAGGCGCCCATCATCATGCCATTGACCGTATATTTTGTTTTCCCGAGTGTTGGCAATTAACTTGTCTAACCTGCTTTCAAATAACGCCGGATCGTGCCTGACGCTTTGTATGGTGTCGATCCGGATTCTTTGGTACAGAGTCGGGAATGCCAAAAAGTTCTCGTACACTTGCAGCTCTTCTTTCAACCTTTCCTCAATAGCCCTATCTATTTGAAAAGAGTCCGGGCTCATATCAGGAAGCACCCTTCTTCCTTCATCCCTCATAAGTCCAAGCCGCTCCAGTCGTCGGACACGTTCCTTATTCAGCTCCGTCCATGAGCTTCTTTTGCTTCGGGGAGACAGCCTCTGCGCCAGCCCCATCTCTGCTATTTTCTTCTTGACTCCATCGATCCATCCGAAACACAAAGCTTCTTCGACGGCGTCCAAATAGAGCAATGTATCCTCGTTTGGCGTCATACTGACGATGACCCAACAACATGCTTCGGTCCGGGCATGTTCCTCCAACCAGGTTCTGAGCTCTGCTCTCGAAGCTACTGTAATGAGATTCTCCATTTCCATAATTGAACATATGACTCCCTTCCGGGTATGTGGGGGTACATTATTCCTCTCCAAACCTTTGGGTTTAAGGTTGTAATAGGGAACTCCATCATATCAAAGACGGCTGATCTTTTGTACCGATATAGCGGCTTGGCCGCCCCGCTAACATAAACATGCAAAAGCCGGCTTTTCTGCATTCAGAAAGACCGGCTTTTCTGCAAATAACGATGAATAACTTACGCTTGCCCTTGTCCTTGATACCAGTAGAGCGCATAGTCGGTCATGACGGATGGATGGCCGAGCTGGCGCAGCATGGACGAGACATTGCCCCTGTGATAAGTGGCGTGATTGACCACTTGCAGCACAATTTCCGATAAACGGGTGTTTCGCGTGCCGGCATACGGATTTTCGAGCAAAATGGTACGCTCCAGGTTGTCCTGCTCTTGGAGACGTGTTTTGAATTGTTCCGCTAGCTCGGTGAATAGTACCGTAAATTCATCTACAGAGCTGCGAAGAAGCTCTTGTTGTAGCGGAAGGCATGCTTCGAGAGCCTTGGACATACTGTCACCGTTCAGTACATGCAGCCAGCTTTTTTCAACGGTGTACATGTGGGAGAACACTTCTCCAATCGTAGGAAAGGCGCTGTTCACTTCCTCGCTCAGCACGGTGGAGGGTAGCTCCTTCATTCTTCCCAGGATCGTTCCGGTGGCCCATGCGTGATAGGTATACATTTCTAATGGATGATTTGTCATTCGTGTCTCTCCTTTTAACTCGTGATGGATTGGTTGGTGAATCTGTTCCCATTATAAAAAAAGTAGTATGACAACAGGGTGTCATACTACTTCATAAAGTTTTAAAGTATTTTTCAGCTGTTCTTTTAAGATGTCTCGCAGTGCCGGAGGTTCGAAAACCTCGGCGCCGCTGCCGAAGCTCAGCAGAATGGACCAGAGCCAGCGCGCTTCAAGCGGCCTCACCACAGGAATACGCATCGTCATGCTTCCGTCGGCATGAAACTCCTTATCGACCTGATGGAATTGATCCATCGCCTCTGCCAATGCCGTTGGACCCACCCGGATAACAACCTCCTCAATTCCATCCTTCGATGCTCCGTCCGTCGAGCCTTCGTCTTGCGGAACCTCGTGATGGGGCGGAAAGGAATCCTCTGTCCGAAGCAAATTCATCATGCGGGATAGCCGAAACTCGCGATAGTCCTGCCGTGTCCGGCAATACCCATAGATGTACCAGTTGCTATATTTGAAATGAAGCCTGATCGGTTCCATATCACGAGTGGTGCGTTCATTGTTGACATTGATGTAATCAAAACGGATGACATGGCACTCCGCAATGGCTGTGCGCAGATGAGGAAGCGCGTCGGGATCTGTCCGGCGGGTTTCAAAGTCCACGGCTAGACTTGGAGTTTGATGCTCCGTCCCAATTGTTTGCAGTCGTTCAATCGTGCCTCGCACGCGCTCGTCTTCGAATACGGAGGAGAGGCTGCTAAGCACGGTGATCAGGGAAGCGACATCATAAGCACCAAGCAAGCTTTTATCCATTTTGAAGCCTTCCATGATGCCGAATCCGCCTTTATTGCCCAGATAAGATATAACCGGAAAGCCGGCGGCGCAGATGACGTCGATATCTCGATAGATGGTTCTTGAAGAAACCTGAAACTCCTCAGCCAGCAAGGAGGCGGATAAAACTTCATGGTTCAACAGCTTATAGATGATGGAGATCAATCGTTCCAATTTCACATGTATCCCCGCCTGTCATTCCATTTTGTGTGAGTTGCCCCAATTATATCACTTAGCGGCTCTGTTCTTTGGGTTCAAACAAGTTCGGGTTTATTGGCTTGACGATACTTAAGCGGCGACAGGCCGGTAATATCTTTGAAGATGCGCCCGAAATGTGTCATGCTCTCAAATCCGACCTTCTCCGAGATATCAGCTACCTTCAGCGTGCTTCCCGTTAATAGCTGGCGCGCTTCCTTGATCCGCACATTGTTGAGATACTCTGTGAACGTAAAGCCAGTGTTCTCCCGAAACATTTTGCAGAAGTAAGAGGAGCTGATATAGAACTGGTTGGAGATGCTCTGGATCGTGTGAGTTTCATGATAATGCTGATTCAAGTAGTCGACGATTTCAAAGATTTTGCGATTCATAGGGTGGCTTCCGTTATGCTCGGCTGCGGGGAGTGTGGAAGTCTTGCGGTGAATAAAAATAAGCAGCTCGAACAGCAGTGTCTTCAAATAATAGTCATAGCCAAGAGGCTGCTTGGTAAATTCGGCAATCATCTTGTCGAAGAGTTTTTCGATCATGCTCTGTTCTTGACCGTTAAGGGGCATGAAGTTTTTGCCGCTCGAAAAGCTGGACAGCACATGAAAACTGTCATTGTAAGGAAACATATCCTCTAGAAATTCCTCTTGAAACAGGAGCGTAATGCGCTCGAATGATTCCTTGCTTGAATTGACGAGCTTATGAATCTCGTTCATGTTGATGATCAGCAAGGCGCCTCCGACCACCTGATAGCTTTTATCTTCGATGAAATAGCTGATATCGCCGGACACCAGATAAAAAATTTCATAACCGTTGTGATAATGGCGGGACGGCATGCTCGTATTTTCTTTTCGCTCGCGGCTAATATCGAATTGGGAAGCAGCATAGAAGTTTGTCTCAGACATGGCATTACCACCTTCATGCATAATAGCCAAACATTAATTTAAGAGAAGATATGTTGAAAAATAACGAAGTAGATAAGATGTGTGCAGATAATTCATACTATCACATGCTATATTGTTAGACAATAAGCCATAACAACAGCGGGTGATGCTAGCGGAGAGAGGTTCATGGATTGGATGGTTGAAAACTCAAGTTCGTTTGTTTGACATTTTGTGAAAAATGGGTTCAAAAAAACAAATCGGAGGGTGTCATGAAAAATCCAATAAAAAAACGCATGTTTCTGATGAGTGTACTTCTTTTGTTTGCCGTGTCCGCGGTATTGTCCGCTTGCGGCGATGCGGCCGGCTCGAACAAGGGCGGCAACAGCGGGGAGAAGAATAAGGACGGGGAGAAGGTCGAGATCGTATGGGTCATGGCTGCGGACCCGGATAAAAAGGATTGGCAGGACGCGGTTATTGCCAGCTTCGAGGAAAGCCATCCGAACGTGAAAGTACGGCTTGAGAACATTCCGTACGATCAATTCGATCAGAAGCTGACCACCTTGATCTCCAGCGGCAAAGCGCCGGATGTGTGGAATCCGAATCAGGCGGACAGCGGATTTGCGACATACATGAAGATGGGCGCACTGAAGGATTTGACGCCATATATCGAGAATGGCGCTCCAGAGCTGAAGACGATGGACCCGAATTTGCTCAATATCTACAAAATCGATGGCAAAAACTACGGCATTCCGCTCGTAAGCAATGCCACCTATCTCTACTATAACAAGGACTTATTCGATGCAGCTGGCCTTCCTTACCCGACTACGGACTGGGATGATCAATCCTGGAATTTCGATGCTATGCTGGAGACAGCCCAGAAGCTGTCCCATGACGTAGGCGACGCGCGCAAGCAAGTATTTGGCTTCTCCAGTGCGCTGAGCGCGAATGCCATGACATGGATGTTCGGTGGAGACTTGTTCAAACCGGAAGCGTATACAACCGGTGTGATGGGCGAGCCGGACTTGATGAAGCCGATTAATATCGAGGCTTTGCAGTTCAACGTGGATTTGATTAACAAATACAAGGTGGCTCCGGACGCAGAGACGGTAGCGGCATCCTCGCAGCTGGGCGACCCGTTCCTGACGGGCAAAGTCGGGATGTACATTACCGGCGGCTGGGGACTGGGCTCCTACAAGCAAGCGGAATTCAATTGGGGCGTTGCGGCGGTTCCTTATCATGAGGGACGCAAGGTCACGCTGTATGTCGACCCATGGAGCATCTCGGCAACGAGCAAGCATCCTGACGAGGCTTGGGAATTTGTCCGTCACCTGGCAGATCCTGCCGAGGGCGGTGGCGCCTACCGTTATATGAACGATGTGGGCAGAACGCCGGCAGACTCCAGTCTGTTCAGACTGTGGTATGACAAGATGGGTGCAGAGATCGGCATGGATTCAGAGGCGTTCAAGCAAGTTCACGAAGGCTCGATCAAGTACGGACGCGAGGCGGAAAACCATCTGATCGTCCAATTCAATACGATTCTCGAGACGATGAATCAGTCGCTCTATCAGGTATGGGGCGGCAAGAGAAGCGTGACCGACGGCTTGAATGTTTTGAATGATAACCTCCTGTCGTTGAAATTGGACCACTAGCAGCCAGAGCTTTAATTACATTACTGCCGGACGGGCGCCATGCTTGAAGCGGTGCCTGTCCGGACCATCGGAGGTATCCCATGAGAAAGCTTTCGCTGGCCATGAAGCGCGAGGAGAGATCGTTCTGGTTCTTTATAGCCCCTTGGTTTATCGGGTTTATATGCTTCACCGGGGGACCGATTCTCGCCTCGCTGCTGCTCAGCTTCACCGAATATAATGTCATTTCATCCCCGAAGTTTACGGGGACAAGCAACTACAGCCTTCTGTTCAGTGACCGGCTGTTTTACAAATCACTGTCCGTAACGCTGTATTATAGCGTGATGGCCGTGCCCTTTACGGTGATCACTTCCTTGATTATCGCAACACTGCTGAACAATAAAATCAAAGGGCAGTCGCTGCTCCGCACCCTGTATTATGCGCCAAGCATCATATCCGGGGTAGCTGTATCCTTCCTGTGGTCATGGCTGCTTAATCCGCAGTTCGGCGTGGTCAATTCTGTCCTGTATGATTGGTTCGGCATTCAGGGACCGGGTTGGTTCACGAGCCCGGATACGGTTGTGCCTTCGATGGTGCTGATGCAACTGACGGCATCGGGCAGCACGATGGTTATCTTTCTTGCTGCATTGCAGTCGCTGCCGAAGGATCTGTACGAGGCGGCATCCTTGGAGGGAGCAAGCCCTTTTGCGAAGTTCCGCAAAATTACGGTTCCGCTTATTTCGCCCGTTATCTTGTTCAATACCATTATCAGCATGATCGGTTCACTGCAGATCTTTACGGAAGCCTACGTGATTACTAAGGGAGGTCCGGACTGGAACTCCTATTTCTACGTGTATTATTTGTTCGACACAGCGTTCAAGCAATTCCGGATGGGTTATGCCTCCGCTCAGGCTTGGATTCTGTTCCTGCTCATATTCGCGCTCACGCTCGTATCGCTGTGGGGCTCCAAAAAATTTGTTCATTATGAATACGACTCAAAGTAAAGGAGGCGCCTCTATTGATGAAGTCTTCAAAATCACTCCGTCACGGCGACCTGCGTCCATTGGAGAAAGTCATCCTCTATGTCCTTCTTTACGGCGGCGTGCTATTGTTCGCTTTTCCGCTCTTCTGGATGCTGTCCACGTCCCTTAAGACGATTGGAGAGATCCACCGTGTGCCGATGACATGGATACCGGCCGTTCTACAGTGGAGCAACTACAAGCAAATTTTCATCGATGCGCCGCTAGCCCGCTTTCTCTGGAACTCCGTATGGTATTCGGCTGTCACGGTAGGTGCGGTGGTCTTCTCCTCCTCCATGGCGGCATTCGCGTTCGCGCGCTTGCGGGCGAGGGGCAGCTTGATCTTGTTCGGGCTGGTGCTAAGCACGATGATGATCCCGTCCCAGGTGACCTTGATTCCGCAATATTTGCTGTTCACCAAGATAGGCTGGACGGGTACGTATTTGCCGCTCGTCATTCCGGCCTTTACCGCCAGCTCCTTTACGATCTTCCTGATGCGCCAATTCTATCTCGGTATTACCAAAGAGCTGGATGAGGCGGTCAAAATCGACGGGGGAAGTCATTTCACTATGTATTTCCGCATAATCATTCCGCTGTCTATGCCGGCTTTTGCAACTGCGGCTATTCTGGAGCTCATATCCAGATGGAATGACCTGTTCGGGCCGCTGATTTATTTGAACGATATGACCAAATATCCGATTTCACTCGGTCTGGCCAACTTTACGGCCGCATATGGAGCTACGCCATGGCATCTATTGATGGCAGCTTCGCTGGTAGCCATATTACCGTTATTGCTGTTGTTCTTTTTTGCCCAAAAGTATTTCATACAAGGTATTGTCATATCCGGCTCCAAAGGCTAACTTGATTGGATTCATCTTTTAACTTTTATCACGTATTTATCGGAGGTAACCCATGAAGTTTGATTTTCATACCCATCACGATCGCTGCGGACACGCAGTAGGTTCGGTTAGAGACTATATTGAAGCGGCAATCGGACAAGGACTGGACATAATCGGTATTTCGGACCATACGCCATTCTTTGCATCCACGGAGGATCGTCCTTCCTTAACCGGAAGCATGGCGAAAAGCCAGTTTCCCGGTTATATCAAAGAAGTGCTGGAGCTAAAGGAAGAATACGAGGGGAAAATCGAGGTGCTGCTTGGTATAGAAGCAGATTTCCTGCCGCAGCATCTGGACTTATATCGTTCCGTTATGGCAACGTATCCATTTGATTATGTCATTGGTTCCGTTCATGAGTTTGCCGGAATCGGCATCTATGATTCAGAGTTTTGGGAAGGCTTGACCGCAGCACGCAAGCTGGAAGTGAAAAATTTATTCTATGACTATATCGCTCAGTCTGCGAAATGCGGGTTATACGATATTTTGGGTCATGTCGATTCATTGAACCGTTACTTCTACGGTTATCCGGAGCTGCGCACGGAGGCTGCCGACATCACGCTGAAGGCTATCGCTGATAGCGATGTCGTCATTGAAATCAATTCCTCAGACGATAATTGGGTGCCGGATGGATACTTCCTGGAACGGGCTTTTCATTATGGGGTCAAGGTGACATTCGGTTCCGATGCGCATGAGCCTGAGCGCGTAGGCGAGCATTTTGCCGCCATTGGCCAGCACTTGTACGATATCGGCTACCGGGAATGGGCTACATTCCGCAAGCGCGAGCGATTCATGGTTCCCATCGTTCGATGAGCGTGACGGGTAACCCTTGGGCCATCGATTATGTTGTGATTCTGATGCGGCTGTCGCTGGCTGTATTGCTCGGCGGTCTTATTGGCTTCGAGCGGGAGCAGCATAACCACGCGGCCGGACTTCGTACGCATATTCTGGTGTGCCTTGGTTCTGCCATGGTCATGCTGCTATCCATCTACGGCTTTGCCGAATTTGTCGGAGAGCCTAACGTGCGGATTGATCCCGCCCGGCTGGCGACAGCCGTCATTACCGGCGTCGGTTTCCTCGGTGCAGGCACCATCCTGTTCACGGGCAAGGCGATTACAGGACTGACGACGGCAGCTTCCTTATGGGTAGTAGCAGCGATCGGCCTGCAGATCGGCGCGGGGTTCTATGTCGGGGCGGTAGCTGGAACGGTGCTCGTGTTCATTACGTTATGGGTGTTCAACAAGATGGAGCATCGGTTTCTGAAAAGCAAGAAGGTTAGGAAGCTGACGATCCAGGCGGAAGCGGAGGAGCAACTGCTGGACATCGTCTCGGAAAAGCTGGCCAGCCGGTCGATTGTGACACAGAAGCTGACCATCAGGCGGATACAGCCGTCGCTGGATGCGCCGCAATGTCTGGAAGTGCAGCTTGATCTTGTGGTACCGCGATCGATAGAGCCGAAGGAAATGGTGGACGTGATAAAGGGGATTGGCGGCATCGTCGCCGTCAGCGTCGAATAGGACAAGATAGAGATATTAGGCAGGAGAATTATATAGGGCTGTCCCGATCGTCATTCCAGTTGACGAGGGGACAGCTTTTTTTGCGTGTTGCAGTCAGCTACATGCTCTTTTGGCAAATGACAGTCATTGATTTATGCATTTGATACACGGTTAGCTGCAGGTCATCCCGATTCCGTAGCGGGAAGGGGCAGAAGCTTGCATAATACAGCTATGACAACGGCGATTACGGAAAGGGAGAATATAGATGACGGATGTATTGAATGTCAGACAAGTGACGAAGAGATATGGAGGCAATCAAGCGCTTAAGGGAGTCGATCTGAGCGTCAAGGCAGGCAGCTGCTTCGGGTTGCTTGGGCCTAATGGAGCCGGCAAGTCTACGATGATGAAGCTGCTGACCGGTATCATCGGCGCCGATCAAGGAGTGATCGAGTTGTTCGGGCTGGATATCCGTAAGGATATGCCTTCTATCCATCGCTTGATCGGTTATGTGCCGCAGGATATTACCCTCTATGAGAAGCTTAGCGGAAAGCAGAATTTGACCTTTTTCGGGCAGATGCACGGCATAAGGGGCTCAGAGCTGAAGAAGCGAATTGCGCATGTGCTGGAAGCAGTCGGTCTGACGGACCGTGCGGGCGATGAAGTGTCCTCCTATTCGGGCGGCATGAAACGGCGCATTAATATTGCAGCCGCGCTGCTGCATGAGCCTAAGCTGGTTATTATGGATGAGCCGACAGTCGGCATCGATCCCCAGTCGCGGAATCATATCTTCGAGATGATCAGAAAGCTGCAAAGAGTAGGCGTAACCGTCTTATACTCCACGCACTACATGGAAGAAGTCGAAGCCTTATGCGATGAAGTCGCGATTATTGATCATGGCCGGATCGTATCCCAGGGCGGATTAAGGGAGCTGTTGGAGCTTCATGCGGTAAAGGCTGTGTATGCGGAAGCGGCAGGCGTCTCTGATCCGCCAGCTCTGAAGGGTGTAAGCAAGGCGACGCCTGAGGGCAATGGATGGGTACTGGAATGCGACAACCCGCTTGCGGTATTGTCCGCGCTGTCTGCCAAGTGGGCAGGCGAAGGAGTAGCGGTGAAGGCGCTGGAGCTGATGCAGCCTACGCTGGACAGCGTATTCCTGAAGCTGACGGGAACGACGCTTCGAGACTAGCCTGCTGATCAGCAAGCTGAACCCTATGGATAACGATATGGAAGGATGAAACGATATGATTAGAACGATTATACGCAAGGAAATTTTACTGACGCTTAAGGATAAAGGAGCTTTCTTCTGGCTGTTCGCGCTCCCGATTTTGTTTATTGTCATTTTCTCCTCGATCTTCGGAAGCGCGGGAAGCACGACATACAAGATTCCGTATTATGACGCGGACGGTTCGGCGGCATCTGGACAGTTTCTGGACAGACTGGGTGAGATCAAAGGTTTTGCGCTGGAAGCCTATGAAGGAGACTCGCTGGATGAGGGGATCAAAGAAATCAGAGACGGCTCCCGCAGCTATCTGCTTATTGTCCCTGAGGGCTATGGGCAGATGGTCGATGCCGGACAGCCTGCTGAGATCGAGCTGTACCGGGATGCGTTGGCTGATGAAGCGGTCGCGCCAGTCTTGGCGCTGCTGGATAGCGTATCTGCAAGCTACCATGACTACAAGCTGCGCAGCATACTTGCAGGCATGGGACAGAATGAGGAAGCGATCGATGCGATGATGCTGCCTGCCATCTCGATCAAAGAGGTGAAGGAGAACGCAACGAAAACGAATGCCGTGACGCAGATCGTTCCGGGCTATACCGTCATGTTCGTATTCTTCATTATGATTAATATGATTCAAAACCTGCTGAAGGATCGCCGTTCGGGTATGCTCTCCCGGCTGCAGGGCACGCCGATGAAGCCTATCCACTATCTCATCGGCATGTGGGTGCCGAACGTCCTTGTCGTATTGATTCAGTCGACGGTGCTTCTCACCTTTGGACGGCTTGTTTATGGCTTGCAGCTTGGCAATCCGCTGGCTATCGCCTTGATTGTGCTGGGCCTCGCTGTATGCGCTACTGGAATCGGCCTCATGCTGGCTCTGCTTGTCAGCAATGAGAATATGGGGATTGCGATGGTTCAAGTTATCGCCATGGGCGGCGCCATTGTAGGCGGCCTGTGGTTCCCGTACGAGTTTCTCCCGAAGGTCGTTCAGACGATCGGTCTGTTCACACCGCAATATTGGGCGCAGAAGGGCATGCAGGACGTCATGATCCGCGGCATGGATATTGGCGGTATCGGACTGACGCTGCTCATCCTGTTCGCCTTCGGACTTGCGGGGCTTGGCGTGGCGCTGCTCCGATTCAAGAAGTTTGCGCTTAAAACAACGTAGTTTATAGAGATGGATAATCTTTCAGCAAGAGCTGCCACGGCAGATCGGAAACGATCCTAGTGGCAGCTTTTTTATGGTGCATGGTTACCATTATTTCCATCTGCTATCCACTATCGAACCTTTTCCCGGCTATCGGGCTAATACAGAGAAAGGATGGATGGAGGGGGAAAGTCTATGAGGAACAAATGGTGGGTGATTGTACTGGTTTTCACCCTTCTGCTTGGGGCATGCAGCGGCGGAGGAGAAACTTTCGAACTGGCCGAAGTTTATGCGAATGCAGAAAGCACCGATCTCAGTGCTGAGGATGGCGGATTATCGGGATGGGATGTGACGCAGGCAGAGTTGCGGGAGCAGCGGGGGGAGCCAGTCTTTGAAGGGACGACTAGCAAAGGCGGGGATTTGCTGGAATATGAGGGGTATGAGTACTTTTTTTATAAGGGCAAGCTCCAGGGTTATTCGATCAAGCAAGGCGGCAAGACAGCTGAAGGAATTGGCATTGGCGACGGCCGTGACCGTATTGAGCCGCAATATGGCTCGCACTTTGCAGAGCGGACGCAGGATGGGCTGAACTTGTTAGGTTATTACGATAAGGAGAATGGCATCGTACTGGAATTTGTGCTCAAAGACGAGAAGGTGGAAACTGCGCTTGTGATGAGAGCAGGAGGGCAATGAATGAAGCAGAATTACGAGGAGTCGCACGAGCGTGCCGTCATACGAGCAGAGGCAACGCTTGGACAGCATTATATGACGATCCTTCTTGGGACATGGCTGCTGCTCGGTATCTTTGTGGATGGTTATGCTCATCGTCATGATGTGTTGGAGACTTTCTTCACGCCGTGGCATGCCATCCTGTATTCCGGATTTATCGCTTCCGCGTGCTGGATGTCCGGTATCGTATACCGCATTCGGGTACGGAACGGCGGCTCGTGGATGAGCTGTATTCCGAGAGGGTATGGAGCCGGGTTATGCGGAGTAGCGATTTTTCTATGCGGAGGGTTGATCGACATGGTATGGCACTCGATCTTCGGCATTGAGAAGGATACGGCGGCGTTGCTCAGCCCTTCACATCTGCTGCTGCTGGTCGGATCGCTTCTGTTGCTGTCCGCCCCGTATCAGGCAGCCGCGAGCGAGCAAGGCGAGCGTAATATCGGGTGGCGGTTGTTCTTTCCCTCGTTTCTGTCTATTACGCTGGCTGCGGCAGCAGCGGGGTTTTTCCTGATGTATACATGGATGTTTCATTATAATCTGCCCTCTGCCAAAAGTATCGAATGGTTACAGAGAGAATATGGGCTTTGGCTGATTACCATCAATAATGAACATCGAGGATTAAGCTATATCCTGATTAACACGCTGTTGTTCATGATTCCGTTGTTCCTGCTCATGAAGCGGTGGATCATGCCAATGGGAACGATGACCATGTTCCTTGTCACCATCAACGCGTTGAACAGCTCGCTGGACGGCTTCCGGCATTATCCCGTTATTCTGATTGCAGGGGCTGCAGGTATGGCGGGCGATTTGCTTTACCGCTGGCTTCGTCCTTATGAGCGTGCATGGGGTTACCGTGTGGTGGCGGGCGCTGTTCCTTTGATGCTTTGGAGTCTCTATTTTCTCTGGATGCATATGACGGCAGGCATCGGCTGGGAGGTCGAGCTGTGGACAGGAGCTATTGTGCAAGCGGTGTTGGCTGCCATTGCGGTAAGCCTGCTGGCCATATCGCCTTCGCCGAGGAATAGCAGATATGCATAAGAGGGCAAGCGGTATGATGATTTATTTCTTGTGCGCCATCATTCTGCTCATGGGCTGTTCCGTGCCTCCTATGTACAACAAGGATTATGAGCCTCCGTCGAAGGGGCTGCTGCCTTATCTTCAGAAAGGGTCCATGGCCAATTTTTCGAACCAAGGTTATTCCGTCCTGTTATATGATGCTGAAGAGAAAGGAACGGGAGAGCAAGTGAAGCTGCTGCAGGTGCTGAATTCGAATGGGGAGCGTGTGAGGGGCTTTTCAGAGGATATGACGAAGCTTATGCATCTCATCGTGGTAAGCAGGGATCTTCAGTTCTTCTCACATGTTCATCCCGATTACGAAGGGGAAGGCATCTTTCGTACAGAGCTTGATCTTCCTTATGGAGGAGATTTCCTGTTTGTAACCGAATTTATTCCAGATCAGAAAGGAATTACAGTTCATAAGCAATGGGTCAGAGGGGAAGGAGCGCCTCCCTCTATAATGGACTTGGCTGTGAGCGAGAGTTACCTGGAGACTGTGGGGCAAGTGGAGTTTCAGTTGTCTGTACATCCCAGCTTTAAGGAACTGCGAAGCGGAGAAATGGCGATGCTCGTGTTCTCTTATCGCGATGCGGATACAGGCGAGCCGATTGAACTGGAGCCGTATTTGGGAACAGGAGGACATTGCGTCATATTGGATGAGACGGCGAAGCAATATGTTCATGTACACGCGGTGGAAGGGATGAGCAGTTCTGGCAGCGTGATGTTTCATGCTGAATTTCCTGCTGCTGGCATCTATAAGCTATGGGGACAATTTCAACTAAAGGGTGAAGTGCTCGTTGTCCCTTTTGTGATTCAGGTCCGATAGAAACCGATTTAAAGATAGAAAAGACACATAGATAGGGGGTGGGCCTATGGAAGAACGACTTCTTCGGGCGTGGTTGGTTCGTATGTGCGAGGGGGACGAAGCAGCGTTCCAATCACTCTTCGAATCAACGCGCGCGCATACTTATAGTATGATCTATTACTTGGTTGGGAGTGAGAAGGAAGCGGAAGACGTCATGAGCGAGGTGTATATCGCTTTATTTCGATCTTTACCGCAGTACGATATCAGTAGGCCATTCCTTCCTTGGTTTAACGGGCTCATTATTCGTCAGGTCAGGAGTCAAAAGAGGAAGACATGGCGCAGCTTCAGGTTATTGGAGAAAGCGAAGACAGCCGGGCACGGGGGAGAGGGAGCCGTCGATCCTGAGCTGGAGGCCATTGATCATAAGGATGAAATCCTGCCGTATGTGAAGGGGCTTTCTCATAAGCTGCAGGAGGTTATTGTCCTTAGATATTATCAGGACTATTCGCTGGAGACGATTGCGGAGGTGCTGGATCTGCCGCTTGGAACAGTGAAGTCCAGGCATCATGCGGCATTGAAAAAACTGCGTTTGCGCATGGGAGAGCTGACGGATGAGAGGGGAGTGTCGATGTATGTCCATTGAAGAAAAGCTGCGCATGGAATATAAGCGGAAGTCGCGTGCCTTATCTGTGCCGAAGGAGCCTGCGGCCGAAGTCATGGCGGCATTCAGAGAAGTGTCGCAAGACAGCAAGAACGGGCGGCATCATAGCGGCAGTGAGAAATCTGCCCATCGACGCACCGCGTTTTGGCTGACCGCCATTCTATTGCTGTCCGGCTTTGCCTATGGCGGCGGTAAGCTGTTGTTCCAGAATCAGCTCGGACTGTGGAGCCTTCAATTGTTCTCGGGCGGGGAAGATATGCTGCTGGATGAGGCAGTATCCGAAGAAATATGGTCGTCGCTCCAGAACGTGAAGAGGCAGCTGCAGCCAGGCGAGGCGGCGATGGTTTATTTTGCAGCATTGGCTGAATCAGTCCATCCTCTATACCGCAATTACCCGCTCTTCGGCATTAAAGAGCCACTCTGGCTTCATGAGAGCCATGCGCAGGTCGTGAGCCGGATGCGCAAGGATGGTCTTCGAGTATCCGTGCCGCAGACGCTTCCGGAACAGTATGTTTTTGACGATGCGTTTCGGGGTGAGCCGTTAAGCGCCAATGCCGGACTGGAAGGCCAACCAATCATAAAGCAGCTGAAGGATGAGACTGACGCAAGCGGCAAGCGGGTAGCCTGGATGCGCATGAAAGAGAAAGAGCCGGCTTCGAGTCTGTATACGTTGACTTATGTCAACGAACAGGGGGATACGCTGCTGGTCACGGTCGAGGCGCTGGAGGAGCAGAGGGTGGATCAGAAATGGGTAGTGCCGAACTCCACGCAAGTGGAGGAACTGAATATGGGAGGGAATAAAGCATCCTATACGAGCGGGGAAGACGTTCCGTTCTCCGCCAGTCGATATTATCAAGAGTTAAACTGGTCGACCATCGATCCATCACATGCGAACAGGCAATATATTTACCGAGTAGGGTCAGAGTCGAAGGGGATCGGGAAAGCTGAGCTGCTTCGCTTGGCGGAGAGCTTCATGAATCAACACGCCGAGCTGCGCCAGGCAGCCTGACGAGCGAGAGCTGCGTTCGCCTGACCGCGCTTATCATGCTATGATGAAGCTTAATCCTATTGTGATGAAGGGCGGATAGAGGAATGACGAACATACAACTGGGCTCGCTTGTGCTCAATACGGAGCTGCTCGTCTATTTGGCTGCCGGAATCATAAGCGTATTCGCGCTTCGGATCGGAAGCAAAGGCTTAGATAAGGCTGAATTGGAGAAGGATATTTCGGTTGCGTGGAGCGCCGTTCTCATATGGATTGCCGTTTGGAAAGGAAGCCTGCTGCTAGTCGATCCTATGAGTGTAGTCAACCATCCGATGTCACTGCTGTTCTTCAGCGGCGGACGAATCGGTTTTTGGCTGGCATCGGCTGCTGCACTCGTATGGTGCGGCTACAAATACAAAAGGCATGGCATAGGTGGAGCCGCGGCAAGAATAGCGCTGCTCGCATCAGGATGGGTGAGCGGCTATGCGCTGGCCTTATTGTTTTTTGATCGGACCGCTTTCCATTATGGACATAGTATTAGTCTGCTGCTCGCCATATTCGTAGGGGTGCTGCTTCGCCGAATGGACCGTCTGGATCAATATCGGCAGAGCTGGACGGAGGATAGAGGTTCTGCCAAACGAATGTTGACGCAGGGAGTTGTAGCTCTTGGCATAATCGGTTTGCTGGGCTTCACGCTGCAGGGTCAAGTTCAGTCGGGCGTTATTGCCAAGCTGCTGGACGGCAGCGGAGAGGATGCTGCTGTCGGCGCACGAGAAGGGCAGATTGCGCCTCCATTCGAGCTTGCGAATCTGGAGGATGAAGCATTGTCCCTCGCTCAGAATAGAGGGAGCATTGTCATCGTCAACTTCTGGACGACTTGGTGCAAGGTCTGCAAGACGGAGATGCCGCATGTGCAGAAGCTGTATGAGCATTATGCCGCGCAAGGGGAGTCGGTGCAGCTGTTGTCGGTGAACGTGACGAGCCAGGAGGCGAGCGTCTCAGGCGTGGAGCGATATATGAAGGATTACGGCTACAGCTTCCCGTTAGCGCTAGATATGCAGGGTGAGGCGGCTGATCAGTACCGGGTGAAAGCTTTTCCGGCGACGTTCATTATTGATTCGGAAGGAGTCATACAGGAGAGGATGCTGGGGGCGATTAGCTTCTCCGATATGAAGAAGCGCGTTGAACGGGTGGAGGCGTCGCAGTAAGTCTTGTATTCGCCCTGTATTTTTGGGACAATAGGAGGATGCTGCGGGTCCGCTCTACAGGCTGGACCGGCGTGGAATATAGAGGTTTTGGAAAGAGGAACGATCATGATTACAACATCCATCTATGGATTAACTTTAGATCAATTGACCGCTTGGCTGGAAGAGAGGGGCCACCGCAAATTCCGGGCGCAGCAAGTATGGGACTGGCTGTACCGGAAGCGGGTTGTCTCCTTCGATGAGATGACGGATGTCCATGCCGACTGCATCGCGCTGCTGAAGCAGCAATTTGCCATGAGCACGATGACCGAGCATGTGAAGCAGGAGTCCAAGGACGGCACAATCAAGTTTTTGTTCAAGCTGTATGACGGCAACCTGATCGAGACGGTGCTCATGCGGCATAAGTTCGGTCTGTCCGTATGCGTCACGACGCAAGTCGGCTGCAATATCGGGTGCAGCTTCTGTGCAAGCGGACTCATCGCGAAGAGCCGTGACCTGTCAAGCGGCGAGATTGTGGAACAGCTGATGCGGGTGCAGCTTCATCTGGATGAGGCAGGCCTCGGCGAGAGAGTCAGTCATATTGTCGTCATGGGTATCGGTGAGCCGTTCGATAACTTCCAGCACATGGGCGACTTCATCCGTGTCGTGAAGGATCATAAGGGACTGGCGATCGGTGCGCGCCACATTACGGTGTCGACAAGCGGCCTCGCCGGCAAGATCAGGGAGTTCGCTGACAGCGATCTCAATGTCAATCTGGCGGTATCCCTGCATGCGCCGAACAATGAGCTTCGTACGCGCATTATGAAGATTAACAAAGCCATTCCGATCGAGAAGCTGATGGACGCCATCGATTATTATCTGGAGACGACCAATCGCCGGATGACCATTGAGTATATTCTACTGAAGGATGTCAATGATGGCGTAGAGCAAGCGTTGGAGTTGGCGGAGCTGATGCGTGAGCGGAGCAAGCTGGTGAACGTCAATCTGATTCCCTACAATCCCGTTGATGAGCACAGCCAATACCAGCGCAGCGAACAGGAATCCATCCGGTCGTTCTATGATGTGCTGAAGAAGCAAGGCATTAGCGTAAGCGTCAGGCTGGAGCATGGCACGGACATCGATGCGGCATGCGGACAGCTCCGAAGCAAGCAAATGCGTGCGGCGAACGAATAACGGAGTGAAACAAAGGTCGGGTATAGAGGGGGTTGCCTCTATGCCCGACCTTTTTTTGTTTGATGTTGTTTCCTTGAGCCATTGTTTTATTTGATCGCGATATATATGTCAACTTGGGCAGAGGATGGGTCGGCTGCACGTTCACCGTAATATTCGAAGTCTCCGCTGAAGGTCCGCTCAACCTCCGAATGGGCGAACCAATACCAGATATCTTCCCATGCCCGGTACAAGACATGATGGAGGGGACCTGTCTCCGTAGTGAAGACGGCATATTTGGCCGCAGGGATCGTAACGGTGCCTAGGTTCAAGCCAGGGTCGATGTCTGACGGATTCACTCGCGTTCCTGCTATCAAGTCGTAGCGGCCCGCCGTTCCATTCTCGTAGTTATGATAACAGGCATAGACATCGCCATCCATACGGACTTCGGCTAATTTCGTCTGAACATCAGGGCTCGAGAAGTGATTCCAGAGCTCGGCAATTCGCCCCTGGCCGCTTATCTCATCGGCATTGGTCGTTGTGATGGCGATGCCGGCGATGGTGAATGCCTCCCTCTCTTCGATTCGAGCCGGCTGAAGTCTGTCCCGATTCGGGGCCCAGCGCTTCAATCCGGGCAGCTGCTGTTGCAGAATGGCTTCTGCTGCAGAAGCTTCCATACCGTCCTCCACCATATGAGGCACACAAATGCCGATCATGTCCTCCATGGATAACTCCGGTTGTGTGAACGCTCCGTCCGAGTAGCAATATTGGCAATAATCCGTTGATCTCTCGCCGTTCTGTTCCGTGCCCCGTATTTCTGGTTCGAACATTGGCATGCTGCAGCTTTGACAAAAGACGGGCTGCTGATGTTCCTGATTCATACTCATTGCAATCACTCTCCTCTTGGATATGCCCTAAGTATAAAGAACCTAACCTGACAGCCCATTGTCAGGTTAGGTTTTATTATTTCGATATATTTGAAAAATTCGCGCTGCACGATCCTCAAGGATTTCCCGCAGATGGGGTGGATGCAGCACTTCCGCCGATGGCCCGAAACTTAGGAGAAACCCGTAGAGCCATTCGTTTTCGGGATAAGTCGTTCTGACGATACAACCTCCGTCTTCAAGCGGCTCCAACTCCTCGATGTCGAACCATTCCTCAGCAAGATGCACCGCTTGGGGATAGAATTGCAACGTAACTGTGATGTTCTTTCCCGAATCATGCCATACTTCCCCTACCCGTTCGTCCTCTACGGGTATATTCCTGGGGATGAAAGTCTTAGGCAGGGCCGTAAGGTCTTTGATACGCAGCAGCTTGAAGATGCGGAATTGCTCTCGTTCATGGCAATAGGCTTGCAGGTACCAGTGCTTGCCCTTCCATATAAGCGTATGAGGCTCGACTGTGCGCTGCGACAGCTCGCCTTCCGCATTGGAATAGCGGAATTGCACAAGACATGATTGATCGATTGCTTCCTTCAGCATGGCTTGCTTCTGTTCGAGAGGGCCTCTCTTGTCCCACGGAGAATAGTCGATCAGTACTTGAGTTGTCTTCTTATGGAAGGCTTCGGCGTTGTCCGGGGTAACGATGCTCGTCATCTTCTCCATGAGAAGCTGATTATATTGTTGATCATAGGTGGTCGATATGCTGCGAAGCGCAGTTACGATCGAAGCCAGTTCGTCATTGGTAAGGACGTTGCGATCCAGCTTATAGCCGTCGGCAAGTCCGATCCCGCCGTTTGTTCCCTGATAGGTCACGATGGGAATGCCGGACTGATTAATCGCTTCAATGTCGCGATAGATGGTTCTTACCGATACCTCGAATCGGTCGGCCAATTCCTTGGCCTGAACCATACGGCGATTAAGCAGCAGGATGACAATGGACAAGAGTCGGTCAAGCTTCATAAGGGCAGTTCCTCCGAGTGTGGCATGTAGGCTCCATTGTAATCGAAAGGACAGCTATGACGCTACTTCTGTATGGATCTCACCACAAATCTACGGGTCTTCGCAAAAAATTGTTGCTCTTCTTTACGGAAAAAAGGATACAGCACAGGAGCAGCAGGTTGAACAGGTTCACATTATGCTTCATGGATTGCAGGCAGTAGCGCAGCCCCTTGCGCTTCTCGAAGCGATGGATGTAGCTCAGTGTGTAATATTGACGAGCCAGCGTGTAGCGGGACAGCACCAGCAGCCGCTTCCGGTCTTGCCAATCACAGTCTTCAATCTTCCGCCGCAAATATTGCTTGAAGGCGAGCGCCTGAAGCCCCGCTGTTTCGAGCTTCTGGAGCACCGCTTTGTCCAGATGCAGCCTGTCGGGATCTACTTTCCTTCGATCGATAAAGAAGTATAGGCTGTCAGGCGACAGATTATAGATGGAATGGGGCTTCATATGCAGCGATATCCGGCAGTGATCGAAGAAGTTAATCATAAAGGCAGTGTCTTCCCCGATATGGAAATCCTCCAGAAACATGCCGCCAGGCTGAAGCTTCTCCCGTTTGAACACCATCGAATTGATGTGGAAGATGCACAAGGTGTCTTTCACATACCGCTCGAATAGGCCGGTGTGCATGACAGCTACATCTTCGCTGTGCTGCTGGAAGGATCGCTTGATCGATTCCAGCCGTGCTCGCTGATGCTGCTCTTCGAATACATCGATCAGGACTTCTCCTTGACGCTCCAGCCATAGCGCGAAGCCCACATCTGACTGGGTTTCCCGAAGTATGCGCAAGGTTTCCTCCAAGTGAAAAGAGAGCCACTCATCGTCAGAGTCGAGGAATGCGATAAGGTCTCCTTTGGCATGCAGCATACCGCAGTTGCGAGCGCCGCCGACTCCCTTGATTCTGTCGTTCATGAGATACTGAATCCGGTCGTCACGATCGGCCAGCTCAGCTACCACGTCTTTGGTCGTATCCGTACTGCGATCATCCACAACGATAAGCTCCCAGTTGCCATAGCTCTGTCCCTGTACGGAAGCAATAGCAGCGGGCAGAGTCCGGGCACGATTATAAGCGGGCATAATGACGCTGACCAATGGATTCGTGTTCAATACAAACGCCTCCCATATGGATATAGTTAAGTCCTGGTTTGATCCTTACCACAGGTTTAGTGGCCTTCTCAAAAAGTCGCTGCTCCTGCTGCCGGCGAACAAGATATGAAGCAGAAGCAGCAGGTTGAAGGCATTGACGTTATAACGCATAGACAGGAAGCAGTAACGCAGCGCCTTCCGCTTATCCAGCTTATTGATGTAGCTTAACGTGTAATATTGTCTGGCCAACATATATCGGATGTGCAGATGAAGATGTTTTTTGTTAGTCAGCATAGGGGAGCGTTTGACCAGGGCTCGCATATCCAGTCTCATTTTTATAGTTTGCAAACCGACAAATTCAATTTTTTCGAAAATCTCTTTTTGCAGGTGTAGCGTGTCAGGGTCAAGAAAACGCCTGTCGCAAAACAAATAGACGCTGTCCGGAGATTGATTGTAGATGAAGTGAGGTTTGGTGATGAGCGCGATGCGGCAGTGGTCAAAAAATTTGATAATAAACGAGGTGTCTTCGCCAATGCTGAATTGTTCGTTGAACAAACCGAAGGTTTGGAGGAGCTCTCTTTTTAGAACCATGGAGTTGATGGAATAGAAGTGCCGGGGATTGCTAATAAATCGCTCCAGCAGCCCTTTTTCAATAATGATGCCGTCGTCCTGTGTTTCGTACTGCTCCCTCATCTCGGCTAGCAGTCGTTGCTCCAGCTCGTTGTTGAAATTGTGGTAGACGGTCGTTCCGTGACGTTCTTCCCATAAGGCGAAGCAGATATCCGCATGGGATTTATGGAGCATGTTAATGCTGTCCTGCAAATGATACGGAAACCATTGGTCATCCGAATCGAGGAAGGAGACAAAAGAGCCCTTCGCGTTAAGCAACCCGCAATTTCTGGCGCCGCCTACCCCTTTAGTACGATCGTTGACCATGTATCGAATACGGGAGTCGTCCTTGCTGAGGGACTCCACTACTTCTCTAGTATGGTCGGTGCACTTGTCGCTGACCACAATGATCTCCCAATTCTGGTGAGTTTGATCTATGACGGATTGAATGGCGGAAGTAATTAATTCTGCCCGGTTATAAGTAGGTATGATGACACTGATTAGCGGTTCATCGTGCATGGCTTCATCCCTTTCCCGCCTCCTGCTATGCTAGTCCAAACTACAGGAGGTCTTCGATAGTGTAAAATGAAATATTTTTCTAGTCAAGGTACTAAAAGGTTTAATTGTAAATAGTTCAATAGTCGGATGCGGATCATTCATTATTATTGGTTTCTATAGTATATTTTAAGGTTTTCTTTAAGATCGCTTATCTTTTGCTTGTTATAGTAAGTGTAGTGAACGGCAAGGTTATCGAAAGGTGGAGTTGGCCTATGATCGAGCTGGCGAATGTCAGTCATCAATTTATAATTGGCAAGAAAGGCAAGGAGCGTATTGTTCCTGTCCTGCATGATATTAATCTAAAAGTGGAGAAGGGCGAGATTGTCGCGATTGTAGGACGGAGCGGATCGGGCAAGTCGACGCTTCTGAATTTAATGTCCGGCTATATCCGGCCGTCATCGGGAGAGATTAAGGTAAGCAGCAAGGATGTCACGAAGCTGAATGAAGGCGAATGGGCAGATTTTCGCTTGGCGAATTACGGTTTTATTTTCCAAAGCTTTCAGCTGATCGGGAGTATGACCGCTTATGAGAACGTGGAGCTGCCGCTCGTGCTGAAAGGAATCGCGGGCGCGGAGAGGAAGCGGCGTGTCATGAAATTGATGGAACAAGTCGGCATTGCGGAATTCGAGGGCCATTATCCGAGCGAGCTCTCCGGCGGCCAGCAACAAAGGGTATCGGTAGCCAGATCACTCATTCTGGAACCGCCGATTGTACTTGCGGACGAGCCGTCGGGAAGCCTGGACAGCGAAAATGAGAAGACGCTGCTTATGATGATTCAGCAGCTCAATCATGAGCTGGGCATTACGTTCGTCATCATTACCCATGACGAGCAGGTTGCTTCTATCGCCCATCGGGCCATTCGGCTGCAAGACGGAAAGCTTGTCCGCCATGATGAGCATCAGCGGGCTGCGGCAAGCGTGGAGCATATTGGACTGGGAGGCGAGCACGAATGAAGCTAGGGGATCAATTCCGGTTTGTCCGGCAAAATATGAAGAAAAACAAAACCAGGCTGTTCATGACCGTGCTTGCCACGGCGATGGGCTGTGCGTTCCTCATTGTGCTGGCTTCGGTAGGATTTGGCCTGCAGCAGAGCATCGTAGACAATATCGTGGGCGACCGTCTTGTGACAGGGATCGATATATACTCCAAGGACCCAAGCAAATTCAAAGAAGACACGAATGTGTACGATGCAGATATTAAGGATTTGCAGGCGATCCCTAATGTGAAAGCCGTCACGTACCGCAATTTCATCGGTCAATGGATGGACCCTACGATTGACGGCCAGCCGATATCTGGCGACCGCACCTATCAGGTGGACTTTCAAGCGGAGGAGCGTGCGGGCTTCGGCCTAAGCGCGGGCAGAATGCCGCAGAAGGACAATGAAGTGATTCTGGGCTACAACATTCGCCAGCAATACGATGAGGAAGGCGTGCCGAGCGAGTATCTGGATGCTTCGGAGTGGCTCAATAAGACGATTGTGCTGAATGTCGGTTATTATGAGGGCGGAGAGCTGAAGAAGAAACCGGTTGAAGCTGTCGTTGTCGGCATGTCGGCGGAGCCGACCAAGGAGTGGAAGATGGATCAGGCTTTATACGTCGGTGTTGATCTGTTGGAGCAGGTTGAGGCCATTACGGGTACGCAAAGAGGCGAGTTGCCTTATGTGCAAGAGGGTTCTACCCCTGAGCAAATCGAGGAATTGCTGAAGAGCATACCGGTGCCAAGCGAGAACAGAAGTTACAATCAGGTTCAGGTTATCGCCGGTCATGCGAATGATGTGACAGGTATTGCCGAGGTGCTGCGCGAGAAAGGGTACTACAACCATTCCATTGCTGATGAGCTGAAGCAGGTCAATCTGATGTTCCTCATTATGAAAATCGGTCTGATCTTCGTCGGGACGATTGCCGTCATTATCGCTTCGATTGGCATCTTCAATACGATGACGATGGCAGTGACGGAGCGGGCGCAGGATATCGGAATTATGAAAGCGATCGGAGCGCATCCGTCGGTTATTCGCAAAATCTTTTTGCTGGAGAGCGCGTTAATCGGCATCATGGGTGCGGTCATCGGGACGATTGTATCCTATGGCATATCGGTGGCGGTGAATGCGGGTCTGCCGATCTTGATTCAGACCTTCATGGAGGAAAAAGTGCCGGAAGGCTTCCTGTTCTCTGTTATTCCGCCGTATCTCACTGCGCTTGCCTGCGCTATCGCGCTTGGCGTGGCAATGCTGTCCGGCTATCGCCCGGCGCTAAGAGCGACACGCATTGACGTGCTACGAGCGCTGCGCAGAGATGTGTAATTCCTAGATACCTGTATAAGCAGCAAAATAAAGCGAAAGAGCTATCCGACAAGTCACATGTGATGACTGAGCGGATAGCTCTTTTTTGTTGAGTGCTGTGCAACTGGTGCATACTGGCTCGCGCGGGAGCTCTAAGCCGAGAAACTCGGCTTGCAAGCCTGCATCGAGCCCGCGCGCGAGCACTAAGCCGAGAAACTCGGCTTGCGTGCCTGCATCGAGCCCGCGCGAGAGCTCTAAGCCGAGAAACTCGGCTTGCAAGCCTGCATCGAGCCCGCGCGGGAGCTCTAAGCCGAGAAACTCGGCTTGCAAGCCTGCATCGAGCCCGCGCGCGAGCTCTAAGCCGAGAAACTCGGCTTGCGTGCCTGCATCGAGCCCGCGCGAGAGCTCTAAGCCGAGAAACTCGGCTTGCAAGCCTGCATCGAGCCTGCGCGAGAGCTCTAAGCCGAGAAACTCGGCTTGCATGCATTGAGCCTGCGCGAGAGCTCTAAGCCGAGAAACTCGGCTTGCCTGCCCGCCTTGGCTGGCGCCAAGGCTACAGCGCCAGCAGCTCGCCGTCTGCCGGGATGAAGACACGGTCGGCGAAGCCCTCCAGCGCCAGATCCCGCTGGAGCGACTTGCGCGTCAGGCCGCAATGGTTCCAGGCTTCCATGTGGGCAATGACGACCTTCGTCCATGGCGCTCGGCGAAGCACCTGGATGATGTCGTTCAATCCCATCGTGATCGCTCCGCTTCCGATAAATCTGGCTTCCCCTGCGAACAGCACGGTCACGTACGGCTCATAGTGGTCCAGCACGGCACCCATTTCCTCGCACCATACCGTATCTCCTGCCACGTACAGCTTCTGCATCCCGTCATCCAGCACGAAACCCGAGACCGTGCCCATCGCTTGGCTGATAGCCCCGTAGCCATGATGACCGCCCGTCCGGCTTACGCGCAAGCCATGCAACTCATAAGACTCGCCGGCAGCGAGCCCATGCACTTGGGCGAACCCCTCATGCACGAAGGCTTCCCCATCCTCCCATTGGCAAAGAACAGGGAGTTTACGGGATAATAAAGCGGAAGCTGCTTCATCCCAGTGATCGGGATGGCGGTGCGTAACCAGGACGGCATCGACGTCTGCCCTTGCTCCTGCGAAACAGGCAGCGCCACAAGCGGGTTGCGCTGCACCGGCGTCGTATTGAACGTAGCATCAAATGTGCCAGCTGGACTGAGCATCGGATCGAGCAAATAACGTTTCCCGTTCCATTCTATATGCATAGTGGCATGTCGAAGCAATTGTATATTCATAGTGAAATCACCTTTCTCAATTGGTATGCAACCGATTATAATGCGATTGAACGAAAAGGCCCATAATCTCAATCAACAATATCGACCGATCTGCTTGATTCATGAAAGGAATGGTACCAATATGCTGGATAAAACCGATTATGCCATATTGGCATGTCTACAAAGCAACGCCCGCATGCAAATGAAGGAAATCGGCGAGCGTGTACATATGACCGGACAGGCTGTGGCGAACCGGATTGCCCGCCTTGAGGAGCTGGGCGTACTGCTTGGTTATACGGTCAAGCTGGATGAGAGCAAGCTGGAGAAGCCGTTCGAAGCCATGGTCACCGTATTTTTGACCTCCAATAGTCACGCAGCCTTCCGCGAATGGGCGCTGAACGAGCCTGCTATTACGGAGCTCCACCGTGTCACTGGCGAAGGTTGCTACTGGCTGAAGGTGCGGTACAGCAATCCCTCAGGCTTGTCCGGCTTTTTGGAGGAATTGCTTAGCTTTGGAAATTATCGCGTCAATAATTCACTAGAGAAATTAAAATAAAACGCTATTGACCACAGTGGTCAACGAATAATATAATAGTATTGACCAGTGTGGTCAATACTGTTGTTTCCTGTCCTCTCTGCTTGCCGGCAACGCTAGAGGACAGTGTTCTATTCGCGAATAGGAGGCATACCATTGTTTAGCAAGTTTTTGAGCATAGAGGAAGAGAAGCGTGATCGCGTAATCAACGCAGCGCTGAAGGAATTTGCAATGAAAGGCTATACGGCCGCATCGACCAATGAGATTGCGAAGGAAGCGGGCATCTCAAAGGGACTTGTTTTTCATTATTTTAAAAGCAAGAAGGACCTATACTTTTTTCTGTGCGACCATACGCTTGAGGTGGTGAACGGGGAGCTTCGGGAGACGGTGGATTTGCTGGAGACGGATTTGTTCATTCGGATGCAGCAGGTGACAAGGCTGAGGATGTCGGTATTCGGCAAGTATCCGAGTATGATGGATTATATGAAAAGCGTGTACTTGGAGGAAGCCGAAGAGGTGCGGCCGGACGTACTGGAGCGGATCCACAGCATGTCCGCCAGCGATTACGGACAGATCTTCTCCGGCATCGACACGACGAAGTTCAAAGACGGGGTTAGCTCGGAGCGGGCGATCAACGTCATATTATGGACGGTCGAAGGATTAGGCGAGCAGTACAAAGAGCGCAGCAAGCTTACGGGCGGTGAGCTAGATCTGGATGGCATTATGGATGAGTTCGACCAGTACATGGAGATGTTCAAAACTACCTTTTACAAATAACGTATGGTCATAAACAGGATGAAAACGGGAGGAATCGGGAATGCCGATCATCGAGTTGAATCGCCTGACGAAGACATACGGAGGAGCGCGCGGAATTCACGACTTGACGTTTCAAGTGGAAGAAGGAGAAATTTTCGGGTTTATCGGACCCAATGGAGCGGGCAAATCGACGACAATCCGCACCATGCTGGGCCTTATCTATCCCACGAGCGGCAGCGCGAAGATATTCGGCAAAGATTGTGTGCAGCACGGACCGGACATTAAGCGCCATATCGGGTACCTGCCCTCAGAGGTTTTTTATTACGACAATATGCGGGTGAGAGACCTGCTTCATTATTCAGCGAGCTTCTACAAGAAGGATTGCCGCAAGCGCATGACGGAGCTGGCAGAGCTGCTGGAGCTGGATATGAGCAAGCGGATCGACGATCTGTCGCTGGGCAACAAGAAGAAGGTCGGTATCGTGCAGGGGCTGCTGCATGAGCCAAAGCTGATTATTTTGGACGAACCGACAAGCGGGTTGGACCCACTCATGCAGCAGCGATTTTTTGGTTTGCTGGGGGAGGAGAACCGGAAAGGGGCTACCATTCTGTTCTCTTCCCATATTTTGAGCGAGGTGCAGCGGCTGTGCGACCGTGTCGCCATCATTAAGGAAGGGCGGCTCATTGCGCTGGAGAAGATGAGCGATCTGAAGGATCGCACCTATAAGAAGTTTAAGCTGCAAGTGAGGGATGAACTGCGGGCTGGCGCGTTTGCAATAGAGGGCGTGACGGAATGGCACTTCAAGAACGGAGAAGCCAGCTTCTTGTTCCAGGGCGATATTAATGTCGTGATGCGCAGAATTTCGGAGCTGGACCTGCTGAACCTTTGGGTAGAGGAGCCGGATCTGGAGGAAATCTTCATGCATTACTACGCGAAGGAGGCGTAAGAGAATGAACATGTATCTCTATGAGCTCAAAGCGTACCGCAATGCGACGATGATCTGGACGGCTTCAATGACCGGGCTTGTTTTGCTTATGATGGTGATGTATCCTGCTTTCTCCGCAGATGCGGAGGCCTTTATGGATGTGCTGGCTTCCATGCCGGAGTCCGTGGTGCAAGCGATCGGCATTCAGATCGATTCTATCGCATCCTTGCTGGAGTATTATTCTTACATTTTTCTATATGTGTCGCTGTGCGGTGCGATTCAGGCCATACATTTGGGCAGTTCCATTCTATCCAAAGAAACCCGGGAGAAAACAGCCGACTTCCTGCTGGCCAAACCCGTTACGCGGGGGGCGATCATCACGTCGAAGGCGCTGGCTGCGCTGACGCTGCTGCTTGCGACGAATGCGGTTTATTTTGTGGCGGCCAGTCTTATCGCTGCCTCCGTTGCATTGGAGCCTTATGATTATGGGGCGTTTGCGCTAATCTCGCTCAGCCTGCTCCTGCTGCAGCTCATCTTTCTGGCGATGGGAATCGCAGCGGCGATGCTGCTGCCCCGGATGAAGACCGTATTGCCGGTCTCGCTGGGTACGGTGTTTGCTTTCTTCGTACTGACATTTATCGGCTCCTCTTCGGGGGACGGGAAGCTGCGCTATGTGACGCCGTTTCAGTATTTTGACCGGGCTTATATTATTCAGCATGGGAGCTATGAGACGGGGTTTGTGGCGGCTTCGCTCGTCATTATCACTGCTTGCTCGTTCTTCGGATATATTCGGTATCGAAAAAGGGATGTTCATGCGGTATAAAGGGAGGCGTGTGCAATGAATCTGTACAGGAGAGAGATGAGAGCGCATATGAAGTCGCTGCTGATCTGGATTGCGGGAATCATCGCCATGCTGGCCGCTGGCATGGGCAAGTTCACGGGCATGGAGGAATCCGGCGATGCAATGAATGAGCTGATGGCCGATATGCCGAAGGCGCTGCAGGCGATTATGGGTGTAGGCCAGCTTGATATCGGAACGCCGATCGGTTATTACGGCGTATTGTTTCTATATCTGCTGCTCATGGCGGCAATCCATGCCTCGATGCTGGGAGCTGCAATCATCTCCAAGGAAGAGCGAGATAAGACGGCAGAATTTCTGCTTGCGAAGCCGTTGTCGCGAGGGGGCTTGCTCCTCTGCAAGCTGCTGGCTGCTATGACACAAGTTCTGGTGTTTAATCTGGTCATGCTGATCGGCTCAATCCTGGTGATCGGGTCTTATGCGGGAGAGGAGTCCAGCACCGGGGCAGTCCTATCGCTGATGGGGGGCATGCTGCTCGTGCAATTGGTCTTTCTGACCGTCGGCATGGCCATCGCCGGGGCGGGACGGCAGCCGAAGCGGGCGGTGGCCTATTCCGCCGCCGTTATGCTATTGACCTTCCTGCTGTCCATGGCAATTGAGATCAGCGGCCATATCGACTACTTACGTGTCCTGTCGCCGTTTCAATACGCCAATGCAGCTGCGGTAATCGATCAAGGAGTAGGCGCCGGCTATACGTTGCTATCACTAGGGATCACGGCTATAGCGCTTGTCATCTTGTTTGTTGGCTATAACCGGAGAGATATGCGGTAGACCAAAACCTTTCCACATGTAGAAGGAGGCTTTCCGATCAAGGAATGCCTCCTTTACTTATGCCGGATAAGTCGCTGCGCATCCAATCTAGTCCATCCCGGCAGTCGCAAATCCTGATGGCGGGCTGCGATGAAAGAGAGGCCGATTGGCAGCAGACACGATTGGCGTGACTAGCAGGGTGCTATCGTCGCGCTATTCGTTCATGCGGCTGACGGAGCTCGCTCGAATCTTTCGGCTCTTACCTTTCGTCGATACGCATTCCAACGATCTGCCACTTGCCGAGCCACCTGTCTCTGTCCGAATCCTTACCAGCCAAAGGCTCCTCCGTCGCTTCGCGGATCGACTCCGCCTTGCAGGAAGCCGTTCGCATCCCGGCGAATCGCGCAAGCATGGCCCATGATACCGTCGAACGGAGCCGCTCTGCGAACCATATGTCCGGCGCTTGATAGCTTGCTCATGACATCCTCGCAGACGCGAGCCTCCACCTTTAATTCCTGAGTAAGCTCACCCCAAGTCCGTCCCCATACCCAGCGCGGCTCGGCAATGGCCTGCTGAGGGTCCATGTCATAATCCACCATGCGTGTGAAGATGGCCGTCTGCGTCTGCGGCTGGCCTTCGCCGCCTTGTGTCCCGTACAGAATGGAGGGCTTGCCATCTACGCAAGCCATTGCCGGCATGAGCGTATGAAAGGTTCGCTTGCCCGGCTGGAGCCTGTTCACGTGACCGGGATCGAGGGAGAAGAAGGAGCCCCGATTTTGCAACAAAATGCCCGTGTCGCCCGCTACTATACCAGAACCGAACTCGAAGTACAGGCTTTGGATGAAGGACACCGCATTGCCCTCCCGATCAACGACGGCAGCGTAAGCCGTATCGCTGCCGGTGGGCAACGTGTCCATGGATGCCGCACTGTCCAATTGGACCGAAGCCGATAATGAGGCGGCGTAGCTCTTGCTGAGCAGCCGCTCCAGCGGTACTTCGGCGAAAGCCGGGTCGGTCAAATAAGCGTCCCTGTCCCGGAAGCTGAGCTTCACGGCCTCGACGCAGAGCTGATAATATTCATAGGAGCCGTGTTCAATGGCCGAAAAGTCGAAGTTCTCCAGCATTTGCAGCGCCATAATACCGGTAAAGCCTTGTGAATTGGGCGGCATCTGATAGAGGGTATGTCCCCGGTAGGAGCCCTGGATCGGTTCGACCCAATCCCCTTGATGATCGGCCAGATCATCGGCAGTTAACATGCCGCCATGCCTTGCCAGGAACGAGGAAATTTCCGTCGCGGTCTCTCCTTTGTAGAACTCGTCTCGTCCATGCTCGGCAATACGCTTTAATGTACGAGCCATGGCGAGCTGACGAAACCGTTCATTGGGTTGCAACGGCGACCCTCCAGGCAGATAGATCGCGGCAGTCTCCGGCGTTGCCGCGAGTACATGCGCATACTGCGCTGTATTGGCAAATTGATCTTGCGTCATGGGGAAGCCGTGCTCGGCATAGCGGATTGCGGGCGCCAGAACCTCTTCCCAAGCAAGCCTGCCATAGCGGCTGTGTACAGCATGCCAGCCGTCTACCATGCCCGGTACCGTCACGGCGCTGCCGACACCCCTTCTGGGAATGGCGGCAAGACCTGCATATCGATCGGGCGTAGCCTCATAACCGGCACGGCCGCTGGCATTGTAGCCGCGCACAGCTCCATCATCCTGATGATAGGTGAGCCAGAATGCGTCGCCCCCGATACTGGTCATATGGGGGTACACAACCGCCAGACAGGCGCTTACCGCGACTGCCGCATCAAAAGCATTGCCGCCTTGCTCCAGGATGCGGGCTCCCGCAGCGCTTGCCAAATAATGCGGACTGACAACCATCGTCTCGCTGCCGAAAGCCGGCTGCTTCATGCAGATCACTCCTCAACCGTTTCCCATGATGATTTTAAGAACATACGATAGATTTCCTACGTCATAACTAGATCTAAAAATACCATCATCTCTGCTGCTGTGCAATGATTAAGTAAGAAAAAATCCTGAAATGGGTTGAAAATGAATGTAATCGTCATTATAGTAATACATATCGTAAGTGAAATTATATAAATGCTAACGTAATGTTCAATGATTAACTGGGGCGTAAGGTTGAATAGATGGGAGTGACAGAACTTGAGCGAAAAAAGGGAGCAGGGCACGGAAGCCGTAGAGATTGATGAGATTGACCGCAAAATTATAAAAGAGCTGAATCGCAACGGACGAATATCCTATACGGATCTTGCCAAGGAAATTGGATTGTCCAGAGTGGCCGTACAGGCGAGAGTAAGCGCCTTGATGGATGCGGGCGTAATCGAGCGATTCACCGCTGTAATTAATCCTGAGAAAATCGGCATTGGCGTATCGGCGTTTTTCAATGTTGAAGTGGAGCCGAAGCATCTGCATGACGTGGCCGATCAGCTAGCGGAGGAACCGTACGTCACCAGTCTGTACCATATGACAGGCCCAAGCAAGCTTCATATGCACGGCTTGTTCCGCAATAATGCGGAGATGGAATATTTCATGCGGGAGAAGCTGTATGTGTTGCCGGGCATTACGGGTGTAGACTGCCAGTTGCTCATTAACCGCTACAAGAGCCGCATGGGAATGAGGTTGTAGCTGTTATGGGAGAGAACAGGGCCGAAGGCAATCCGTATGTGCAGCTAAGCTGGGCGATGATCAAGACGGGCGTGCTGGGATATGGCGGCGGACCGTCAGTTATTCCGCTGATCCGCTACGAAGCGGTCACGCAGTACAAATGGATTGACGACGAGGAGTTTGGCGAAATATTGGCGCTTGCGAACGCGCTGCCGGGTCCGATCGCGACGAAGATGGCCGCTTATCTGGGCTACCGGTTGAAAGGAACGGCGGGTGCGGTCGTCTCCGTGCTGGCTCATATTGTCCCGTCTACGATTGCGATGCTTGCCCTGCTGTCAGCGGTGCAGTGGCTAAGCGGATCGGCGTTTATTCAGGGCATGATCGGCGCTGTTATTCCAGTCATTGCCGTTATGCTGGCGATGATGGCTTACGAATTCGGCGAACGGGCGGTGAAGGGGCTGGGCAAATGGGCAGGCGGCGCTTTTTTTGTGCTGTCCTTCGTGTTGCTTCAACTGGTCCAGCTACATCCCGCTATCGTCATTATGATATTTCTCGTGTATGGCGCTTTCCATATGAGAATGGCCGAGACTTGGAAGCGGAGGCGCGAGGCGCGACAGGAGAAGAGGGAACAAGAGGTCCGCTTGAAGGAGAAGGGAGACGCTACGCATGGAATGGATTGAGTGGTGGCGTCTGCTGATCGGTTTCTTTGTCGCGAATGTGTTAGGGTATGGCGGGGGGCCGGCATCCATTCCGCTCATGTACCAGGAGGTCGTGACCAATTATGCGTGGACGACGCCGTCGGAATTCTCCAACATTCTGGCGCTGGGGAATGCGCTGCCGGGGCCGATCGCGACGAAGATGGCTGCCTTTGTCGGCTATGATGTAGGCGGCTGGATCGGATTAATCGTCGCTTTGGCAGCCACGATCATCCCCTCCGCTGTGGCGCTAATTATATTGCTTGGCGTACTGCGCAAGCATCGCCAGTCGCCCGTCGTGAAAGGGATGACGCTGCTGATCCAGCCGGTCATCGCCATTCTGATGCTGGTGCTGACCTGGCAGATGGGAGAGAGCGCGATCGCTTCCATCGGGTGGATTCAGTCGCTTATCATTGCCGCAGTGGCATTCTGGGCCATGCAAATACGCAAGATTCATCCCGCATTGGTCATTGTTGCGGCCTTTGCTTACGGCGGGTTTGTCATTCCGCATTTGAATATCTAACGAAAAGCGAAGCTTGTGCCGACTTTATATATCGAGTTGGCGCAAGCTTTTTTATTACCCATGCCGAATGCTCAATAACAGGCCCGTTATGATGAACTGAGGCAATGACATGTTAGATCAGCTGATGTAATCATTGACAGTTAGCCATAGAGTGGCTTTGAAAGCAACGGATAGTGGCGTCAATGAGGCATGATGGGTAAGTGAACTGCAAGAAGATTGATAGTTTCCGCTTTATTTTGTCACTTTTTCATGATGGATTCGATCATTCGTTTTGATGTAAAATACATATATATGAACGATTCAATCACTCTTAGGAGGAACATTAGATGAAATTGCAGTTTCAGGGCAATACGGCAGAGCTGCGCTCCGGCATCGAGCTGCTGCTTAAGGATATGGGCGTAACGGAAGCAGAGGGCGGTATTGTCGTATCCGTCGAGCCTTCTGAGAAGGAGCTTCAAGTAGGCTTGCAGGGTGATCAGGCATATATTCGCTATGCGGAAAAACATCAGTTTTTCCGGGGACTCGGATTGCTGGTGCAGAAGGGCAGTGCAGGAGAGGCGTTCGAGCTGAGCGAGACGCAGCAATTCGATACGATCGGACCGATGTTTGACTTGTCCCGCAATGGTGTGCTGACCGTAGGAGCGTTCAAGTTCATGCTTCGCAAGATGGCGCTGATGGGCCTGAATACAGTGATGTTGTATATGGAAGATACGTATGAGATCGAAGGAGAGCCGTACTTCGGCTACATGCGCGGACGCTACTCCGCTGCGGAGCTGAAGGAGATCGACGATTACGCCGACCAATTCGGTATCGAAGCCTTCCCTAGCATCCAGACGCTTGCGCATCTGGAGGAGTTTCTGAAGTGGGAGCCGGTGAAGGAATACAAGGATACGAAGGGTGCGCTTCTGGTTGGATCGGAGAAAACGGACCTTCTGGTTGAAAATATGATTAAGAGCGTCACGGCGCCATTCCGCAGCAAAAAAATCCATATCGGCATGGACGAGGCGGAAGAGCTTGGCCGCGGCAAATTCCTGGACCATAACGGCCATATCAGCCGTTTCGATATTATGACGCAGCATTTGGACAAGGTGCTTGCCATAACACGGCGCCTTGGTCTGAAATCGCTCATGTGGAGCGACATGTTCCTGAAGCTGGCTTCGTCGAATGGCGAAGACTACTATGGTCATGAGACGCAAATTCCGGAAGAGATGGCTAACCGCATTCCGAAGGATGTCGATATGGTGTATTGGGACTACAACCATGTCGACAGCCAAGATTACGAGACTCTGATTGCCAAGCATCGTCCGCTCGGCAACAATCTGGTGTTCGCAGGCGCGGTATGGGTGTTCAATACGTTCGGCGTCAACTACGGCTTGTCTCTGCCTGCTACAGACACGGCATTGACCGTTTGTAAAAAAGAAGGCATCAACGAAGTATACGCTACGATGTGGGGCGACGACGGCATGGAGAGCAATCCGTACATCGCATTCCTCGGCTTGCAGCTGTATGCGGAGCATGCTTATACGGAAGGCTCGCCGGATATGGACGTAGTGGCGGAGCGCGTCAAATTCTGCACAGGCATCGATGGCGACACGTACTTGCAGTTGAAGTATCTGGATGAGACACCGGGGGCGGAGCCGAACAACCAGAAGCAAAGCAACCCGTCGAAGTTCCTGTTGTATCAAGACGTTCTGCTCGGCCTGTTCGACAAGCAGATCGAAGGCCTTGCAATGAATGAGCACTACGCTGGCGTCGAGCAGAAGATCGCATCGCGCCGCAATCCGGAAGCGGAGCTGGACTATCTGTTCGAGGTGCCGCAGAAGCTTGCGGCTGTGCTGAAGGTGAAGAGCGAGATCGGCATCGAGCTGAAGCGCGCTTATGATGCAGGTGACAAAGAGACGCTGAAGCGCATTGCGAACGAAACGCTGCCGCTTATCTCGAAGGCGGTATCGGAGCTGCGCGCTGCCCATCGCGCGCAATGGCTGAGCATGTTCAAAGTATTCGGCTGGGAAGTTATCGATATCCGTTACGGCGGCGTCATCAACCGTCTGGATACGGCAAGTATGCGTATCCTCGATTATGTGGATGGTCGCATTGACCGGATCGAAGAGCTGGAGCAGGAACGCTTGCTCTACAGCACGACCAACCGCTTCAACAATAAAGGCGCTGGCTGGTGCAGCTACTACTACCGCATGGCTTCGCCGAATGTATTTTTCCATGTCATCAATCCGTTCTAAGCAATGGCTGCCAACAGGCAGAATGTGAAGAAGATCGCCGGCCTCCTGCCCAGCAGGGGAACGGCGATTTTTTGTGTCCCTGGAGGGCTGGTTAAGCGGGCTGTCATTCTAGCATTATAGGGTAGGGATTAAAACATCCTGTGAGCCCGAGCCGATTCGATTGCTGTCGAGTCGGCTTTTTTGCGTTGAGCGATGACGACATGAGTCGTCGTGGATGAATGTGGAGGGACGTTCGTCAGTGTCGAAAGCCGCGATATGACGATTCGTTGTCGATTCTATTATTTCTTTGTAAAGAAGAATGAAAATGATAGGTTTTATATTAAGATAATGTTTTATTTCGTCATAAATCATTGATTGTGAAATAAAATTACAAATATAATCGCTGTGAATGCGATAAAAAAACGTAGTTTGGAGGAATGCAGCAATGAAAACACGACAGCGTGTCGCCAGTCTGATTCTGGCCGTCATGATGCTCCTTTCGGTGCTGGCACCGGCCGTCTCGGCCGGCGTTATGGACCCGCCGAGCTCTGGATTCGGCCAAGTCATCGACGTACGCCGAACAGAGCTGGCGCCGGGAGCAGCTTACACCTGGTATGACATGCAGACAGCAAGAGGGACACAGAAAGCGCATTTCGTAGAATTCGATCCTGCCAATGCCAATTTGGGCCTGATCGCCGGAACGAAGTCCGGCAAGGTGCGCGGCATGGAAGGTGTTACGGCGATGGCCGCTTATGCGGATCAGCCTAGCAATCGCGTTATCGCCGGTATTAACGGCGACTTTTATGAGATTAGCGGCAACGCAACAGGGGTGCCGAACGGTTTGTTCATGGGCGAAGGCCGTATCTTGAACAGCGCAGTGAGCAGTTACGCCTTTGGCTTGAAGGCGGACGGCTCGTCCATATACGGAACGCCTCAGCTGACCAAGACGGTGACGATTAACGGCACAGCTTCCCCGCTGACGCATATTAACCGTTTCCGCAGCGATAATCAGCTTGTCCTTTATACGACAGATTATTATACGTCGACGATGACAGGGAATGACGGCGATGAGGTTGTGCTTGAAATCGCTGATGGAGAAGTGAAGCACGGCTCCACGCTTTTGCTTAAAGTTGAAGCCGTTCGCCAGAATCAAGGCAATGCGCCTCTCGAAGAAGGAAAGGCGGTATTGTCCGCATCGGGCAGTGCGCGCAGCTTGCTCGCGGGCCTGAATCCCGGCGATGAAATATCGGCCGAGTTTGCACTGAGCGACGAGTGGAGCGATGTTCAAGTGGCGATCGGCGGCATGGGTCCGCTGATCAAGGACGGCGTCGTACAGAACGGCGTTGGCCCGGCGGGTGTTCATCCACGGACAGCAATCGGAACCAAGGCGGACGGATCGATCGTTCTATTCGAGATTGACGGCAGACAGCCGGGCTTTAGCGAAGGCGTAGAGACAGAGGAACTCGCCGCCATGCTGGCTGATTTGGGTGTCGTGCAGGCTATGAACCTGGACGGCGGCGGTTCGTCGACGCTGGTTGCGAAGCTGCCGGGGGAGTCGGCGGTGAAAGTGATGAACACGCCGTCCGACGGCGGTGAGCGCAAGACAGGCAACAGCCTGCTGCTGGTCAACAAGGCTCCGGAGCTGGGCAGTGTGGCAAGCTTGACGGTGCGGCCGGGCGCGGAGCGGATTCTCGCAGGCTCCTCTTTCCCGTTCACGGTGAAGGGCATAGATGCGAACGGACATCCCGCAGCTGTGAATGGCGCATTGGCGTGGGAGGTAGAGGCTGCGCTTGGAAGCATCTCGGCTGATGGAATGTTTACAGCCGGGGAGAAGGCGGCGGAGGGCAGCATCAACGTGCAGGGAGGAGGCGTACAAGGCTCGGCAGCCATTGAGGTGGTCGACAAGCTGACGGCACTCGCCTTCCCGGATGAGACGAAAACCTATGAGTCCGCAGCAGTTGAGACGCTGAAGGTTGTTGCGACTCGTGACGGTCAAGTGATTCAAGCGAGCAATGACAGCTTTGAGTGGCGAGTAGAAGGCGATATTGGTGCGGTAGACGAGCGCGGCGTATTCACCGCTACAGAGAGCAACGGACAATCCGGCCGGATTATCGTGTCTTACGGTGATCTGGAGGCTGTTATGAACGTCAGCGTAGGCATCCCGCCAGTTGTTCTGGAGAATTTTGAGAACGGACTGTCGGCTTACATCGCTGCGGGCGCAGCTTTCAATAACGTCGACATTGCAGAAGCGAGCAATCCCGACTTTGTCCGTTTTGGCGATACCGCATTGAAATTATCGTACGATTTTACAGGCAAAACGGGTACTTCCGGCGCTTACTTGCAGGCCAAGTCGGTCGATGACCGGATTCAGGTGCCGGGCTATCCACAGAAAATCGGCATGTGGGTATACGGCGATGGCAAGACACACTGGCTCCGCATGCAGATGAGAGACGGCAACAATGCAGCGATTCCGCTCGACTTTACCGATCAGGTCACAGGCGTTAACTGGACGGGATGGAAGTACGTCGAGGCCGCTGTCCCGACGGGCAAGTCAGAGCCGTTCACGATTGATATGCCGGTTCGCTATATGGAGACAAATAATGCGAAGAAGGATGCCGGCGCCATCTACGTCGACCAGATTCGCGCGATCTACGGTTCCACGGCGGGCGAGGATATCGAGCCTCCGGTGCTGAAGGAAATGGCTCCGGCGCCGAATACGACCGTCAGAGACGCTCATCCGATGATTAGCGTCATCGGCGAGGATGTCGGCTATGATCCGGCGCAGTATCCGGCAACAACACTGATCGATCCCGACAAGATCAGGGTGTACCTGGATGATCAGCCCGTCAAGCATGGCTTGTATCCGCCCAAGGGCTTGATCACCTATACGCCGACCGAGCCGCTTGCCGAAGGCCGTCATAAAGCGAAGGTAGCGATTCGGGATTTGAACGGCAACCAGACCATTAAGGAATGGTACTTTAACGTGAATCTGGGCTCTCCGCAATATTTGTATGAAACGCCGGAGGAAGTGTTTGCAGGAGGAACGTACGATATTCCGGTAACCATTGAATCGGCTGCCAAGCTGAAGAGTGGCCATGCGGAATTCAAATTTGACCCTGCAATCGTGCAGGGACTGGAAGTGGTACGGGGGCAGAAGCTAGGCGAAGCCCAGTTGAGCTCTACGGTGAATGCGGAGCAGGGAACAGTACGTCTTGAGTTCGCTAATCTGCCATCCGCTTCATTGAAGGACAGCGATGTGGCGGCGACCATCCGTTATACGGTGAAGAGCGATGTGATCGGTCCAATCGTCCTTGAGCAGGCCAAAGGCGGAGAGGTGACGCGCCAGCATGACATTCAGTTCGTTTCCGGTTCTATCGTAATGGTAGAGGGCGATGGTACGGTGAAGCCGTTTTACGGTCCGCCTCTGGAGACGATCGTCAAGAACAAGCTAAAGCTGCTGTGGAATCATGCCGATATCGCGCTTGGATATCCAGCGGCATTCACGATCACAGATGGCGGCAAGCCGGTCCGCGATGCGGTCCTGCTGCTGAACGGAGCTGAAGTGAAAGAAGCCCAATCCAATGCGGAAGGTCAGCTGACGACGGCTGGCGTCACTTTGGCGGAGGGCACATATAAGCTTCAGGCCAAGCAAGACGACAGCTACAGCCCCATTATGTCCTTTGTCGTAGCGCCGCCTGCGCATACGGTCGCGCCGGTTAATATCAACGTCTCGGTAGGCGAGAACGCTTCTACCTCCAGATATGTCGCTTGGCAGACGCATCCTGATGTGTTGGTGTCAGTTGTCGAGTGGGCGGAGAAGGAAGGCTTCGCCGGATTTGACGGGGACCTGGTGAAACAAACGGAGGGCACAAACAGCCTGTACAATACGAACAATGACGGTACTTACCGCGTACATCGCACGCAGTTGACCGGACTTAAGCCGGATACGGCTTATGTCTATCGTGTAGGCGACGGCGAGAGCCACGTCAGCGCGCAAGGAGAATTCCGTACGTCCCCGGCATCGGGAGATGGCGTGAAGTTCCTGTTCCTGGGCGACTCCCAGGCTTCCAATCAGGCAGGCTTTGATGATTGGGGCAAGTCCTTGACCAAGGCGGTGGAGCATATGCCGGATGCGGAATTGCTTATTCATGCAGGCGATATGGTCGACCACGGACATGAGCAAGAGCAATGGAATATGTGGTTTGGCGCCGCGCAGGAGCTCTTCTTGAAGTACACGCTGCAGACGGTAGTCGGCAATCATGAGGTGACTGGCACGAACGGCAACGGCGATTACTTGGCTCATTTCTACAACCCGCAGAACGGGGCGGATGTAGCGAAGGGCAGCAGCTACTCTTTTGATATGAAAAATGTGCATTTTGTCATGATGAATACGGAAATGTCGGAGGAAGCCTTCAAGGAACAGGCGAAGTGGCTGGAGAAGGAGCTGGCCGCAACCAAGAAAAAGTGGAAGGTTATCGTATTCCATCAGGGCCCTTACGGCAGCATTTATGCCAATACGAATGTGCAAAAGTATTGGGTGCCGGTCTTCGATAAGTACGAAGTCGACCTGGTTATGAACGGTCATGACCATATCTATCTGCGCACGTTCCCGATGAAAGGCGGAGAGATTGCCAAGGAAGGCGAGGGCACCCGCTACGTCGTGGGCGGCTCTACGGGACCGAAGTTCTACGCGCTTACGGAGCGGCCATGGCAGGAGTTCGTTTATGACGAGGACAAAAACCTGTATACGGCAGTGGAGATTGCAGGCGATAAAATCGTCATTACGGCGACTAGTATAGATGGCGATCTGGTCGATACCTTCGAAATTGTGAAGAAGACAAAGCCGACAACGCCGGTAACGCCAGGCCCTGAGCCATCGCCGGAGCCGACGGATAAGCCGGGCCGGGTAGAAGTGAAGCCGGAGCAGCTGCAAGGCACTTCCTCGGGCGAGATCGTGATTCGTACCGATGCGCCGCTGGAAGAGCTGATTCTTCCGGGTCATGCGGCACAGCTCGCAGGAGCATCGGATGTCGTCGTGGAAGCGGGTAATCTTCGCGTCACGCTGCCTTCAGCATGGCTGAAGGAGCTCGCGGGCAAGCTGCCGGAGCAGCAGCTGGAGCAAAGCAAGATTACGCTCACGGTTGAGCGCTTGGCTAAGACAGCGGCTGAATCGCTGCTTGATGCAGCGGAAGAGCAGGCTGCCGCCGAGCTTGGACTGTCGGGCGAGGTGCTGGCGCTATCATTCGCCGTCATAGAACCGGATGGCAAGAAAACAACGATTGGACAATTCCAGCAGGCCGTATCCATCGCCCTGATGCCAAGCGCTCAGGCGGATGGTCGCTTGCTCGGCGTGTACCGTCTATCCGGTCAAGGCGAATTGACTTACCTGGGCAGCCAGCGCAGCGGAGAATGGCTGATGGCCTCCATCAGCGCGCCAGGACAATATGCGCTTCTGGAATACCGCAAGTCCTTCCTTGATGTGGCAGGCGGTCACTGGGCTGCAGCTGACATTATGGAATTGTCGGCGAAGCATATTATTGAAGGCGTAGCGTCGGAACGTTTTGCGCCGGAGCGAGCTGTCACGCGAGCTGAATTTGCCGCTTTGCTCGTGCGTGCGTTAGGCCTGCAAGGGGAAGCGACAGCTGCTTTCACCGATGTGGCCGCTGATGCCTGGTATGCGAACGCGGTCAATCTGGCCGTGAAAGCAGGGATCGTGAACGGCGTAGGCGACGGCTTGTTTAAGCCGAACGCTTCAGTTAGCCGTCAAGAGATGGCGGCGATGATTGTACGCGCTTATTCCTTAAAAAGCGAAGAAGCAGTCGGAGAATACGGTGAAACGCCGTTCAGCGATACGGCATCCGCGCCGATCTGGGCACAGCAAGCGATCGCCGCGGCGCATGGGTTAGGCCTGATGCAGGGCTTCCCGTCCCAGACCTTCAAGCCGGAAGGCTTCGGCACGCGGGCGCAAAGCGCCAGTCTGCTGCTCAACCTGCTGCATTTAATTGAAAAGAACTAAATAAAGACATAAGGGACTGCCCAGGCGAAGGACTGCCGGGGCAGTCTTCTTTTTGATTTGATAGAATTGGCCATCTCGGCATTCACCCAAACCGCCCGCCCGCGCACAAATCTCCACTTGTATACCTATCCATTAATTTCTAGTAAACATATACATAATAGAACTTCATATTTACCGCAAAAGAGTGGAGGTTGCTTAGTTGGAACAGTATCAAATCGTACCATGGGATGACATGGTGGCAGAAGAATCTTCCGGTCTGAACTTAGAGCAATACGTTCCACCCGAGCTGGAGAAGCTCGCTTATCTGGTATGCAAGTCGTATAACATGGACGTCAGAGGCATGACGCTTATTACCTCCAAGCCGGACAAAGGAGGCGCCATCTGGCGCATCGACACCAATCACGGAACCCGCAGTCTGAAGGTGCTTCACCGTACGCCCGCAAGAAGCTTGTTCAGTGTGGGCGCGCAAGAGTATGTGGTGAAGCAGGGCGCGCGGGTTCCCGGCATTATTTTGACCAAGGATGGCAAAAACTCTGTCGTAGCTGGCGGAAAGCTGTGGATTGTGACCGATTGGATTGACACGCTGACACCCGTCGCCAAGATCGATCTGGAAGGCGCGCAGACGCTCTGTCATGGACTCGGGGAATTTCACAAGTGGTCGAAAGGGTATGTGCCTCCCCTGGAGGCGGGGAAGTCTACCCGTATATTCAAGTGGGAGAGCCAATATCAGAAGATCATGACGAAGATCGGCTGGTTCCGCCATATCGCAAAGGCTTACCCCGATGCGGCGGCAAGTCCGCAATTGCTCTCGGTATTGGACACATTCGAGAATCAGGCAAAAGAGATTTTCACCAAATTCCAGGAGTCGTCGTATCAAAAAATGATTCGTAAAGGAGAGCCGCACTGGGGGCTCGCTCACCAGGACTATGGCTGGTCTAATGGCCAGATGGGGCCGGGCGGCATTTGGGTCATTGATCTGGACGGTGTGGCGTTCGACTTGCCGATCCGTGATCTTCGCAAAATCATTACCAGCACGATGGATGATATGGGAGCATGGGATCTGGCATGGATTCGCGGCGTAATTGACGCGTATCATCGCGCGAATCCGCTGGATCGTGAGACATTCGAGCTATTATGGATCGATATGGCGTTTCCGAACGAATTTTATAAGCATGTAAAAGAAGTGGTGTTCCGCCCTGTCGAATTTATGGACACGGAGCTCGGCCCGATTCTGGATCGCGTCATCGCAACGGAGACAAACAAGTGGGAAGTGCTGCGCGAGCTGGAGAAAGATAAAGCCAAGTATCCGGAAGGCGACTACACGGAGATCGTCACAGCGCCAAGCCAGCCGTACACGTACCGGGATTACGCGAAGAAGGGTCGGCGCGTGGAAGGCGGACGTCCGCTGGAGCGGACCCGCAGCGAGTCCAACATTATCCGTCTCGTTGTGGGGCCGGATGGCAAGGGTATCCTGCTGAAGCCTGGAGCAGAACCGGGAGATTTCCGGAAAGGCAAACGGTCGAAGGGCGAAACCGAGCCAGTCTACAACAAGCCGCCAAAGAAGCTTCGTGATGAGAAAAAGGGACGTCGCAAACAGAAGAAACGGAAGTCCGAGGAGCCGGTTTACTACCTTCCGCTGGACGTCAAGCCAAAGAAAGAGAAAGCTGCGAAAGCTCTGAAGCCTGGAAAAGCTGCGAAAGCTCTGAAGCCTGGAAAAGCTGCGAAAGCTCTGAAGCCTGGAAAAGCTGCCAAAGCTCTGAAGCCTGGAAAAGCTGCAAAAGCTGTAAAAGCTCTGAAACCTGTCTCGGAAAAACTGGCTAAAGGGAAGAAGTCTTCGAAGGCATTGGTCCCTCAGGCGCCGAAGGCCGACATAATCTCCCGCCCGCATGTGAAACGGCCAACCGAGGAGGATATTCGCAGGCTGAGAACAGAACCTGCCAGAAGAGCCGCAAGAAAGCTCATGGTACCGGAGAAGCCGGTCGGCAAGAAAAAATCGGTGCAAGCACCTTCGTCCAAAAAGAAAAAAGGCGCCATCGGCAAAGGAACATTCGCTGCTCAAAGAACATCGTATAAGAAGGCTAAGGTCAAAGCCTATATCCTCGCTTACCGGAGAAGCGAAGTGTTAAGGGAGAGTAAGCCATGAATATATTATTGATATGCACAGAGAAGCTTCCGGTGCCTAATATACGGGGTGGAGCCATTCAAACTTATATCGGTGGCGTCGTTCCTTTGCTGAGCCGCGGTCATAAGATTACCGTTATCGGGCGAGAAGATCCTGAACTGCCGGAAGAGGAGACGGTGAACGGAATACGCTATCTTCGGTTTGACTCCCAGGGTGTCCTTGATATCTATATGATCAATGTGATCCCGTACCTGGAAGCGAGCACGGAGGAGTACGATCTGATTCATATTTTCAACCGTCCCAAATTGGTGCTTCCCGTTGCTTCCGTAAAGCCGAATGCGCGTATTGTGCTGAGCATGCACAACGACATGTTCAATCCGCTGAAGCTGAACAAGGTAGAGGGAGACGCCATCATAGAGCGCGTCGAAACTATCATTACGATCAGTAATTATATCGGCGCGGCGATCTGCAAGGACTATCCGCAGGCGGAGTCTAAGATACGCACAGTGTATTCTGGTGTCGATCTGTCGAAGTTCGCTCCGTGGAAGCAATCGCAGGCGGCGCAAAGAGATCGGGACAGTATCCGCGACCAGCATAAGCTGGGCAACAAAAAGGTGATTTTGTTCGTCGGCAGGCTGTCGCGCAACAAGGGGCCTCACGTATTGGTCAGAGCGATGTCCAATCTGCGGCATTCAGACGCAGTACTCGTCATTGTGGGCGCGGCTTGGTATAGCGACGATCGGATTAGCGATTATATCGCTTATCTGCGGGCGCTCGCGGAGAAGTCGCCGATCCCGGTTATGACAACGGGGTATGTACAGGCAAGCGAGGTTCACAAATGGTTTTGCGCCGCTGACGTCTTCGTCTGCACATCGATCTGGGAGGAGCCGCTGGCACGCGTTCACTATGAGGCTATGGCAGCGGGGCTGCCGCTTATTACGACAGCCAGAGGGGGTAACCCGGAGATTATCCGCGGCAACAATGGCATCATCATCCAGAATCCGGAGGACCCGGCCGAATATGCTTCCAATCTGAACAGCATGCTGTCCAATGTCAACAACGCCCGCCAGATGGGCTTGCATGGGCGCAAGCTGGTAGAGGACCACTTCACTTGGAACCATGTAGCGGGTCAAATCCAGGAGGTCTGGGAAAGTCCGCCCGCCGCTGTGGAGGGCGCATCCGAATTCGTATCAGAGCCTGCAGTTGAATCTGCACCTGAATTTGAACTTGAATTCGCTCCTGAATCCGAACCCGCATCCGAGCCTGCATCTGAACCTGCATCTGAACCCGTAACTGAACACGAATAGGTACCCCTATTCGTCTCGTATAGAGAGCAATACCCCCTTGCCTTAGGCGAGGGGGTATTTGTCATTGCGCCGACAGGGGGTCGGGTTGGGCCGAGCCGGGCATCTGCTGCCAGGGAAGCTCCAAGCCGAAAAACTCGGCTTGCAGAGCCGCATCGAGCGCCCAGCGAAGCTCCAAGCCGAAAAACTTGGCTTGCAGAACCGCATCGAGCACCCAGCGAAGCTCCAAGCCGAAAAACTCGGCTTGCAGAGCCGCATCGAGCGCCCAACGAAGCTCCAAGCCGAAAACCGCCTTACCACTTCTCACCGAATAAAAAAACCCTGCCTCCCGGGCAGGGTTGGACACCTCTAGTTAGTCCTAGTTATCTTCATCATCGTCATCATCATCGTCATCGTCATCGTCATCATCGTCATCATCGTCATCATCGTCATCATCGTCATCGTCGTCGTCATCATCATCGTCGTAATCGCCGTAGTCGTCATCGTCGTCATCGTCGTCATCGTCGTCATCGTCGTCATCATCGACAGAATGAACGTTTACCTCGTCATCATCGTCGTCATCGTCATCATCATCGTCTTCATCGTCGAGGACGAACTGAACCTCGGCGACATCCCCCCATTTAATGGAGCTGAGCATGTCTTTGATCGCGGACTTGCTGCCATTTTTGCCGTCAAGTGAATATTCCTTCGTGCTGCCGTTTCCGTATTCGACAATCAGCTGCGAGACTTCTTTCGATTTCAGCACGCTTTTAACTTGCTTTAGAATGGACAAGAAAGGATCCCTCCGTCTGCTTCATATTTTCAAGCTAGTATATTGTATAAGAGGGCAGTATCATTGGCGTGGGTGGATGAAGCGGGGTAACCGCATGTTTTTGCTAGATTGATGTTAAGAAAAAATAAATCAGATCACATATTGACTCTCACGTTGCGTGATACTTTAAAGTAAAGCTTGCAAGGGGGCGAAGACGCTATGAAGGTAAAAGAAGTTGCGAAGCTGGTCGGGATCAGTGTGCGCACACTGCATCATTATGATGAAATCGGATTGCTTATTCCCGATCAGCTGACCGAATCCGGCTACCGGGTCTATTCGGAACGGAATTTGGAGCAATTGCAGCAAATTTTATTTTTTCGCGAGCTTGGCTTTCCTTTGAAAAAAATAAAGGAAATCGTCACAAGTCAGGATTTCGACCGGCTGGAGGCGCTTAAGCTTCACGAGCAAATGCTGGTCGAGAAGAAGAAGCACATTGATATGCTGCTTCAGACCGTGGCGAAGACGATCCAACATGCGAAGGGAGAGGTTCAAATGTCGCATAAAGAGAAATTTCAAGGCTTTGATTTCAGCAGCAACCCTTATGAGCAGGAGGCGCGCGAGCGCTGGGGAGATAAAGCGGTCGACGAGTCGAACGCCAAAGCAGCCCAAATGAAAAAAGAAGGGCAAATGGAAAAGTTCCAGGAGGATATGAATCAGCTATATGCGAGACTGGCTGATCTCCGTCACACCGATCCGGCTTCGGAAGCCGCGCAGCAGTCTATCGGAGAATGGTACCGCATGCTGAGCCAGATGGGGAGTTATTCGCCCGAGGCTTTCAAAGGCTTGGGACAAATGTATGTCGATGACCAGCGTTTTACGAAAAACATCGATCAATTCGGAGAAGGGCTTGCGGTATTCATGCGGGACGCCATGGCGATCTACGCCGACCGGCTTCAAGGCTAGCAGATGCAATTCAAACAGGGCAGAAGAGGGAGGTTTCCCTCTTCTGCTTTTTCTTTTGGGAAGGTTATGAATGGTTGAGGCTCTCCAATTGCGAGGGCAGCTCCGCTTCTGCAGTGAACCTTCGGCTTATCTTACACAACTTTCAAACGATTATTAAGCAGCAGACACCGCACTAGGCCGGGTCTTTACTTTTGAACTGGGCAACACTACGATGTAGGGGAGCACTGCGATTGAACGCTTTAATTCTTCTTTCAGACCGGAGGCCCTATGCGAATCACGAGGAAGATAGCGGATATGATCGTCAAAAAAACGATGGAATTGACGCAACTGAACATGAATGTGATGGATAAACACGGTATCATTATTAGCTCCAGCGATCCGAACCGGATCAGCATGCTGCACGAGGGTGCGGTTCAGGTCGTGCGAACCGGGGAAGAAGTGATGATTACGGGAGCGCAGGCATCCAAGTGGTTCGGCAGCAAGCCCGGGATTAATATGCCGATTTATTTTCATGCGGAGGTAGTCGGGGTGATCGGTATTACCGGCCAAGAGTCGGAGGTGATTCCGTTTGGCCGCGCTGTGCGCATGATGACTGAGCTGCTGCTGCATCAATCCTACCTGACGGAACAGGTAGAGATGAAGGAGCGCTCCAAGATGTATTTGGTGCAAGAGCTGATCACAACGATTGATCCGGCGGCAAAAGATAGCCTCTACACAAGAGGCGAGCTGTTGGGTGTCGATTTGCGGCTGCCGCGCGTCCTGATGATCATCCAGATCGACCAGTTGGAGGATACCCGGGATTACGAGATTCGGTTCAAGGACATTACCGGGTTATTCCCCAATCCGAAGGAAGCGCTCATCGCGCAGCTTGGCCGGGGACGATGGATGGTGCTTGCAGATACGACTGTATACAAGACGGATCGTCATGCCAAAAACGCCTTGCTGGACATTGCAGCGAAGCTGCAGCAAATGCTTTCGGAATGGTTCCTCCAGTCAGCTTTCATTGCTGTAGGGAGAATATGTGCGGATATTGCTCTGATCAGCGATTCGTTTCATGAGACGGTTAATATGCTGGAGATTGCGAGAAAGGCTTCAAGTGAAGGGGCCATCTTCCATGTCGAGGACGCAGCGCTGGAGCTTGTCCTGGCCGAGGTGTCGGAGCCTACGGCGCGCCAACTGATCGTGCGTGTGCTGGGAGAACTGACGGAGCATCCGGTGTTAATGGAGACGCTGCATGTTTTTTACCGCAACAATATGAACATTAATGAGACTGCCACCGTACTTGGTATTCACCGCAATACGTTGTTATACCGCCTTGACCGAGCGGCTACGTTCACCGGAGAGGACCCTCGGCAATTCCAGCAAGCCATGCGGGTTCAACTGGGCTTAATGCTGCACAGCATTTATGGTGGACAAGAAATAAGTGGAAATAAATAATGCTGTTTGTAAAAAAGACACAAGAAAGCGCTTTATATTAAGCGCTTTCTTGTTCGTTCTGCACATTGTTGTGGTTGATGCGAGTCTTCTATAATGAATGGCAGATACACAAAACGAAGCATACTAAGAGCAATTGGGACGTAGATGTTTGGCTGCAAGAAGGAGGTTTTGGTATGAATATAGTGATCGCACCCGATTCTTTCAAGGGGAGCTTGTCGGCCAAGGAAGCAGGATTGGCTATGGAAAGAGGCATTAGACGAATTCATTCTGAAAGCGCTATCAAAATAGTGCCGATGGCAGATGGCGGGGAAGGAACGCTGGACTGCTTGATTAGCGCGACGGAAGGGAGATTCGTCAACCGGAAGGTAATGAATCCGCTGGGACGAGAAATCGAGTCCGGGTTCGGCATTCTCGGCAACGGCACAGCCTGCATTATCGAGATGGCGATGTCCTCCGGCCTGTACCTGATTGAAAGTCATGAACGCGACCCGATGCGGACTACGACTTATGGGTTTGGCCAATTGATTAAAGCCGCGCTGGATCAAGGCTGCCGGGAATTTATATTAGCAGTCGGGGGCAGCGCGACTAACGATGGTGGAGCAGGTATGCTGCAAGCTTTAGGAGTAAAGCTGCTTGGAGCGGATGGAGAGGATATCGGCTTCGGGGGCGTTGAGTTGTCGAAGCTCCATAGCGTGCTGACGGATAGCATGGACCCGAGGCTTGGCGAATGCGAGTTCATCATTGCTTGCGATGTAGATAATCCGTTTATCGGTCCGAAGGGAGCTTCGGCTGTGTTCGGGCCGCAGAAAGGCGCTACACCGGAGATGGTCAGCCAGCTCGATGAGAACTTGAAGCACTTCGCCGATGTGATCGAGCAGACGCTGGGAACGGCCATTCACTATATCCCCGGAACAGGAGCGGCAGGCGGATTGGCTGGGGGCATTCTGGCCTTCATGAACGGGAAACTGGAGTCTGGCGTATCCATTGTGGCGCGTGTAACCGGATTAGAGGAGGCAATGAAAGGCGCTGACCTGGTTTTGACAGGTGAAGGTCGCGTCGACTTTCAGACTGTTGGTGGCAAAACGCCTTACGGAGTCGCTAAGCTTGCCCAGGCTCATGGCGTGCCAGTGATCATACTGGCTGGCTCGGTGGGAGAGGGGATCGATGCCCTGTACGAGCATGGAGTGACGGCGGTGCTCAGCATCGTGAACAAACCGATGACATTGGAGGAAGCGATGGCCCAAACAGGCCCGCTGCTTGAAGATGCAGCCGAGCAAGTGATTCGAATCATTCATACGAAAGCTTAGGAGGATGAATATGAATCTTAGCGCAGAAGTGATTCAGTTGGGTCCCATCATATTAGGTCTTTTGTTCGCGTGTATTATCTTCATCGTATTTGCGACGGCGAAGTGGAAGCTTCATCCGTTTCTATCCATCATCGCAGCAACCTATCTGCTGGCGCTCGGCACGAATTTGGTCGGCAAGCTGTCTGGGCAGTCGGCTCCCATCATTGCGGATATAGGGGCAACGATCACTTCTGGCTTCGGCAGCATAATTGCAAGCATTGGACTTGTCATTATTTTCGGTACCATTATCGGTAAAGTGCTGGAAAAAACCGGAGCCGCTATCAAAATGGCCGAGGTTGTACTAAGGCTGCTAGGCGACCGCCATCCTGCGATTGCAATGTCGATCATCGGCTGGATTGTATCGCTCCCGGTATTTTGCGATTCCGGCTATGTCATTTTATCCTCGCTTAAAAAATCATTGGCGAAACGCACAGGCGTTAGCGTCGTTACACTCTCGGTTGCGTTGTCCACTGGTCTGTATGCGACACATACCCTCGTCCCGCCAACACCGGGTCCAATCGCGGCGGCATCCAATGTTGGTATCGGTCCTGCCGGTTTATTCTGGGTCATTGTAGTCGGCATTATTGTCTCTATTCCTGTCGCATTGGCCGGTCATATCTGGGCTCGGACCGTGGCGAGCAAGCTGCCTTCCACGCTGGAAGAAGCAACGGAGACCTTCGAGGAGTATAAAGAAAAGTTCGGCAAGCTGCCGTCTGCATGGGCGGCATTCGGACCGATCATTGTTCCGATTGTGCTGCTGGCTGCTGCATCGATTGCTAATCTGCCGATCGGGACGGATGCCGACGGCAATCAGCAGCTGCTGGTCAGCGGATTTGCTCATACCCTTTTTACGTTCCTCGGTGCTCCGGTAAATGCGTTGTTCATCGGCGTGCTGCTGGCGATCTTCACGCTGCTGCCTAAGCGCGATGAGGAGAATTTGACGAAGCTGATGGGAGCCGGTCTGATCGACGCCGCTATTATCATCATGATTACCGGCGCTGGCGGAGCGCTTGGCTCGGTCATTAAAGCGACTCCGATCGCCGACTATGTGAAGTCGCTGGTCGCGGACAATACGGCGTTCGTCGGAGTGGGTGCGTTGCTCCTGGCATTCATCATCGCGGCGATCCTGAAGACAGCGCAAGGAAGCACGACAGCGGCGCTTATTATCACGTCGACCATTATGTTCCCGCTGATGCCATCCCTCGGATTAATGGAGATGATGGGCTCGGTGCCGATTGGACAGATTCTGACGGTCATGGCGATAGGCGCAGGCTCGATGGCAGTCAGCCACGTGAATGACTCCTACTTCTGGGTGGTTTCGCAATTCTCCGGCATGAACCTGAAGACGGCGTACAAGGCACAGACTATGGCAACTCTGGTTCAAGGGATTACCGGTATCATCGTCGTTTGTATTCTGGGCGCTATCTTCCTGTAAGGGGCGATTTAGCGGAGTAAGATGCTTGACTAGCGGCTGTAAGTCGTTGTGACCGACCTAAATGGCCGGAAGGGCTCAGCTAGCGGCTGTAAGTCGTTGTGACCGACCTAAATGGCCGGACTGAGCTCAGCTAGCGGCTGTAAGTCGTTGTGACCGACCTAGATGGCCGGAAGAACTCAGCTAGTGGCAGTAAGTCGGTGTGACCGACCTAAATGGCCGGACTGAGCTCAGCTAGCGGCTGTAAGTCGTTGTGACCGACCTAAATGGCCGAGGGAGCTCAGCTAGTGGCAGTAAGTCGTTGTGACCGACCTAAATGGCCGAGGGAGCTCAGCTAGTGGCAGTAAGTCGTTGTGACCGACCTAAATGGTTGGACTGAGCTCAGCTAGCGGCTATGATCGACTCAAAACAACCAAACCACGCAGCATGCGCATAGCAAATAAGTAAGCCGAGGGATTATCCCTCGGCTTACTTGTGTTTGCTAGAGAATCGGGGACCAATATCTGAATGCTGCGTATTAAGAAGAAGGGAAAGAAAAAAAGATAGGATGAGTTGTGCAGCTGTTAAGAGACCTCGAGAAGCGCATCGGCCGGCGCATCGATCCCTAGTTCCTGATAAGCCAGTAATACTGCGCCCGCGACAGGCGACAGTGCAGGCTCCACTGCCAAGTACCGTTTATTGCTGCCTTGAGCCAGTTGCTCAGATAATCGCCTGGATACATAGTCGCTGCGGATGACACTGCCGATATAAGCGACTTCCACTGTATCGCTGCTGAAGGAAGAGCCGATTAGCTCGATGCCGACCTTAAGCTGATGGATAGCTCGATTGCAGACGGCCATAGCGATCGAGCTGCCGCTTTCCGCAGCATTGGTTACGATAGGCGCCAACTGCCCGAAATGCTTGTCCCTCTCCTTGCTGTCGGAGTGGAAGCCTTGACGGGCGATTGCAGTCAACCAATCAAGATCTGCTGCTTCCCAGTGGCGAAGCATGAATGCGACTAAAGCTTCGTCTGAAGCTCCGGCATGACCGGCAAGCACTTCATATACAGCATCATAAGCCAAAAAGCGCGCAGCGCTGTGCGCATAGTGGCGAAAGTCTAAATTGCGGATATGCTGGCGTGATTCGTTTATCCCTAGAATAATCGAACCGGTGCCGGAGATCGCTACAATGCCGGGCCTCGCCCGTAATGCGCCAGCATGTGCCGCGACCGCATCATTCATATGCAGCTTGGGGCAATGAAGTCCAGGCAGTGCGGTCAACTCTGATACCCATGCGAGGTCCTCCGGTTTATCATAGCCGGCAATGCCCGCAGCGACACAACGTACGTCCTCGGGGCTGCGATTTGCGACGGCCAATGCCTCAATGATGCTGTTTCGAACGTTATGAACCGCGTTAGAATCTTTATATACGGATGCAGCGCGCGGGTTGTCCAGATAAGCTAGCTGGTGTCCCTCCAAATCGCATACAAGCACTCGGGTATGCGTGCCGCCTCCATCAATGCCGATAACAGCAGGTATACTCATATGCAGCAATGCCCCCCTGATTTACACGAATCGTGAATCTCGCATCTACTATCACTTAATAGGGTAATCATAACATAATTTGGATGAGTGATATAAAATGATATCCAACAACTGGACGAGCGCCAGAGAAGCGTTGTCTACCGTAAGGAGGTTACTCAGATGAAGAACATGAAACGAATGCTGTCCATCATGATTGCCATGTCCCTGTTGCTTTTTGCCTGCTCAGGACCTTCCTCAGAAGAGAAGGATGCCAAGCAGCTCATTACGGATTATAAAAAAGCGATGCTGGAAGTAAAAGATTACCGTCAAATCAATATCCAAGATGACTCCTTCGTTATCGAACAGGAGAGCAAGATCAAAGCTTTTTTCACCGAAGAAGGCTCTAAAGTGCTTCTCAACCGGGAATTTATCATGTATCTAGTCTACGCAGCTAAGAATAAGCAGAATATCGAGCTTGGCGAGGTCAAATTGACATCCATGAAAGAGGAAAGCGATGTATTCGATTACGAATACCGGATACCTGTGCGCATCAAAAACGGGTCAGGCGAGCTGCTGGAAGAGCATGAATATCAGGGACAAGTGAAATTGACGAAAGAGAATGGGCGTTTGGTAATTGCAAAGGAATGGAGCAGACCCATTAAAGCGATGGTTTGGTGATGTGTTGTTTGTTTTCTAAAGAAGACTTCGCCGAATTGTTGTAACCATTAACCGCTTGGAAACGTCTATTGGGAAAAGGGAAACGGGAGGTACGGTGATGACAAGAAAGAGGCATCGAGCGTTGCACAGAACGGCGGGACTGCTCGCAGCGGCGATCTTCGCTATCATGATAGCCGGTTGTCAGAAGGGAACGCCGAACCAAGCTGCGGTGGAAGGCTCCCCCGAGCCGTCGCCGCTTTCTACTCCATTGACGTTTCAGATCGATAACGCGACGCAAAGTCCGTCGCAACCCGCGACAGCATCTCCTGCGCCGACATTGACGGAGGAAGAACTGCCGACACTGGTAGATGATGAACAGACAGGCAGCGAGCCTGAGCGGCCTCACTGGCTGCGCGATGCGGCGTATGAGAACGAATATGCGACTATTCTGCATCAGCTTGAATATGAGACATTAATGGTGTTGGTTCGAGCGGCGGAAGTGAAATTCGCCAATAAGGAAGAGGCTCCTTCGTTCGAAGAGCTGCGGCCTGAACTGCTGAAGTACAATGCCGAGCAGAGACTGGACCCGTGGCAAACGATATACGAACATAATCCGGGATGGCTGCTGGAGCCAAATGATCTGCTCTATGCAGTCAATATGTATGAGCCGAGCCTGGAACTGTCCAGGGACGATGACGATAAAGTGCGGCTCAGCTTCAAGACATTCGGCCATTCCTATCAAGAGTATACCGTATCCAGACATATGGAGATTGAACTGCTGCGTTCCGGGGAGAATTGGCAGATCGGCGACATTAAGAGCCGTGCTTCCGAATTTGCGTTTGCAAAGGAAGATGCGGAGCATATTATGATGCGTGCTTTTGAAAACGTGAATTACATCGGAGATGACGAGACGCATTTTCTGTTCCAGGATGATCAGGGACAGCCATATGTCTTTCATAAGAAGCACGGCTACTATTCCACTCCTGAGAATATCTAATAGAATCCATGACAAAGAAAGGGCACCCCGCGGGGTGCCCTTTCTTCATGCATATCAAGCCTAGAACGTCAGCAAACCCATCGCGCGTTTGGCGGCGTCCAGTGTTTTGTGCGCTTCCTCGGAGGCTTTCCGTGCGCCTTCCTTGAGGATGCGGTCCAGCTCTTCGGAATGGACCAGCTCGTTATAACGCTCTTGCAGCGGAGCAAGCTTGTCGATGACAACCTCTGCCAGCTCCTTCTTGAACGTACCGTAGCCTTGGCCTTCGTAGCGCTTCTCGACGACCGGAATCGACTCGCCGGAGAAGACGGAATAGATTTCGATCAGATTGCTGACGGCTGGCTTGTTGTCCCAGTCGTAGCGGACGCTCATATCGGAGTCCGTCACGGCTCTGGAGAACTTCTTGCGGATCGAGGCTGGCGTATCCAACAGAAGGACGTAGCTGCTTTGGTTCGGATTGCTTTTGCTCATTTTTTTCGATGGATCATCCAGTCCCATAACCCGCGCGCCAACATCCTGAATAACCGGCTCCGGCAGGATGAAGGTTTCGCCGAATCGGTTGTTGAACCGGGCAGCAAGGTCACGTGTCAGCTCCAGATGCTGCTTCTGGTCTTCACCTACCGGTACATGCGTGGCTTGGTAGAGGAGGATGTCGGCAGCCATCAGTGCCGGGTACGTGAACAGAGCGGAGCTGACGGCATCCTTGCCGTCGGATTTCTCCTTGAATTGCGTCATGCGGCTCATCTCGCCGAAGTAAGCTTGCGTCTCCATAATCCATCCCAGCTCGGCATGAGCCGGCACATGCGACTGCATGAAGATGGTATTGCGTTCCGAATCTACGCCTGCGGCAACATAGAGCGCTGCGATTTGGCGGGAGCGCTCACGCAGCTCCTTCGGATCCTGCGGAACGGTAATGGCGTGCAGATCAGGCACGAAGAAGAAGCCCTCATATTCCTCTTGAAGCTTCACGAACTGTTGAAGCGCTCCTACATAACCTCCGATGTTTAAATCGCCGCTTGGCTTAATGCCGGACAAGATACGTTTACCCATTGTGCATTCCTCTTTTCTCCCATAATTTGAGTTGATTGGGGAACCAAGGCAATAAAAAAACGCCCGTCCCCCTGCAAGGGACGAAGCGTAAACTCCGCGATACCACCCGAATTCGGCCATTGGCCGCTCTTAGCCATGAACGGAGCAATAAGCGCGTTGCCGCGTCCCTTGCATACTTTCGATCATGTCTCCCGGGATAACGGGGGGAGAGTCCGTCAAAGCCTACTGTCCTAAGCCGATTCGAGGCTTAGAAGTTCGGGTTGAAGCGATGGGATCCATTCGCCGATTGCGGATGCGCCGGACCTTTCACCAGTCGCCGGCTCGCTAGGGCATACGCAAAAATCGGATACTACTTCCCATCTTGGCTGTAGCTGTATGTTTCAAGTATTGATTATAAGAATAGCTGGAAAAAGAAGCGGAGTCAAGCAGGTGGAAGCGACATCCGCTCGAGAAGAAAATGTCTAAAATTGTCTAATGATGTTCATAATGGATTAATATCATACAACCTTAAAGGTGGTCCATATGAAGGAAGCAAAGGGTAAAAAAACTCAGGCCGCACATGACCAGTCTCAGGATCAGGATCAGGCGATGAAAGCAAAAACGATCATGCCCGGCCTTCAAGACAACCTGGAGCTGATCAGAAACCAGCTTGGCAACAGCAATGATATCGTCATACGGGAAGTAGGGCTGCAGGGTAGCACAGGGCCAGCGCTGGCAGTTATCTACACGGATGGATTAGCGGATAAGCAATCGGTCTCCGAATTTATTCTGGAATCGGCTATGAGACGCGACCGGATGATGCAGGGGGAAGGACGAGACACTGTTCAGGCTAGTCCCAAGGCATTGGCGAACGATGTTCTGAGCATTAGCGATACGAGGGAAATCGATAATTATGGAAACTTGTATAATGCCTTGTTATCAGGTGAGACGATCATTTTGGTTGACGGCTGCGCCTCTGCGATTGCGGCAGGAACCAGAGGCTGGCGGGACCGGGGGATTAACGAGACACTGACGGAGACGGTTGTCAGAGGCCCGAAGGAAGCTTTCACCGAGACGCTGCGTACGAATACAGCCATGCTCCGCAGGAAAATCAAGGATCCGAACCTATGGCTGGAAACCCGGCAAATCGGGCGGGTAACGGGCACGGACGTATCCATTATGTTCATCAAAGGCATCGCAGACGACAAAGTGGTGGAGGAAGTGCGTCTCCGGCTGGACCGTATTGATATCGACGGCATACTGGAGAGCGGATATATCGAGGAGCTTATTCAGGATGAGACGTATACGCCCTTTCCAACGATCTACAACAGCGAGCGGCCGGATGTGGTCGCAGCGGAGCTGCTCGAAGGGAAGATTGCCATCATGGTAGACGGAACGCCAATGGTGCTAATCGTTCCGGCATTGTTCGTGTCCTTTCTCCATGCGGCGGAAGATTATTACCATCGGTTTGATATCAGCACGCTCATTCGACTATTGCGGTACATCGGTGTATTTATTGCGTTGTTCGGACCGTCGCTCTATGTCGCAATCACTACGTATCATCAAGAAATGCTGCCAACTCAGCTGCTGTATAGCTTGGCGGCGCAGCGGGAAGGCATTCCGTTCCCGGCCTTTATCGAGGCAATCATGATGGAGGTGGCCTTCGAGATTTTGCGGGAGGCGGGCCTTCGCATGCCGCGCACAATCGGTCCGGCCGTATCGATCGTCGGAACCTTGGTCATCGGGCAGGCTGCCGTCGAAGCGGGTATTATATCGGCGGCTATGGTCATTGTCGTATCGACAACGGCGATTGCCAGCTTTGTCTTCCCTTCGTACAGCTTGGCCAACACGATGCGTATGCTGCGTTTCCCCCTGATGGGTCTGGCCGCTACCTTTGGATTGTACGGCATTATTATCGGTACCTTTGCCATTGTGCTGCATGTCAGCAGTTTGCGGTCCTTTGGCGTGCCTTATATGAGCCCCTTTGCCCCGCTCATTATTAGGGATCAGAAGGATGCGATCTTCCGGATGCCCCACTGGGCGCAATTTACCCGGCCCAGACTTGTGAACCGGAGCAACCGGCAGCGCCAGCAGAGTCCCAAGTCCGCGAGGCCCAAGCCATAAATGCCAAATGTGTTGGAAGGAGGGAAGCAGTAATGGCGCGTAAAGCAGGATGGTGCTTCGTCATTCTACTTATGCTTGTGCCTCTGATAACCGGATGCTGGAATCGTCGCGAGTTGAATGATCTCGCCATCGTAGCCGCTTTGGGCATTGACCGGGTCAAGGACAAGGTTCTTGTTACGGTCCAGGTGGTTGATCCGGGTGAGGTCGCCTCTAGGCAAGGCGGTAGTGGTCTGTCCCCCGTCTCGACGTACCATGGAACGGGGGATACCGTATTCGAGGCGATTCGTAAGATGACGACCGTCACGCCGCGAAAGCTGTACTTCTCCCATTTGCGGGTTTTTGTCATCGGCGAGGAACTGGCGAGGAAGGGTATGGGCGAGGTGCTGGACTTGATGTCACGGGATCAGGAAGGACGAACGGACTTCTATATTGTCGTAGCCAAAGGAACAACAGCAGAAAACGTGCTGAAGGTGTTAACGCCTATAGAGAAGATTCCGGCATCCAAGATGTTTGATTCACTGGAGGTATCTGCCAGATCATGGGCGCCGACAGTTGCCGTACAATTGGACCAACTGATTACCAACATTGTGAGTCCCGGCATCCAAGCGACGTTAACAGGCATTGTGATTCATGGCGACCCTGAGCTCGGCAGCAAGCGAAAAAATATCGAGACGCCGGATACGCCTACTCATATTCAATATAAAGGCATTGCTATGTTCAGAGAGGATAAGCTGATCGCCTGGATGAATGACGATGAAAGTAAGGGTTTCAGCAATATTACGGACCGGTTGAAAAGCACGGTAGTGGAGACTACTTGCCCAAGCGGCGGCAAGCTCGGCATCGAAGTGATTCGGTCTAAAACGACCATCAAGGCGAAGGTAAGGAACGGGAAACCGGAAGCCGAGGTCGTCATGCATACAGAAGCGAATGTGGCCGATGTCGAATGCAGAATTAAGCTGACAACAGCCAAGACACTGATCGATCTGGAGAAAGCCGCTGAGGATGTTTTGAAGGAGCATGCCGAGCAAGCCGTGAAGAAAGCGCAAAGGTTGAAGTGCGATGTGTTCGGATTCGGGGACGCGGTGCATCGGGCTAATCCGCGCTACTGGAGCAAAGCCAAAGAAAATTGGGATGAACAATTCTCCAAGATGGAAATCCGATATAACGTGGATGTAAAGATAAGAAGAATTGGAACGATTGGCGAGTCTTTCTTAAATGACTTAAAGGAGTAGGATCGTAATGCTTGCAGTTGGAGGTATATTAACGACAGCCGTCATTATTGCCATGTTGGAGCTGCCAGGTTTATGGAAGAAGCGGCAAGTGAAGGAGATCTGGATTTTTTCGATACTCCTGCTGCTCGGTACGGGAGTCGGCATAGCGGAGAGCCTCCATATTCCGCTGCCGAATCCGCTGGACTGGGTGTCTTACATATACAGGCCGATTGGCCAATTGGTAGATAGCGCGCTGAACTAACAGGGGATGAAAGCATGAAGATGAACGAAATGATGAGCGGCAGACAATTTGCTATATTGGCTGCCTATATTTCAGTTGGCGACTCCATGCTTGTCCTGCCGACCATACCGACCAGCGCCGCAAAGCAGAATGCTTGGGTCTCTGCTCTCGTAGGCCTATGTGCGGGCTTATTGATCGTATGGCTTCTAAGCGCGATCGGCAAGCTATATCCCCGTCTCACATTGGTGCAATATGTGGAGAAACTATTCGGGAAGTGGCTGGGTAAAATCGTATCCATTTTTTTTATCTTTTATTTGTTCCTTTCTCTCGCTGCTCACACCAGAGAAATCGGAGATTTTATGACGACCCAGATGATGCCGGAGACGCCAATTCAAGCGATACATATCATGTATGCGGGGATATTGGTTATGGCTGCAAGACTAGGGATGGAGACAATTGCACGTACGGGTGAGTTTTTTTTCTCGTTCCTGCTTCTGCTTTTGTTTGTATTCTTCTTGTTCTTAATACCGGATATAAACGTCAATCATCTGCTTCCCTTCTGGGATGGAGGCTTAAAGCCGATCCTGCGCGGCTCGATTACAATGACCGCTTACCCATTCATGGAGCTCGCCGTTTTGTTAATGGTTATTCCCAGCGTGGACAAGCCTGAGAAGGTCCGCTCCAGTTTTTTGAAAGGGGCGCTGTTTGGAGGACTCGTGCTGCTTGTCATTATTTTGCTCTCTATTCTCGTGCTTGGTCCCGATTATGCGACCAGAAGTATGTATCCCAGCTATGCATTGGCCAAAAAAATTGACGTAGGGAAGTTTTTTCAGAGGCTGGAGGTTCTATTGGCCTTTATGTGGCTGCTCACCTCCTTTATCAAATCGGCAGTTTTCTTTAATGCCCTTCAAATCGCCGTGGCTCAGACGGCTGGCCTTCGCAGCGAGAAGGGAATGGAGCTTCCATTCGGGATGCTGCTGGTGTTTTTCGCGGTGCTGATCTCTTCAAATATTGTTGATTTTCTTAATGCGGATATATATTGGCCGTATATGGACATGACGTTCAGTGTCATTCTGCCGCTCTTGCTGCTGGCTGCTTACGCGATTCGCCGTGCCGCAGGGCACGGAAAGGGGGAGCTGCGGCCATGAGGTCCAAGGAAAAAATTAATGCCCGCCAATTTAGTATTCTGGTTATTCTCTTCTCCATTGGAACCCCCATCCTCATTATACCGGCAACGGTGACTTCCATTGTGAAGCAGGATGGATGGATAGCTGCTTTGCTCGGTCTTGGAATCGGATTGGTTCTCACGAAGCTTTATGTAGCGGTAGGGAGTCTGAATTCAGAGAAATCGCTGTTTGAAACGATTGAGCAAGTACTAGGGAAGTGGCTGGGTAAAGCCGTAATCGCAACGATTATTTGCTTTTGTCTCGTTACGGCGTCGGAAGTGTTGTTTTTTATCGGCAACTTTATGACGACTCAAATTATGCAGGCAACGCCAATTCAAGCGTTTAACATCTTATTTGCCATTGTGGTGGTCATGGGCATCCGAATGGGGATTGAGACGATTGCACGTTCTGCAGAGCTGTTGTTCCCTGTATTTGTGCTGCTTTTTATTGTTTTGGTGGTATTCGTATCGCCGCAGATTCATATCGAGCGGATTCAGCCTATGCTGGAGTCGGATCTGAAGAGCATGGTCGGGGCAACGATGTACTTCACAAGCGTACTTTCAATTACCACCTTCTTTCTGCTTGCGGTTTTCCCGGGAGAGGTCGATCGGCCGAAAGCGGCAAGCAAAGGGTTCTATAGAGGTGCAATGATCTCGGGGATAGTACTCGTTATTATCATTGTATTATGCATTACGGTGCTTGGTACGGATATGACAGCCAGACAGACCTATCCCAGTTATGCGTTGGCCAAAAAAATTAATGTGGGCCACTTTTTGCAGCGTATCGAGATCGTGATGGCCATCATGTGGTTTATTACGATCTTTTATCGGGTAAGCCTTTACTTCTATGCGGCAGTGCTTGGCATGAAGCAGCTCTTCAATCTGAAAGACTATCGTTCTCTCGTGCTTCCTATGGGCATGCTTCTGGTCGTAGTGTCGCTGATTGTACATCCTAATGTGATGCATAGCGAAGAATATAATAGAAGCGTGTGGGTGCCTTATGTTTCGACTTTTGGTATATTTCTCCCGATACTATTGCTGATCATTCATGCCATTCGCAGAAAAAAATAGGCGCAACACAAAATCACATTCTTTTTTACCAATAATCGCTGATGTAACTTTTTCTTTTGTGTGCTACGATACGATACGGTAGAAGCCTCTAGGGGCATAGCGCATGATGAAGAGTGAAGGTGATGACATGGAAGGGCATGCTGGAGAGACAGCAACAGGCAAAGGCAAGGGTACGAAGGATTTAAAGCTGTTCTACCTGACATGGCCTATATTTTTGGAAATATCCTTATTTATGATGATGGGTATTGCAGATACGTTCATGCTGAGCGCGATTTCCGATAATGCGGTATCGGGCGTCGGCGCAGCGAATCAGTTTCTGCATATTTCCATTCTGCTGCTGGAGGTTATCGGTAACGGGGCATCCATCGTTGTAGCGCAATACATCGGGTCGCGGAAGTTTTTTGAAGCGTCCAAAATTTCGGCAATAGCCGTTACGCTTAACTTGCTGGTCGGCATCGTGATGAGCGTACTATTTGTCGTGTTCAACGGATATTTGCTGCGTTCACTTAACCTGCAAGGTGAAGTTTATGAGTTCGCCCACAGCTATCTGGCCATCGTGGGCGGGGCGATCTTCCTGCAGGCGATTATTAACTCGCTGGCCGCTATTATTCGCGTTCATGGCTTTACGAAGGAAGCCATGTTCGTATCGCTTGGCATGAATGTGATCCATATTATCGGCAACTACGCGCTGATCTTCGGCAACTTCGGTATGCCGGCGCTTGGTGTAGAAGGTGCAGCGATCTCGACCGTAGCGAGCAGGCTGCTGGCGATTGTCGTCTTCTTCTGGCTGTTGTACCGTATTATGGAGGTGCGCATCCAGTTCAGCTATTACTTTAATCTGTCCAAGGAATACATCGGCAAGATATTGAAGATTGGCGTTCCCTCCGCACTGGAGCAGGTCATGTACCAGAGCTGTCAGATTGTCTTTATCTTCTATACAACTTTCCTGGGTGAAGCGGCCTTGGCGGCCAAGCAATATGCAACCAACATCTCCATGTTTATTTATCTGTTCGCGCTTGCAGTCGGTATGGGAACATCGATTATGGTCGGTCGTCTGGTTGGCGAGGCTCGCCCGAACGACGCTTATAAGCGTGTCTGGATGAGTGTGCGCTCGGCGATCATCGGCACGCTGATTGTTGTTGCGCTCGTGATGTTGTTCCGGGAGCAGCTTGTCGGCATGTTCACGGAAGATGCCGATGTTCTGCGCATCGGGGCACAGGTGCTGCTGTATAGCTTGCTGCTGGAGACAGGGCGCACGATCAACCTGGTTATCGTTAATGCGCTGCGCGCATCCGGCGATGCGAAGTATCCGCTCTTCGTCGGCATGTTCTCCATGGTAGGCATGAGTTTGACGCTGGGCTATCTGTTCGTCTTCCATTTCAATATGGGGCTTGTCGGCATATGGCTGGCGATTGCCGCTGACGAATGGCTCCGAGCCTGTATCTTTTACTTCCGATGGAAGAGCCGGGCATGGGAGAAGCATGCGCTTGTGCGGCCGGATAAGGAAGCGGACAAAGCAGCGGTTCACGTGTAGCAAGACTTAAGGTGCCGTCTGAAGCGACTATAGACCATGTCGCGCAGACGGCATCTTTTCATAAGAAGGGGAGTTGCGGGATCAGGTTGCTGGCAATTGCTTCGCGGGAAGCTAATGGAGAAAAGAATGCAAAAAAGCTCCATCTGCCGGGGTTGACATCATACTCAGGTTCTGATATCTTTAATTTAAGATAATGCAAATTGAAATAAAGGAGGCAGGCACACATGGCGAACAAAGGAACCAATGAAGCACTCGATTTATACATCGCCTTATCCCGAGCAAGCCAGTGGATAAATGCCCATGCCGACCGTGATATACGCAAGCATGGACTGAATCGGACCGAATTCGGCGTGCTGGAGCTTCTATATCACAAAGGACCGCAGCCCCTGCAACAAATCGGAGGCAAGGTGCTGATGAGCAGCGGCAACATTACGTATGTGGTAGATAAGCTGGAGAAGAAAGGGCTTGTAGCCAGACGCGCTTCCAAGGAAGACCGCCGCTTGATCTATGCGGAGGTGACCGACGCGGGCTGTGCATTTATAGAAGCCGTCTTTCCAACGCATACTACCATTATCGAGCAGGCTGCCAGCGGGTTATCCGACGAAGAGAAACAAGTTGCCAGCGAGCTGTTGAAGAAGCTGGGGAAATACGCACAGCAGTCCTACCATTAGAGCTTGTCCAACCGTTATCCGGCGGAGGATGAGCAGGCGGACTGCTTTTGCAGGACATATATCTTAAATTAAAGATAATTAAAGGAGAGATTGAGATGACTACGAAAACAGCAGGCATTCATCATATTACGGCGTTTGTTCGGAACCCTCAGCAAACGACTGATTTTTACGCAGGGGTACTGGGACTGCGGCTTGTGAAAAAAACGATCAACTTCGACGCCCCAGAGGTTTATCACCTGTACTTCGGTGACCGGATGGGCAGCCCGGGAACGATTATTACGTTCTTCCCTTGGGGGGATTCGCGCAAGGGCCGTATAGGCGGCGGGCAAGTCGGCATTACGAGCTATGTGGTGCCAGCAGGTGCGTATGAGTTCTGGAAGGAACGCCTTGTGAGACTTGGCGTAGAGATTCAGGAAACGGAGCGTTTCGGTGAGCGCTACTTACAGTTCGCCGACCCCGACGGCTTGCGCGGTGAAATTGTGGCGCGGGAGGAAGGTCCGAACAGCGACTGGTCGTTCGGAGGCATTCCAGTTGACAAAGCGATCAAAGGCTTTGGCGGAGCGGTACTGTTCAGTACAGCGCCTGAATCGACAGGCAAGCTGCTGGAAGACGTGATGGGCTTGACGAAAGTCGGCGAGAATGCCGGCTTTGTACGCTACCGCGCTTTCGGCGATTTGGGCAATGTCATTGAAGTGAACGCAACTCCTATGGCTCACGGCCAAGGAGGGCACGGTACCGTGCATCACATCGCAATGCGAGCTGTGGATGACGCCGAGCATGCTGTCTGGAGGCAGCATGTAACCGCGCATGGCTATCAGCCAACGCCAATCGTAGACCGTCAGTACTTTAATGCCCTCTACTTCCGCGAGGAAGGAGGCATTCTGTTCGAGATCGCTACAGATCCTCCTGGTTTTGCAAGAGATGAGGAGCCAGAGCATCTGGGCGAGAAGCTAATGCTGCCGGAATGGTACGAGAAGCATCGGGGAGAAATAGAGAAGAATCTGCTGCCGTTTGAAGTTAGAGAATTGGAGGAGAACAACTAATGAAGCATCTATTCACAAAAGGTACGAATCCGAACGCGCCGGTATTGCTGCTGCTGCATGGAACAGGAGGCACGGAGCGCGACCTGCTGCCGCTGGCGGAGAGGCTGTCGCCTGCTTCCTCCGTCCTTAGTGTTCGAGGCAATGTATTGGAGAATGGCATGCCGAGATTTTTCCGCAGACTGGCGGAGGGCGTATTCGATATTGAGGACTTGATCTTCCGTACGGGGGAACTCAATGAGTTCCTGGACAGCGCAGCGGCGGAATACGGCTTTGACCGCGGCAATATCGTGGCGGTCGGTTATTCCAACGGGGCGAATATTGCAGGGAGCTTGCTCTTCCATTACAAGGATACGCTGAAGGGCGCTGTCCTGCATCATCCGATGGTTCCGATTCGCGGCGTAGAGCTGCCAAATATGGATGGGCTGCCTGTCTTCATCGGGGCAGGCGAGAACGACCCAATCTGTCCGCCGTCAGAAACAAGAGATCTGGAGGCGCTACTGAGCGAAGCAGGAGCTGTGGTGACAACTTACTGGGAGAGATTCGGGCATCAGTTGACCGGAACAGAGGTTACGGCTGCTGCGGAATGGTTCAAGAGAACTTTTTGAGGAGGAAGCGGTATGATCGTCATTGACCTGGAGCGCCAGAGCGCCCACGACAACTACAAGCTGTTGATCGGCAGCATTATTCCCCGACCGATCGCTCTGGTAACGACGCTGTCGGCAGACGGTGTGCTGAATGCCGCGCCGTTCAGCTTCTTCAACATCGTGTCCTCCAATCCACCGATGGTGTCCGTGTCTGTGCAGCGAAAGAACGGCATACAGAAGGATACGGCGCGAAATGCTGTGGCACAAGACGCCTTCGTCGTCCATATCGCCGATGAGACATATGTGGAAGCGATGAATGCGACAGCGGCCCAGGTTGCTCCGGATATCAGCGAAGTAGAGCTTGCAGGGCTGACGGCGGTGGCTAGCGACAGAATCAAGGTGCCGGGCGTGCTCGAAGCGAGTATCCGAATGGAATGTGTGCTGGAGCAAGCCTTGCCGCTTGGCGGCACTGAAGATTCGCCAGCATGTGATCTGCTGATCGGCAGAGTCGTACGCTTCCATATTGCAGATTCGCTCTATGAGAACGGACGAATCGATCCGGACGGCCTGAAGCCGGTAAGCCGGCTGGCGGGACATGATTATGCCAAGCTTGGCGAGCGGTTTACGCTTGTCCGTCCGGAGTAATGTTCATCCTAGATAAAAGCAGCATCCCTGATGAAAGGGATGCTGCTTTTTAGTTTGGAAGGGGCATGCTGCGCTGCATGCATCTGCAAGCTGCTGGACACAGCATCAGCAGCGGCTTGCGTCAATCGCTCCCCCATGCCTTCGACAGCCTGTATTGCTTCGGAGAGATGCCGTTCTCGCGCTTGAACATGCTGCAGAATTGCGCATCGTTGACAAACCCGGCATCGAGCGCAACCTCCGAGACGAGCTTCTCCGGGTGCAGAATGAGCGAGGATCTTGCATAGTTGAGCCGCTTCACATACAAATATTGAAGCGGAGCTACGCCGTACTTCTCCTTGAACAAATGGCGAAACCGTCCGTAGCTGTATCCCGCGAGATCGGCGAGTGCTTGAATGGATATTTTTTGGCGAAAGTGCTCATCCATAAAGTTAAGTACATAATTCATCCGATCCGATTGCTGCTTGGGCGCCTTCCGGGCGCCGATCAGCCGGATCAGCTGAATCGACAGCTCCCCGACTAGCAAATTCAGCATGTCCGAGAAGTCATCCTGCTGCTTCACGAACTCGTCTTTCATCCGCAGCAATATATTTTCAATCGTACCTTCTTGATCATCCTCGAAGACGCCGTTAAGATAAGACAGTCCCTCGCGTTCGCTATAGAAACCGACGAACAGGACGTCCGCTTCATGCAGATGCAGCTCGTCATGCTCGATGAAGGGGGCGACGAGGGCAAAGGTGTTTTTGCGGAAATGGTAAGGTGTGGAACCGATCTTCGTATGGCCCTTCCCGTAATAGTAGACGAGCTCAAAGCACTCGTGAAAGTGAGAAGGGATATAGTGCTTCTCCCGCCGTCTGGAGAAGAACAGAAAATCCATATTGTTCATGCCCGCTGCTCCCATCTGTTGATTTAGCCAAATCATATAAGAAATATGAGCGAATCAAGATAAAATATAAGGGCGTTGTTTGGTACAATCATATCATTGAAAGAAGCATATCGTAAACTTCATAGTGAATAGAGAAGATGAGCTGTGAAGAAATAAACCAAACCTACCTATAGGGGGCATAATGATGAAACGAAGTTTATTGGCTTTAGTGCTGGCTGCTGTGATGTTGATTGCGGCCTGTTCGGGCGGAGGCAAAAATGCAGGTCCGGCGAACGAGAAACCGGACAACTCCGGTTCCAAATCGGACAACTTGAAAGTTGTATTGCTTGTACCGGGTACGCTTGGCGACAAATCATTCTTCGATGCGGCGAACAGCGGTCTTGAGCAAGTGGCGAACAGCCTGCAAGCAGAGACGAAAGTTATCGAGATGGGCGTTGACACCACGAAGTGGGAGCCGACATTCAATTCCGTAGCGGCACAAGACTGGGATGTTATCATCTCTGGCGGGTCCCAAATTACGGAGCTTCTGAACGCAACAGCTGAGAAGCACCCGGACAAGAAGTTCATTAACTATGATACTGACATCCCGGAAGCGGCAGCTAACGTATACGCAATCTCTTACGCAACGAATGAAGTATCCTTCATGGCAGGCGCTGCGGCGGCTCTGACGAGCGTATCCGACATGGCGCATGCGAACGAAGACAAGAAAATCGGGTTCCTGGGCGGCATGGATATCCCTGCAATCAACGCATTCCTGGTTGGTTACATCGAGGGTGCCAAATACGCTGTTCCAGACATCAAGGTTGCCGTATCTTACGCAGGCGACTTTGCCGATCCGGGCAAAGGCAAAGAGCTTTCCTTGCTGCAATACAACTCCGGCGTTGACGTCATCTTCAACGTAGCGGGCGGAACGGGCCTTGGCGTGTTCGACGCAGCGAAGGAGAAAAGCCGTTACGCAATCGGTGTAGACTCCGACCAGGCGACAATGATGGCTGGTACGGATAAAGAAAAAGCAGATTTGATCATTACCTCTTCTGTGAAAAAAATCGACCAAGCGATCGTTCATGCGGTTCGCGGCATCAAAGCCGGTACGCTGGAGCTTGGCAAGCTGGATGTTGTAGGCCTGGAGCAAGACGGTGTAGGCATCGTGCGCAACAGCATTTTCAACGCGGTCGTATCCGAGGACATCAAAGCTCAGTTGGTTGAAATCGAGAAAAAACTGATTGCCGGCGAGATCGAAGTAAGCAATGCCATGGGCATGCAGACTTCCGATGTTGACCAAATCCGCAATTCCGTTAAGCCATAACACACGGATTCATACAAGCTTTTAGCTAAAATAACCAAGGGAGTTCTTCGGCTGCGAAGAATTCCCTTCAATTCTATCAGGCCGCCATCGCTATGCTTGCGAGGGGCTAAGGGGAGAACATTGATGCGGCAGAACGTGCTGGAGATGCGCAATATCACCAAGGTCTATCCGAATGGCGTTACAGCCAACCGCAACGTCGACTTCTCGCTAAGAGAAGGCGAAATTCATGCTCTGGCTGGAGAGAACGGGGCCGGCAAGTCGACTTTGATGAAAATCCTGTTCGGCATGGAAGCACCAAGTGACGGGGAAATCCGGCTGAGAGGCGAGCAGATGCGTTTCCAAACGCCGCAGGATGCGATTGCGAAGGGCATTGGCATGGTCCATCAGCACTTTATGCTGGTGCCGTCTTTCACCGTAGCGGAGAATATGGTGCTTGGCATGGAACCGAAAAAAGGGCTTGGTATCCATTATGAAGAAGCGGTGCGCATGACGCAGGCGCTGTCGGAGAAGTACCAGCTGACGGTTGATCCAAGGGCGAAGGTGGAGTCCTTGTCGGTCGGCATGAAGCAAAAGGTGGAAATTTTGAAAGCGCTCCTACGCGGAGCGAAGATTCTCATTCTGGACGAGCCGACAGCCGTTCTGACCCCGCAAGAGACCGATGAGCTGTTCAAGCAATTGCTGGTGTTGAAGCAGGAAGGCCATACGATCGTCTTCATCTCTCACAAATTAAAGGAAGTGAAGGCGATCTGCGATCGCATCACGATCATGCGCAGCGGAACAAGCGCAGGCGTCTTCGATATGGCGGACGTCACCGAACAGGAAATATCGCGGCTGATGGTCGGCCGGGATGTCGTGCTCAAATATGATAAGGCTGAATCGTTCTATGGACCGCCAGTGCTGGATGTCAAAGGGATTACGTACGTCAATGCCTTGGACAAAAAAGCGTTGAACGATATCGGTCTCACGATCCGTGCGGGTGAGATTGTCGGCATCGCCGGCGTAGAGGGGAATGGACAGGCCGAGTTGGTCAAGGCGCTTACGGGCGGCCTTGGCGGCCGGGTACAGGGCTCGGCCAAGGTGAACGGCTCCGAGATCGTCAGCCTGGATATGCGTGCCATCCGGGAGCTAGGCATTTCCTATGTGCCTGAGGATCGTATGAGCCAAGGAGCTGCCAAAGAGGAGAGCATCTCCGACAATATCATATCCACGCGTTATCGCAGCAGGGACTGGAATAAGGGTCTCTTTATGAAAGGAAAGTCGATTATACGTCTGGCGGAGAAGCTGATTGAGGAATTCAAGGTCAGATGCTCCGGCCCTGCACAGCCGATTGGAATGCTGTCCGGCGGCAATATGCAGAAGGTTATCGTGGCGCGGGAATGCTCCACCGATCCTATTCTGCTCATTGCCGAGCAGCCAACCAGGGGCGTCGATATCGGGGCGGCTCAGCTCGTTCACCAGAAGCTGCTGGAGATGAGAAGCCAGAACTGCGCGATACTGCTGATTTCGGCCGATTTGAATGAAATTATGGAGTTGAGCGATACACTGTACGTCATGTACGGCGGGGAGCTGGTTGCTGCATTCGATAAGCCGTCGGAAGTGACGGAAGAAGAGCTGGGACTGTATATGCTCGGATTGAAAAAACAGCAGGGTGAACACATAGGGAGGGGCGTAACGTCAGATGCTCAAGTACTTTGATGCCATAAGAACACTGATATCGATTGCGATCGCGCTAGTTATCGCCTTCCTCATCATTGCTATGATCAGCGAACAACCCCTGGAGACGATCAGAATTTTCCTGATGGGGCCGCTGTCGACTACGGCACAGATCGGCAATGTGATTGAGATGGCGATTCCGCTCATGTTCACAGGCCTGTCGGTTGTCCTGTTATTCCGCAGCGGATTATTCAATCTCGGCGCGGAAGGCTTGTTCTATATTTCGGGTGTAGTTGCTGCCATTGTAGCGATCTACGCCAGCATGAACGGCTTTATCCATCCTGTTGTAGCGATACTGGCTGGCTCGACTGTCGGGGCGCTGCTGTCTGCTATCCCCGGCATTATGAAAGCAAAGTGGAATGCGGAAGTGCTCGTTACATCACTCATGTTCAACAGCATATTGTCCGGTATCGGCCTTTATATCTTGAACTATCACTTGCGGGATGCGGCGGCCTTCGCTAATGTGTCCTACAAGTTCCAGGAGACGGCGAGACTTGCGAACCTGATCCCGGGGACGCGTATTCATACCGGTCTTATCTTGGTTCTCATCTGCATCGTAGCCACGCATTACTTCATGTATCACACAAGATGGGGCTATGAGCTGCGAATGACGGGCTCCAACCGCGCTTTCGCCGAGTTTTCCGGTATTAAGACGGGACGGGTCATCATTACGGTACATCTTATCGCCGGCTTCCTTGCGGGGATGGGCGGATCGGTGGAAGTACTGGGGATGTATTCCCGGTTCCAATGGTCTGATCTTCCGGGCTACGGCCTGGACGGGGCGCTGGTCGCCTTGTTGGCGAAGAACAACCCTCTGTCGGTTGTAGGCGCGGCTCTGTTCCTTGCTTACATCCGGATTGGCGCCGATCAGATGTCCATTATGTCGGATGTTCCGGCGGAGCTGATCTCGATTATTCAAGCCATTATTATTCTGCTTATCTCAGCGGAGCAATTCCTGAAGATGTGGAAGAACAGACAGCTGCTGAAGGAGGCGGAGAAACTTGGATAGCTTCTGGAGCGTACTTTTTTCGACGGATTTTGCTTTCTCCGTCCTTCGGGTTACGACACCGATCCTGCTTGCCGCATTAGGGGCGCTGATCTCCAACAAAGCCGGTATCGTTAATATCGGTATGGAGGGCACGATGCTCGTTGGCGCGTTAACGGGTGTTATCGTGAGCGCCTATACAGGCAGCGCTTGGATCGGGCTGCTTGGGGCGGTCATGTCCGGCATTACGTTGTCGGCCATTCTGGCCTATTTCACACTGAAGATCAAGACGCATATTATTTTAGGCGGTATCGCCATCAACATGTTCGCCTCGGGCGGAACGGTCTTTATTCTTTATTTGGTCAGCGGGGACAAAGGCACTTCGACTTCTCTGCAAAGCAAAGTGCTGCCGAACCTGCATATTCCGCTGGTACAGGATATTCCGGTGCTGGGACCGATCCTCTCCGGCCATAACGTATTAACGTACATTTCCTTGCTGGCAGTGGCAGGCGTGTATTATATGCTGAAGAGAACGCCGCTGGGCTTGCAGATTCGTTCGGTCGGCGAGAACCCTCAGGCGGCTCAATCGGTCGGCATCAGCGTAGCCAAAATTCAATTTATCGCATTGTTGCTAAGCGGATTTTTCGCTTCCCTCGGCGGCGCGTTCATGTCCATGGGCTATCTGTCACTCTTCACGAGAGATATGACGGCCGGACGGGGCTGGATCGCGATTGCGGCGGAAGCGCTTGGCGGAGGCAGCACGATTGGGACATTCATCGCTTCCTTAATCTTCGGGGCGACGAATGCGATGGCGAATGCGCTGCAAATTTTGAAAATACCATCAGAGCTGATCTCGACGTTCCCCTATGTGGCAACGGTCGTAGGATTGCTCGTCTATGCGATTATTGAGAGCAAACGGAAGAAACGCAAAAAGGGAATCTAACAGCTAAGGAGACGGACATTATGGCACGAATTATACTAGATACCGATATCGGGAGCGACGTGGATGACGCAATGGCGCTGGCACTGGCCATGCATTCGGAGGAAATTCAAATTGAGGGCGTCACGACAGTCTACGGCAACGTAGATCTGCGTGCTCGCATGGCGAAGAAGATGCTGCAATATGGCGGGCATCCCGAAGTGCGCGTATACGCGGGCCTCAACAAGACACTCCTGGACAACCGCGAGATCTGGATGGCCGGCCATGAGGGCGACGGTCTGCTGGCGGAGGATGACCACTTGGAATATGAAGACCGTCATGCAGTCGATTTCATGATCGACACGGTCATGAGCAACCCCGGCGAGATTACGCTCGTTGCGATCGGTCCGCTGACGAATATTGCGGCTTGCCTGATTCGCGAGCCGCGAGTGGCTCAGAATGTGAAGGAAATCGTCATTATGGGCGGTGTGACCCGTCTAGGCGATAACGGCAAGCATATGCGGGTCGTAGAGCACAACATCGTCTGCGATCCAGAGGCAGCTTCACTTGTATTCCGCAGCGGCGCTCCGATCCTGATGGCGGGTCTTGATGTGACGCTTAAGGTTATTATTACGGAAGCAGAGAGAGCGAAGCTGCATGAATCCGGCGATCCGCTGAATATGGCACTTTCCCGCATGATCGGCAAATGGTTCGAATTTGCGAAAGAAGAGAAGTCGTTCATGCACGATCCGCTTACGATCGCACTGCTGATCGACCGTACGCTAGTCCGCACGGAGCGCATGAACATTCGCGTGGATTATGATCATCGTCCACAGACGGGGCAGACGATTGCAACGCTCGACGAGAACGGCAACGTTGAGGTTTGTCTGGATGTCGATCATAGCCGCGCGGTAGCGCTGCTCATGGAGCGCTTGGTCTACAGAAAGGCCAACGCCGTATGAAGCAGCCGAATATTGTCGTCGTAGGCAGCATGAATATGGATATCGTCGTGAAGACGTCTCGATTTCCTGAAGGCGGGGAGACGATTCTGGGCGACGAGATTCACTTTATTCCCGGCGGCAAAGGAGCCAATCAGGCGGTTGCCCTCGCGCGTCTGGGCGCGCAGGTGACGATGGTCGGAGCAGTCGGTCTCGACTCCTTCGGCCGTACGCTCATGACGGCGATGGCCGACAATGGCGTGAACGGCGACTATATTAAAATCACGGAGCAAGCTTCCACCGGCACAGCTTCGATTACGCTGACACCAGACGAAAACAATATTGTGGTGGTGCCTGGAGCGAATGACAAGCTGGCTCCTCCCGACATCAAGCAGGTCGAGTCGCTCATTCAAGCTGCGGACGCAGTTCTGCTTCAACTGGAAATTCCGCTGGAGACGGTGGAGTATGCCGCGGGGCTGGCTCATCGATATGGCAAGCTTGTTATTCTGAATCCGGCACCGGCTCGTCCGCTGCCGGAGAGTCTGCTGAAGCGTGTGCATGTCATTACGCCGAACCGGACGGAGCTGGAAGCCCTAACCGGGATTGCGCTTGAGGAGCGCTCGCTGGAAGAAGCGGTAGACAAGCTGCTGGAGAGCGGAGTAGGCTGCGTCGTGACGACGTTAGGCGCGGAAGGTTCATTATGGAAGCGGAGAGACGGCTCGCTGCAGCGCCAGTCTGCCTATCGCATGGAAGTTGTTGACACAACCGGCGCAGGGGATGCATTTAACGCGGGATTAGCCTATGATATAAGCGCGGCCCGTAGTATCGGAGACGCAGTTGCTTTTGCCGCCAAGGTATCCGGTCTCGCCGTTACGAAGTTCGGGGCGCAGGACGGCATGCCGACGATGGCGGAAGTACAGGCATACTTTCAGGAATGAGAAGCGAGGGCTGCATGTGAGACAGATGAAAAAAATGATCATCGATGCCGATACAGGCATCGACGACGCGCTTGCCATTCTATATGCATTGAGATCGCCTTCTATTAAGGTGGAAGGGATTACGACCGTGTTCGGGAACATTAACGTAGATCAGGCGACGGACAATACGCTAAGAATGATCGCACTGGCGGCTCCTGCTTATGAGGTGCCGGTTGCCAAGGGAGCGGGCAAGCCGCTCAAACGGGGGAAGCCGGAATTTGGCACGCATGTTCATGGCGCGAACGGGATTGGCAATGTGGAGGTAGCGGCTTCCGCCCAGCAGCCGCTGGACGAAGCGGCGGTAGATTTCATATTGCGCAAATCCGAGGAGCTCGCAGGCGAGCTAATCGTGGTGACGCTGGGCCGGCTGACGAATCTGGCGCATGCGATCGAGAAGGACCCTTCCGTATGCGGAAGAATCAAGCATGTATACGTAATGGGTGGAGCGGTAGGCGTTCCCGGTAATATCACGCCCGTATCGGAGGCGAACATTTGGGGCGATCCTGAAGCGGCTGAGCTTGTATTTGCTTCCGGCGTTCCGCTTACGATGGTCGGTCTCGACGTGACGATGAAGACGCTGCTGACGGGCGAGCATCTGGACAGGCTGCAGCAAGCATGTGGAGAAGGAAATGCGGAGGTTGTCGATTTCATCCGGGAATCGCATCGCTTCTACTTCGACTTCTATCGCACCAGCAACTACTTTATCGATGCAGCTCCGATTCATGATCCGCTTACCATATTGATAGCGGAAGATCCGTCGATCGTGACCACGCAACAGATGAATGTCAAGGTCATTTGCGACAGCGAGCTGTGCGCGGGCATGACAGTGGCCGATCTGCGCCGCAGATCATTGGTCGGCTCACCGATTCAAGTATGCACAGAAGTGAACGCTGCTTTGGCGGTCGATCGTTTGCTGCACGCTTTTCTATAAGAGCATCTACAGCGTAAGCAGTAGTACTGTGATTAGTAGGTTCAACCATAATCGTTCAATTGCAATCGTTCGTTCATTTTTAACCCTTTGTTCGGAGCCCGTGCTGGATGCACGGGTTATTTTTTTTGCTCTCGATCGGTGGTCATAAAAGCATGACGCACTCCGGCCCTCGATATACATAATTAGATGGGATCTTTTTTGAGTTCGGGCAAGGACAGGAAGGGTGGTTGGAGCATGGCAGTGGATTGTGCCATTATCGGCGGCGGCCCGGCAGGGATGAATGCCGCGCTGGTGCTCGGTAGAGCCAGAAGAAGCGTCGTTCTATTCGATGATAATCGGCCGCGCAATGCGGCAACCCGGCATACGCACGGCTTTCTGACCAGGGATGGCGTGGAGCCAAGCGAGCTGAGAGAGTTGGCCCAGAAGGAGCTTGCCGCCTACTCAACGGTGGAGGTGAAGCGGCAGCGGGTGACGGATATTCGGCGCGCGGGTATCGGGTTTCATATAGGGACAGGGGATGGCGGATGGTATGCTGCCCGCAAGGTGCTGCTGGCGACGGGGCTTCGGGAGACTCTGCCGCCGATACCGGGTATCGGGAGCTATTACGGCCGAAGCTTGTTCAACTGTCCGTACTGCGATGGGTGGGAGCTGCGTGACCGCCCGTTGATTGTAATTGCTGACGGCATGAACGCATTTACACTGACCAGACTGGCTTACCAATGGAGCAAGGATTTGATCCTGTGCACAAATGGTGCAAGACGTACATTATCCCATGAAGAACTGCAAAAGTTGCAGAGCCGCGGAATCCGGTTGACCAGACAGCGAATCGTGGAGCTGGAGGGGAAGGATGGAGAGCTGCATTCTATTCGCCTGGAGGAAGGCTCGCGGGTGCGCTGCTCCGGAGGTTTCGTGTCGCCGATCTGGCGGCAGGCCGCTCTGTTTGGCGATTGGCTTGGGTGCGAGGTGAATGATCAGGGCGGCATACAAACTGATCGGTTAGGTCGTACGAGCGTGTACGGCGTATACGCAGCTGGCGATTCCTCAGTCATCGCGCCTGCGCAGGCTGTTATTGCGGCAGGAGAGGGCAGCAAGGCCGCGATCGGGATTAATGCGGATTTGATTCAGGAGGATTTTTGAGGGGGAGAAATGAGTTAGGGTTAGTGGATCGGAAAAATGAACAAAGGTAGGCAGATGTAAAGGGGTTCGGTATAATAGGTCACAAATTAGTGTTTCAGCCTGGCCGGGGTTATGAATTAGGGCATATTGGGGGAGGACATGTTTGTGGTCTATTTGATTTTTATCATACCTATCTTGGGTATGATGCTGTACATCAATACCGTAAAGCTGCTCAAAAATATAAAAGAAGGCAGAAATACCGCCAATCAAACGGGTTGGGGGGCAGTGCTGACTGGCTTGATCCTATTTCTTTCGTTTGTCGTGATACTGAATGCATTGTCCTATTAATTCAAAGTAAATGTCTGGTACGGCAAGTCTGACTATCTTATGTTGAGGAGTCCATTTCGCTGCTATAGGATCTTCTCAACTTGCGCCGCAAAATTTCTTTATGGTGTTCCTTCAGCAGCTCGAATTGCTTCTTGCGATGGCCGTTGGCGCCAGAAGGATGAGGGAAGTCGAATAAACAGCGTTCATGGAGCCGTTCCCCGGGGAGCGGTTTTTCATCGTCGATGTAACGCAATACGTCCGAGACGGATTTGCCGAGCGGAATAACGATGGAGTCTTCCACGGCTGCAAGTTCATTGGCAAAGTCATGTAGTGCGTACTTGCGAATGAGATTGGATGATAGCATTCGCGGATTATGGCCAGTGTAGTTGTCTCCTTTGCGGAACAGGGGATAGCGAATGACCGAAGTAGTGTGAATCAGCTCACGGCGGTCTCCGAATAGTTCACTGCTATCGGAGACATTGAGCAGCTCCGGCAAGCCGAGCTCGTTCAGCATGTCTATCAGATGTCGGCGCATCGTTCCAGCGAAGCTTGCCACGTACTTTGCTCTCCGGTCGATATCGGATAGGCTGATACTGGACGCCAGGTCTTCTTTCGCTTGCCGGAGGGAGAGTGACATTTGAGTAAAACCTGGTGTAATGCCGACGATAGTGACTTTAGCAGCAGGATTCACGTAATCGTAGGGTGCGTAGTACAAGGAAAGATCGTTTTCTTGCTCCAAAAGCAAGTCATCTATTAGAAGGTCCTCGCGTTGCCAAGGCTGATCGGGAAGACCGGCAATGATGTTCTGATATGTCGCTAACTTCGATTGTGCCAATCCATCCGCCTCCGTAACATTTCGTTTAAGTAACCGTATCTTGTGATTGCGTGCAGCTTAACTATATTATGCCATGTATTCGGCATAGTTGGCGGACAATCTCTCTGCAAGCAGAGAAACTCGGCTTAGAGGGCCGCCCGAGCGGGAAAAGGATGCTGCAAGCAGAGAAACTCGGCTTAGAGAGCCGCCCGGGTGAGAACGGGAAGCTGCAAGCAGAGAAATTCGGCTTATAGAGCCGGCCGAGCGGAAAAAGGAAGCTGCAAGCCGAGAAACTCGGCTTTTATATAGAAGGAGGGCTGCCCACGACGGGCAGCCCTCCTTCTGTCAACGCAGCGCTTCCTACTGAAGCGCATCAACTATTTTCTTGCGCAGCTCTGCGCTGAGCGGACCGCCGTGCGCGAGCTCCAGCGCCCAGACGACCGCGCCTGCGGCTGGCGGCTCCTGGAGCAGGATGAAATTGCATTCGCGTCCCGTCAGCTCCGCAACAATTTGCTTGTAGCGGTCGCGCATGATCGGGGAGGCAGCTTTTACCCACACCGAGCCGGCCATGACGATGTCGACAGGTCCCTCATCGAAGTCTAGGTGGCTGATGCAGCCAACCGTGGAGTAGGCGAGCTGGCGCGCGGAATGCTCTACGATTGCCGATGCCACAGGATCACCGTTTTCCGCCGATTCGAGCAGCAGCGTCACCAGCTCTGTAAAAGGAAGCTTGCGTGTGATCAGCTGCTCCAGTGCATAATCCATAAAGCTTTCCTTGTCGCTCACGCCGATCAGCTTTAGAGCAGGCGCTGTCATGCTTGTCTCGGGAGCGAGACGGTAGAAGCTGTCATAGATCGCGCGAATAACGCGGCGAGACAAGTAGAAGCCGCCGCCTTCGTCGCCGGACAGCTCGCTGCCGACACCGCCGACTTGCAAGCGCTGGCCGCTAGGCGAGATGCCGCCCGTGCAGACGCCGGAGCCGTTGATCGAGCAGATGCCGTAGCCTTTTTCGCTGCCGACCTTGATCCCGAGGAACGAGTCATTGTCCAGCGCATAGGTGGTGAAGCCGATCTTCTCCACCACTTCATTGAGGTTGCGCTTCTGGACCGGGATGTCCGCTCCTGCAAGTCCGAATGCGCCAGTAGCTACATCCTCCATCGACAGGCCGTTTCTCGATAGCAGCAGCGTAATTTGTTCATTCATCACGCGATAGGCTTCGGCATAGCTGTCCTTGAACTGCTCATGACTGCATGTGCCCGAGCGGATATGATCGACGAGCGTGCCGCTAAGATCGAATAAGAAATAGTCCGTTTTGCTGTTGCCGCCGTCGACGCCAATTACATAATTACCTTTCATAACAGGTCATGCTCCTTAGTCGTACACCTTATTTGAATTGTGGCAAATAGTCCTTGTGCGCTTCCTTCAGCTCGTGGAAGCAATCATGTGCCGTCTGGTAGTCGCCTACCAGCGGGTTCATCATCAAGGCGCGCATCGCTGCCGCTTCGCTTCCTTCTACAGCTGCTGCAACGGTTTCGCGCTCGTAAGCCTTCACCATGCGCATGTAGTCGATGATATGCTGGTTGTCAAAGTCAGACACGGCAATAGGCTTCGCGCCGTCCTTGCCGATCACAGCCGTCACTTCAATGGCATCGCTGTCTTCCATAAATGGCAGAGCGCCATGATTCAGCAGGTTCACGACATGCTTCTCTTGCTTGTCATTGAAGATCGCGTCCACCAGGCTGATCGCTACTTCGGAGTAGTTGGCGCCGCCTCGGGAGGAGAGCAGCTCCGGCTTCGAATGAAGCTCTGCGTTGGAGTAGATGTCCAGCAGCTCTTCTTCGATCTGCATGCACTTCTCGCCGCGAGACAGCTCAGCGTCCTTCAGCAATTTCAGTTTTTTATCTTTGAAGTAGTAATATTCAAGATAGGAGGACGGGATTGCGCCGACCAGCTGGACAAGCTCCTTGCTGAAGCCGGTGGAAGGAATGTTCTTCATCGTCTCGCTGTTCAGACCCATATCCAGCGCTGTCTTCAAGTAGTCTTTGCCGTCTTGCTCGATGGCGGTTACCCAGCTCAGATGGTTCAGGCCGATATACGTAAGCTCTGCATTCGGCAGCTCCATGCTTTCGCGGATGCTCTTGTTCATATTGTAAGGGACGTTGCAGAGGCCCAGCATTTTCACATTCGTATGATTCAGAATCGCTTCGGTAATAATACCTGCCGGGTTGGAGAAGTTAATGAGCCAAGCGTCCGGACAAAGCTCTTCCATTCGTTTCGCAATATCCAGCATAACGGGAATGGTGCGCATCGCTTTGAAGAAACCGCCGATGCCGCAAGTCTCTTGGCCGATCAAGCCGTATTTCAGCGGAATCTGTTCGTCCACTACGCGTGCAGGCAGCTTGCCTACGCGAATCTGGCCAAGCACGAAGTCCGCGCCGCGAAGCGCTTCGTCGAGATCCTTTGTTTTGACAACCTGGCAGTTCATGCCCGCAGCCGTTGTCATGCGCTCGCACAGGCCGCCAACAATCTCAAGCTTCCGGTCATCGATATCCATCAAGGCAAGCTCGTAAAGTGGAAGAGAATCCTTCCGCTTGATAATGCCTTCCATCAGTTCAGGTGTATACGTGCTGCCAGCGCCGATAATCGCGATTTTAAGCTTTCTCTCCATGTCACTCATCCTTTGCTGCATTAGTAAGGCCAGTATATCACGCGGTGCTATTTTCAACAATAAAAATCAATATGACTAAAAAGTTTTGAAATAAAATTTTAAAAATTGGATACTCATGCAAACGTTTGTGCCGAAAAGTGCTTGTAATTTGTGGCTATTACGTATACTATTTAGTTGCGAAAACATGACACGGAATAGGGAGCGGCACATGGCGATTAATGATAATGTCTTGATTAAAATCCGCGAACGCAAAGACAGTCTGACGCCTGTTGAACGGCTGGTCGCGGAATATATATTAGCCAATAAAGAAGAGATTCCGCATCTCTCGATTAAAAGCCTTGCGCAAGCGAGCAAGACGAGCGATGCATCCGTCCTGCGCTTCTGCAAGACGATGGGCTACAACGGTTATCGGAGCTTCATCGTCAGCATCTCGGCTTCGCTAGGCTCGATGGATGAGGAGTCGGTCGACCAATATACAGATATCCAGCCTGGAGATGAGCTTATGACGATCATCTCCAACATAAGCCGGAACAATATGCGCTCTATCGAGGATACGTTGAGCGTGCTCGACCGAACCGCCGTGGAGCGGGCTGTTCATGCGCTGCGCACGAGCAAGCGGATTATCTTCTTCGGAATCGGCGCTTCCGGCTTGGTAGCGCAGGATGCGGAGCAGAAGTTCACGCGCATCAATATGATGTGCCATGCCTTTCTGGACGGACACAGCCAGCTTACAGCTGCTGCGCTGTTGACCAAAGACGATGTGGCGATCTTCATCTCCAATTCTGGCGATACGATCGAAATTCTGGATTCGCTGGAGATTGCGAAGAAGAATGGCGCTCATATCGTAGCGATCACCAAGTACGGCAAGAGCGAGCTATCAAGCCGCGCTGATACGCTGCTCAGCATCTCTACGCCTGAGATTTCGATCCGAAGCGGAGCGATGGGCTCGCGTATCGCGATGCTGACGATCATCGATATGTTGTTTGCCGGGGTGGCAAGCGCGGATTATCAGCAAGTGAAGAAATATTTGTCCAAGAGCCGCAGCATTATTGCAAACAAGCGGAGAAGATAACAGAGCTGCCTATATGGTAGTTGACAACCACTGTCCTTCGGGGCGGTGGTTTTTTATTTCAGCCAAGAGGGAAACTACAAGGCAGTCCCCATACGGCTTCCTATGGGGAAACCGCGAGTGCCGCGTTCGACATAGATTGTGCAAGGGGTACAAATTGTGATATAAAATGCCAAATATAAGTTTCAACTTAAAAATTTATTTCAAAATCTATTGACGAGATTGAAATAAAAGTTTTAATATAGAGTCAGCAACACAACAGAAATGAAACGATCACTCGGGATGACACACAGAAACGAACCCAAGCCATGATCACGTTAGGGGAATCACTATGAATGACTATCTTGCAAGCTTAACGACGGAGGGGATTAATGCCGAAACGGCCATGATTGACGAGTTGACGACAGAGCAAATGCTGAAACTCATCAATCAGGAAGACGCGACGGTGCCTACAGCGGTCGCCGCTGAGCTGCCTCAAATTGCAGCTGCGGTGGAAGCGCTTCATCGGGTGCTGGCAAGCGGGGGCCGTATGTTCTACATCGGCGCGGGAACATCGGGGAGACTTGGTGTGCTTGACGCTTCAGAATGTCCACCGACCTTCGGAACCGATCCCTCATTGGTACAGGGTCATATCGCAGGCGGAGACATCGCACTGCGGGTAGCTGTGGAAGGCTGTGAAGATGACGGCGAAGAAGGAAAAGCGTTAATCGATCGCATTGGCGTAACACCTGGCGACGCGGTAATCGGAATTTCCGCAAGCGGAAGCGCTGCTTTCGTCATCGAAGGACTGCGAAGAGCAGGCGAGATTGGCGCGACGACGATTAGCGTTGTCAACAACAAAGGAACGAAGCTTGGCGAAGTAAGCTCCATTACGATTGCGCCGGTTGTTGGACCGGAGGTAATCGCGGGCTCCACAAGATTGAAAGCAGGGACGGCGCAGAAGCTGGTGCTGAACATGCTGACGACGGGCACGATGGTGAAGCTGGGCAAGACGTATAATAACTTGATGGTTGATATGAAAGCGAGCAACAAAAAGCTGTATGATCGTGCGGTGCGCATGATCAGAATGACGACCGGGGTTGACCACGACACGGCCAAGGACACATTGCAGCAAGCGAAAATGGACTGCAAGCTGGCGATCATGATGATCAAGTCCGGGCTTAAAGCCGATGAGGCGCGGAAGATGCTGTCTGATTGCGGAGGCAGCCTGAAGAGAGCTATTCGCGTTTGCGCTAAAGTAATGTAAGCTTGCTTGGCCGGATGTGGGTATATAGAATGAAATGATTAAAGGGAGGATCTTAGCAATGAAAAGAAAAACGAAATTTGCTGCATCTGTTTTGGCTCTCATGCTTTCTGTAGGCGCACTTTCCGCTTGCGGATCCAGTAACAACAATGCTGGTCCAAGCAACTCGCCTAGCCCGTCCGCTTCTACAGGAACGGAAGGCGAAGCTGCGAAAGACACCATCACGGCGCTGCTTCCGCCGGTGTCTCCTAAGTACCAAGAGAACTTCAAGCAAATGGAAGCCGACTTCAACAAGCTTTATCCTAACCTGACTTTGAAAATCGAACCTGCAAGCTGGGAAGACATGACACAAAAGCTTGACACACAAGTAAACGCGGGCAGTCCTCCTGATCTTGCTTTCATGGGCTCCGACGGTATCTCCAAGTATGCGCAAATGGGCATGCTGATGGATATTAAAGACCTTGTTACACCAGAGATGGTAGCTGACTTCGACGAAGCTCCGCTGGAATACATGAAGAACGGCGAAGGCCTGTACGGCTTGCCAGGATACATGGAAGTTCACTCTATTGGCGGCAACAAGCAAATGCTTGAAGATGCGGGAATCGACTGGAAGAAAGTACAGCAAGAAGGCTGGACTTATGAAGAGTTCCGTGAAGCGATCAAAGCTGGCGTCAAAACTGAAAACGGCAAAACGCGTTACGGTTTCGTATTCGCAACAGCTGGTGTAGCTTCCAAGGATTACCTGAGCATTTTGGTGAAAAACGCAGGCATGCCTTCGCCATTCACAAAAGATCATAAGTATTCCTACACAAGCAAAAACTATCTGGAAGTATTGAAAGCAATTCGCCAAATGATCGACGACGGCTCCATGCCGAAAGAGCTGAGCTCCGTTGACGCCGGCAAGCGCTGGAACATGTTCCTGACAGGTCAAACGATGATCACGGGTAAAGGTCTGGCGGTATTCGAAAACTCCGCTAACCAGAACAACAAGAAAATCGAAGCAAATGATGGAAGCGCTGTTGCGGACAGTATCGCTGTAGATTACATTGCATTGCCAGTGCCTTCCTTCGCGGGCCAAGAAGCGGTATCCCATGCCGTTGTCGACGGATATGTAGCGTTCCGCGGCAAGAAAGAGCCAACTGAAGAGCATAAAGCAAACATTGTTAAAGCAGCTTACTTCCTGGCAAGCGGTCAAGTAGCAGCTACAACAAATGGAGACCTGTTCGCAGCTCATATCACGAACAGTGCTCGTGAAATCGCTAAAACAATGGAATCCACTCGTAACCCTGACAACATCGCGGCTGTAGAGAAGATGCTGGAGCATGCTGCACCGGCACGTCCTGACATCCCTGTAGAGCTGGGCGCGAAAGCGATCAAAGTAGAAAACGAAGTTGTCATTCCGAAGCTGCAAGCCTTACTTGCTGGTGAAATTTCGCCGGAAGACATGTACGAAGCAGTTAAGAAAGCTGCAATCGATGCCTTTGGCGCAGATGGAGTTGTACAAGAGTAATACAGTTCAATCCCATCGTATGCATTCGAGGGTGAGCGACCGCGTTTGAGCGGAGGTTTTGATCGCCGATAAAATTCGGCAAGATTAACGCTCGGATAGCCGCCCCCTGATCGGGGGGGCTATCCGATTATGTTTTCGGCGAAGTTAGCGGTAGTGAAAGGAGTCCTGAATGATGGCTCGAGCATCAAGCATCAAGAATCGTCTTAATAAGGGCGATAGCGTATGGGCGTACGCATTTATTGCAGTAGCGCTCGTCGTATATGCGCTATTCACAGCGTATCCCGTTATAAGTGCACTACTTATCAGTTTTCAGGAATACCGTCCATTAGGCTCCAGCTATATTGGAATTGACAATTACGCGAGTATCTTCAAGAGCGAGCTCTTCGGCAAAGCTTTGTGGAACACGCTAGTCTATACGGTACTGACGGTTCCGGTTGCGCTGATTCTCTCCTTCGGTGTTGCCATTATGATTATGCCGCTTAAGAAATGGGCACAGACAACGTTCAAGGCGATCTATTACTTGCCAGCTGTAGCATCAGGCGTAGCGTTGTCCGTTGTATGGCTGTGGATCTACGATCCAATGCCGGGCGGCATACTCAATCAGCTGATCGGACTTCTCGGCATCGAGAATCAGAACTGGCTGGGCTCCAGCTCTACGTCCATGTTCTCACTCGTGCTGATGTCCTGGCTATCCAGCCACGGAACGAGCATCATCATCTATGTAGCCGCGCTGCTTGGCATCGACGAAAGCTACTATGAAGCGGCGGAGATTGATGGCGCGACGTTCTGGCAGAAGATGTGGCATATCGTAATTCCATGTTTGAAGCCAACCACTTTGTTCTTGCTCGTAACCGGCGTTATCGGCTCCTTCCAGGTATTCCAGAATGCATACCTGATGACAGGCGGCGGACCGGACCATTCCACAACAATGGTGGGCTTGCTTATCTTTGATACGGCGTTCAAATATTTCGAATTCGGCAAAGCGGCGGCTCAATCGCTTATCCTTGCCTTGATTATCGGCATCATCGCGTTTATCCAGTTCAAGTTCCTGGGCAAAGACGTGGAATACTAGTAGAAGGAGGGACCCGAATTGGCCCTGTTTAACAACCACTTGGGAAATCGCGCAGCCAGATATACACGCAACACGATCATTGTTGTCCTCCTTCTGCTGTTCGCGTTAGCGACTTTGTTCCCAATTTATTTCATGATTATGTCGTCCTTCGGGGACCCCGTAGAAGCCGGAGCGATCAGCTATTCGATCTGGCCAAGCAAGTTCTCGTTCGAATCGTATAAGTTTTTCTTCAATTTTAGCGAGTACTCGTATCGCTGGTTACTGAACTCTTTAATTGTTGCTACGGTCGTTATGGTTTCTAACGTCATATTTGCTACGATGGCGGGCTATGCGTTTGGCAAGATCAACTTCAAAGGACGCAACGTGCTGTTCGCCGTATTGCTAGCGGCTATGATGATTCCTTACCAGGTTACGCAAGTGCCGCTGTACATTCTGATCGTGAACATTTTCGAGATTCAGAACACGTACCAAGCACTCATTATGCCATCTCTCGTTACGGTCTATAATATCTTCCTGGCGAAGCAGTTCATGAGCTCGATTCCGAAGGAGATATTGGAGAGCGCCAAGGTAGAGGGTGCGAGCCAGTTCAAGATTTTGACCAAAATCATTATGCCTTTGTCCAAAACCGTTATGGCCGTTATGGCGATCCTGACATTCATGGAAAATTGGAATACGTTCTTCTGGCCGTTCCTGGTCACGAACACCATGGATATGCAGACGATTCAAGTCGGTCTGAAAAACTTCCGCTTTGCCAACACGACGTTCTTTGCTCCAATGATGGCGGGTGCGACCATTTCAGCGGTTCCGATGTTCATTCTGTTCTTCAGCCTGCAGCGTTACTTCCTGGAGGGTGTAACAGTCGGCGCGGTCAAAGGTTAACATTTGCGCTTACAAGGCTGCGGCTCCTGCCGCAGCCTTGGTATTAGGAACGGTTCATGGAAGAGGAGGGACAGCATGATTACAACCTGGAATGAGCGATATCGCTCGGAAGTGATCGATTTGTGGAATAAGGAAGCCGTTAAGGACAGCTACAAGGAGATGACGGAAGAGGACTTCTCCCGGATCTTCACGAATCATGCCAACTTCGACCCCGCCTGCACGTTCGTATGGCTGGAGGATGGCCGGTTAACGGGCTTTGCCTGCGGCTGTACGGGAGACGAGCTCCCGCTTGGCGATGCCGCCGGATATATCACCTGCATTGTGCTGGATTCCGGTTCAGATAAGCAGGATAGGTATGCCGGATTGCTGGAGGCTATGGAGGATCGCTTCCTGGAGCTGGGTAAGCGGCAGGCGGAGGTCCTGTTCTTTAACCCGATGCAATTGCCTTGGTATATCCCGGATACGGATTGCCACGAGCATAATAATGCGCCGGGCGTGCCTGTCGGAAGCGGCCTGCATCAGTTTCTGCTGCAGGAGGGTTACACGGAACGGGCGACGCAATGCGCGATGTATCTGAAGCTTGGTGCCTTCGAGGTGCCGGAGAGTATTGTGGCGAAGGAAGAGAAGGCTGCGGCAGAGGGTTACATGGTTGAATTGCTGGATACGTCGAAGCATACCGGCATCGCCGAGATGCTGGAGACGCTCGGCAATCCGCTATGGACGAGAGAGATTGGCGGCAGCGCGGAGTCGGGTACGCCGGTTGTTATCGCAGCGCATGAAGGGAAGGCGGCAGGCTTTGCCGGACCTGTGATCAGACAGCCTAACGGACGCGGCTATTTTGCCGGTATCGGGGTTACGCCTCAGCATGAAGGCCATGGACTTGGCTCAAGCCTGTTCTTCCGTCTATGCGAAGCCTTTCAGAATATTGGCACTGACTATATGTCGTTGTATACAGGCAGCAACAATCCTGCCATACGCATCTATGAAAAAGCCGGATTTCAGACGGTGAAAACATTCGCTATCATGAGGAAGGAGCTTGTATAACCATGAGTGAGAGACAACCGATTACGATTCTGGGCATTGGGGCCCATGTAGGTGACGTTGAGCTGGTAGCGGGAGGCGTGCTTGCAAGCCATTACTTGAAGGGCGACAAGATCGCGACGCTGGCGCTGACAGCGGGCGAGCGCGGTGTGCCGGACTGGCAGGACGTGAATGAATACCGCGAGCAAAAAGTACGCGAGGCGCATACCTTCGCCAATATGCTTGGCGGCGAGGCACGTGTATTCGAGATTCCGGACGGCGAGATTCAGGATGATCAAGAAATTCGTCTGCGCGTCTGCGATGTAATTCGCGAGGTGAAGCCGAACATCATCATTACGCATCACTGCAACAGTATGCATAAGGACCATGCAACAACTCATCGTATCGTCAACGATGCGCGATTCTTCGCCGGTTTGCGGGCGATGGAGCGCGAGCATCCGGCGCATTTTGCAGCGAAGCTGTACTACGGCGAGAACTGGGAAGATGCAGTTGACTATGTTCCTTATGTCTACGTGGACTTCAATCAAGAAGCGTTCGACCTGTGGATCGAAGCTTTGTCCACGCACTGGTTCGTGACGGGCAGCAAGTCGTTCAACTATATGGATTACTACAAATCTCTTGCCCGCGTAAGAGGACTGGAAGCCAGGAAGGAATATGCGGAGACATTCATGATTCCAGCCGAGACGATGCGCTTGCGTCAATCTGAGTTGTAGTCCGGATCAAAAGGAGAAGCTTATGATACGAAACGGAATTGACAATATCGATGCTTACGCCGATCTGTTCCGCGGCAAGCGGCTTGGTCTCATTACGGCACCGACCGGGCTGAATGCGGAGTTTCGTTCAACGATTGATATCCTGCATGAGAAATTCCATCTTGCAGCGATGTTCTCCCCCGAGCATGGCGTTCGGGGCGATCTGGCCGCGGGTGCGCTGGTCGATACGTATGAGGACCCTGCGACCGGCGTGCCGGTCTACAGCTTGTACCGGAAGGATTCCAAACGCCTGACGCCGGAGATGCTGGACGCCGTCGATATGGTCGTCTATGATATTCAAGACGTTGGCGCACGCTATTATACATTCATCTATACGATGCTTTATGCACTAGAAGACTGCGCGAAGGCAGGCAAGCCTTTTGTCGTGCTGGACCGGATGAATCCGCTGGATGGCGTGACGGTGGAAGGGAATGTGCTGAAGGAAGGATTCACATCGTTTGTCGGCAACTATCCGCTGGCCGTACGCTACGGGCTAACGGCCGGTGAAGTCGCCATGATGGCGAGCAGCGAGACGAACCTGGGCGCCGAGCTGTATGTCGTACCTTGCGAGGGCTGGAGCCGGACCATGACGATCTCGGAGACGGGACGCGCATGGATCCCCCCTTCAATGGGCATTCCGCGCTTCCATACGGCGCTGCTTTATCCGGGCACTTGCCTGTTCGAAGGCACCAATCTATCGGAAGGACGCGGCACGACAGCTCCGTTCGAGCTGATTGGCGCGCCATTCGTAGACGCGGAGCTGCTCGCGAAGGAAATGAACGCCAAAGGATTGCCGGGCGTATACTTCCGCCCGTCCTACTTCAAGCCGTCTTTCTCGAAGCATGAAGGCGAGCTGTGCAGAGGCGTGTATGCGCATGTACTTGACGAGCGCACGCTCAGACCGGTAGAGCTAGGTGTCGAGCTGCTCTTTACCGTGAAGAAGCTATTTCCGGAATTTGCGTTCCTGCCTCCTGTGAAGGAAAATGGAAGACCGTTCATCGATCTGCTGTGCGGAGACAATGTGTACCGCGGGGATTCGGTTGATGTTCCGGCGCTGCTGGAGCAATTCCGCGAGGAAAGCCGTACCTTCGCGGCGCGCAAGGCGCAATTCCACTTATATTAGAGACAACGAAGCCGGAGTGATTCGAACATGAGATACGTTGCGGGACTGGATGGCGGAGGCACGAAGACGGCAGTGACGATTGGAGATGAGAACGGATCAATCGTACACGAATTTGCCGTCGGCGCCTTGAATATTAACGGCCAGGATGAAGCCAGCGTAAGAGCGGCACTTGCCGAAATCTGCGAGGAGATTGGCCGGGCTTTGCCAGGCGGCCTTGCTGCTTGCTCGGTCATCTGCCTGGGCGCGGCGGGCATCAGCAATCCCGTGGTAAGCGGACTGATGACCTCGGGTCTGCGCGAAGGCGGTTATCAGGGCGAGCTTGTGCTGGTTGGCGATCATGAGACTGCACTATGTGGAGCACATGATGGCTTGTACGGTGCCATTCTGATTGCAGGCACAGGCTCGATCGCTTACGGCCGCAATGGGAGCGGCGATACGCATCGCGCCGGCGGCTTCGGCCATCTCATTGACGATGAGGGCAGCGGTTACAGCATTGGCCGTGATCTGCTGTCAGCGGTTGTCCGTGCATCGGACGGCCGGGAGGAGTCTACGGTTATTACGGATTTGGTGTATGAACGACTCCATATCGGCTCGGTTCGCGAGATCGTAGGATTCGTCTATGACAAGAACCGGAATAAAAAAGAGATTGCTGCAATCGCGCCGCTGCTATCCGCAGCTTGTGAAAGCGGGGACCGCGCGGCTCTGCGCATTGCGCAGAAGAATGCAGAAGCTCTTGCCGAGACGGCATGTGCCGTCACCCGGCGTCTTGGTCTGCAAGATGGAGAGCTGGCACTGCTCGGCAGCGTGCTGACACGCAATCGTCATGTGCGGGAGATGTTCATCGAGGCAATGAGCCGTCTGCAGCCGCAGGTGAGCTGTATTGAGCCGAAACGGGACGCGTCGTATGGTGCGGTATTGCTTGCGCTAGAGAAGCTGAAGGATGGCGAGACAGGCTAGGGCGGCTGGAGCCGCAGTCTTTGGGAGGATGAAGCATCCTCCGGCGGCAGCTGGCAGAAGTTGAAGGGCAAGAAGAGGCCGGCAGAACGATCTGTCGGCCTCTTGCCGTATCAAGATGATAGGCCGAGGCCCGCAGGCATCGATGACGCCGCATGCGGGGATCAACAATGAAAAAGGAGCGTGGCGGAGCATGCTAACAGGCTTGGCGGGGAAAGCATCGGTTATCGGCATCGGTCTTATGTCTGGCACATCACTGGACGGAGTGGATGCCGCTGTAGTCAAGATAGAAGGAAGCGGACTGCAATCCAAGGTTCATCTGTTGCATTATTATACGAAACCCTATGATGATGAATTGCGAGCGCGGATCAAAGAGCTGTGCGATCCTGCGACGTCCAATGTTATGAATATTTGCGGCATGAATGTCTATATGGGCGAGCTGTTCGCACAGGCGGCGATCGAGGCGGCGCGCGAGGCGGGTCTTGCTAAGGAGGAGATCGACTTCGTGAGCTCGCACGGACAGACGATCTGGCATATGCCCGAGGTGACGGTGCAGGATCAATATCTGAGCCGCTCGACTCTGCAGATTGGCGACTTGTCGGTTATCTCCAAGCGGACGGGATGGCTCTCTGTGGGCGATTTCCGGCCTGCCGACATGGCGGCAGGCGGTCAAGGTGCGCCTCTAGTTCCTTACGGAGATTTGATCCTGTTTGGCGACCCGAGCAAGGGCAGGCTGCTGCAAAATATCGGCGGCATCGGCAATTGTACAGCGCTGCCTCCTGGAGCGGGGCCGGAGGACGTATTCGCCTTCGATACCGGTCCGGGCAATATGATCATGGACCAGACCGTGCTTACGCTCACCGATGGACGTCTGAGCTATGACGAAGGCGGCGCATGGGCAGCGCTGGGCACACCGGACGAAGAGCTGCTGGCTGAGCTGCTGTCGCATCCGTACTTCCGCCAGCTACCGCCGAAGTCAACGGGCCGCGAGCTTTTCGGTGCTGCTTATACCGAAGCCTTCCTGCGCAGAGCAAGCGAGCGCGGTCTGCATGCAGCGGATATTGTCGCGACGGCCACAGCGTTCACGGCGCATACGATAGCGGATGCCTGCAAGGAGCTGGTTATGCCGCGCTGTCGGATCGACGAGGTTATTGTCAGCGGCGGAGGCGCTCATAACCGCACGCTCATGGCTGCGCTGGCACGGCTGCTGCCAGAGCAGAGCATTATGAACGCCGGAGCGCTGGGGCTGGCTGACGACGCCAAGGAGGCTGTCATCTTCGCTTTGCTCGGCCATGGCTTCCTGTGCGGCGAGACGAACAATGTGCCGGCAGCAACCGGAGCGGCTTATCCGACGGTGATGGGCAAGCTGGCTTTGCCGTAAAGGAGTGGGCATTCAACTCTCCAGATCCATAGAAAAGAACCTTCGTACTCTCAAAGTGATGCGCTCCTCTAATCCACTCGCCGGACAAAAACTGCGGGTAATCCGGTGGGGGAGCAGGGCATATCTCATCGCCTGAGAGGCTTCGAAGGTTCTATTTGTCGTGGAGTGCTAATTGTATTGTGCGGCTGAGACTCGCCTCAATGACCGGTCAGATAAGGAGGCAGGCTGCCTTCGTTCGTCTTCAAGGTCATGCTTCCTCGCGTCACCGTATAAATCATCGCGCGGCTTCCTTCTTCATTCTCTTTGCTCCATTGCTCCCGGAAGGTCACTTCAAATTGCTCATGGCCAACCCGTGCAACAGATGTTTCCCGGGTGACCTTGTAGCCGTCCAGCTCAAGCTGGGTAGCGCCTACCTGCTTCGGGAATATCTCAAGCTCAGTGCCGCTGGTCCCAGAGGTTGCGGCTCTGACAGCGGCTTCTTTCGTGAAGGGCTGCTGTTCAGGCGTCTTTTCGTTTGTAAGCGACAGGAGGCCTACCCCGGCAATGATAACGAGCGGCAGCGCCAGCGAGATCAGTATGCCGTTTTTGCGCCATCCCCGCTCCGAAATCCAGGCAAACAGGAAATCTGCAAGCCAGTAAACCAGAGCAGCCGCAAGACATAACCAAGTGAAGCTGGCTGACCGGAAAGGGATGCTGAGTAATGCGCCGAATATCAGATGTCCGGCAACAGGGAGCGCGATCTCCATGATGCGGCTGTGCACGCGCCGGTTCGTTACAAACTCCAGCGCAATCGATACAAGTGAGCCATATATCAGTACGATCGGAAACACATATAAGCTAATGAAGGTCGTCCAGGTCATGAATTGATCAAAGCGGGGGAAGGTAGCTTGCGCTTCTACCCCGGTCAGAACCAAAGACATGTAGATGACGACTGCAAATGAAGTCAAATAAGATGCAATGACTTTTCTAATTAGCAAATGCAGGCCTCCTTTCCGAAATATTATCACCGGCGCCACAAGCCGAATGATGCGAAAGCGATTGCAAGGACGGACAGTTTGTGACTGCGTATAGAAATGATGTTTTTGAAAGAAATATATAGGATGAATGAGAAGCGCACCCCAAAAAAGCTGCCATGCCAACGGGACGTATGGCCCGTTTAGCAGGCAGCCTTGTGCAGCCCGGCGCTACTCTGCTTGATAATCCTCGACGATAACTTCCAACTCGCCCGTCTCAGGATCGATGACGAAGCCATGTACAGGAATCGCTTTAGGGAACAATGGATGCTTGCGAATCATTCGAACGCTATGCATGACGCCTTCTTCCGCACTGCTGAAGCCGCGAAGGAACTTCTCCATGCGAATGCCGGAATTCTCCAGTGTCTCGATCGCGAGCGGGTCGATACCGTGCTCGCTGAATTTCTTGATCATGCCTTGCGTATCCAGGTTTGTCATACCGCAGCCGTGGTGGCCAATGACAAGCACCTCGCGCGCGCCAAGCTCGTATACCGCTACCAGAATGCTCCGCATGGCACTTCCGAAGGGCTGGGTCAGGATGGCGCCAGCGTTCTTGATAAACTTGGCGTCTCCGTTGCGAAGGTTAAGCGCTTTGGGAAGGAGCTCAACGAGTCTGGTGTCCATACAGGTGAGGATGGCGATTTTTTTCTCCGGGAACTTGTCCGTTAAGTAAGCCTCGTATTGTTTTTCCTCGACGAATGTTTTGTTGAATGCCATCAATTGTGGAACGATAGACATAGGTGATCCTCCTTTTAACAATTGAAACTTGTACAGAGCGTGCTTTTTTATCTATTATTCATACAATCGCGCCGCTCGTCAATGAAAGACTGTTGACAGGAAACCGAAAGGTTTCGTATTATGATAATTAGAAACCATTTGGTTTCCTAATGAGTGGTTTAGTGGACGGAACTGTGTTTTATAGCGTAAAACCTGGTGAGGGAGCGAAGAGACGGTATGGCTATCGCCTCAATCGTGACCTGCGTCTAATAGGAGGAGTGAATACAGGATGTCGAGTGAACAACAGGGAGTACTGGCTGATGTAGTCAAGGAAGTCACGATAAAAGCTCCAATTGCAAAGGTATGGGAGGCAGTAGCAACGGCGGAAGGAATCGCAGCATGGTTCATGCCGAACAACTTCGAGCCGATACTGGGGCACGAGTTTCAGTTAAATGCAGGGCCATTCGGTCATTCGCCATGCAAGGTGCTGGAGCTGGACCCGCCTAATCGCCTGGTCTTCTCTTGGGACAAGGACTGGACGGTAACGTTCCAACTGGAGGCGATAGATGAGGGTACCCATTTCAAGCTCATCCACGGAGGCTGGGATGCCGATACGGCTACCGCTTTTGGAGAGAAGCATGCGGTGGTCAGAGAGCGGATGGCTGGCGGTTGGACGGGTATTGTGCAGAAGCTTGTCCGTACGGTGGAGGGCTGAGATGGGAGAGGCATTGCCTAAGCATGATGTCTTCCATGCGATCTCGGACCCCACAAGACGGAAGCTTCTTCATCTGCTCGGCGATGGCGAGCTGCCAGTGAACGTCATCAGCGGACACTTCCCGATGAGCCGGCCAGCGGTGTCCAAGCATCTGCGCATTCTGGCGGATGCAGGGCTGGTGAAGGATCGCAAGGTGGGAAGAGAGACGAGGTACAGGCTGGAGGCGGAGCCGCTGCGGGAGCTGCAGCAATGGCTCGCTTACTTCGAGCGGTATTGGGACAATAAGCTTGCTGCTCTCAAGCAGTATGTGGAAAGCGGAGAACAAGAAAACGGGTAGTGTGGCAAATAGCCATTCATCACGCCCAAGCATGAACCCAAAAGGTCCCGTCAGCGATTATGCTGGCGGGACCTTTATTGTATGACGGACTATTCTCTTAACAGCCGCAGATCGAATGCCGGTACAAGTCCAAGCTTGGCCGCACGGCCGAGCAAAGCTTCAATGGCTCCATAGCCGTCCTCGCCCAGATCATGGCTGAAGGAATTGACATACAGCTCGATATGGGACTGCGCCACTTCAGGCGACAGCTCCTGGGCATGGGCCATGACGTACTCTGTGGAGGCGGAAGGGCTATTCCAGGCATGCTCGAGCGAAGAGCGAATCCATCCACTGAGGGCATCTGCATCCAGTGAACGCTTGGCGATAATGGCGCCGAGCGGGATCGGCAAGCCTGTATCCTCTTCCCACCAGCTGCCCAGATCGGCCAGCTTATGAAGTCCGTAGTTACCGTAAGTGAAGCGGGCTTCATGAATGACCAGACCAGCGTCTATCTTGCCGTCTCGAACAGCAGGCATGATCTCATGGAATGGCATAACGACGATCTCGCCTACGCCGCCAGGCACTTGCTGGGCCGCCCATAACCGGAACAGCAAGTACGCCGTAGAACGCTCGCTAGGAACAGCAACGCGTTTGCCCGTCAGAGCAGAGCCGTCTAGTGGTCCGCTGCCGCCTTGCGTCAATACAAGCGGTCCGCAGCCTCTTCCGAGCGCGCCGCCGCAAGGGAGCAGTCTGTAATCCGACAGCACCCAAGGCAATGCGGCGTAGGAGATTTTCATCACTTCCGGTCCCTCACGGCGGGCGGCCAGATGGTTCGTTATATCAATGTCCGCATAGGTTACGTCAAGCTGGGGCGCATCCGGAAGCAGACCGTTCGCCCAGGCATGGAAAATAAAGGTGTCATTCGGACAAGGAGAATAAGCGATTTGAAGACGTTTTTGCATGAAAATCCCTCCTTCTGTTGTTCATGATGCCTATATTCAATGAGCCAGTCTTATCAAGGCGTAATAGAAGCGAATGCGGCAAAGGCGCTCTCCAGCGACTTCAGAGCTTGGCCGATCTGCCATGCGGAACGGTCGCGCGGGCCGACCGCATTGGAGATGGCGCGCAGCTCCGTGACGGGTACGCCCTGCTGTGCCGCGGCAGTCGCCACTCCGAAGCCTTCCATGCCTTCGGCTGCGGCTCCCGGCACAAGCCGTTCTCGCAGCGCTGCTGTCGCAGCTGTTCCCGTCGCCGAAGAGACGGTCAGGATAGGGGCAAGCGTACAGGCCAGACCCGCATCGGCTAACTGAGCAGCGAGTCTCTTATTCCACACTGCGTGGGAGTCGATGCGCGAGCTGCCGAAGCCAAGCTCGTCTACGCTGAGGAAGCCGTCTGGCGTCTCTGCGCCAAGATCGGCCGATACGATCGTATCGGCGATGACGAGTGACCCGATCTCGGCCCGTTCGGGGAAGCCGCCCGCTATTCCCGCGCTGATGACAAGTTGATAATGATGTCCGGCTGTCGCCAGAAGGGCAGCTGTGCGCGCCGCAACGGCAGCAGGCCCTACGCCGCCAGCGATCACCTCAAAACGGGTGGAGCCGGCTTGGGAGAGGCCGCGCAGGACGGCTTCTCTCTCGGCTTCTACAGCCGTCACAACCAGGATGCGTGTATCATCTGTAGTTATTGTAGCAGGGTGGGTCATGGTGAAGACTCCTTTATATGGGTCGGCAAGCAGTTGCCGGAGCGGTGGTCGCCTTACTGGTCTGCCGCCCTGTTCACAGGAAGACGAATCTCTACGCAGGTGCCTTCGCCGACCAGGCTCCGGTATTTCAATTTGCCGTTATGATTGCGGATAATCTGCTGGCAGATCATGATCCCAAGGCCGTTGCCGCCTTCCTTCCGCGTGAAGAACGGTTCGCCAAGACGTCCCATATCTTCCTCCGAGATGCCGAGGCCTTGGTCGGTGAAGCGAATGGCAATTTCGCGGCCATCCTCGATAGCGGCCAGTTCGACCGTAAGCTCGCCGCCATCGGGCATTGCTTCGACGCCATTTTTGATCATATTGACGAACACCTGCTTAAGCTGGCTGCTAACGCCTCCGATAACGGGGATATCCGTGATTTGATGAACGGACAGATTGACTTTGCTCAATCGTGCCTCCGTATCCATCAGCATGACGATATCCCGTATCAGCTCGTCGACATTCAGGCAATCATGCCGGATCGCCTGCGGCTTGGCGAGCACCAGAAACTCGCTTACGATCATGTTGATCTGATCCAGTTCAGACAGCATCAGATCCAGATGCGACATGGACAGCGAGCCTGTCTGCTTCTGCAGCTGGACGAACCCGCGCAGCGTAGTAAGCGGATTGCGCACCTCATGGGCGACTCCGGCGGCCAGTTGGCCGACAACGGCAAGCTTCTCCGAACGGCGGATCATCTCCTCGGATTGCTTTCGGGATGTAATGTTTCTGGATATCGTAGCGATTGCGACAATTTCGTCCATCTCGTCCCGAATGGCGGATATCGTAATGGAGACGTCGATCAGCCCGCCGTGTTTGGTGTAACGAACCGTCTCGAAGTCGGTCACAGAGCCGCCATCCATAATCGTAGCAATTAGCATCTCATGCGACTCTATCTGGCTGTCCGGCAAGTTAGGAGGCAGTTGGCCGATCACTTCTTCGCTGCTCCAGCCATAGATGGTCTCGAACGCCGGATTGACCTGGATAATATGCCCGTCCAGATCCAAGACATGAATGGCATCAGAGGTATGATTGACGAAGGACTCCAAATACTGCTTCGTGCTTTGCAGCTCCTTAGCGGTATCCTTCAATTGAGTCGTATAGTTCAGCAGCCGCACGCCCATTGAATTGACGCGAGATGCCAGCAGGCCAAGCTCGTCCTTATTCTGAATAGAGATGCTGGCGTCGAAGTTGCCCTCCGCAATGGCATTCACTTTGTTCATAATCTGATTCAGCGAACGGAGCATATAACCAGCAATAAAATAACTGCCTAGCATGGCAAACAGCAGCAGGCATAACGAAATCAGCACATGGGCAAGCAGTTGGCGATGAAGGGGCTCTTGAAGCCCGGCCTTGTCGAAGGCAACGCCGATGACATACGTTTTCTCAGCGTTGATCTTGATCGGGATGAAGCTGCGCAGCACCTCTTTATCATTGATCGTATACTTCTCGGTCTGCATGATCCCGCTCTCCAGCACCGTATGAATATGATGCGTATCCTCCTGAGAGTTGCGGTATTCATATTGGCCAAAAGGGATAGCCCTAACGTCCAGATTATAGACGGGAATGCCTTTTTTCATCTTAATGATCGGCTCTGAGCCGAAGTATTGCGGATCGAAGCCGGTCACTTCCAGCAAGCTTGGCTGCAGATTCTTGAGCTTGGTGATCACATTATTGGTACCGTTGACGAGATCAAATGAGAAATTCTCATCCGTATTAATGATTGTGTTAATCATGTAATTGGTTGTCCCGTCGTAATAATACCCCCATTTGTTAATTTGGGTAGGGTCGGAAACCGCATAATTGATAGGACCGGACCAATAATGCTTAAGCGCATCCCCGCGTCCGACGGACACCTCTTCCATATCGAAGAGCTGATGGAACGCTTTGTCCCAGTAATCCCATGTCTTGGAGCTCAAGTTGATCTCCTCTGGATTGGAAGAAAGGACGGAGACGACCTCGCCATCCAACCGTTGCCATAGCGTAATGTCGTCCAGACCCAGCTCTTCGCTGAGGGATACCAATTGCGCATTGCTGACATGCTCAATATCGGGATCGAGCTTCTGCTTGGCCACGATAGCGGCCATGCGAAGCTTCTCGCCAAGCTCGGCGTCCATCGCCGCGCGTGTCGTCTCAATAATTTCAAGCGTAACGCCGAGCTGCTCGACGATCGACTGAATTTGCTGCTCCAGGGCGGCGTCTTGGGCCATCTTGGTGCTGATATAGGAAAACATAATATTTAAGGCGAGAATCGCCGCTACAATGGCGGAGATGGAGAAGGATAGCTTAGCTTTGATGGACACAGATGTTCCTCCCGAAATCTAGTTGTTTACTTACAATTAGACAACGAGAGGCAAATTCCTGTCTATTCGCGTCGAAACCCTTCATCTACCAGATACTGAATCGCTTCGTCATGCGTCTCGAACGCCATGTCCAGCTCATTGCCGGCATAGACATACCACAGATCTTCCTGGAATAACAGCGTCAGCCGGGTGCCGCCGGCTCCACGCCAAAATTCGGCGCGGGAAGAACGATAGCCAGCTTCTTCTTCAGCTGGCTGAACTTCTGGTTCGCTTGCTTCTCCAGCAGATAACGATGCAATGGAACGAGTGATCAGGTCCTTAAGCTCTGCTTCATCGCAGTCGCGAATATTGACGAGCCCTTTGGCGTCGGTGTCCAGGCCGTCGATCAGTCCGCCATAGACAAAGCCGTTCCCGTTCGGGTGGAGATGATAGACGACGGTTTTTTTCTCATGGACGCTTTCTTCGTAATGAAAGTTTACGCGCCCAAGCGAAACGTCCTTCCGCTGAAGCTCAGGAAAGGACGCGATAATGGCAAGCTTTTGGTCAAAGGTAAGCATAGCTTTGGTTAATCCTCCTTGGATGGTAGGCTGCCACTAGCTTTCTCTCAGTCGGATTTCTTGCGCAGCGTCAGAATCGCGGCTCCGCCTACAATGAGCAGGATGGCGAAGTACGGTTGTTTCGTCAGCAGCACGTCAAATAGCGAGCTGAAGGAGAAGACGATAAAGAATAGCAGCGACAGTACGGTCAAAATATTAATCGGAATAAGCAGCCACTTGTTGCGGTTGCCGAACCAGTAGAACTCGAACAGGCCGACAGCCGGCGCCAGAATGAAGCCCGGCCACATGTATTCCCAGTTGCCAAACAGCATCGCGATCTGGCAGACAAAACCCGCAGTAAGCAGCACGCCTCCTGGAATGAGCAGCCCCGAAGCCCGGCGTTCCGTTACGCTGAAATACAGCCAGTGGAAAAACAAACCGAGCGGTATGACGAACAGGGATGGCCAGAAGTAAGCAAAGATTTTGCCGGGACCAAATGTCTCGCCTTGATTCAGAAGCAAGATAATGCCGAGCAGCAGCAGGAGTACCCCGCCAATGGTTTTGATTTTCATACCGATGAACACTCCGTTCTTCATATTAATTATATAGGATTAGAGGGCCCGATCATAGCGTGGTGCCCTATTCCGGATGATTATGTGTTTCGACACCGATTTGGAAGGGAGAAGTGACCCCCTCGTACATCAAGTGCATCGTCATCCCCGCGGCTGCGTGCTGGAGGTTGTGGCAGTGATCCATCCACACTCCGGGATTGTTCGCCAGATAAGCAACCTCGTAGACTTCACCGGGCAAGACATCCAGTGTGTCGGACCACCAGGGGCTGCCCGTTACCGGCTCGCCGTTACGGGAGAGCACAAGCATATGATGGCCGTGCAGATGCATGGGGTGATCGACGGCGCTTCGATTATAGATCGTTGTTTTGACGAGTTCCCCTTCCTTGACCATGTGCATAGGCGTATCGGGGAATACCTTTCCATTAATTGTATCATAGAGCGCAGGCACCCCGTTGAAAAAAGCGAGGCGATTATCCAGAATCATCGTAAACGCCCGATCGAAGTCGCTGCTGGCATGGAATGGCGTAGGCGCTTCCTTGCCATAATGGATCGGATCAAAGACGGATGCCGGACGAGTCGTCTTAGGCGCATCGCCTGAGCCATTGGTACTCATGAGTATTCCTCGCTCGCGGTTGCCGTCTACGCTGAGATAGACAGGCGCTGCGGGCATGATGAACTCCACATCGTAACGTCCACCGGTGGTCAGAATCAGTTCCGCATTCTCCAGCAGCTCTGGCTCGTTCAGATCGACGCCATCGATGGCTGTAACCTTGAATGGCGTACCGGATAGCGTATAAGAGCGGCGAACCCAATTATCGGTCTGAATGAGTCTAAGCTTCACTCGTTCGCCGGCGCCAATCTGCATGCGCTGGAGAGTGTCGTAGCTGCCGACAGCGGTGCCGGCGCCGTCCCAGACATGGGTGAGTACGACGATATCATGCTCGGGCTGAAGGATTGCCTCGGCAGGCTCGACGATCAGAGCGCCGAACAGTCCCTTCTCGACAGCTTCCTTGGAATGCTGATGGGAATGATACCAGAAGGTGCCGACCTGCTCCACTACGAAGCGGTAAGTGTGGCTGCCGCCAGGCATAACGGCATCCTGAGTTGCTCCAGCCACGCCGTCCTCAGCATTCGGCACATCGAGGCCATGCCAATGGAGCGTAGCGCCGTCTTCAATATCCTCGTTGTACAACGTTACTTCTACAAGATCGCCTTCGCGTACCCGGATCTCCGGTCCCGGCAGTTGGCCGTTGTACGTCCATACATCAACCATTTTCCCTGAGCTTAGCGCAACGCTCGTCTTCTTGGCCGTGAGTGTGAAGGAACGGTCCGGCATGCCTTCCTGCGGTCCGCTTAAGGCGGTCACGGGAACACCAATCTCATCGGACTTCAGCATCGCTGATACAACAGGCAACGAATGATGAGCATGGCCAGCGGGGGCAGCCTTAACCAGCTTGCCGTTCGGCTCGCGGATCAGCCCATAGTCGGGTTTTCCCACCATCATGCTTAGGCTTCCGGGATGGCGGCTCGTATCCATCGCGATAAGCAGCGGTACACTCAATACGGCGCAAGCGACTGCCGCGGCCCCTGTGATGCGGACACGTCTCGACCAGGGGCGATAGACGGCGACTGCATCGGACGCAGCGGCTGCTGCATTACGGCTCGATTGGTGCATCCAGAGCAAGCTGCCGACGAACAGCATCGTGGTCAAAGGAATCGCGATCTCTACCATTAGGAATGGTACAGGCGGAGACAGGACGAAGTGGATGAGTATAGCAGCCGTAAGCGCCAGCCACTTGTAGGGCGCGACCAGAGCCGTGTCTGTGGCATGTCTCCTGCGCGGCATATCCGGTGCGAGCTCCCTTTGGCTCTGCGTGCGCTGGATGAGCATCCGAAGTCTTGGCCATGCCATCAGCCAGAGTAAGGCGAGAGCAAGCAGAGCAAGCGGCGTGCGCAGGAGAAGGCGGTCCATCCAGAAGACGGGCGGGCTTATTGCGGCGAGCAGGGCATCCGCTGCGATCGAGCCTGCGGCCAGTATGCTGGGCAGTATCGTCCAAAAGCGCAGCTTGCGCGCTCTGCGATGCAATTCCATTTCCGTCGGAGAGAAAATCAGCTTGGATGCCTTATTAGAGGCGATCAAGCCGAAGATCAGCAGAAGGAATAACATCGCCTGGCTGATATTGGTTAACACACTATACATAAGGTGTAATCCTCCCGTTCATTTGCTTTCGTTAATATCGTATCCCGTGAGGGATTTGCGTGTAACCTCCGGGAGACTCATCCTTACCTAGACCTCAGACGGGGAGGTCTGACAAGCGGCGAAACCCGCATCGCAAAACGGAAAAACTTCCTATGAAACGACATTTTACACCTCTATCCCCATACCTATGAAAGCGCTACAATAAAGATACAAAATGGTAGGGAGGTGAGAGATATGAGCCAAGAACAAGAAATTGTTCAAGAGGGCGCTGAAGAGATCGTGGAATTGATTTCGGAGGATGCACCTGCTGCGGAAGAAGCGGCAGAAGAGGCTGAAGACGAAGAAGCAGTTGATGCAGAAGCCGCAGAAGCGGTGGAAGCGGAGCTGGAGGAAGAATTGGAAGAGGCGGCTGCATCGGTGGAAGAGGCCGAGGCGGAAGCAGAAGAAGTATCCCAAGAAGAAGCGGAATAATATTTATTATTTACAAATAGAATGGAAGCTGTCCTCGCCGTCTTACGGTGGCAGGGGCAGCTTTTTTATATGGTCATGCCAGAAAAAAAGAGTTGACAGCAAGATGTCTTTGATTTAAGATAATCTCATAATCTAAAGTTAGTTAATAATTAATTGTTAGTAAATAAAATCACATATGGAGGTTATTGATATGACTAAAGCACAATGGGCAGTAGACGCATCGCATAGCGAAGTAGGATTTTCCGTAAGACATTTAATGATTGCAAAGGTTAAAGGCACGTTCCATGCGTTCGATGCGAATATTGTTGCAGATCCGGCCGATCTGACTTCCGCGGAAATTTCCTTCAATATCGATCTGGGCAGCGTAGATACGCGCAATGGCGATCGCGATGGGCATCTGAAATCCGCTGATTTCTTCGACATCGAGAAGTTCCCTACGTTGGGCTTCCAAGCGACATCCATCTCCAAAAGGGGTGAAGGCGAATACACGGTTACGGGAGACGTAAGCCTGCATGGCGTTACGCGTTCCGAATCGTTCGAAGTGACATTCGAAGGCACAAGCCGCGACCCGTGGGGCAACACGAAGGCAGGCTTCAGCGCGACTGGCGCGATCAAGCGCAGCGACTACGGCTTGACGTATAACGCAGCTCTGGAGACAGGCGGCGTGATGATTGGTGATGAAGTGAAAATTACGCTTGAGATTGAAGCTTTGCAACAAGCTTAAGCCTCATGCGATCGGGAAGACTGCAGGCCATCGGCCTGCAGTCTTCTTTTTGTTCGTCGTCCGTTTGCCGGCTTCTCATCCTGCGGAAAGAATCAATTTACATAAATGGATGGAGATGCTATGTTGTTCGTAGATAAGCAGTGATGACGAGGGGGAAGGCGTTGAGCAGAACAAAAAGACAAGCTGCTTGGTTATTAATCGCCATTGCGGTGGTGGTGGCGGCCATGATATTCGGAGGACGGGCCATGGCTCCGGGTGGGGATGAGGCCGCGCCGGTTGCCGATCAGTTGCCGGATCATCAGCAGGCAGCTCAATCTCCTGAACCATCCGCAGAGGTACCAAAGGAGAAGAGTTTGGAGGAGCTGGTGCAGGCGTACCGTGATCTGCCGCTAATGGACGCTCACAATCATAATGCAGCGGGAGGCAAATACCTCAGCATGATCCCCAAATGGGATGCGAGCGGGGTGGACCGGATCGTGCTCTTCGGAGCCGTATCGGAACCGGCTGCGGAGGCAACGGATGAGACGGCTTGGAAAGCGTATCAGAACCATCCTGAGCGATTTATTCCCTTCACGTCTGGTATCAATCTGCTGGAGCAAGCAGGCCTCGATAAGCTTCGCGAGAATCTGGAGCAAGGATACTTCGGTCTGGGCGAGATAGCCGCCGCATCCCAGCATTCTCCGGTGCTCGCTCAAGTGGAGTGGAAGACGGAGCATCCGATGGACGGTATTCTCCCGGATATCTATGCCTTATGTGCGGAATATCAGGCACCGGTTCTGCTGCATATTGATCCGCTGAACGGTATGCCGGTCACCAAGCTGAAGGAAGCGCTGGCTGCTTATCCCGATACGACCTTCATCCTTGCCCATGCCAATGCATTCAACTCGCCTGCCAATATAGAATCGTGGCTGGAGGCGTATCCGAACCTATATGCCGATTTCTTCGCGGGCTTTACGGTATTCAATCCCGAAAGCGCCAATGTGCTGGAGGATTTCTTTCCAGTGATTCGGAAGTTCCCGGACCGATTCGTGCTGAGCACGGATTCGGGCTTTGGTCTCAATAGTGAGGAACAAGCCATCGAAGCGATGTATCGTTTAATAGATAAGCTGGACGACCGAGAACTGGCAGAGCGCGTCGCGTACAGCAATATGATCGGGCTGATCGAGCGGCAGCCGGCAACCCGGACGCAGCTGGAGAAGATTAAGGAGCTGGGCGGAGAGGACGACAGCAGTCTTAAGCTTGTAGAGCTGTCGAAGCGGGAAGCGGGCGAATGGCTGATTCGGACACTTCTTCCGGCGAGTTGATGCCATGCAGATTGCGGACAATGGTTTGCGATTGCTGCAGCAGCTTGTACCCGCTGCGTCTCCCGCAAGGGAAAGTGAATGGGGCTTGCTTTAAACGGGAAACCTATTTATAATACAAAAAAAAGATACGGACCATTATGCCAGTGAAGAGAATCCAACTCGGAGGCGTACTCGTCAAGGTGAAGGCCTGTCACATCTGCCTGTTTCCCTAAGTTTGCCGGAATCCGCCCGTTACCGCGGAACAAAGAGAATCGGACTCTCTAATTGGTCCGGTTAATTTGGGTGGCACCGCGAGACAAGCGCTCCTCGTCCCATAGGGATAAGGGCGCTTTTTGTATTTCTATACGAAAAGGAGCGCGGTGACATGTTGGACATGAAATGGGTAAGGGAACATGCGGAAGAGGTAAAGGAAACGGTGCGGAATAAGGGCATTCATCTGTCGGTGGATGAATTGCTGGCACGTGATGAGGAGCGTCGCAGGCTGAAGCGGGATACCGATGTGCTTCGGGAGCGTCGCAACCGTCTGTCGAATGAAATAGGACGACTAATGCAGGATAAGCGTCGGGAGGAAGCGGAGGCCATTCGCTCGGAGACGAAAACCGTCAATGCCAAGCTGGCAGAGCTCGAGACAGAGCTAAGGGTGGCGGAAGAGCAATTTAGGGTCTTGTATGAGCTTGTCCCCAACGTCGTATCGCACGATTCGCCGATTGGCCGCTCGGATGAAGACAATGTGGAGTTGAAGCGCGTTGGGGAGCTGCCGGTATTCCCGTTCGAGCCGAGGGATCATATCGAGCTAGGGGAGCTGCACGGCTTGATTGATGTGCCGCGGGGTGTGAAGACAGGCGGCAGCCGCCACTATTACTTGATGGGCGCGGGAGCGCAGCTGCATCGGGCTGTCCAGCAGCTCGCGCTGGATTTGCTGTTGGAGCGTAACTTCACTCTGCTGGAGGTTCCGTTAATGGTGAAGGAAGAAGCAATGAACCATACCGGATATTTTCCGCTTGGCCGTGACCAGGCTTATAGACTGGATGGCGTGGACGGCTATCTGGCCGGCACTTCGGAAGTGCCGCTGATGATGTATTATGCGGGTGAAATTGTGGAGACGGAGACGCCAATCCGGTTGGCAGCCGCCTCGATGTGCTTCCGAAGCGAGGTAGGCTCGGCAGGCAGAGATGTCCGGGGACTCTATCGCGTTCATCAATTCGCAAAGGTGGAGCAAGTGGTCATCTGCAAGGCCGAACCTGCCGTGTCGGAAGCAGTTCTGCAGGAAATTACGGCTAATGCAGAGCTGCTGCTGCAGAAGCTGGAGCTGCCCTATAGGCAGATGGCAGTCTGTACCGGGGATATGTCGCAGAAGACGTATAAGCAATACGATCTGGAGACATGGATGCCAAGCCGCGGCGCATACGGCGAGACGCATTCGTCGTCGAACCTGCATGACTTCCAGGCGCGCCGCGCCAATATTCGCTATCGGGATGAGGAAGGCGTGTTGCGCTATTGCCATACGCTCAATAATACAGCGGTCGCGAGCCCGCGCATCCTGATCCCGCTGCTGGAGAATCATCAGCGGGAGGACGGCTCAATCTATATTCCGGCGGCGCTTCGGCCTTATATGAACGGATTGACCGAGCTTTGCCTGCCTTGCGAGCCTTAAGAAGAGGAAGCTTGAACGCTGTGCAGATATGCTGTGACCTTGCGGTCCTCTTCTTCGTTGTAGGCAAAGCCGAAATGCTGCGCAACCATATGGGCCGTCTCGCGGAACAGCACGATCATGACGAATAAGGACCGCCAAATTTGAGCGGTATCGTCATTCGAGAAGGTTAGCCGGAATTTGGCCCACAGTTCAGGAGGAAGCAGCTGCTCGTAATATTTGCCGAGCTTGCCTGGATTTCCTTTAAAGTCCGATTGGCAGCCAATATACCAATCCAGCATATAGATCAGCATGTCGCGAACAGGACGCTCCAGATGGAACTTGGCGTAATACAGCTCGCCGCGCCACAGCCCCTTGGCGATGTAGGTGCTCACCCACCAAAACTCATTGCAGCATTCGGCAAAATGCTGGGCGCTGGGCTCCTTCGTCCGGTAGTCATCAATGGTGGGGGCCGGGAGCGTCCCTACGCGCGCATCCTTGTCCAGCAACACGAGGCTAAGGCTGTCATGACGCATGTTGCTCAATTGGCTGGCGGGCGAGAAAGTCAGATCGATGCGGTTGCCGTCCATGAACAACATGAGGTAGGCAAAGCTGGCGCGAGGCTCATCCTCAATGAGCGTGCCTTCATCAGGTGTCTGCATGATCAGGATGTCGCCGAAGCGGCTGATCCAGTGGCGGTCTGCTACCCACTCTTGTACATCGGAGACATAATAGACGATATCGTAATCCTGGAATCGGTCTTTGGCTGCGTGAGGATTGACGCGGGAGCCGTTCATAATGACGGCTCTAATCCCCGGCTGCTCATTCGCAAAACCCACAATCAACCCTATCATTTCCTCTTCGGTACGCATGGCGGTTCACGCTCCTTGTTCCCTATAGGGATGATTTCCCTTATTATAGACTTGAATGGAACAAGTGGGAATCAAGGCTTATGAGCCAGGTATGTGGGGGAGGGCTTTGCTATTCGTATGGATCTCCTATCAGGATTGATTCTTTTGATTGGCGTTCTGCACCTGATGATCCCGTCATGGATGTGGAGATGGGGCGACATGTATAGAAGACATTATACGCATCAGGTCGATGAAGCTTACGATAGGACAAAAGCGAGTAAGCGAACCGTTGCGATCTATAGGCTGATAGGGGCTATGCTCATCGTTGCAGGTTTATTGAAGCTGGTGATTTTGGGAAGATAGCGGAAGATAGATCAAGCTCCTGGCAGGAGTGCATAACAGCACCAATGCCAGGAGCTTTTTTGGTTAATGAAGGGGGTCACAGCCCGGCTACAGCACCTTCTCCAAAAACCGCTTGGCGCGCTCGCTTTGGGGGCTGTCGAAAAATTGCTCGGGAGGCGTCTTCTCGACCAGTCTGCCGTCGTCCATGAAGTAGATGGTGTCAGCGGCTTCGCGGGCGAACTTCATCTCATGCGTGACAATCAGCATAGTCATGCCAGTGCTCGCAAGTCCCTGAATGACGGCGAGCACCTCTTTAACCATCTCAGGGTCCAGTGCCGACGTGGGCTCGTCGAACAGCATGATGTCGGGCTCCATAGCGAGGCTGCGAGCAATGGCGACGCGCTGCTTCTGCCCGCCGGACAGACGTGACGGATAGCTGTCCGCCTTATCGGCTAAGCCTACGCGTTCCAGCAGCGCGCTCGCTTTATCCCTGGCTGCTGCGGCAGACAGTCCTTTCACCCGGCGAGGAGCGAACGTAATATTCTCCATCACCGTCATATGGGGGAACAGATGAAAGTGCTGGAAGACCATGCCGATACGCTGCCTGACCTTGCCGATGTTGGTATGGCGGTTGGTCAGCTCCGTATCGTTAATTGTAATAATGCCGGAGGTGGGCGTCTCCAGCAGGTTCAGGCAGCGCAGAAAGGTCGACTTGCCAGAGCCGGAAGGGCCGATCAGGGCGACGACTTCCCCCTTGCGTACAGAGGTCGTTATGCCCTTCAGCACCTGGTGCTTGCCGAAGCTCTTGGTCAATTCCGTTACGTTAATCACTGCGTCGCAGCCTCCTTTCCAGCAGATGGGCAAGCGAAGTAAGCACAAGCACCAGGACGTAATAGATCACCCCGGCGAAGAGGAGCGCCTCCAGTGCGCGGAATTCCGTCGCCTGCACCACATTGGCTCTGCGCATAATATCTTGCACGCCAATAACAGAGACGAGTGACGATTCCTTCAGCAAGGCCACGCATTCATTCACAAGCGCAGGAAGAATGGTCCGCACAGCCTGCGGCAGGATGATGCTGATCATCATCGTCCGATACGGGATGCCAAGCGACATGGCCGCCTCCCGCTGGCCCTTGTCGACGGCCATAATGCCGCCGCGAATCGTCTCCGATAGATAAGCGGCGGAATTGAGGCCAAAAGCCAGACCCGCTGCCATAAGCGGAGAGATGTCATACTGGAACAGCTGCGGCGTCGCGTAATAGATCAGGAAAAGCTGCAAGAGCAGCGGCGTTCCGCGCAGCACGGAAGTATAGGCGGTTGCGAACCACTCCAGCGGCTTAATCCCAGATATTTTGAAGAGAGATAAAATCGTCCCCCATATGAAGCCGAATGCAGCGGATACAAGCGTGAAGAGCAGCGTCACGTAGACGCCCTTCAGCATGTAAGGGATATATCCTTTCAGGATGCCAAAGTTCAAATTCAGGAAGTTGTCCGCTTGCGGCTCGCGCTCGGTGGCAAACCACTTGTCTACGATGGCATCGACTTGACCGCTTGTCTTCATCTCCTCCAGCACGCCGTTGAAGGTCTCCACCAGAGCCGAGCCCTTGGGAAACGCGATTGCATACCCGTCCTCCGTGCTTCCTGGAGGCAGGAAGCTCATCATAAGGTCAGGATTTGCGGCCGTCATCTCCACCGCAACAGCATCTTCAACGATTACCGCATGAATGCGTCCGGTCTTCAGCTCCTGGATGAGATCAGGTATCCGATTCAGCTTCTTCAGCTCGACGCCCTTCAGCGTCTGCGCATAGAGATCCTGCGTAGAACCGAGCTGGGTGCCGACCACCTTCCCTCCCAGCGATTCACTGGACTCATATGGCTCATTCCTTCTGGACACGATGGTGTTCCGCGCTACATAATAGGTAGTAGAGAAGTCGACGTTCTGCTTCCGTTCCTCAGTAACGGACATCGCAGACATGACGAAGTCGACCCTTCCCGTCTGCAAGGCGGCGATCAGTCCGTTGAAGTCCATCGCGGCGATCTCCAGCTTGTAGCCGAGCTGGGCCGCAATGAATTTGGCGATATCAATGTCCATGCCGACAATTTCACCGTTGTTTTTGGCATCGACATTCTCATAGGGCGGATAGTCGGGCGATGTGCCGAGCACGATCGTTCCCTTTTCCCCCACGCTTGGAGCGACTGGGGCAGTTGTTGACGCATACGGTTCGATTCCCGTGCGGACATCGCCCAGAAGGCTGGGCAGCAGCGCAGCGGAAGCGACGAACACAAGAAGAAGCAGATAGATCATTCGCAGCAAAGTCGTTCTTCGCATAAGCCCTCTCCAGATCATTGTGAATTGTTGTTACTATAACCCGTTTGCATCCGTATAATTAAAAACGATTCTTAGTCCGAGGAAGGGAGGGATTGACATGTTCGAGTTGGAACTCCAGGAATGGCTGCCATATCTGCTCACAATCGGCTGGATCTGCGCAGTAGCAGGGCTTTATTCCGTCCATCTGCATACCGTGTCCGCGACGATCGTCCATAGCGAGGATGATAGCGGCATGCTCATTGCGTCGGAACGCCGGATTGTGGCGATTGCGGCAGTCGTACAGAAGCGGCTGGTCCGGCATATCAAGCGGAAAGACGCGCCGGAAGAAGATGATCCGGAGTGCAGCGCCTCGTTGGTTCGCATAAGATTCAATCAACGAGGAGGGACTATATGTCCAATCGATCATTCATCTCTTCCCGGCATAGCGGGATAAAAAAATTCATGCTGGCGCTGGCTGTGCTGGCGCTGCTGGTCATCCTGCCTGGCTGCGGTTCAGCTACAGGCACAATCAATGAAGATACGCCGGGCGTATTTAATCATTACGTCATCTATCCGCTGTCGGAGCTAATTAGCGGCATTGCAGGAGCACTTAGCGATAATTACGGTCTTGCGGTCATGGCGATCACTATCATTATCCGTCTTGCTCTCTTCCCGCTGATGGTTAGACAGCATAAGTCGCAGCGGAGCATGAAGGCCAAGATGGCCGTACTGCAGCCCGAGTTGAAAGCTCTGGAGGCCAAGTATAAGGACAAGAAGGATCAGGACGCGCTAAAGAAGAAGCAGCAGGAGACGATGGAGCTGTATCAGAAGCACAAGGTCAATCCGCTTGCAATCGGTTGTCTGCCAATGCTCATTCAATTGCCGATCCTGACGGGACTGTATTCCGCCATTCGCATGACGCCGGAGATGTCTACCCACACGTTCCTTTGGTTCAAGCTGGGGGCGCCGGATCTATGGCTCCCGCTTATAGCGGCATTTGTATACTTCTTGCAATTCAAGGTGTCCCAAAGGGGTGTCGATAACTCGGCTAATAAGCAGCTTGCGTTCATGGGGTATCTTTCGCCGATTCTGATGGGTTTGTTCGCTTTATGGGCACCGGCTGCCATTTCGCTGTATTGGGTAACGGGGGGGTTGTTCATGATCGGACAATCATTCCTGCTGTCTAAGCTGTATCCCGCGATCAAGCTTCCCGACAGCCCCGCCCAGGCGCCCCAGGTTAAGACAAGGAAAAGCAGAGCCTGATCTCGATCAAGAGGCGGCGGATCGTCATCTCTTGACGCCATTCATGCGTATCCTTGCTAATCAAGAGGCTTCCCCTCATCACGAGGGGAAGCCTCTTTCGTCGTTTGCCGATTATTTATTGGTGCTGTGTTGTTTATTCGAAAGCTGCGCGCCTGGCGATCCCTGACCGTTGGTACGCTTATTCCGTTCGGCTTTTTGCTGTGTATCTTTCACCTTATCCACGAATGAATCCGAATGGCTCATTGGCTCACCTCCTCTGTCCACTTTCCCCCGAGTCATGGATTTCCATTCCTTTGAATAAAAATAAAGAAGTAGGGTGTGAAAAGACCGTCCTGGGGCAATGAAGCGTTGGAAATAACAAGTATGGAAGGGATTTGCCTTATTCCGGTGAACATGGTACAATGACGGAAATTTAATACTTAACTTCCTGTTGTCACCTTGGACGACGACAGAGCCCCATAGACGAAAACTGCCCGCTGACCTAGCGTTTGAGGCAGTTTTCCGTTTTGTCTAGGGTTTGTCGGGATAGCCGGATGATGGGACGCACATTACACATATCTGCGAGGCGGACGCTGCCGGCTGATCGGTATGCGTTGGCGCTGGCGCGAAGGAGGCTGGCCATGTACAATCGTAAAAAACCGCTAGAAGAAATTCCGCTTGAAAACACGAAAGTATGGACATGCGAGACTGAGGGCTGCAACAGCTGGATGAGAGATAACTTTTCATTCGAGCGAGTGCCAAGCTGTATTATGTGCAACGCGCCAATGGTAAGCGGCGAAAAAATGCTTCCAATGCTAGTCAATTCTACGGCGGAACTGAAGAGCTAAGCCACTGCAAATCAGAAGAACGCTGCATGGAGGGATTCCCTCTCGTGCAGCGTTCTTCTGTATATGCGGGGAATGATCCGCGTGCTGGTTGATTGTGAACTTGAAAGGGTAATCTATAGCAGATCAGAAACCCAGAGCTTGCATGAGGAGGCCCCATTATGAAGGAGAATCAACGCGTAAGGCTGCCGGATACCGTCAAGCATGAAGGCTTGGTTACCGAACGGGACATTGACGAAGAATTCGGATTGTTCACAGAGGAACCTGAAATCGGGAGCGCCTGGAAGAAGGGGACGGAGCAGGAACGGGAAGCCTAAGCCATAGTCAGGAAGAAGCGGCAGCTCAACTACCATTCAGGTATTCCGGGCTGCCGCTCTCCGGTTTTATAAGGATTTGATCGACGTATGGTCCTTGATGGCTTCGATGATGGCGTCCCAGTCATGATGATGCAGCTCGTGGCCGGTGCCGTCCAGTGTTACTAGCTTGGCGCCGGGAATGGTATCCGTCAGATGCTGGCCATGCGCATAAGGGATGATCGGATCTTCTGTCCCATGAATAATTAAAGCAGGGACATATATCTCGCTTGTACGCGTCAGGTAGTGTTCTCCGCCCGTGACCAAGGCATGATTGTTGATGCTCTCCATTCTTGGGCTGCGTCTCGCTTCTTCCTCAGCCAGCAGAGAAACTCGGGGCAGATCGAACGGGTTCTTAGAGCCGGAGAGCAGCTTTGACTTGCTGATATTGAAGTCAATGACCGCTTGAGTGTCCATCCAGTCTATCTGCCCGGAATTTGAGAAATAGTCCATTATCTTAGCTTCCATAGGAGGAAGATGCGGCGCAAAGTTGGAAGTCGCAAGTAACGTAATGGTGCGTACGCGGGACTTATGACGAAGTGCTGTCATCTGTGTCAGCATGCCGCCCATAGACATGCCGACAATATGCGCCTGCTCAATGCCGTAGCCATCCAGAACATGAATGGCGTCATCTGCCATGTCCTCGAAGGTATAGTCTGGGCTGCCGGGCTCGCATGTGGTGGATAACCCTGTGTCACGGTTGTCGTAGCGAATGACAAACCGGCCCTCGTCTGCGAGATAGTGGCAGAAGGCCTCCTCCCACCAGACGAGCGAGGACTGCGCTCCCATAATGAGCAAGACAGCAGGATGGGCTGGATGGCCGAAGCTTTCTGTGCAAATAACAGCTCCGTTGCTCGTCACTAGCTTTTGATTCATATCATCATTCCTCCTATCGCGATTCGCGGTCTAATATAAAAAAGCACAGGCTATGGGCCTGTGCAGATCGTAATCGAGACATAGAGGAGCGCGGATGATAACCGGGCTGTCGGAAGGACAACAGGGGGCATTGGCAGACTGCGAATACTGCCTATTGTCCTTGCGGGCCGGGTTACGCGGGATGCGTCCTCTATGTAATTGGGTTACCGTATGGCAAACCAATTCTTCGATTACGATGCACAAAGAGATCTGTGTTCTATGCACATCGAGCAATCGAATCATTAGTTCAACACACATAACCCTCCGTTCAAGTGAATTGGTTCTCATATTATCACATGATTTTTTTGGCTGTCAACCCGCTTTTTTGCATGGATTTGCAGCTTTGGAACGGCTGGACAACTCCTGGATGTATGCTACACTAAGGGAACAAATGTTCTTTCGGGCGGACGAGAAGGAGAGATTATGTCGGAGACGTATACAGTATCCTTGTCAGTTAGGCAGCTAGTTGAATATGTCTATTCCAGCGGCAGCATTGATGCCCGGCTGCAGAGCGCGGACGCGATGCTGGACGGCACGAAGGCGCATCAGCGCATTCAGGGTGAATATGGCGAGGACGACCAGAAGGAAGTGTTCTTGAAAGCGGATATCGTCTGGGGGGATGACTTGAAGTTCACCATTGACGGGCGATGCGACGGGCTGCTTGCATCTGGATCTGTACCGATGATCGACGAGATCAAGTCGACGAGGGGAGACCTTGCCCGCGTGAAGGAAGCAGGCGGATTGCCCGTTCACTGGGCGCAGGCTTGGTTCTATGCCTATATGTATGCGAGAGACTACGACGTGCCAAGGATGAGCGTGCAGTTGACGTATGTTCACACCTTAACAGATGAGACGATCCGCTTCGTTCGAGAGGCGAGCTTTGAGGAGCTGGAATCGGATATTCTAGGCATGATCGAGCAGTATGCCCCGTATGCGCAGCTTCGCAGAGAGCATGAGCAGAGTCGCAATGCGAGCATCGGACAACTCCCTTTCCCGTTCCATACCTATCGGACCGGTCAGAGGAAGCTGGCAGGAGCTGTGTTCAAGTCGATCGAAGAGGGAGTATCCCTATTCGCCAGAGCGCCTACCGGGATCGGCAAGACGATTTCCACTACCTATCCCGCCATCAAAGCGATAGGCCAGGGGTTGCTTCAGCGCATTTATTATTTAACAGCCAGAACGACGACAAGAGCGGCGGCAGAGGATGCGCTGCGGCTTATGGAATCGCAAGGGCTGCGGCTGCATGCCGTGACCATTACAGCCAAGGACAAGATCTGCTTCCAGGAGGAGACTCGCTGCGAGAAGGAACATTGTCCGTACGCAGACGGTTATTATGATCGGATTAACGAAGCGGTCTTGGATATTTTGCGTGAGGAGACGCTGCTGACGCGCCCGGTCATTGAGCAATACGCACGCAAACACCTTGTATGCCCATTCGAATATTCGCTGGACCTGGCGTATGCCGCCGACATGGTCATATGCGACTACAACTATGTCTTTGATCCGCGGATTTCGTTCAAGCGGCTGCATGGGGAAGTGAAGAAGCGGACGGCGCTGTTGGTGGACGAGGCGCATCATCTTCCCGATCGCGGGCGGGAGATGTTCTCCGGCATGCTGACGAAAGCTCCGTTTCTTGCCATGCAGCGGGAGCTGAAGGGCAAGCATCCGGGCGCGCATGGCGCGGCGAAAGCGATCAACGATTATTTCATCGCGAAGCGCAAGCAACTTGGGGACGGAAGGCCGCAAGCTATGGAGCAGGAGAAGCCAGAGGAGCTGATCGTGCTCGCGGAGCGATTTGCGGAGGAGATCGAGCCACTGCTGGAAGGCGCCGGCGCCGAGCTGCTGGATCTCTATTTTCAGTCCCAGCAATTCCTCCGGGCCGCGAAGCTGTATGACACTCGGTACACCACACTGACGGAAGTCTCACGGGGCGATGTCACCATGAAGCTCTATTGCCTTGATCCTTCGGAGCTGCTGAAAGGGATGAGGAAAGGCTATCGTTCGGCTGTTTATTTCTCGGCCACGCTAACACCGCTCGGGTATTACATGGACATGCTGGGCGGCGCGGAGGAGGATTATACGATCTCGCTGGCTTCTCCCTTTGACAGCGGACAGCTCGATGTCTCCATTCATGCTGTCTCGACCCGTTATCAGGTCCGCGGACAATCGTACGGGCCTATCGCCGGCATTGTGCATCGAATGGTCATGTCTAGGAAGGGCAACTATTTTGTGTTTTTCCCCTCCTATGCCTACATGAACGCAGTCCATGAAGCATATATAGAGTTGATGGAGAGTGAAGGGTTGCCGCCTGAGGTGCGTCCAGTCGTTCAGGTGCAGAGAAGCGATATGACAGAGGAGGAGCGGGACGGCTTCCTGGAGGCGTTCCAGCCGGGGGGAGCTCGGTCGCTTGTCGGCTTTGCAGTCATGGGCGGCGTCTTCTCGGAGGGCGTTGACCTGCCGGGAGACCGATTGATTGGCGTCGTCGTTGTGGGCGTCGGCATGCCGCAGCTAGGGATGGAGCGGGATGCTCTAAGGGCCTATTACCAGCAACGGGGTAATAGAGGTTTTCACTATGCATATGTCATACCCGGCATGAACAAGGTTCTCCAAGCGGGCGGGCGGCTCATTCGATCCGAGACGGATGAAGGGCGGCTCATGCTCATCGATGATCGGTATCTGGAGCAGGATTACCGCAGGCTGCTTCCGGAGGAATGGCTGCAGGCGGTAAAGAATACCTATAGCGAATTTTTGGATTGACAGCCTCTTGATCGGGATGATAAAGTGACAAATAGATTTCAAGAAATTTCTAGCAAAGAGGGAGGATTACGAACATGCGGAATAACGATCTTAACGGCCATTTTAATATGGGATTCCTTAACGTAATCCATCTGCGCGAAGAATAGCTTTGTATATCAGGGTATTCCGGATATCAAAGGCGCAGGGTTACGTGACCGTAATCATGCGCCTTTATTGTGCCTTGGAAGGGTTTCCCTGCGTACCGCGCGGGGGAAATTCCAGGCCGGATAAGAGCGTGTCGTTGCGGCGACAGGCTCTTTTTGTATGAGCGGAAAGCGGGAGCAACCGGCAATAGTCCGATTAGAAAGAGAAGCATCCGACTTGTGGATGCGAGACGGAAGGTGTGGTAAAAGCGATGTTTGGCGTATTGAAAAAATTGGGCTGGTTCTTTCGAAAGGAATGGAAGCGATACACGCTGGCAATCTCGCTTCTTGTATTGACTGGAATTATTGATATTATTCCGCCTTGGCTGCTCGGCTACATCGTAGACGGGATAAGCCAAAATGCGCTCGGCACGTCCGAGTTCAATCGCATTATGTATATGTGGATCGGGTTGACCGTGTTTGGGTATCTCATTACGTATGTGTGGCACTATAAGCTCTTTGGCGGTGCGTTCGTGCTGGAGAGGCTGCTGCGCTCCAGTATGATGGGACACTTCCTGCGCATGACGCCTACCTTCTACGAGCGCAACCGAACTGGCGACTTGATGGCCCGTTCGACGAACGATCTGGGAGCTGTGGCGACGACGGCAGGCTTCGGCATTCTGACGCTGGTCGATTCGACCCTGTTCATGATTACAATTCTGATCGTGATGGCAGCCGCAATCAGTCTGAAGCTGACGCTGGCTGCGCTCCTTCCATTGCCGCTTATGGCTATTGCAATGTCCTATTACGGCAAGAAGATTCATGAGCGGTTCACAGAAGCGCAAGACGCTTTCGGCGAGATGAACGACCAGGTGCTGGAATCGGTGGCAGGCGTACGCGTCATCCGTGCATTTGTGCAAGAGGAAGCAAGTGAAGGGCGATTCAATGCGAAGACAGATGAGGTATTGGGCAAAAATATCGCGGTAGCCAAAATCGACGCGCTCTTCGAGCCTACGATGAAGATTCTCGTCGGCAGCAGCTATCTGATTGGTCTGGGCTACGGCGGCTTCCTCGTATTCCATAACGAAATTACGCTGGGCGAGCTGGTCTCGTTCAACATTTTCCTCGGCATGCTGATCTGGCCGATGTTCGCGATCGGCGAGCTGATTAATATTATGCAGCGCGGCAATGCGTCTCTGGATCGGGTGAATGAGACACTAGGCTACAAGCCGGATGTGAAGGACGCTTCGAAGCCAGCCGTAGTTGGCGAACCGGCTTCGCTGGAGTTCGATAAAGTGACATTCCGCTACCCGTCCTCAGAGGTTGATAACCTGACGGGCGTGTCGCTCAAGCTTCATCAGGGCGGAACACTGGGCATCGTCGGCCGCACAGGCAGCGGCAAGACTACGCTGCTCAAGCAATTGCTGCGCGAGTATCCGCTTGGCAAAGGCCATATCCGGGTATCCGGCGAACCGCTTGGCAATGTAAAGATTGATCACATACTGGGCTGGATCGGCTATGTGCCTCAGCAGCCGATTCTTTTCTCCAAGACGATTCGGGAGAACATCTTCTTCGGACGTACAGATGCGTCAGAAGACGATCTCCAGCGGGCGCTGGAGCGCGCATCCTTCGCGAAGGACATCGCCTTCCTGCCGGATGGGCTGGATACGATGGTCGGCGAGAAAGGGGTTGCGCTGTCCGGGGGGCAGAAGCAGCGGGTAAGTATCGCACGCGCGCTAATCGCCGATCCTGAAATTCTGATGCTCGATGATGCGCTATCCGCTGTCGACGCGAAGACGGAAGCGGAGATTATCGAGGGCATCCGTACGGAGCGTGCAGGCAAAACGACTTTAATTACAACGCATAGGCTGTCTGCGGTGCAGCATGCCGATTGGATTATCGTGCTGGAGGACGGCAAAATCGTGGAAGAAGGCACACATGACCGCTTGCTCGCAAGCGGCGGCTGGTACCGCGAGCAATATGACCGTCAGCAGTTGGAAGCATCAATTGAGACTGAATAGATAGGAGGCGTCAAGAACTATGGGTACAACAGGCAAACGATTGTTTCAATACGCCATGCTGTATAAAAAAACGATTCTGATCGCGTTGGCGCTTCTCGTGCTGGCGGTATGCGCGGAGCTTACAGGACCGCTTATTGCCAAGCGAATGATTGATCAGAACATTCTTGGCATTGAGAAGAAGTGGCATCAGGTAGAGGGCGATCAGCCTTATGCCGTGCAATATCAAGGCAATTGGTACAAACGGGAGGACCGCTTCTCCGGCGAGGAGAGCGGAGGGAAGGGGCAAGAGGCTCGCGTGCTGCAAGTGGGTAGAAGCTATTACTTCCTGACCGGCTCACTAGTGAGCGAGACTGGCAAGCGGGAAGTGACAGGCAACGAGCTGACCGTGACGGACGGCACAACAGGCGAGCAAAACGTCTATCCCGTGACGAAGCTGGAATCCAAGGAGCTGTACAGCTTCTATAAACCGGAGGTGCCGGGACTGCTGGTGCTGGCAGCCATTTATTTCGTCCTCTTGCTGGTGGTGGCTGCCCTGACCTACGGACAGCGGCTCATGCTGCAGACATCTGCGAACCGCATCGTGCGCAAGATGCGTAATGACGTGTATGCACATACGCAGCGTCTGCCGGTTAATTATTATGACAATCTGGCCGCGGGCCAGGTCGTATCCCGCATTACGAACGATACGGAAGCAATTCGCGAGCTGTATGTAGGCGTGTTGGCGAACTTTTTTACGGGCACGATCTACATGGTTGCGATATTCGGTGCGCTGTTCCTGCTGGATACGCGCCTTGCGCTTGTTACGCTGCCGCTAATTCCGCTGCTGATCGTATGGATTATCGTATACCGGAAGTTTGCAGCCAAGTACAACCGCATTATCCGGGCAAAGCTTAGCGAGATCAACGCGATGATCAATGAATCGATTCAAGGCATGACGATTATTCAAGCCTTCCGCCGCCAGAAGGAGACGTCCAAGGAATTCGCCGAGATGAACGATCATTACTTCAAGTATCAGAACAAATTGCTGAGTCTGAACTCGATTACGTCTCATAACTTGGTCAATGTCGTTCGGAACGTACTGTTCTTGATCGTCATCTGGATGTTCTGGGGCGGCACGCTCGGCACGCTGGTTACGGTCGGGGTGCTGTTCGCTTATATCGACTATATGAACCGGATGTTCTCGCCGATTGTCGGCATCGTCAATCAGCTCTCCAATCTGGAGACGGCCCGCGTCTCCGCGGAGCGTGTGTTCAAGCTGATGGATGATGAAGGCATTGATGTAGCGAAAGGAAGGCTGGAGCGCTACAAAGGAAATGTATCATTCGAGAACGTATCGTTCGCGTATAAAAAGAATGAATACGTGCTGAAAAACATTAACTTCCACGCGAAGCAAGGCGAGACGGTCGCTCTGGTCGGGCATACGGGCTCCGGCAAAAGCTCCATTCTGAACCTGCTGTTCCGCTTCTATGACATTAAGGACGGGGAAGGCCGCATTGTCGTAGACGGCCGGGATGTGCGTGATATTCCAAAGCAGATGCTGCGTCAGCATATGGGCATCGTGCTGCAGGACCCGTTCCTGTTCACCGGAACGATTGCATCGAACGTCAGTCTGGATGATCCGTCGATCTCCAGAGAGAAGGTCATTCAAGCGCTGAAGGATGTTGGCGCATATGAAATGTTCAGCCAGCTGCCGGGCGGCATTGACGCCGAAGTGATCGAGAAGGGGAGCACGCTATCGGCAGGACAGCGTCAGCTGATCTCCTTCGCGCGGGCGCTGGCCTTCGATCCGGCTATCCTCATTCTGGATGAAGCGACAGCGAGCATCGATACAGAGACGGAAGCGGTCATTCAGGAAGCGCTGAATGTCCTCAAGAAAGGGCGGACAACGTTCGTCATTGCCCACCGTCTGTCGACGATTCGTCAAGCTGACCAGATTCTGGTGCTCGACCGCGGCGTGATCGTAGAGCGCGGCAATCATGACGAGCTGATGGACCATCGCGGCAAATATTATGCGATGTATCAGCTGCAGCAAGGCTCTGTTCAGACAGCTTAATGCCTGGTATAGTTCCTTTTGATCATGTTTGGATATAAGTTGGCAACAGGAGAGGCCCGCAAGCACACCGTAATGGCGTGCTTGCGGGCCTCTTAATAATAGGACTTAAATTAGGTCTTGAAGCGTCCGACGGCTTGATTCAAGCCGGTTGCCAGACTGCGGAGCTGCACGGAGCCGCTTGCCACCTCTTGCATGGAAGCCAGCTGCTCCTCCGAAGCGGCTGCGACGCGTTGTGCGTTAGACGCAGTAGATTGGGCAATGTACGACAACTGATCCAGTGAAGCAGCAATTTCTTCGCTGCCAGCCGACATTTGCTCGGATGCGGCGGATACTTCCTGCACCTGAGCCGATACCTGCTTAATGGAATCTACGATGGAGCGGAAGGATTCGCCCGCCTGAGTCGCTACGGAAGAACCATCGCGAGCCGCCACCGCTGAGCGCTCCATGGAGCTTGCTGCTTCTCTCGTGCGCATGCCGATCATGTTCAGAATCTCGTTGATTTGCTCCGAGGATTCCTTGCTTCTCTCCGCCAGCTTGCGGATTTCAACGGCAACTACCGCAAAGCCTTTGCCATGCTCTCCTGCCCGAGCCGCTTCAATAGAAGCGTTCAGCGCAAGTAGGTTGGTCTGGTTGGCCACTTCGGCAATTAGGCCAAGGATGCCTTCGATCTTCTCACTGTGATCTCTGAGCTCGCGGAGCGTGACGACCGTCTGCTCTACATTCTGCTCCAGCTCTTTCATCTGGGTCTGCGTTTGCTCCATGACGCTTTCGCCTTCTGTAGCCAGATGAGTAGTATCCGATGCCATCTCCGATACGATGGCCGACGATTCGGCAATTCGTCCGATGCCGACCGCCATCTCTCCCATTGCACGCTGGCATTCCTGGAAGCTCTGCAGCTGTGATTCCGAACCGGATGCGACCTCTTGGATCGCTTCCGTCACTTCTTCCGTTGCGCGGGAAGTCATCTCCGCACTCTGCTGCATATTTTCCGCCGAGCCGGCTACTTCTCCTGTGCTGTTGCGAATGTCGCCGGTCAGCTTGCGCAGGCTGGCAATCATGCCGTTGAACGATTTGGACAGCTGCCCGATTTCGTTGTCGCCCTTCGCATTCACGGATATTGTCAAATCTCCGGCAGCCGCCAGCGCCGACACTTCAGCGAGCCGGCGAAGCGGCCGGAGCACGAGACGGACCAATATTGTAATAATCAGGATCGCACCGGCTGACAGAGCAGCGGCGATAAAGACGCTTTTCCACACCATAGCTCCCAATTCGTCTTCGACGTGTCCGTAGTCGAAGTCAATGGCTAACAGGCCCACAACTTTGCCCGTTGTATCCTCAATTCTTTTTATATATGTGATCCAATGGCCGAAGTCGTCCTCATAGATTTCTGTCCATGCTGCTCCTTGAGTCTCAGCCTTCTGGAATGCGGTATCGAAACTTTCTGCCATCGCATAAGTCTCGCCTGGACCCAGATCGGTCTGGTGCAGCTCTTCATTGCTTTGAAGCATGGTGGCTGTGCGCTTGCCGTCCACTTCTTTCACTTCAGGCATATAGATGGCGGCATTCGTTACCCGTTCATTGCGCACCATGGCGTCGAATTTGCTTTTCAGCACACGGAAGGCATCCGCTTCATAGGTACCGCTTTGCAGCAATTCATCATGAGCGGCTGCGACAAGATCATATTCGAATTCTAGTTGATAGCCTAATGTTTCGCCCAAATCTGTAATATCGTCTTTGTAAGCTGCTTTCTGGGAGTTGTAGGATAGCCACTGCGTCGCACTGATCAGCACGATCAGAATAAGGGCTAATACCAGAGAGCTAGTTACGACCAAACTGCGGTCTTTCCATCTGAACATGAATGCCACACCTCTCGTTTGTTGTAAAGGCTGGCAAGACAATTGGCTGTCCGTCATGGTAGGAATATGTTAGAACAAACCGGTCCCGCCTAATATCCTACACTAACATGCATTTATTAGAAAAGTTTAGCAGCTAATGTTAGGAAAGTATCAGGTGGGACCGGCTTTTAGCTAACGTTTTCGGTTGGGACGAGCAGGGCCTCCAGCTCTGCGGCTGGCAGCGGCCGGCTGAACAGATAGCCTTGCAGCTCATCGCACTTGAGCTCCTTGCAGAAGCGAGATTCATCGGCTGTCTCGACGCCTTCCGCCACAACCTTCATGTTCATGCTATGGACAAGCTCGATGATGGCGCGAACGATAGACGACTTTTTGTCATCGCTTGTAATGCCTTGAATGAAAGAGCGGTCAAGCTTCACATCGGAGATCGGCAGCCGCTGCAGCTGATTCAGCGACGAATATCCCGTGCCGAAATCATCGATCGAGATCTGGATGCCCAGATTGCGCAAGTACAGAATCGTATCAATGACTTGGTCGATATTGCGCATGAAGACGCCCTCTGTAATTTCAAGGCATACATAGTGCGCTTCAAGCCCTGTTGCCTTCAGCTCGCTGAGGATCATTTCCTTTAAGTTGCCCTGATAGAAGTGACGCGCCGATATGTTGACCGAGACGCTGATCTTCTTCAGTCCGGCATCCTGCCAGGCTTTATTCTGGCGGCAAGCCTCGCGGAATACCCAGCGGTCGATCTCCAGAATAAAGCCGGACTCCTCCGCCAGCGGGATGAATTTATCCGGCGGCACAAGCCCCAGCTCCGGATGCTTCCAGCGAATCAGCGCTTCGATGCCGCATAGCTCACCGGTTGCGGCGCTAATCTTCGGCTGATAGTAGAGCGAGAATTGATTCTCTTGCAGCGCCTTATACAGACCGTTCTCCAGCCGCATCTTCTCAGCAATGAGTGGCAGCAGATTCGGCTTGAAGAAGCGGTAGCAGCCATCTCCTTCTTCCTTGGCGTTATACATGGCAATGTCCGCATTGCGGACGATGGTATCCATATCGTCTCCGTCATGCGGATAGGCGCTGATGCCGATGCTGACGGTCAGGAACAGCGGCATGCCGTCGATGATGAACGGCTCGACGAAGCAATCCAGAATGGCTTCCGCATGGCGAGACAGCTCCTCCTCCTCTTGATAACGGACGACAAAGACGAATTCGTCCCCGCCGAGGCGGAAGACATCGCAGGATTTGCATTGAATGGATTGGAAGCGCCCCCCGGCCAACTGCAGCAGCTTGTCCCCAAAGGCGTGGCCCAGCGTGTCGTTAATCTGCTTGAACCGGTTAATGTCGGTGAACAGCACGCCGACCTTCAGTCGTGAGCCTGCGCCGGTGTTCATGGCAATCAGCTCCTGGAAGTGCCGGGTGAACTGATGGCGATTAGGCAGTCCTGTCAGCATGTCGTAATACGCCAGCTGATGGAGCTGCTCTTCCGATTGCTGCAGAAGCTGAGCCTGCATCTCCAGACGTTCGTTGTTGCTTTGCGATTCACGGAACAGATAGAGCAGGCTGCTCGACATATGCTTGATATTCATAATGAGCGAATGAATTTCGACCGTGCTGCTCTCAGGCAGCTCCAGCGCATTGTTATGCTTCAGCTTGAGCGGCAAATTCGTTGTCACGACCGCCAGCCTCTTCAAGCTGCGGGCAAAAGAGCGGTTGATGAGCAGCGAGACAAAGGCTGCTACAAGCCCAAAGCCGATCAAATAGAAGATATGAGTGAAATATTTGCCGAGCAGATACTTCTGGTAGTATTCCAGCGGGAACGTAATGACAATTTGTCCGGTTCCGTTGCCGAGCTTGGATTGGAACAAAAACTGCTCATCATTCCAGGTATAAAGCTTTAAACGGCTAAAGCTATTGTAATTGGATGAGAAATACAGATACTCGCTGATTGGCCTGAACGTCTTCTCGCCGAACGGATCAATATGCGTACCAATCAGTCCGTGATGGTTCGATGCGACGACCTGATGCTGGTCATTCGTCAGGCTGAACGTATAGGTATCCGTCGTATAACGATCGATGAGGAATTGCAGCGTGCGAATCGATACGCCATCTGATGGAATCGTATAGGGAACATTGGATGCGCCCCATTCTTTTGTAATCGTGTTCGTGGCTTGCAGCGCGATATCCTCCACGTAGTAGCTGACTTCCTTGAAGGAGTTGATGCTGTTCACCAGCATATTCAGCAAGAAGCTGACGAGTACAATGCCGAGCGACAAATGCAGGAGCAGCTGGCTCATGGATCGGGGCAGACGCTTGATGCTGGACATGCCGCTCCAGCGGCTAAGCGGCAAGTATTGATGGGCGATTTCCGCGAATAGTGCATTAAATAAGCCATTGATTGCGATGAGGCAAGCAATAAGCTTAATATCGATTCCTGTCCCTGAATAATGTTGATTATAGAAGAAATATACGAGCGGCGCGCCGATGAGCAGCCAGAAGAAGAGGTCCGTCATAAACAGCCGGCCGCGATACCGGAGCATCAGCAAGCCGACGATGAGGGCTTCCAGCAAGCCGATCGCCTGGAACATGAGAAGATCCGCGGAAGCGGCTCCAGCCAGGAAAGCGGCGCAGGCGGTCAGAAGCCCTCCCCAGATCCCGAACAGCCGGACAGACAGAAGAACAAATAAGCTGGTGAGTGAAAAGGTAATGCCGTATATGAAATGGAACTGGCTCCATTCTCCTGCAACTGCCAGCAAGGCGCAGAGCGTGAGAGAGATGGCAATCATCCATTGGTTGCGAGGTTGATGAGTTGGATTGCTCAAGTTCGTCCTCCAGTTGCTGTTAGAAGCGATGTAATGAACGATAGATACGATGTATAAAAGCGCGTTATTTGGCATATGTATGTCGTGTTAATTCCCTAATATTCGACAAAATTTTCTTAAATCCTCCTTTCAAAAAAGAGGGTCGATTGACGTTAATTTGCATGCTTGTACCTGTCATGATATAGTTCTATTATCGAATAGTTCGACAATAGAATTAATTAGAGGAGGAGGGAACGAAATGGAAAAAGACCTCAGCCTGTTGAAATCCTTGATCCATCGCTACGAGATTGCGAATTTTATCGTAGAGCGAGGTCTCCATGTTAAGGTGAAGGACTTGATGCCAGAGGAATTGACCGTCGATCAGTTCAAGACGCTGCGATTTCTTCGACATAACGTCAACAGTACGGCATCGGAGCTTGCTCAATTTTTTTGTGTGGGCAAAAGCTCGATTACCGCGATTATTACCCGGCTGTCGGATAAGGGGCTCATTGATCGGATTCAGGATGATGACGACCGCAGAGTCATTCATTTGAAGCTGACAGAGGAGGGGGAGCGCATCAGCAGCCTGCTGGAGGAGCGCGTGCAGAATGTCCTTGCGGATATTATTGAGCACTTCGACGCGAAGGAAGCAATCGCCTTCATCGAGACCTTCGAGAAGCTGGCAAAAGTTGTGAAAGCCGCCCAGTAGTGCCTAGAGAGATCGACTTGGAAAAGAGAGGAAGATCATTGATGAGGGTTGTGTTGAAGTTAAAGTGGCTGGTCCTCGCCCTTTGGTTGCTTGGATCGGTGGGCCTGATGCTGAGCGCGCCGGCCATGGAGGAGCTGGTTCGCACGAAGGGCCAGATTACGGTGCCGGAAGGATATTCCTCTTCGGTAGCCGGACAATTGGAGAAGGCGATCGGTGGGACCGGCACGGAAGAAGGCGGAGAGCCGGGGATGTCTACTGTGCTTGTCTTTCATAAGGAAGGCGGGCTGAGCGAGGCGGATCTGAAGGAAGTCGAAGGAGCGCTAGCGAAGCTGGATGCGGAAGGCGAAAAGCTCGGCGTCAGCTCCGTGATGACCCACTTCGATATACCGGAGCTCGCAGAGCAAATGGTGGCGGAGGATGGCAGCACCATTCTGTCACTCCTAACCGTTGAGGCGGGCGATCGCGAGCTGAAGGAAGTACAGGATGGCCTGTACGAAGCGCTTGAAGGCGTATCGGTCGATCATTACTACACAGGCAACTGGATTATTAATGAAGACGTGATACAGAGCTCACAAGAGGGTCTGAAGAAGACGGAGTTTATTACAGTCGGATTTATTCTGGTTATTCTATTCCTTGTATTCCGTTCTGCGGCGGCGCCGCTTGTGCCTCTTCTGGCCGTCGGCTTCACTTATCTGGTGTCGCAATCGATAGTCGCTTTCCTGGTGAAGTATGCGGACTTCCCTCTATCTAACTTCACGCAGATTTTCCTTGTAGCTGTCCTGTTCGGTATCGGAACGGACTACTGCATTCTGCTGATTAGCCGCTATAAGGAGGAGCTTGCGCATCGGAGCGACCGTACGGAGGCGATTGTGCACACGTACCGTACTGCGGGCAGAACGGTATTGTTTTCCGGCTTGGCGGTGCTGGTCGGCTTTGCTTCCATCGGCTTCTCGACCTTTGTGCTGTACCGCTCGGCAGTAGCGGTGGCGGTAGGTATTCTTATCCTACTATTAGCCTTGTTCACACTGGTGCCGGTCTTTCTCTCGCTGCTCGGCAATGCGCTGTTCTGGCCGTCGAAGGGCAAGCTGGAGCATAAGCCAAGCAAGCTGTGGGATGTCGTTGGCCGCTTCTCCCTGAAACGCCCTGTCTGGGCGCTTCTTATCCTGGCGGTCATCATCGTACCGTTCCTGACGGCATATAAAGGGACGATATCCTTTAACTCGCTGGATGAGATCGGAGACAAATACGATTCGGTCAAAGGCTTCAATATTATTGCCGACAGCTTCGGTCCAGGCGAGTCGCTTCCGACCGGCGTGATCGTGAAGTCGGATGATCCGCTCGATACGCCGGAAGGCCTTGCGGCATTGGAGCAGGCAAGCCGCGAGCTGTCGAAGGTCGAAGGCGTGAAGACGATTCGAAGCGCAACGCGCCCGACAGGCGCGATCCTGGACGATTTTCTCGTTGCGGATCAAGTGCTGACGCTCGATGAAGGACTTGGCAAAAGCGGCGAGGGTCTCGGCGAGATTAGTACCGGACTTGCCGATGCCAGTACCGCATTGAACGAGAATGCGCCTAAGCTTGCGGAAGCGGCGGATGGCGCCGGGCAGCTTGTCAGCGGCACGAAGGAGCTGAGGTCCGGAGTTGAGGCGCTGGCATCCGGCCTGAAGGCGATTCAGAAGGGGCTTGATGACGGCACAGTCGGAGCGGAGGAACTGCTCAGCGGCTTGACTGAGGCGCAGGAAAGCGCCAAGAAACTTGCTGCTGGAAGCGCAGAGCTGCTGACCGGCTATAAGGATTTGGGCGGTGGCTTGACGCAATTAAGCGGCGGCTATGAGGCGATTGCAACCGAGCAAACGAAGCTGGCGGAAGGGCTCGCAGGCGTAACTGCCGGTCTCGACAGCTTGCAGGAGAAGCATCCCGAGCTGAAGCAAGACGAAGCTTTCCAGCAGGCGCTGGGCGCATTGTCCGGTATGCAGCAGGGTGCGGCCGCGCTGGGCACGCAGCTTGCAGAGCTGAATAAAGGCCTGGCCGGTATCTCTACCGGCGTAGAACAGGCCAACAAAGGCTTTGCCGAAGCGTCTGCCGGCCAGTCCGCGCTTGCGGAAGGATTATCGCAACTCGCGACAGGCCTCGGAGCGCTGAAGGACGGTATTAGCCAAGCGGCGGCTGGCCAAGGACAGATTGTAGGGCAGCTGCCGGGCGTGACGAAAGGCCTTGGCGATCTTGCCAAAGGACAGGAGGAGCTGAAGTCCGGCTTCGCATCGCTAGGCGATCAGCTCGGCGAGCTGACAAGCGGACTGGATCAGAGCGTCGACGGCTTGACGCAAGTGACGGACGGCCTGTCATCGGCCGGAGGCTACCTCCAAGGCTTGGCGAACGCACCGGATAAGAATATGACCGGCTGGCATATTCCGCAGGAGGCAATCGAGGATGAGCAGTTCCAAGCGTCGCTGGATGTCTACATGTCGCCTGACCGCAAGACGGCGAAGCTGGACGTTATCTTCGAAAGCAATCCGTATGCGCAAGACACGATGGCTGAGATTGAAGCTCTGAATGCTGCGGTCAAACGGGCCTTCCAAGGCACATCGCTGTCGGGTGCGGAGGTCGCGATTGGCGGCGTTACGAGTATGAACCATGATTTGAGCACAATCTCGAACGGTGACTATTCCAGAACGGTCATGCTGATGTTGATTGGCATCTCCCTTATCTTGATCGTGCTGTTCCGTTCCATTGTTATTCCGATTTATATCGTCGCTTCATTGCTGGTCACGTTCTACACGTCGCTGGCGATGGCGGAAGTGATCTTCGTCCGCATGCTGGGATTGTCCGGCATCAGCTGGGCGGTGCCGTTCTTCGGCTTCGTCATGCTGATCGCGCTAGGCGTTGATTACAGCATCTTCTTGATGGACCGCTTCAGGGAATACAAGGATCTGGATCCGAAGAAGGCGATCCTGGAGGCAATGAAGAACATGGGCGCGGTCATCATGTCCGCGGCTGTCATTCTGGGCGGAACCTTCGCAGCGATGCTGCCTTCCGGCGTCATGTCGCTGCTCCAGATCGCGACGGTCGTCTTATGCGGACTGTTCCTGTACGCTCTCGTGATCTTGCCGCTCTTCATTCCGGTCATGGTGCGCACCTTTGGTGAGGCCAACTGGTGGCCGTTCATGGCAAGTCGCGAGCAATCAAGCAGAGAGCTGAAGCAGTATGCAGTCATTAGCTCCAATAAGGAAGGACAATAGTTTTTGGAAACCCGAGCCTCGATTGAGGTTCGGGTTTCTTTATTATGCGTGAGGTGCATGGCGTCGTGTAGAGCGGTTAAATGGGGAAGTGTCTTGGGTTACGGGGGTGAGCGAATAGTATTGCGTGACACCACTGAAGTTCGCGAATGGCGGGAAATGCAGGATTAGTATTGTGAAAAACAACTAAATGGAGAACCATGTGCCAGCTAGGCGAATAGTGTTGCGTGGCACTACTAAATTGCGCGAATGGCCTGGATTGCAGAATTAGTGATGTGTAAAACAACTAAATACAAAATCCTCGCCAGATAAAGTAAACGTGTTGAATGATACTGTTCAATTTCGTGAGTAGCCGGAAATAGTGTGAACGGGTTGAATAGAACTGTTGTACGGAGAAACTAACGTCATTGAATTAAGTAGCATTGCGACATGCCACTGATTGATCACTTGGTTGTTGAGCTATATAGAACCGGCTTGGGAACACTACATATGAAAATGATGAGACGCTCCTCTGATCTGCCTCAATATGATGGCCGTGATACAATCAAATATAAAGCAGCCAAAATGCACTTAGACATTCGACTTCACAGGTAGTAAGATGGACGTATTGCGTTGCCCCAAGAGGGCAATCTTGAACAATGACAGCATGATATGAGTGGAGGGAGGCTGCTTATGAAGCGGCTTTTGGTAATTTTCACGGGAGGCACCATTGGAAGCAAGGCGGAGGGACTGGCGATCAACGTTAGCGACAGCGGCTCATATACGCTGTTGGAGGAGTATCGCAAGCAGCCCTTCTATCGAAATGATGTACAGCTGGATACGATCCAGCCGCTGAATCTGCTCAGCGAGAACTTAACCCCTCATGACTGGGCTGTACTGGCAGCGGCCATCCGGGAGGTCGATTGGAGCCTATACGAAGGCCTGATTGTTACACACGGATCAGACACACTGGCCTATACGGCAGCGATGATGAGTTATCTGTTCGCAGACATTCCGATTCCGCTCGTCCTGACGGCAAGCAACTATCCGATCGCGGACGAGAGAAGCAACGGCCTGCGTAATCTGTCGAGCTCCATTGATTTTATTGTGAATGCGGGGCTTCCCGGCATCTTCGTCGTCTACGAAAACAATAAAAGCGAGCCGCTTGTGTACTTGGGTACAAGAATATTTCAGAATGAGTCTTTTACGGATCAATTCCTCAGTCCATATGAGCTCGTCTACGGGAAGATGGGCAGCGACAGAACCTTCCAGCTGGTGGAGGACCTGCGCAATCCCGATCCGGACAGCTTAGCGCCGCGTGCCAGCACGCTGTCGTGGGAGCCGTCGATACTGAAGCTTGAGGATGCCGTGTTATACATAAAGCCGTATCCGGGCTTGAATTATGAGTTGTACGACTTCAGCAAGAAAAAGCCTAAAGTCATTCTGCATGACCTGCATCATTCCGGCACCGCGAACGCGCTGGAGTCCGGACCGTATTCGTTAACCACTTTTATCGAGAAGAATAGAGAGCTCGGGATCGATTGCTACTTATGCCCCATCAAAAACGCAACCGATGCGTTGTACGATTCCTCACATCGGCTGATTGACGCCGGAGCCCGGTTCATTGAAAATATATCCATAGAAGCCGCGTTGACCAAGCTGATGCTGGCATACGGCATGATTGCAGAGAATGAAGCTCGTGATGAGTTCATTCGCAGCGAGTCGATTTACTATGAGAAGCTTGAGGTGCTGTCATGATTATGGAGTCGGTCACGTTGCTCACGAGGAAGCGTCCGGAGGAGCTGCTGCCATTCTATCGGGATGTATTGGAGTTGCCGGTCATCGATTCTGCGGAGAACCGCTTTACGGTACAAACAGGGTACTCGAGCCTGACCTTTCTACATCAGCCAGAAGACGCTGCACAGACGCCTTATTACCACTTTGCGATTAATATTCCGGAGAACAAGCTGGATGAGGCGAAGCAATGGTTGGAGAGCCGAATTGAGCTTGGCACAGAGGATGGATCGGATATCTCCCACAGCGAGCTGTGGAACTCCCATTCCGTATATTTTCTCGATCCGGCAGGCAACATTCTTGAGCTGATTGCGCGCCATACGATGGACAATGCGGTGGACCGGACGTTCGATCCGAAGCAGGATTTACTTGGCATCAGCGAGATGGGGCTGCCGACGAAGGATGTGCCGCGAGCTGTAGATGAGCTGGAGGCGCTCGGCATCCCTACCTATAAGAGGCGGGACCCGGTCTTCAATCCGGTCGGCGATGAGGAAGGCATCTTCATTGTCGTGAAGCCGGGACGCAGATGGCACTTCACGAATTTGACAGCGGCATGCTTTTCATTCCAGGTTAACGTGAAGGGGATCGGCCCGCTGACGCTGGAGGAAGGCGAGTCGGGACTGGTCATACGCAGAGAATCGCGATGGGAATAAAGTATTTCAGAGGAGGAGAAGCAAGATGAGCAATGTAACAGTAAAGGTTGGAGAGACGGTGCCGGATTTCACTCTGCACGCCTCGAATGGTAAAGACGTATCGCTTAGCGACTACAAGGGCAAGAAGCTGGTTATTTACTTCTATCCGAAGGATATGACACCGGGATGTACGGCTGAGTCCTGCGACTTCCGTGATTTCAATGGTGAATTCGCGGCAAATAATGCGGAAGTCGTCGGCATTAGTCCGGATGATCTGACTTCCCACGAGCAGTTCGTCAATGAATACAAGCTGCCTTTCCTGCTTCTGTCGGATACCGATCATAAGGTGTCGGAGCTGTTCGGCGTGTGGAAGGAGCTTAGCTGGGGCGGCAAGACGTTCCTTGGCGTAGAGCGCGCAACCTTTATCCTCGACGAAGAGGGTACGTTGGTGCGCGAATGGCGCAGCGTCAGCGTAGAAGGGCATGCGGCTGAAGTGCTCGAAGCGGTGAAGTCTTAAAGGCCTGGCGGTGAGCAAACGTGTAGCAGCTGGTATTATCCAGCGATAAGGAAGAGCATATTCTAGCCGATACCGCTATCGATAAAAAAAGGTCCTCCCGTCTCAAGCTGCATCAAGCAGTCTTGAAGGGAGGACCTTTTTTTATTTCTGATCTTTCTTCCAATTCGGCAAATGATTCACATAGCTGTCGGACAAATTCAGCAATTCTAGCGCGCGTTCGAATTCGTCTTCGGTTGCCTTGTTCTCGTCGTTGCCGTCGCCAGCGAGCGGATAATGCTTGCCGTCCTCGAAGCCGCTGCCCGACATGAACAGCTCTTGGCTGCTCAGGAACGAGCCGCTCGGCAAGTAATAGCGTTGAGGCAGGATGTTATAAGTCTGATTGAACAAGTCTTGGCCAAAATGAACCTGGTCGTTCAATGACATGCCCAGCAAATTAGCTACAGTCGGCAGCACGTCGACTTGTCCGCCGAGCTGCTCGTACTCGGCTGGCTGCACGGTTTTGTCCGGATTCACGATAACGAGCGGAATATTGATCATATCCGTGTACGTGTATTCACGCGAGTAAATTTCCGCCATCAGATCCTTCTCATGACGATCCAAAGAATAGATAGGCAGGCCCAGATGATCGCCGTACAGCACAATCAAGCTGTTGTCCCAGATGCCGCGCGCCTTGAGGTCTTCAATGAATATCCCCAGTGCGTGGTCGGCATAGTTCTGCGCGACAATATAATCGCCAACAAGCGTGTTGTTGAAGCGTTCCGGCAGCGTAATGAGTCTCTTGTCATCTGGAATGGTATACGGATGATGCGCCGTCATGGAGATGACTTGAGCATAGAATGGGTTGTCATTCTGATCCATACGCGCCAGCTCATCTATCGTTTTCTTATATAACATGTCGTCGGAAGCGCCGAAAAATACAGTATCTTCCGTACCGAAAAACTCAGCATCGTAATAACGGTCGAAGCCGATCGCCTTATACAACTCCCCGCGATTCCAGAATTCCACGACGTTCGTATGGAAGGTCGCCGTATCATAGCCGTGTCCCTTCAGGAGCTTCGGCAAGCTAGGCAGCTCTTTGCCTGCATACATCTGAGTCGCAGCGCCGCGAGGCGGAATGTACAGCGATGTATTAATAACGAATTCGGCATCGGATGTATTGCCTTGTCCAACCTGCTGGTAGAAGTGCTTGAAGTAGCTGTTCTCCTTCACGAGCTTGTTCAGATTTGGCATGATTTCTTGACCTTCAATGTTTAGTCCGACCAGGAAATTCTGCATGGACTCCATCTGCAAGATAATCAGGTTCTTGCCGTTAGCCGTTGCGTGCAGCACCGGTTCGGCTGGAGGCTGAGTCTTCTTGACGGAGTTAATCTTATCTTGCGAGATTTGGTCCGAATCGACATAGTCGATATCTTTGTTGGAGAAAATGGTATACGCCTCATAATTAAGAATACCCATTTGTTCTGCTTTGACGATCTCATTCATGCTGGCACGGTTCGGCAGTACGTTGAACAGACAGATAACCAGCGATACCGTCAGCAAGCCGACGACGAATCTGGTATTCTCTTTGCGCTTGAACGAGTTTTTCCACTCTATCGCCTTATTCTTGCGGAACATCAGGAACATCAGAATCACGACATCCGTGTAGATGAACAGGAAATAAGGGTCCATGAGTGAAAACACGCTGTTTTTGACTGCGGTAACCTGGTTCACCTGCGCAAGTGCGAAATAGGTGACAATTACGCCGTAATACTTGTAATACATGATGACTGCAAATAGAATAGATGTCATGGTCAGGTTCGCTATGAGATAATAGAGAAGCTTCCTCTTGCTGGCGAACCACTCAATGAGGCAATACACGATAAGTACGAACGGAATTTCCTTGAGCATAGTCGTCCAGGACGGACCGCCTTCGAAAATAACCATCCAAGCCAAGTAGCTTTTGAGAAGCATAATGAGCGAAAAAAACAAAATGGGACGAGTGCTCAATAGCCGCTTTGATGTTATGATTGACACTTTGACCCTACCTTTCACAGCAAAAACCGGCTTTCTCTCCGAGCCAGCCGCCAGCGCTTTTTTTCTATAATTATAATCGTATTGTAAATCCACTATCATTATGCTCCTTCTGGGAGGCAATTGTCAAAAGGCAAAAGGGCCCTTAACAGGAATGTCGAAAATTAACAAACGTTAGTCGCATCATCCTGATGTCTGCAAACGTCAATAGATAGGATATGCCATGTTACGAACAGGAGGAACCAGAATGGGCAGAGGGAAGTTTTTGATGTTGGTCGCACTCGCGGTCGTCGTTGTGCTTGGCGCATATGCCGTCTTGGAGAAGAAGGAAGCGGTCACGGAGACGCCGCCGAAGCTGGCCGAAGGAGCGGATGACGGCTCTGGCGAGAGTGAAGGGGAAGTATCCGGGCAGACTCCACAAGAAACGGGCGGAGAGGCGACAGAGACTCCTGCGACGGACAAGCCAAGCGGTGGCGATGCGACAACGCTTCCTGCAACGGACAAGCCATCAGGCGGAGAGGCGACAGCACCTCCTGTTACGGATAAGCCGGGTTCGGCTAATGGCGGACAAGCCGGTATCTCCAAAGGCGAAGACGGTGCCATTGCGGTAATCGGCAAGCCGGAGAGCGTGGCAGCGCTTGTGAATCCGTTCAATATGCTGCCGGACGATTACGTGCCGGGCGATCTGGTCTACCCGGATGTTCGGTTTATTTTCAAAGAAAAGATCGAGAAACGGATGATGCGTAAGGAAGCGGCGGAGGCGCTGGAGAATCTGTTCGCGGGCGCCGAGAAGGATAATATCTATCTGGCCGGCGTGTCGGCATACCGCTCTCACAAGACGCAGAAGGCTTTGTTCGACCGCTATGTGAAGCGCGATGGCTATGAGAAAGCCAGAACATACAGCGCATTACCCGGAACGAGCGAGCATGAAACAGGGCTGGCGGTAGACGTCACAAGCAGCGACGGCAAGTGTGCAGCGGCTGATTGCTTCGGCGATACGAAGGAAGCGGATTGGCTGAAGAAGCATGCGGCGGACTATGGGTTCATTATTCGCTACCCGGAAGGAAAGCAGGATATAACGGGTTACCAGTATGAGCCTTGGCATTTGCGATATGTAGGCGTGGACCTTGCCCTCGAGATTACGGCAGACGGTTCGACGCTGGAGGAACACTACGATGCCGTTCCAGTTAGCGGAACGAAGTAGAGAATGATAAGTTGAAGGCAGACGCACAATAGAGAAACGGCGCAGCGGCTGGAGATAAGCGAATAGCCAGCAGCATGCATGAATGGACGCTAGTCCCCAGGCTGCGCCAATGAGGCGGTTCTTTAAATCTTTGATTCAAATGTCTTGCAGTCGGTTTCTTCGGAATGGCTTGCCTGCTTGCCGCGATTGCTGACCACATAGATACTGCTCGCACCGCAATTGTTTCCTGCCGCCCAAAACTTGCATGAGTTCACTTCACATAATACGTCCTTTGCCAATGTCTATTCACCTCCTATGAATAGGATGGTCAAGGGCAACCCTCTTTTATACTTAGTACAAATCGGATTTGTGGCGACACGGAGGTGCCGAGCGTGCATATCACCATGCTCCAAAATATTTATTTGATCATTATGCTGCTCAATATTTTTCTGGCGATTACGGTTATTTTTTTGGAACGGCGCAATGCCAGCTCGACTTGGGCTTGGCTAATGGTCTTGTTTTTTATTCCGGTGCTTGGATTTATTATGTATCTGGTGCTGGGACAGAAGGTTCGGAAGCGGCAGCTTAACAAGCTGCTAGGGGATAATCAAAGAATATTGGAAGATACGCTGGAGAAGCAGAGGGTTGATCTGCTGGAGCACCGGCTGCTCAAGGCGGATAGTGAACTGTCGGAATACCAGGATATGATCTACATGAACCTGATTACGAGCTACGCTCTGTATACCAGCAATAATTCCATCGAGATCTTCACCGAGGGCAATCAGAAGTTCGATGCGTTGATCGCAGATATTGACGCAGCGCAGCATCATATCCATCTGGTCTACTATATCGTTCGCGATGATGCGCTTGGCAGGAAGCTGGTCGGGGCACTGACGAAGAAGGCGGCGCAAGGCGTTGAAGTCCGATTCTTGTACGATCATATCGGCAGCTCGAATTTGCCGCGGCGGTTTTTCGGGGAGCTTCGCGAAGCAGGTGGGATGGAGGCAGCCTTTTTCCCATCGCGCATTCCTTACCTGAATCTGAAGATCAACTACCGCAATCATAGGAAGCTTGCCATTATCGACGGCAAGGCTGGCTACATAGGCGGCTTTAATATCGGAGACGAATATTTGGGCCTTAATAAGCATTTTGGAGAATGGCGGGATACGCATTTGAAGGTGACGGGCGGCGCTGTCCTGCAGATGCAGGCGCAATTCCTGATGGACTGGAATCTCGCATCCTCCGGGCGTATTAATTTGAGCGAGGCGTATTTCCCCGTTGTTCCTTTTGTGGGCGGGAAGATCGGCATGCAACTGGTGGCGAGCGGACCGGATACGGAGTATCAGGAGATCAAGAACGCCTATATTAAGATGATTTATTCCGCCAAAGAAACGATCAGGCTGCAGACGCCGTATTTTGTGCCGGATGAGAGTCTGATGACGGCTCTGCGCATCGCGGCGCTGTCCGGCGTCAAAGTATGCATCATGCTTCCGAGCAAGCCGGATCATTTCTTCGTCTATTGGGCTACGCATTCCTATTTGGGCGAGCTGCTGAAGAGCGGGGTGCATGTTTATTTGTACGAGAAGGGTTTTCTTCACGCGAAAACGCTAGTGGTGGACGGCAAGATCGCTTCCGTCGGAACGGCCAATCTGGATATTCGCAGCTTCAAGCTTAATTTCGAAATGAATGCGTTCATTTATGATTATGAGACAGCTACGCGGTTAATTAATATCTTCGAGGAGGATGTGCTTCACTCCCGAACGCTGACCCAAGAGGATTACGACCAACGACCGCTGTTCAACCGGTTCAAGGAGTCGATTTCTCGGCTGCTTAGCCCCATACTATAGTCCTGCAACACATAAAAAGGGATTTCGCTTATCGATGATAACCGAAATCCCTTCATGTTTCTGAGAAACAACTATTCAATTTCTTCAAACGCTCCATTCTACTGCTTGCACAGCCTCTTGAATTAGGTATTGCATGATCCTTTCGAATGTATCATCCACTTCCGATTATCCAACTGCACCGAGTCCCCGCATGCTCCTGTATACGGCCAACTCCTTCCCGCGTTAGTGGAACACGCTTCGCTAACCTACTTCAATGGACTATCCCCTCTCGTTTGTTATGACTCTATTATAGCTTATTATTTTAATTTTGTAAATATTCAGACTACTCTTATTTGTGTCAAAAACGTTACGATGGTGTTAAGAAGCAGGGAAGGTTGACGGTGTCTGAAAATGAATTTATACTTAGTCTAAAATCATTTGACGAAGGCGGCATGAAGAAGTCATGAACAAAATAAACTTAACTATACAGAGGAAAGCCGTGTACGAAGTTGTGCAGCAGGCGTTCGACCATCCGACAGCAGCGGATGTGATTGAGAGATTACGCAGCAACGGCCATAACTTTGCTTATGGCACAGTCTACAATTCTCTTCGCTACTTAACAGATGTCGGGCTGATTCGTGAGCTGAAGCTAGGGGAGGCGGTAAGCCGATACGACGCAAGAATGGAAGATCACCAGCATATCATGTGCGTGAAGTGCGGGCGAGTGGACGAGGTATTGGTCGATATGCCTGCAGATTGGATGGCAAGCGTAGCGAAGGAAACTCATTACCGCATCGAGCACGCCCACGTCGTTCTGGAGGGGGTGTGCGAGACATGCGCGAGCAAAACTTCGTGACGGACCCATCTCCGCAGACGGGTGTCCTCTGTTCTTTGACGCAGAGAGTTATGATCATCAGTCCGCTGCCGGATCGCGTGCGCAGCCTGCTGGTGGCCTTGTCGACAGAATGCTTCGACGTATTCTCCCTGCATGAATTTAATAAGGGTATGCTGCCAGCGCTGCAGCCGGAGCTGCTTGTCTATGATGCATTGCCATTGCCGCTGCCGTCCGTAGGCCATACGCTGGAAGGCGGAGCTGAGCTCCTGGCCGATGCGAGGGACTATAACGTTCCCGTGCTTGTGCTGCTCGACGCTCCTTCGTTCGAGGAGCATAAAGACCGGTCGCTCCAAGGCGCAGAATTGCTTCAGTGGCCTGCGCAGCCCGAAGAAGCGCTGAATCGCATTCACCGCATGTTGGAGAATCGTCCAGCCCAGGCAGCCGGCAGTCTGGAAGATGTGCGCGTCTTCAAGGATATCCGCATCGATCTGCGGAAGATGAAGGTAGAACGGGCAGGCGTACGGGTGGAGCTGACCAAGACCGAATACGACTTGCTGCTGTATTTTGTGAATTCGGACGGTTCCGTGCTGACGAGAGAAATGCTGCTGGACGACGTCTGGGGCTCGCAATTCTACGGCGGCAGCAACGTGGTCGATGTGCATATCAAGACACTGCGCAAGAAGCTGAAGGATAGCGCGGTATCGCCTCACTATATCGTCACGGTCCGCGGAGCTGGCTACAGGCTTGCGGATGACGTTATACACTAGCCTCCTCGTACGCTCGTATGTATTCATCTAATGTTCATACACCGTTCATCATGATTTCATGACAGCCGGACACCTGCAAGTTACAATTAGTTTAAAGATTTAGATCAAGTCTAAATATACAACTAATGAGGTGGATATAATGGACAATCGTTTGACAACCAATCAAGGCGCGCCGGTAGGTGATAATCAGAATTCGAGAACGGCAGGACAGCGAGGGCCGACCTTGCTGGAGGATTACCATTTGCTAGAGAAAATCGCGCATTTCGACCGCGAGCGCATTCCGGAGCGCGTCGTGCATGCGCGCGGTGCCGGAGCCCATGGTGTGTTCCGGCTGGAGAACAGTATGGAGGAGCATACGAAGGCTCACTTCCTGGGGGCCCCAGGTACCGAGACGCCGGTATTTGTCAGATTCTCGACCGTTATCCATGGTACCGGCTCTCCCGAGACGGCGCGTGACCCGCGCGGCTTCGCCGTGAAGTTCTACACGCAGGAAGGCAACTATGACCTGGTGGGGAATCATCTGCCGATCTTCTTTATCCGCGATGCGCTCAAATTCCCGGATATGGTGCATTCCCTGAAGCCCGCTCCGAACACAAATATTCAGGAACCGGCGCGTTACTGGGATTTCATGACACTCTCTCCCGAATCGACACATATGCTGACCTGGCTGTTTTCCGATGACGGAACACCAGCTACCTATCGAGAGATGGATGGCTTCGGCGTTCATGCGTACAAGTGGATCAACGCGGCAGGCAAGCAAACGTATGTCAAATACACATGGAAGACGCTGCAGGGCGTACGCAACTTTACCGCGAAGGAAGCGGCGGAGACGCAAGCAAAGGACTTCAATCATGCCACTCGTGATTTGTATGAAGCGATCGAGCTGGGCAATTATCCGGAATGGGAGCTGCATGTGCAGCTAATGCCGATCGAGCATGTCGACCGTTACGCGTTCGATCCGTTGGACCCAACTAAAATATGGCCGGAGGATATGTATCCTCTGCACAAGGTAGGCACGATGACGCTGAACCGCAATCCGGTCAATTATTTCTCGGAAGTCGAGCAATCGGCATTTGCCCCTAGCGTGCTGGTGCCGGGCATTGAGCCATCGGAGGATAAGCTGCTGCAGGGAAGACTGTTCTCGTATCCGGATACGCAGCGTTATCGGCTTGGAGCCAATTATTTGAACATTCCGGTCAATTGCCCGTATGCGCCGGTACGCAACTACCAACGCGACGGAGCAATGACGATGAAGGCTGATCCGTCCCCGGTCAATTACGAGCCGAATAGCGATTCTGGCAGTCCGAAGGAGGATGCGGCATACCAGGATTCGCATATCCCGCTCCAAGGCGATGCCGGACGTCAGAAAATCGACAAGACGGATGACTTTACACAGGCAGGTGAGCGTTACCGAGGTTTGCCTGAGGAGCAGCAGCGTAATCTCGTGTCCAATCTGGTCAATGATTTGCAGGCCACCAACGATGATATCCGCTTGCGCGCAATCTGCAACTTCTTCCGCGCCGACCGGACGCTCGGGATGAAGCTGTCCGGGGAGCTTGGCGTAGATATTAGCAAGTTTATCCCGCAGGGGCATGTTCAGGCGTAACTTAGCTATTTATATGTTCATTTTGGCAGCGGCTTTTGTGCGATAACTCGTGCAGAAGCCGCTGCTTTGTGTTACCACAGGGTAAGAACATCGTATTTGCTTACGAGCGGGGCTGGAGGTTAAACTAATAGATAGGTAAGTTAATCGGAATAAATTGGCATGAGCCAAGCTGTAGCAGAGGTGCTGCAAGCCGAAAAACTCGGCTTAAAGGGGTCGTTGGGCTCGTGAAGGAGAGCTGTAAGCCGATAAATTCGGCTTAGAGGAGCCGCACGAGCCGTGTAGGAGAGCTGCAAGCCGATAAATTCGGCTTAGAGTGGCTACCGCGCCCAGTTAAAGGCAATCATCTCCAACGGGCAGGAAAGACTATTACGAACAAACCAAACTTTTTTACATAAAAGCAATGGAGGTTGCAGAGGATGCTGTGGTCCAATCCAATCGTACAGACGGGTGCGATCGTGTTTTCGGTGCTGGCGGGGCTGAGCCTGATTATTATACGCATGCGCGCGGGCAAACGGCCGACGACGCTGAAGAAGATCGTCATCCCGCCTCTCGGTATGGCGACGGGATTCATCATGTTCGCAGTACCCGTTACCCATATTCCGTGGCTGTGGGGATTGTCCGCATTCGGAACGGGACTGTTGATCTTTTCTTTCCCGCTCATCGTGACCACCAGCATGGAAAAAGTGGACTCCGACATCTTCGTTCGCCGCTCCAAAGCATTCATTGCTATTATGCTGGTCCTCTTCCTGACCCGGCTTATGCTGCATAGCGTCGTGGAGCAGTATATGTCGATCCCGCAGACCGGGGCGATCTTCTACCTGCTTGCGTTCGGCATGATTGTACCGTGGAGGCTGGCTATGGTGGGCGATTATTTGCGCCTGCGAAAATTGGAGGCTTAAGCGTCAAGTTGGTCATACTACCCATTACCGAAACTTTTGGCGATGGGTGGTATTTTTTTATGGCTCAAAACGAACAGCGTGCCGACCGGTTTTCCTCAACAGGCTTTATTATGTCGGCTGTGGGCAGTGCGGTAGGACTGGGCAACATGTGGAAGTTTCCTTATGTAACGGGCCAATACGGAGGAGCTGCGTTTTTCCTGCTGTTTATGGTTTGTCTGTTGCTTGTGGGTTTGCCTATTCTGCTCGCCGAGCTCGCGGTAGGCCGGGGCGGACGCGGGAATGCCTCATCCTCCCTAAGCAAGCTAAGCGGCAGAAAGGCTTGGGGGGCGCTCGGCTTTTTATCCGTGGCAGGCTCCTTCTTCATCATGTCCTTCTACGGCATCGTGGCGGGATGGACGCTCCATTATGCGGTGCTGAGCTTTACAGGAGAGCTATTCTCCACCCAAGATTATGCGGGTCTCTTCGGGCGGTTCATGAATAGCTGGCTGCCGATCGGCTGGCAGCTGGTTGTGATGCTGGTGACGGCATTGGTCCTGATACGCGGCGTGTCTGAGGGCATTGAACGATTCAATAAAGTGCTGATTCCGTCGCTGGTTGTTTTGCTGCTGCTGTTGGCCGTTCAGGCGCTGTCGCTGGAGGGAGCGGGAGAGGGGATATCCTTTTTCCTGAAGCCGGATTTCAGCAAGCTAACGGCGGAGTCGGCGCTAGTAGCACTTGGGCAAGCCTTTTTCTCGATGTCGCTGGGAATGGGGACGATGGTTACGTACGGCGCTTATGTCCAAAAAAAACAGTCGCTCGGCACGGCAACCCTTGCAGTAGGTGTAGGGAATGTCTTGTATGCGTTGTTGGCCGGGCTGATTATCTTCCCGACCATCTTTGTATTTGGCATTGAACCGACTCAGGGAGCGGGTCTTGTATTTATTGCGCTGCCCGCTGCTTTCTCCGCAATGCCGCTCGGCGCGGTGTTCGGCGGATTGTTTTTTGTCCTTCTAGCATTCGCAGCGATTACCTCGGCGGTATCCGTGCTGGAAGTTCCGGTCGCTTTTGCAAGAGAGACCTTCGGATGGAGCCGTCCTGTCTCTGTCGCCATCGTGGGACTGTTTTGCTTCCTTGCGGGCGTTCCGTCCGCGCTGTCGCTGGGCGAGGGCCCTTGGCTTTCGTTTGGCGGGAGAGCTTTGTTCGATTGGGTCGACTTTATATGCTCCAATGTGGTACTGCCCATTAGTGGACTGGTTATTACGATATTTGCCGGGTATGTCTGGAAAGGGGCGGCTGAGGAAGCACGATTATCGCCGATATGGTTCCGAATCTGGCTGTTCATGCTGCGGTTTGTAGCCCCGGTGCTGGTCCTGCTGGTTTTGTTATATTATGCAGGCGTGATCCAAATTTAAGGGTGATCATGAAGGGGTGAAGATGCTGCTTAACCGCAGAGGCGCAGGATTGTCCATCCAATCGTGAGATGCAAGGCAGACGCAGCACTTGATGAAAGACAGTGGTGGATAGGCATCGGATCATCGACAAGCTATCCCTCTAATATTGATTGACAGCCGCTTCAAATGTAACTATGATGGTTCTATTAAGGAGGGAGAGTATGAGTACCAATAGTCAGTCTACGATTGCTCTGCATATTCTATCCCGTATTCGGTATGAGCAAGACCGGAAGGATACTTATATTTCATCCGAGGTCATCGCGCGGAGTGTAAATACAAATCCCGTATTCATCAGACGCATCTTGTCTGCGTTGAACAAAGCGGGTTTGGTTCAGGTTCGCCGAGGCAGCGTCAATGGCGGATGGAAGCTGGCGAAGGTGGCCGGAGACATCACGCTTCTGGATGTATACGATGCCGTGAACGGAGGGCCGCTTCAGGAGCTGCATCATAGTGAGCCGAACGATAATTGCCCGGTGGGCAGAGGCATAAAACCGACCTTAAGAATGTATTATGACCGGGCTGAGCTGGCATTCCGCAATGAGCTTGCGGCAACCTCGCTGGAGGCGGTCTATCAAGACATTATGGAGAACGCGCAGACGCGATAATTTTGTGGATAGTAGTTTTGGCGGGAGGTTAGTTTTTTGTGACCATTAATGTAACTAATTCAGTTACAATAACAATCAAGCAATCATTGTTGAGTAATCAAAAACAATCTCAAACAGAGAGATAGGATGGAAAATGGGGATGGGAAGAGGTCAAAGCGCAACGCGTTTATATTACGGCTGGATAGTAGTAGGTATCGTCTTTTTAACGCTGCTCGTATCGGCTGCAATCAATTCATTGCCGAGCGTGCTTATGCTGTCTCTGGAGGATGAGTTTGGTTGGGACCGGGGAGCGGTATCCGCGGCAGCTTCGATTCGTATATTGCTTTATGGCTTAATGGGGCCGTTCGCGGCTGCCTTCATGTTAAGATTCGGCATCAAAAAAATCATGGTCATTTCGATAGGCATGCTAGTCGCAAGTATTCTGATTACCCCAATGATGACAGAGGTGTGGCATTATATTGGGTTATGGGGCGTGCTTGTAGGGCTAGGTACCGGGTCGCTTGCCAATGTGCTTGGCGTGACGGTAGCGAATCGCTGGTTCGTCAAGCATAAGGGACTGGTCATCGGCTTGCTGACAGCCAGCGCAGCGACCGGACAGCTGTTGTTCCTGCCGCTGCTTGCGCAAGCAACGGATGCGCTGGGCTGGCGCTTCTCGATCTATCTGGTTGCAGGCGCCTTGCTGCTGCTTGTTCCGCTAGTGGTATTGGGCATGAAAAATCACCCTTCCGATGTTGGGAAACCGGCGCTTGGTGAGGATCAGGTGGAGGAGCCGGTTCCGTTCACCGGCAATTTGTTCACTACACCGATTAAGGCACTCGGAACAGCTGCAAAAAGCGGGACCTTCTGGCTGCTGGCCGGAACCTTCTTCTTATGCGGATTTTCCACAAATGGTCTGATCGGGACGCATCTCATTCCCGCTTGCGGTGACTTTGGTATCTCCATTGTAATCGCTGCTGGACTGCTGTCACTGATGGGCTTGTTCGATCTGATCGGCACGACACTCTCTGGATGGCTGACCGACCGTTTCGACAGCCGCTGGCTGCTCTTCTGGTATTACGGGTTAAGAGGACTGTCGCTGATCTTCTTGCCCTACGCGCTGGGTACGGGCTATACGCAGCTGCTGATCTTCTCGGTCTTCTATGGTCTGGACTGGATTGCAACGGTGCCGCCTACGGCCAAGCTTGCGTCCGACGCATTCGGCAAGGAGAAGGCGGGGATGGTATTCGGCTGGATTCTCGTTGCCCATCAGCTTGGAGCGGCGCTTGCCGCCTACGGAGCAGGTGTGGTGCGGGAAGCAATGGGGAGCTATACGGTTCCTTTTGTTATTGCCGGATTCCTCTGCTTGTTTGCGTCCCTCATGTCAATCCGGATTCGCAAGACCAGGCAGATGAAAGCAACCATTGCGGCATAACGCATAACGCATAACGCATAACGCATAACGCATAACGCATAACGCATAACGCATAACGCATAACGCATAACGCATAACGCATAACGCATAACGCATAACGCATAACGCATCAGAATCAAAGAAGCTGCTTTCCAATAGGCATACGGCCTACAAGGGAAACAGCTTCTTTTCGTTCAAGGCGAGTTATCGGCTTTCAAGCAATTGTACTGCGAAGCGATGGTCCATACCCGAAGCAGCGTTTGGACAAGGGGATAACCTTGGTGCACGATGAGGGCGAACAGTCCTGCCCAGATCATCGACATACTTGTAATCGCAAGACCCAACAGCGCAACGATGCCCCACATGAGCAGCGAGATTGCGGCATATGGAAGGAAGCGCCTTACGGAACGCCATAATGCAGGGAACACGCCTTCGCCGGACACCGCTCCGAACTGCATGGAGAGGAACAGCAGATGAACGAGTGCGATCCAGAGAAGCCATACTGCGGCTCCCGGCATGACAGCAGACAGAAATGCCGGCGAAAGCCCATGTCTCAACGCGTCAATCCACTTCGGCAGAAACCACCATGCTGGAGCCAGCATGAGGGCGGAGCTAATCCAGTACAGCAGCATAATCGGCTTCCACGTCTTGCGGATGCCTTCTAGAATGCGCGTTCCCTCTCCGCGATCGTACTGATGGTGAAGGGAGTATAACAGTCCGGCATTGAAAAGCGGCGTCAGCAGCATACGGGCTAGGAACAATCCGCCAAGCAGCCAGAGATATGGTGTGATCAGGTCGGTCTTGAATAGCTGGAACTGGGCCTCCGCAAGGAATGACTGCACGGCCTGCTCGGTCGGGGCAGAGGCGGGAAAGCGCCTGAGCAGCGGAGATACCGTATCGTCAATTGTGCGGTAGACGAGGAAGCCCCATAGCAGCTGGTATAGGAATAGCAGGATGACCAGGTTCAAATGCCGGAATGCCAGCCGCCAGCCTTGCAACATGTTTTGTTTCATCTCAATCTCTCCTTGAAAAGCGAATACGTACCGATGGGCAGGGGGGCTGCTACCAGCCGAACGCGCCCAATACGCCTTGAATGAACTTGGATACGCCAACGTTCCATCTCGTGCGTGTCTCTCCTGGAAGCTCGGCCAGCATAAAGTTGTTGATCAGCTTGTTGTCCAGCACGTTGGTATGATCAGGGTCGACGGAGACCCATTCCAGAGGCGCGATTGTCACTTCGGTATATTGAATATGAGACTCGTCTCCCGCCCATTCCTTTACGATAGTCGATCCGTCCGTGAACTTGAACAGGATCGGGATCGGTCCCGTCGTACCGCCGTTTTTCCTGATGAGCACAGTGGATTCATACAGTTGGCCTTCCTCGCGCTCAATCGGCTTGACCTCGATGGCATCCACAGAGAAGTCGGCCATTCGGTTGCTGTAGACAAATTGGTTGAAATACTCGGTCCAATCAGCCTTCGTCACTTGCTCCACGACACGCTGGAAGTCTGCCGTAGCCGGGTGCTTGAACTTGTACTTCTGGAAGTAGGTACGCATGATACGGTTCATCATCTTCTCGCCGACTTTGTTCTCGATATCCACCAGAACCAGCTTGGCACGCATGTACACGTTTTCGGCATATTGAAGATGGCTGCCATAAGCCCAAGACGGCTGCCTGAGCGGAGCGGGATGGGTCATAAAGCTTGCTTCAAGACGCAGGTTAGGCGTAATGCCGTAGGCTGCTTCCATCACTTTGTCCTCGGCATAGGAGGTAAAGCCCTCATCCAGCCATGCTTCCTCGAATTCGTTGGAGGCGACCATGCCATACCAGAATTGATGGCCGATCTCATGCACGACGGTGCGCTCCAGTTCGTAGCCGGGATCGCTGTTCTCGGCTGCAAAAGCGGTAACGAGCGTCGGGTACTCCATGCCGCCAGCACCGGCAGCTCCTTTCGGCGGCACGACAACAGACAGGGTATTGTACGGATAGGTGCCGTACCATCTGGAGTAGTTCGCTAGCGCAGACTTGGCTGCATGCATGTAACGGTCCTTCAGCTCTGCGTGTGCCGGATCAAGATAGAGCTTGATCCTCACGCCCGGAATGCCCTTGTCCGAGAAGGCGACTTCCTCGTAGATGAAATTCGGCGATGCGGCCCAAGCGAAGTCATGCACATCCTCCGCGTAGAATTGAAATAGCTTGGTGCCGTCTTGCTGGACAATCGGCTTGGTCTGGAATCCTGTAGCCGCGACGGTATACGTCTCTGGCACTTGAATCCGTACGCTGTAGATGCCGAAGTCGCTGTAAAACTCCGAGTTGCCGTGATACTGGTGGACGTTCCACCCTTCGGAGGTGCGTCCTCTCGTGCCTTGGGTTTCATATACGGCCAGCTTCGGGAACCACTGGCCAGCCATGATGAAGTCCCCGGAGTAGCCCATTCTGGCGAATACCTCGGGCAGCTTCACCTCGTAGCTCATGCGAAGCGTAACCGACTTGCCGGGAGGCACAGGCTCCGGCAGGCGCAGTCTCGCAAGCGTATAGTCGCTTGGATTGCCATCATCAGGCTGTGTGTATTGCAGGCGCGGAAGCAGGCTCTCGCCCTCAAGCGTCTGCAGCTCCAGCAGCTTCATATGACTTCTGCTGTTCGGTGTCGCCTTATCCTTGCGCAGCATGCCATGAGATTCGGTCATGAACGTCGTCTTGGGAGATTGGAAGGCGTTCGGGTATAAGTGGAAGTAGAGCTCGGACACCGTTTTTTTGCCAGGGTTCGTCCAGGTGACATCCTGCGCTCCGTCCAGATGTTGGCCGTCGTCGCGAAGCGAGACGTTAATGTGGTACTCGACTACCCGTTTGCTCAGCGGCTGCGGCTTCGGCGGCATGGCCGAGTCCGGCTGCTGGACAACTTGCGGCTTGGCCGAATTTGGGGCAGGAGAAGGCTGCATGACATCGGCGGCAGGGGCAAGCGCATAGGTATATTGGGATAGCCATGCTTCTCCGAAGCCGTACTTCATCGAGGTGACGAGGAAGACGACTGCGAGCGAACCGAATAAAATCCGTTTGATATTGCGTGGAGTCATTGAACGTTTCCCTCCCGTTGACAAGCATCTACAGCATGTATATGTTTGCAATTCCAAGATTATTAGCTAAAATGGAATTATTGTATGGGAAGGTGGGATAAGCATGACGGAGCAAGAAAATACGCCGGCTCAGCCGGAGGTTAAAGAGAAGAAATCCTTGTCGCTCAACGTAGTGAGCAGCAAGAAACATAAAGGCTTTGGCGCAGGCTCTATCGATCTGAGCGATGTAGCTTGTGTAATGATCGACCAGGGCGTCGCTTATATTGATGTAGGAGCGATGCATGCGAAAAGCAAGATCGAGCGGGGCATCAAGTTCACGCCTAACAAGGAAGATACGCCGAACGGACGCGAGTGCTGGATTGTCTGGGTTGCGGTCGACCGCAACGAGGAGGGTTCGTACTATGCGGGAGCGACAGCATGCGAGATGCTGATCGATACGGAGGCGAGACGCGGTTGGAAGATTCTTGCCGATCATGTGAACCGTCTCGACTATGCGCTCAAGCGCCGTTATATGGTGGATAACCTCGGCGATGAAGAGAAAGCTGCGCTACGCAAGCTTCTGGTTGAACATAACGCGGAATGGTGGGAGCGTACGCCTGCTGAGCTGAAGGATGCTCTGGGCGGATAGTGACGCTTATTTCAATAAAGTAACGACCCGGCTCACTGGAGCCGGGTCGTTTTGTTTCTGCTGTATTGACTTCCATTAATGAAAACTTTCATTAAGGTCTAAAGTATTGTGTAACCGTTCCTTTGCCCTCGGCTACAGCGATTTCTGCATAGGCTCCGTTGATAAATGTCATCTGAGGCGGAACATGGCCGCAATCGATATCGTAGATAACTGGCAGTCCAAGCTCTTCCGCCAGATCACGGTACACATCTTCGATCTCATAGTCCTCTACAGGCGCATTCGCTGCGCTTCTGCCGAACATGAGGCCGGAGCAATGGTCGAACCAGCCGGCAAGCCTTAGCTGCGCAAGCGACCGCTTAAGATCCGTCGTCCGCAAATCACAATTCTCGAAGTACCACACGATCGGCTCGCCCGGGATATGCTTCTGCCGGAACGCAGCGACATCTCCGTACGGCGTCCCCGCCAGATGGCGAATGATATCGATACAGCCGCCCAGCAACCGTCCTGCCATATGAACAGGTCTGCCTTGGACGGACTTCCAGCTCGTAGGCTCCGTTAAGTGGAAGACACATGGCGAAGGCGTCTCAAAGTTCCACTCCTTCTGAAATAGGGGAGAGGATTGCTGTACGATCGACTCGCCCGTCTTCGTGCGCAGAGCCTGGAGCCATACAGCGGTGGTGTCGTCCCAATATTCCCCGCGCAAATCTACCAGATTCGTGCCATGCGCCGTCGCGATTCCCGTAGCGAGTGTCACGGCGAGCAGCAGAATGCTCGTATCCGAGTAGCCCAGCAGCCACTTATTAGGGTAATTGGCGAAATTCAGATGCTCCAATAGCTCAATGAGCAGTTCTCCGCCCCATGGCGGAATAATGATGTCAATGTCCTTGTCGGCCATCATGGCGTTCAGCTCCGAGGCTCTCTCGATAGCAGAGGAGGACTTGGCTTTGTGCTGTGTCCATGGTGTTTCTCCCAGAGTGACGGCAAATCCTTCATTCTTCATCTTGGCGACCGCTTCGGTCAGAATGTAGTGCAGCTCTTCTTGCACGCCGGATGATGGCGCTGTAACGCCAATCGTCGCGTTTGGTTTCAATTGCGGGTACGTAATCATGGTAGCCCTCCTCTGTTTCCTTTTTGGGAATTATACAAGGATAAGGGTGCTCAGTCCATATTTTTTCGGTCGGTATCTGGGATAGGCTGCTTGATTCGGCTGCGGAATGCTGCCCGTGCGTGGTTGCAGTTATCAGGGACTGCACTGTAGAATGAACCAGATATCTGTTCGTCTAAAAATAATTTGTACACTGCGCAGGGTTTCAATGTGGAACCAACGTCTATCTGTATCGGGAAGGGAGGAGAGCGCAATTCAAGACGAAGCATGGCTCATAGCTGTACGCGATGGCGGGCCCGAGCAATATCGACCATTCGTGCAAGCCTATGGAGCTTACATCTACAAGACCGTCTTCGCCGTGCTGCATTCGCCGCATGATGCAGAAGACGTGACCCAGGAAGTCCTACTGCTCATCTATCGCTCTCTCCCGAATTACCGAATGGATGGGCTGAAGACCTGGATTACCCGAATAGCCGTTAACCGGGCTATCGATTTCAAGCGAAGCAAGGCTAGACGGCCTGAGCAGCTTATGAAGCAGGAGACCGTCGACTTGCAGCAGACGGAGTTTCAAGCGGAAGGCATGCTGAGCGCCTTGCCTGTTCCTGCAGCAGAATCAATCGCGCTGCGCGCGGAGGAACTGAGGTACATACACGCCAAGGTTGACGAACTGCCGGATCGTTATCGCGAAGTTATACATGCCTTTTATATAGAGGAAAAAAGCTACGAGCAAATTGCCGCCGAGACGGGGCTGGAGCGCAAAAGTGTAGAGTCCAGACTCTACCGCGCCCGGAATTGGATGCGGCAGCATTGGCGAAAGGAGGACTTTGAATGAATGGAATGGAAGCAGGACATCTGACAGATGAGCAATTGCGGCGATATATCTGCAATGAGCTGACTCCGGGCGAGCGCGAACGTGCGGACTCGGAGCTGGAAATTTGCGAGGGCTGCCTATGGCGGTTCATGGCCATGATGGAGGAAGCGAACGATGCTGCCGAACCTTTGTGGATGACAGCCGGACTGCCCGACATGGCGAGAATGGAAGATGCGGTAATGGCTGCTCTGATGCACACGGATGCAGGGGAAGCGGAGCATTCACCATTCATCGAAGTTGCTCCTTCGCCGGTTCCTGATCGGCTGCCTATGGTCATGAAAGAAGAGACGCAGGAGAAGAAGCCTCCTGAGCCCGCAGATGATACGAAACCAGTGCAGATTGGGAAGCAACAACAGGAGAGGAAGCAAGCGGATAGACGCACGACGCGCGAACGCGGCTCATGGCTGCAGCATCCCGTTACGCATTATACGATTGCGGCTTCCATCACTCTTATGCTATTGGCAACGGGTGCGCTCACAAGCTTCTCTCAATCGCTGCAGCAGCTGCATGAAAGGGACACGAACCCTATCCCGCCGCAACACGTTGGAGCGGAATGGATGGCGGGGCCTTCCTGGTCGGACCGGCTGGTCAATCAAGCCGGGAACTGGCTCGACGGCATTCAATCCTGGCGGTTCAAATAATGAAGAGTGAAAGGAAGTATGAGATATGATGGATAAAAGCCCGCTTGTTGCGTTTTTTCTATCTTTTATTCCCGGTGCGGGACATCTGTATCTGAGAAGGCCGATTCGCGGTCTGCTGTATGGGGGAGGTTTTTTTGGCGCTATTGCCTTGGCGCTGTTTATTTGGTTCGTAAGCGGAGGCTATAGTAACGAGGAGTTTGTGATCTTTCTAATGTTCGTAGCTGCCGTATTCGGTTTTGTGAATATGCTGGATATGATCATTACGCTTGTATCGGGCAAGGTGTTCACACCGCAGGCAACGCATGGCTATATGCCGCATGGTGAGTATGCGGGAGGCCCATCCCATACAGGCCCTCCGCCTCCGTATGGTCCTGCTGGCTTCCCGGGTGCATCGTATAATCAACAGGGTGTACCACCGGGACCGGGTTACGCCCAGCGGCCGGATTATGAGCTGGAACAAATGAAAAGCAAAACGATCATGATGTCCATCATCCCCGGTCTCGGTCATATGAATCTGGGATTGATGCAGAGAGGCATTACATTCTTGGTCTCTTTCGTCGGCTTGTTCGCGATTACGCTCTTCTTAAGCTTCATCACCAATTCAGGATCGCTGCTGGTATTCCTGCTGGCGCTGCCCGTCATCTGGATCTACAGCATGTTCGATGCTTCCAGTCTCGTACAGCAGAAGATGCGCGGCGAGGCACTAGAGGATAAGTCGCTGTTCGAAGGCGTTGAAGCCCACATTGCTTCCGGTCAGAAGAACCGGGTGTTTACGATCGCACTGGCTATCTTTCCGGGAGCGGGGCATCTCTATCTCGGCTTGCAAAAGAGAGGCCTGCAGCTGATGGCGGGCTTCCTTCTGGCAATCTTTATTATGGACAATTTGCGCCTCTCGCTATTTTTGTTCTTGCTGCCGTTATTCTGGTTCTTTGCCTTCTTCGATGCCCTTGCCCAGCTATCCCGCTATGGGCGTCAGCAAATGAACGACGAGCCGCTACTGCCTGCGATCGTTCCGTATCAACGCTGGCTCGGTATTGGACTGCTCGGGTTCGGCATCTACTTCCTGATTGACCGCATTCTGCTTGATACTGTCTTAAGGAACTGGCCGGGACTGTACCAGCAATATATGCAGTACAAGTATATGCTGCCGACAGCGGTCATCGCATTCGTCATGATCGTTATCGGGTTGCGGCTGGCGTTCGGTCGGCGCAGCTTGCTTGGCAGCGGCACACCGTCCCCCAGCGAGCCGCCGCCGCGCTTTGAAGACAGGGGAGGAAACGCATGATGGATATGCATAGACCCGTCAATCCGTACCCTGCCGAGCCCTATCCGGCTTCGGCTTCAAAGCCGGCTGAACGAGAATGGCGTGTCGGCTCGCTGTCGATGGGCATTACGCTCATTCTGATCGGCACGGCCTTTGCGGTATCGATCTGGCAGGATACAGAGGCATACGAGCTGCTGCTATGGGTGGCGCCCGTTGTGTTTATTTTGCTAGGCGTGGAGCTTCTGATCTACCTGAAAACGTCAGGAAAATCCAATACAATTATTCGGTATGATTGGCTGAGCGTGTTTTTTGTCGGTTTGCTTGGCGTGGGGAGTATGATGCTGGCGCTGCTCATGTCGTCCGGAATCTACGGCGAGCTGCAGCGAGAGATCAATATGACTTCCAGAACGGCGTACGTAGAAAGCGGGAAAATCGAAGTGCCTGCGGGGATAAAAACGATTGTCGTACAGTCTACCTTGTATGTAACTGTGGAGGAAGCAGATACGAATGAGCTGCAGCTTATCGGACAGATTCGTTATCGCTCGATGGAGCCGATGTCGAACCAGAACGAGCTGCTTCACACAAACATAGTGGGCTCTTCGATGTATGTGTTCGTGAATGCGCCAGATGCGAAGAGCGGTGTGTTGACCTCGGACTCGCTAAACCCTAACTTGATTGTCACGATACCGGAAGGGCTCGAAGTGGAGCGGCGCCCTTATTAACCGGAAGTATAGCAAAGGTGATCAGAGACTGTGCCAGTATGGGCACAGAGCGGGGGCTACGCCGCGGTATCGGAATCCGCTTTGATCACCGCCGATTTGCTGCTTGTCAGCTTCTCTGCGAAAGCGGCAGCAGACAAGATAACGAGCAAGCCTGCCAGCGTACAAGCTACGGATACGGGGATGACCCACATGTTAGGCGGCTGGGTAAAGAACGGAATTAAGGCAACGGCCAATATCGGCGGCGCGTTCCAGTTCAATTTCTTCATCAGGCCAAGGACGATGAGAAGGGTTGCGAGAAGAGAGAGAATGCCCGTGCTTAGATTAACAAACAACGAGCCGATAGCTGACGCCACGATTGCTCCCGTTGCAATATTCCTGAGTTCCGTACGATTAAGCGGCCGTGAAATAAACAGCAGGCTGAAGGCGCCGAGCGTAGGGAAGAACAGGGAATGCATCTGGGGAATATGGGATGAAATCCAATAAATGAATAGAATATATATACAGATCGCATAGGTTTTCAGTCGCATTACAATACCGCCTTTAAGGGTGAAAATTAATTGGAGCAGGATTTTCTGCCTGCATTATTGTACCCCTGAGACGAGCGAATCGTCAACATAATCGCTATTGGATAAGTTGGAATTGCACGCAAGGAATGGGAATCGGTCATGCAATATCAACAAACAAGCCCTCCGAGAGTTCGGAAGGGCTTTTGTTAAGGAGGCTCATATGCTGCTGCACAAAGGAGAAACGTTATTCAGACAAGGCGAGACCGGCGATCTGTTCCATCTTAAAAGCGGTATGCTCAAAATTATGCGTATCCATGAGGATGGCAATCCGTTTCTTGTGAATCTCATAGTGGCGGGGGAGACGATCCCCCATCATTCGCTGCTCAGTCCGATGCCTTATCATGGAACGGCTGTCGCACTTGTTACCTCAGAGTTTGAACGAATTTCCCCGGAGCGATGGTATGATGAGCTGAATCGCGACGCGACGAAAAGCAGGGAAATCGCGCTGCTGCTTCAGAGCAAGCTGCGCATGATGCAGCAGCGGATTGACCAGCTGACGCAGGTTACGCCCGCTGACAAGCTGGTCAAGCTGCAGCAATGGTTTCAGACGTATATTGCGCCACAGACCATTACCGATATTTTGACCCAAGATGAAATCGGGCAATTGATTGGCCTGCGCCGCGAGACGGTCAACCGACTGCTGCGGGAACAGGCGCGAAATGCCTGATGCTAAGCTCCGGCTGCTTCAATATCGGCTTTCGGGCCGAAGAACTCGTAGTGAATATCCTCATTCGGCACACCCCACTTGATCAAGGAAGCTTTGACGCTCTGCATGAACGGTACAGGTCCGCATAAGTAATAGGCTGCATGGTGATCCGCGAGTACCGATTGGAGCCAAGCGAGATCAATGCGCCCTTCTTTATGATAGGCTTGCGCTTCGCGGTCTCTATCGGTAGGACGCTCATAACAATATTGCACGGATACCTTGGCGTTGCTTTGTGCAATGTCTTCAACCTGCTGTCTTAGCGCATGCATCCGCCCGTCTTGCGCGGCATGGATAAAGGTAACAGAACGCTCCGGATATTGATCGGCGAGCGTGTTCAGCATGCTGACCATCGGCGTAAGGCCTACTCCGCCGCTAAGAAGGACAACAGGACGCTCATCTGCCGTATCGAGCACGAAATCACCGGCAGGAGCCGAGAGATGCAAGGTATCCCCCTCCGATACCCTTTCATGCAGATAGGTGGATATCATGCCTGCGGGACGCTGGTCGCGTTCACCTTCGCGTTTCACGGAGATGCGGTAATACGGCTTGCCCGGAGCATCCGACAAACTGTATTGACGGATATGCGTGTGGCTCTCACCGGGAATATCGAGCTTGACGCTCACATATTGTCCAGGCTGGAAAGCGGCGATATCGCGGCCGTCCTCCGGTACGAGGTAGAACGAGGTGATGATGGAGCTCTCCTGCACCTTACGCTCCACACGGAACGGCCGGAAGTCCTCCCAGCCGCCTGCCTGGCTGTGGGACTGCTCATACATCTGGGCTTCGACTCCGATGAAGGCATCGGCTATGACTCCGTAAGCTTCCCCCCATGCGCCCAGAATTTCATCTGTTGCGGCATCTCCAAGCACATCTTTAATCGCGGTTAACAAGAATTTCCCGACAATGGGGTAATGCTCCGGCTTTACACCGAGACTGCGATGCTTATGGGCGATTTGCTTCACGGCCGGAATGATGGCCGCCAGGTTGTCGATATGCACAGCCGCCGCATATACCGTATTGGCGAGGGCGGTCTGCTGTCTGCCTTGCTTTTGATTGGCATGATTGAATATATTCAGCAGCTCGGGATGAGCTTCGAACATAAGCCCGTAGAAGCGCTTGGTAATGGCAACCCCATGGACCTCGAGCACCGGCACCGTAGATTTAATGATTCCAATCGTTTGTTCGCTTAACATAAAACATCCTCCCTCTACACTTTGATTATCAGACGTTACGCCAAGGTGGCTTGCTATCTTGAACGCCGTATCGTCTGCCTGCATAATCTCAGTATAGGGGAGGATTGATGAACGGTTTGTGATTCCAATCACAGCAATCCGCAACGATTTGTGACCGTACAAGCCATGAAATTTAGGATGGTCGAGATTTGCCTGCGGTCAATGCTTCCTTCACCTTCTCCATGGAGGAAACAATGCGATAATTGCCTCGAAGCGGGACATACCCGAGTTTGCGGTTAATGGTGAGGATCGGCGCGTTCATGGAGTCATTGTCTGTGCGGACGTAATCTGCCCCGCGGCGCTTGCCGGCCCGGATCGTCTCCAGCTTAAGGGCAAGGGCCACCTTCTTGCCGCGATATGCCCGGTCTACCCCTGTGAATTCGTGGTAAAGTCCGTTTGTAGTGGTATTATAAAGCACATTGGTCATGCCGACGAACCGGTCGCCGTCAGCGGCGATCAGGACCAGCTCAGGCGTAAAGCCGTCTACCTGCAGATTCCACTTTTTCCACTCGATAAAGTCAGGCACATCTCCAAGAAAGCTTGGTACATCCCTCAGCGTCGCACATCCCAGCTCATAGAGCTTGCGTTCGCTCTCTTCTCCCGGTTCCTCCGCCAAAGTCAGAAGCCTCAGACCGTTGCATGCCAGAATCGCCTCCGGCTCCACTTCCATCAGCTCCAATGACGTATCCTTCAGTTGAAGAACCGACTGGTAAGCATGCCTCTCGATCTGAAAGCTTCTTTGCTTGGCAAAGGCCAAGGCTTGCGGTTGGTCATCCCACACTTCTGACATCAAGGCAGATGCTCCAAGCTGCTCCGCCCAATCAAAAGCATGGCGCAGCAAAGCGTCCCCGATTCCTTGCTCGCGCGATTCTGGTGCAACTACCAGCGTTATGTAGATATAACCGGGCTCCGTCCAGGGCGCCCGCCATGCCCATACATAGCCTATAATATCGTCGTTGGCATTCACCGCTACGCGGCGCGTGCGATCATAGCCAGCCAATAGGCCATTCTCATCCTTCCAGGTTGCCCCAACTTCATACAGCTTGCGGTCATCCTCTTCCAGACGCTCTGCTGAGGTTGGCTCTGACCAATAGCCGCTCAGCAGCACGGCCAGTTGCTTGTAATCATGAGGAAGCTGTAGTTCACGTATGCGAAATGACATCGATTCACCATCTTTCCCTTTATATAGCTCAAATTATGAGGCAACAAAGACAGGGAAGGTAGGGAAAGATTGGTTATGAAGCAATTGTTACTTGTCATGCTGTACACTGTTGCACTTGCACTTCTCCCCATTCCAAATTGGCCACAAAACCGGATCGGAATATACGGTTCAAAATATACGGCTCGAAAAATCCAATCATTTACAAAAGCTTATCTCGCCAACTGATGCTGTTTTGATAGAATGGGGGCGTATTCAAGTTCATGGAGGTGATGAAGAGGGACAAGATCAGGCAGTTCTGGCAAGACAGCTTGCAGAATGGGTCATATTATGGAATGGAGGGAAATCGTAAAATGAATGGGTATCAAAGAATCGTCTCCTTATTGTTGTCAGCGGTATTGATCATCGGCGTATGGCCAATCGGACAAGCTGGTGCTGAGGGGCCGTCCGATCCCGCCCCCGTGCTTATACCGGTTGGCACGCCTAACGGAAAGTCCGTCTTATTTGATAATTCGCATGGACAGACAGCGGGAGCGGCGGACTGGGTCATAGACGGCGCTTTCTCCGCATTTGGTTCAGCGCTGGCCGCTGAAGGCTACTACGTTAAAGAACATCGCAAGTCCAGCCCGTTAACGGAGAGCGACCTGACAGGGTATGATGTATTCGTTATCCCGGAAGCCAATATTCCATTCAAGACAAGTGAACAGCAAGTGTTAGCCGACTATGTAGAGGATGGCGGCAGCATCTTCTTCATAGCGGATCATTATAATGCAGACCGCAATAAGAATCGGTGGGATTCCTCTGAAGTTTTCAACGGATACCGCCGGGGAGCCTGGGCCAATCCGAAGGCAGGCATGAGTGCGGAGGAGGCCGCTTCTGCAGCGATGCAGGATGTTGCGAGCGCGGATTGGCTGTCGGTTGAATTCGGCATGCGCATCCGGTATAATGCGCTAGGCAACGTGAACTCCGGCACCATCGTACCCCCGGCGCAAGCCTTTGGCATTACGGCAGGAGTAGGTACGGTGACGATGCATGCGGGCTCCACTATTGCGATTACCGATCCCCATAAGGCCAAGGGCATCGTCTATATGCAGACGACCAGCGCAGCTTGGCCGAACGCCGTCGATCAAGGCGTCTATAATGGCGGAGGAATCGCAGAAGGCCCGTATGCGGCAATCGCCAAGAAGGGGCTTGGCAAAGTAGCGCTTATCGGAGATTCGTCTCCAGTAGAGGATATTACGCCTAAATATAAGCGTGAAGAGACTGGCGGGACGAAGACCACCTATGACGGGTGGTATGAAATGGATAATGCCTTGTTGCTGACCAATATCATCAACTGGCTGGCTACGCCGGAGAGCTATACGGATTTGACACAGGTGTCTGGCATTACGCTGGACAGCGCCACGGTACTGCTTCCCATGGAGAATCCGCAAACCTCGACGGAGCCGCAATTCGAGCCGTGGTCACCGCCCGCAGCAGGCTATAAGTGGTGGGACCCGTCTACATTCAAGTCGGGGTCGTACGGATACTCGGACGTTGATCCTCCCAATCCCCCTGACGACGGCGTTGAAACGTTCGAAAGCGGAGTGAAGGGAGCATACACGACGGGGACGGTCTCGCTGGACAGCGGCTCCTGGACGTTCGACAACGCTCTTATCGGCGATATGACAACAGACAAGAAGGTTGGAAGCAAGGCGGCTCGCGTTCGTGCGGAGGGCTCCATCTACATGAATGCTGACGTGACTGGCGTCCAGAGCGTCAAGGTACAGCACGCGCATTTCGGATCGGATAGCGGGGCAACGTGGAAGCTGCAAAAATCGCTTAACGGCGGAGCAACATGGAGCGATATCGGCGGACTATACGCCAGCGGTTCTTCGCTTGCGGAGCAAACGATTGCCGTCAATGAAAGCGGCAGCGTCCGCTTCAAGATCGTCGTCAGCGGCGTCTCGGGCAAACGGCTGAATTTCGATCAATTCCAGATTGTGCCGCTGCCTGCCGAGGTGCTGCTGGAGACATTCGAGAATGGCGTCAAGGGAGCTTATGCGGCAGGCACGATTACGCTGGACAGCGGAAGCTGGACGTTCGACAATGCGCTGATTGGCGACCTGACAACGGACAGGAAGGCAGGAGCCAAGTCGGCGAGGCTGCGCGCAGCGGGATCAATCGCCATGAACTTCGACATAGCGGGCGGCGTAAAGAGCGTGAAGGTGCAGCATGCCAATTTCGGCTCGGACACCGGGGCGACATGGAAGCTGCAAAAATCCGTCAATGGCGGCGTCACTTGGACGGATGCGGGAGGACCATATGTAAGCAGCTCGGCACTTGCGGAGCAGACCGTGAGCGTGAACGAGAGCGGCAGCGTCAGGTTTAAAATCGTAGCCGGCGGCACATCTGGAAAACGATTGAACGTGGATCAATTCATTATCGTACGTTAGACGAACATACGAAAAAAGAGGCAGCTGATCAGAATGATCAGCTGCCTCTTTCTATAGAATGACATGATGTCTAGGTTGCTACCGCATTGTACGTCATGATCCAGATCGAACCCGCAACGATCGTCAGCATGATAACCAGGCCGAAGATCAGGGAGATCAGGTTGTAACGAGGTTTCTTCTCGTCACGGATATGCATGAAGAACAAGAGTTGGACTGCGAATTGCAGAATCGCCATGACGAGGATTAGCACCGTCGTCGCTTGCTTGCTGAACATGCCGTTCATGACGGCGACGAGCGGGATGATCGTCAGCACGATCGAGAGCAGGAAGCCGATGACATATGACTTCATGGAGCCGTGGCCGCCTTCATGGCCGCCGTGATCGCCATGCCCTGTGTGAGCGTTATGGTTCGCCATCCTACATCACCCCCATCAGATACACGATTGTGAAGACAAAGATCCATACGACGTCAAGGAAATGCCAGTACAAGCTGACGATATTGACCTTGCGCTTCGTGACCGGCGTAATGCCGCGCCGTCTGATCTGAATAATAAGTGCCGTCATCCATACGAGGCCGACCGTTACGTGAAGACCGTGCGTGCCTACCAGGGTGAAGAATGCGGACCAATATGCGCTTGTACCGATATTCGCGCCTTCATGCACGAGGTGGATAAATTCGTTTACTTCCAGATAGATAAAGGAAGCGCCAAGCAATGCGGTAATGATCAGCCAAGTGATCAACCCTTTTTTGTTGCCTTTGTTCATCTCCAGCAGCGCGATGCCGCTGGTGAAGCTGCTTGTTAGCAAGATGAACGTCGATGCGATGATGCCCGGCATCTCGATCAGCTCGCTGCCAAGCGGGCCGCCTGCGAAGTTGTTCCGCAGGACGACATAAGTGGCGAATAGTGTGCCGAATAGAATAACGTCCGTAATGAGGAAGAGCCAGAAGCCAAATGTCTTCATCTCTTCCTGGTCATGATGGTCATGACCGTGGTCGCCGCCGTGGCTTCCGTGGCCGGCATGGGCGAGGTGCCCCTTGTTTTTTATTGCTTCTGCCATTAGTGAGCCCCCCTTGCAGCGGCTTCGGTCCGCTCAACTTCTTCGACCGGGATATAGTAATCCGTATTATAGGTAAAGGATCGAACCAGCATACTTACGATGACGCCGCCGAGTCCAAGTACAATCATCCATTTCCAATCCCAGACAAAGCCAAAGCCGGCAGTGAACCAGAAAGCAGACATGACGAACGGTACGCCGGAGTTGCGCGGCATATGAATCGGTTCGAGCGGAGCTTGCTCTGCTTGCACAACCTCTGGAGGATCGGCTTCGCCTCTTAGGCGGCGCTGCTTCTTCTCCCACCAGTCGTCTTGTTCTGTAACGACAGGAGTACGAGCGAAGTTGTACATTGGAGCAGGCGATGGAATCGACCATTCCAGTGTGCGGCCATCCCAAGTATCTCCGGTTTTCTCTTTCTTGTAGAACTTGATGCTATGCGCAATTTGCCATACTTGGAACAAGAACGCGATACCCATCAGGAATCCGCCTACCGTCGAAACGATGTTGAGCGGCTGCCAGCCCATATCGAAGTTGTATTCGTTGAAGCGGCGAGTCATACCCATCAGGCCAAGCGCATATTGCGGCATGAAACAAACATAGAAGCCAATATTCCAGAACCAGAATGCCCATTTGCCCAGGCCTTCATGAAGCTTGAAGCCGAACATTTTTGGCCACCAGTAGTACAGGCCTGCGAAGTAACCGAATACGACGCCGCCGATGAGCACTTGGTGGAAGTGAGCGATCAAGAAATAACTGTTGTGGAACTGGAAGTCCGCAGGCGCTACCGATAGAAGCACCCCGGTCATCCCCCCAATGACGAAACATGGGATAAAGGCGATCGTCCACATCATCGGTGTCGGGAAGCTTAGCTTGCCTCGATACATCGTGAACAGCCAGTTGAACACTTTGACACCGGTCGGTATCGCGATCAACATGGTTGTGATGGCGAAGAATGCATTGACATTCGCGCCGGAGCCCATCGTGAAGAAGTGATGCGCCCAAGTAAAGAAGGAGAAGAAGCTGATGGACATTAGTGCGAATACCATCGATTTGTAACCGAACAGCTTTTTCTTCGAGAATGCCGAGACGATCTCGGAGAAGATACCGAATGCCGGCAAAATAACGATATACACTTCCGGGTGACCCCACATCCAGATGAGGTTAATATACATCATCGGGTTCCCGCCGCCGTCGAGGGTGAAGAAGTGCGCACCCAGGTAACGGTCAATGAACAGCAGGAACAGGGTAACCGTCAAGATTGGGAATGCGAAAATAATCGTTGTACAGGAAGACAGAACGGACCAGGTGAACATCGGCATTTTCATCAGCTTCATGCCTGGCGCGCGCATCTTCAGGATCGTAACGATAAAGTTAATGCCTGTTGCCAAGGAGCCCATACCTGATATCTGTATGCCCCATATATAGAAGTCCTGCCCGACGCCCGGACTGCCTGACAGCCCTGACAGAGGCGGATAGGCGAGCCAGCCCGCATCCGGCGAGCCGCCGATAACGAATGACATGTTGAACAGCATAGCCCCGAAGAAGAACATCCAGAAGCTTAAGGAGTTCAAGAACGGGAATGCCACGTCGCGCGCGCCGATCTGGAGCGGAACGACAATGTTGAACAAACCGAACATAAGCGGCATGGCCATGAACAGAATCATGATAACGCCATGCGTCGTGAATATCGCGTTATAGTGCTCCGCATTCAGGAATTCCACCTGCGGGACAGCCAGCTGCATCCGCATGAGCAGGGCGTCAACCCCGCCGCGGAACAACATCAGAATAGATGCGATGATATACATAATGCCGATTTTTTTATGATCGACAGAGGTTAGCCACTCCGTCCATAGCCAGCGCCATTTCTTGAAATACGTGAGGATGAATACGATGGCTACCATGGTAATTGCAATCGATACCTGGGCTCCGAGAATGAGGGGATCGCCCGTCACGAAAAACTCGGATGAAAAATCTTTGATCTTATCCCACATGAGCTAGTTCTCCTTTCGATAACGGTACGTTAATGGCCCGCATGTCCGTTGTGTTGATCTGATGCGTCGGCCGTTTCGGTCTCGCTATCGTTGTTCTTGCTGCTTGCTTCATTCTTCGAAGCGTCCGAGCTGACGCCATGATGCGAGTGCGCGCCGCTGCTGCCTTCTTCGACATATTGCGTTACGATTTGCTCGAACAGTCCTTCAGGGAAGCTAGAGAACTGCTGCACATCAGAGCGGCCTGGCTTCTGCAATTCCTTATAGCCATCCAGGGTCAGGGCAGGAGCGTCTTTCTTCACTTCTTGAATCCATGCATCGTACTCCTCTTGCGATACAGCATCGGCTTTGAAGGTCATTTGGGCAAAATCCTTGCCGTTGAAGTTAGCGCCCGAGCCGTAGTAGCTTCCTTGCTCGTCAGCTTGCAGGTACAATGTCATCGCCATGCCGGACATGGAGTAGAGCTGGCCGCCAAGCTGCGGAATCCAGAAGGAATTCATCGCCGTATCGGATGTCAGCTGGAAGCGGACAGGCCTGTCTTCTGGGAACTTCACATAGTTGACTGTCGCGATATCCTCATCCGGATATTTGAACAGCCACTTCCAATCCATTGAGGTTACTTGTATCGTAATCGGCGCCTTCTCAGATTCGATCGCGCGGGACGGCTCCAACTTGTAAGTATAGTTGATGGTTACGGCCGCAAGGATAATGATGATCACGATCGGAATGCTCCACCATGTCACTTCCAGCTTCGTATTGTGTTCCCAGTTCGGCTTGTATTTCGCTTTGCTGCCTGGGCGGTCGCGGTAGCGCCATACGATTATAGCCGTCATGATAAGCACTGGGATAATGATGACTGCACACAGAACGGTTGATATGATAATCAAGTCCTTCTGAGATTGCCCGATCGGCCCTTTCGGATCGAGCACGATGTATTGCTCGCTGCAGCCTGAGAGCAGGAAGACCATTGCAAGGAAGAGCCCCACTGCCAGCATTCGATAATTACGTCTCATCTTGGTTCCAACTCCTTAAAGGTTTGTGAAGCATAAGCCAAGCAATGAAATGCTGGCTTGTGAACAAACCTAGCTTCGAAAGCATCCGCTTAGGTTTGTGAAGCATAAAGCCAAGCAATTGGCTTGTGAACAAACCTAGCTACGGAAGCATCCGCTTAGGTTTGTGAAGCATAAAGCCAGATGCAATTGGCTTGTGAACAAACCTAGCTACGGAAGAATCCGCATAGGTTTGTGAAGCAAAGCTTATGCCTAGGCGTGTGCAGCATATACGCCTTGGCTTTGAAAGCATGCGTTAAGGTTTGTGAACCAGAGCACATGCTGGAATAGTCACAGTCGTCTTGCTCAGTCCGCAAACTCTTAAAAATAGCTTACGACTAACATAGCAGATTCGAAACGCTGTGACTGTAGGGTTAACAATTACGTAAACAATTCGACTTTTTTCCGCCATATATTATTCACGAGTTAGACATATGGTTGAAAATAGCCCAGTAAACAGGCATTTCTAGGAAATTTACGTGGTCTATCCCCATGCGTTTATAGGGGATTTCAGGGCGAATTCGGACAAGGTAACGTCCCGATCATGAAAGCCATTGAATGGAGAAGCCAAACTATTCCTTTGAGGAGTGCCTTAACAATAAAGTCGAACCAGCTTTCAGCTATTAGTGGGTTGGTTTGACTTTTTGGTGTTGTCATATTCGTTCATCCAGAGCAAGAGCAACTCTCCAGTCGAAGTTATCGTCTTGTGAAGGCTTTATTTTACTTTCTTCAAAATATTAACCCTTATATGGCTCTATTGAGTCATGTAGATGGGATTTTGATAAGTTATATTACTTATTAGATAGAATTTTTGAGAGGATTGAATCAAAAATGAGAAAAATTGTAATATCGGTGATGTCCGCTAGTCTTATGTTATCCGTTGCTACGGCATGTACTAGTAATCATAACCAAGTTGTTGAAAGCAGTAAGGCTTCGCCTGAAAACGCTTACGAAACGGCCGGCGTAGCTGATAATGAGAATGCTTCATTAGAATATTTGAGAATAACGGACGACCTGGGCAGAGAAGTAGTCTTGAAGAGCAAGCCTGAGCGAATTGTGACCTTGACTCCAACATTTACTTCGATGCTGTATGAGACAGGGGGGCAAGCGGTGGGCCGTGTGTCATTCCAAAGCTTCCTGGGTGACATTCCCGCTGGAGCTGAGGATGTAACGGAAGTCGGATTTAACGCCCAAGTGAACTTGGAGAAGGTCGTAAGCCTTAAGCCGGATTTGGTCATTGGAGGAGTCAGGCTTCATGATTCCATGGTTGAACAGCTGGAGGCGAACAACATTCCGATTGTTGTTCTTAATATGACGACTTATGAGGATGTGAAATCCAAGCTTCAATTTTTTAGCAAGCTGTCGGATGATGAAAGCAAAAGTGAAGCTGTGCTGAAAGGAATGGAACAGAAGATCACCCATCTTCAAAGCAATGTACCGGCTAATAGTCCGAGGGTGGTCATTATTCAAGTCTCGACAAGAGAAGTAACTCTGGAACGCGATAACTCCATTGCGGGAGGAGCTGCCAAGCTGCTGGGTGTCGATAACCTTGGGGCTAACTTGGTTGCGATGGAGGGACGTCCGGACAAGACACCTTTTAGCCTTGAAAAAATAATGGAATTTGACCCCGATCTCATTCTCATCTCCACCCGAGGCAGCAAAGAGGATATTGAACCGCGCATGAAACAGGATATGGAGAGTCATCCGGCTTGGAGTTCGCTTCGGGCTGTAAATGAAGGGCAAGTTCGCTTCCTTCCCCAACAATATTTCCTCACTAACCCCGGCGTAGACTATGCGGATGCAGTAGAGTATATCGGCAAGGTCGTATACCCGGAAGTATATGGACATGCGGAATAAATTCCCCCAGCAGGAAGCCGGATTCAAAATGATATGGGGCTTGAAGCCGCACAGTATCTTGATTCTGGTGGCTTTTGCACTATTCTCCCTGGCCAGCCTATCGATAGGCGTGGCAAGGGGAGCTGTATCTATCCCATTGGCGGAGATGGGGAGAATTCTGTTTCTTGGCGAACAGACCGAGCATTATAGCATTCTAATGAATATTCGTCTCCCGCGAGCGCTTGTTGGCGCGGCAGTTGGGATTAACCTTGCGCTTGCTGGAGCTATTCTACAAGGAATTATGAAGAACCCGCTCGCTGACCCGCAAATTATCGGGGTAAATGCGGGAGCAGGATTTGTCGCGATCACCATTCTGATTTTGTTCCCGCAGTCGCAATGGCTGTTGACGCCAGGTGCCTTCGTCGGCGCCATGCTGGCAGCTATTCTCGTGTATGTTTTGTCGTGGAAGAATGGAATTCAAACTACCCGAATCATATTGGCAGGGGTGGCTGTTGCATCAATGCTTGGCGCGGGTGTATCCGGCCTGCTGGTGTTCTATTCTGACCGGGTGCATGGCGCTATGCAATTTATCGTAGGCGGACTGGGTACAAGCAGCTGGCCCCAGCTCAAGATCATTGCCCCGTATACGTTCATAGGCCTTATTCTGGCTTTGATGAGTACGAATCGTCTCAACTTGCTGCTCTTAAGTGACAACAATGCCAGATCGCTTGGATTGAATGTCGAAGGAAATCGGCTGCTTTTGACGGCATTAGCATCTCTGCTTGCGGCAAGCGCTGTCAGCATCGTAGGGTTGCTTGGCTTCGTTGGCTTAGTTGTTCCTCATGCTGCAAGGCTGATGATCGGCAACAACTACCGATTGCTTATTCCAGCATCTGCTTTATTGGGAGCGGGAGTGGTGACGCTGAGTGATATGATGGCAAGAACGATTTTTGCACCAGTAGAGCTTCCGGTAGGCATTGTGATGGCTGCGATAGGTGCCCCGTTCTTCTTATATCTGCTTAAGAGGGGAGGTTAGCTATGCTGGCATTGCAGGCACTTAATATACATCTGAAATACGGCAATCGAACGATCATACACCAGATGTCTCTTTCTATTGAGCAAGGGAAAATATACACCATTTTGGGACCGAACGGCTCAGGCAAAAGCACATTGATAAAAGCACTTTCGAGAAACCTGAAGCCCAGCAGCGGAACGATAGAGCTGGAGGGGAAGAATGTATTCTCCATGAAGGCTCTTGAGGTAGCAAAAAGGATGGCTTTGCTGCATCAGAAGCCTCAGGCGCCTGGCGATTTGAGCATTAGGGAACTGGTAGAGCATGGCCGATTCCCTCACCGCAAGTTCTGGAGTGCGGATGCCTCAGCGGATAATGAGAAGGTAGACTGGGCTCTTAAGCAGACCCGACTCACTTTCATGCAGGACAAGAAATTGCAGGATTTATCCGGCGGCGAAGGGCAGCGAGCATGGCTTGCCATGGCGTTGGCACAAAGCTCGAAGCTGCTTCTGCTGGATGAGCCGACAACTTTTCTGGATATTTGCCATCAACTTGAAATGTTGGAGTTAGTGAAGCAACTGAATCGAGAGCACGGGCTGACGGTCGTCATGATCTTGCATGATATTAACCAGGCCGCAAAATATTCTGACGAGGTCATCGTCGTTCATAACGGCCGTCTTCACTCTGCAGGCGAGCCATCCCATGTCATTACAAAGGATATGCTGAATGAAGTGTTCGGTGTCGAGGCGGAACTGAAGTCGGGGCATCAAGGACAGTTGATCGTAGAGCCGATTGGAATTGCTGAGAAGAACAGCGGACAGGTTGATTCGATATAGTATTTTGCAAAATTTGAACGAAAGAAGGGATTGCAATGAGCGCGGAGCAGGAAACGTACAAGCCTATGTCTACAGAGGAACGCTTAAAAAAGCGGAAGCTGGCTAACCGGATGATGGATTCGCTGGAGAAGCATGTTTTTATATGCGACGGTATTTGCTGTGTGAGAAAAGGCAATGCGCCTGAAGTGATTGCGGCGTTTCGAGAAGAGCTTAAAGAAACGGGAATGGCGCATAGGATTAAGCTGTCAGAAGTGAAGTGCCTGAGTCGCTGTGCAGATGCCGGGAGTATGGTGGTATACCCGGAAGGCGTATGGTACCAAGGCGTATCGACGGATGATGTGAAGGAGATTGTGCAACAGCATTTTATCGAAGGCCGGCCCATCGAAGAGAGAATCGCGTATTCTCGTTCGGAGGAAGGGAAGTTTGTCCGCTCTCCTTTGTTTCCTTCGGATGAATATATCGTTTAAATACGATGTCGAGGAGCTATCCATTATCGGGATAGCTTCTTTTTTGTGCTAGCATGGCAGCCGCCGAATACGGCGTGAAGACAGAATCCGGAGAACCTCGAAGAAGGAGCATCCGTACTCGATCCAATCCTGTTGCTCGGTAATATTCGTCGAGAGAAGCCGGATGCGAATGCAGTCATTATGCGCCTATGAAGTCTGAAAACATAAAATGGCGATGCCGGGAAGAACCCCCCAAGCACCGCCATTACTGATTTTTGCAACTGTTTTGATCAAGAGAACCTCATTTAAGTGAACGAATCCACTTTGGGACAGTCACTTGGATTAAGGAATATTAATTATTAATGATCCGTGTCGGAAGATCTGGAAGAGTTCGTGTCCTTGTTGCTGTTCAATCTCGCATGAACGAGACCAATAGCCGTACCAATGACATAAATGTGAACACTGCCTACGAGGAATCCGATTCCGACCATGAGACCGATATTTTTATCGCTGAAATGACTTAAGTTAATGAGGCATAAGAGGAAGCCGATGCCGAGAACACCCCAAGCTATCGCAGTCATCACATTGACGAGACGCTTCACGTCGGATTTCGTTGGGCCAAGCTGGCTGATCGTTGCCGTTTTTGTAGTCATATCAAACACTCCTAATTTGAGAATGAAAGTGCTTTCTTAACCATACTATACCACATATTATGTCGTTTGTTCAAAGAAAATTCACTTTTTGCACATAAATTGGACAAAAAATATGTGTGAAACGGTGAAAGCAAAAGCATGAGAGAGCAATATGGAGATATTCAAAGCATTTGTTGAGATAAAGGCTTCCCAAGCTGTGTTTATGCTGAATATGGTCTTAAGATTGAGCTGCGGGGTGTAAAGAAATCATAAGCGGTAGCTCCTGCGGCTTTAGCGTTTGTATATAGGTTAACCCAAATCGACTAATTAGAACCTCGGTATGGATCAGGAATGATGTGTCCTAGACGGTTTTAATCCCCTCGATACAGGTTGCAACTATGGAAAAAGGTCTGCGCGAAGGCAGACCTTTCTTCATTAGAATACCCAGACAATCGGCGGAATCGCGAGTATTTTGCTTAATCCGTCCACCACCGCTTCAGATCGTTCCACCACGAGCGTTGCTTTTGCGGCTTGCCGTTGCTGGTGCCGCCTTGGCCCTCTCCATGGTCTCCGCCATTGCCAGCATCCACTGGAGAGCCGCATACCTCTGTCGGCTCCGTACCGGCCAGGAACGACTCCAGCCGACGATTCGGACAAGTCGCTGCCGCAAGCTTGCCGGATACAGGATCAATGAGAACATTCACGACGCCCTCAGGTACGCGGAAGTACTTCGGAGGCACGGCGGATAACGTGCCTTCGATAAACCGCGCAAAAATCGGCGCCGCCCGGTGCGCCTCGGCGACCGTCAGCTTGCGGTCCTTGTCATAGCCAACCCAGACAGCAGCCGCCAGCTCAGGCGTATAGCCTACGAGCCATGCATCTGTGGCCGTGGTGCCTGTCTTGCCGGCAATGGGGCGTTTGATCGTTGCGGCTACCCGGTGCGCCGTGCCGCCATCGTCGAAGACACTCTCGAGCAGGCTCGTCATGACATAGGCTTCTGCAGCCGTAATGACCTGCTCCTCCGCAGGCTTCGCTTCATATAATACGTTACCCTTCCGGTCCTCAATGCGAAGGATGGCGACCGGCTCTACTCGAAGCCCCGCATTGGCGAAGATGCCATACGCAGAGGCCATCTCGAACGGGCTGGCGGGGAACGTCCCCAGCGCGAGCGAGGGAACAGGCTGCATACGGCTGCGAATGCCGAGCTTACGTGCAGTCTCAATTACCTTGTCTGCGCCAACCGTCATAATCGTATTGACCGCATAGATATTGTCGGAGCCGCTGATGGCGGTGCGCATGTCGATGTAATCCTCCGCATACTTGTCACCATAATTATGCGGTTCATACGACTTGCGGCCTTCATCATAGCTGAATACGGTCGGTTCGCTCTTGAAGCGCGTAACCGGTGACATGAAGCCGCTTTGCAGCGCCGACATGTATAGGAACGGCTTGAAGGCGGAGCCTGGCTGGCGCGTACTGGCGAACACGCGGTTGTATTGGTTTTTCGCGTAATCCCTGCCGCCGACCATCGCCTTAATATAGCCAGTACGGGGATCGATGGCGACCAGCGCTGCTTGTTGCTCTGAGCTTGCCGGCATGATCTGCTTAATGGACTCTTCCGCTGCCGCCTGTGCTTCCTGATCAAGCGTCGTATAGATGGTAATGCCGCCTTCATTCAGAAGAGAGGAATCGATGCCAATCTGCTCTACTGCCAGATAGCGAATGTAGTCTCGGAAATACGGAGCGAAGCCCTCCTGCTGGTCCGCTCCTAGCGGTTGAAACTTCAGTATCTCCGCGTAAGCTGTCTGAGCCTGCTCTTCCGTAATAGAGCCGCCTTCCTTCATGGCTTCAAGGATAATATATTGCCGGTCCTTGGCATTCTTCATATTCAAATAGGGAGAATAATATTTGGGGCCCTTCGGTATGCCCGCCAGCATGGCGCTTTCGGCCAGCGACAGCTCGGAGGCATGCTTGTCAAAATACATCATGGCTGCCGCTTCGATCCCATACGAGCCGTGCCCGTAATAAATTTGATTCAGGTACATGCCGAGAATATCGTCTTTGCTATAATTCATCTCAAGCTGGGCGGTATACATCGCTTCCTTGAGCTTACGCTGCCAGGTTCGTTCATGACTGAGATAGAGATTGCGCGCGAGCTGCTGGGTTAGCGTACTGGCTCCTTGCTTCGCCGACATACTCTGTACGTTCACGACGACGGCGCGGGCCATGCCCTTCAGATCAAAGCCGGAGTGATCGTAGAATCTCCGGTCCTCAATCGCAAGCGTTGCATCCACTACATAGTGATGAATATCGGACAAGGAGACGGAGCGTCGATTCTCCCCCGCATGGAAGGTATCAATGATGTGGCCCTGTATGTCAATCATCTGAGAGGTCTGGCTGATCTTCGAGACGGGCAGCGCCTGCGAGCGCAGATACAGATAGAGTCCCGCCATGAGGACGGCGATGACTGCCAGAGCCATGGCCGAACGCCGAAGCCACTTCCGCAGCTTCAGGATATATGGAAGAAACCGCTCGGAGATATGAGGAAAGGCCAAGCGGCGTTTGACCCTGCTTTTTCGTCTGAAGAACGGGGGTATCCATTTGTTCATGCTGCCGACTCCCTTCCGCGTGTTGCTGATCTATTCTTTAGTATGGAAAAATGCGGAATCGGCTATTCACTTATCAATAGATGTCGAATAATTGTTTGGTTCAAAATGGCTATAAACACATTATTATCTTGAACTCTGGCAGGCTTTATGCGAGTATGTTGAGAATAACGGTCTGATCGGCAATGAAGCTTAGAATAGGGGAGAGAAAGAAATACTGCGGCCAGCCTCACCGTACCGACGGCAGCAGGCCGTCACTTGCCTTTTGACTAACGGTGAACAAAGGCTGGCTGTTCCTATAGATATAGAAAAATACGGGGATGGTAGGATGAGTAACTTTATTGCGTCAACTAAACAGCATGCCAAGACAGCATGGGGAATTCAAGGATTCCCGATTATTATGGTCATCAACATTTTTATGGGCATATCCCATGCTTTCGTTTTGCCCTTCAATTCCTTGTTCGGCATCGACGAAGTGGGAATGAGCAATACGACTTTCGGCATTTTCATGCTGGTCTCGTCGTTATGCGGTATTGTGCTTAGCACTGGAATCGCAAAGCTGTCCGACCGCGTGCCGGACCGTAAGTTCATTCTGATACTCTGCTCGGTGGCCGGCATCATTGGTTATCTGGGCTTTGCCTATTCGCGCGACTATTATGTGCTGCTTATTTTTTCTTCGGTATTCCTCGGGATTGCGTCCTCGACGTTCGCCCAAGTATTCGCGATCGGAAGAGAAGCGCTGACAAGGTCCGATGTGCCCGCCAAGCAGGTGCCGCTGTACATGAACATGTTAAGGACGATCTTTGCCCTGTCCTGGACGGTCGGTCCTGCCATTGCCTCTTATGTCCTTCTATTTATGGGCTTTACAGGGCTGTTCGTCGTCGCGGCTACCTGTAATGCGGTCGTAGCGATCGTTGCGCTGCTGTTCTTGCATCGCCGTAAGGATGCCGCCGGAGCGAAGTCGGAGCAGGCCAATATTCCGCTCAAAAAAATCGTGTTCCAGCCGACCATCTTCATCAACCTGGTCGCCTTTACGTTTATCTCGGCGGCGACTACGCTCAGCTCCATGAATATGGCGCAATTCGTGACAAAGGTGCTAGGCGGAGGCAAGGAAGACATCGGTATCATCTTCAGCATTCCGCCGATCTTCGAAATTCCGTTCATGCTGGGCTTCGGCTATATGGCGACGAGAATGAAGAGCGATCGGCTTATACGTCTTGGTGCGCTACTGGCTCTTGTCTATTTCTGCCTGTTGTTCTTCGCCAATTCAACTTGGCATATCTTCTCGGTGCAAATTTTGAGCGCGGCATACATCTCGATCACGTCGGGTATCGCAATCACTTATTTCCAGGATTTTTTGCCGGAGATGCCAGGGACCGCAACGAACCTGTATTCCAATTCGAGCAAGGTAGGCAACATGCTGGGCTTTCTGCTGTTCGGACTCATCGCAGACGCTTTCGGCTACCGCAATGTGTACCTGGCTTGCGCTATATTTACCTTGGCGGCAGTAGTGCTTTTGTTCGGGCTTAATCGGGCGAAAAGAGTGTCAAACCATGCGTCAGTAAGCGGATGACTGAGGATTTCATGAATTTTTTGTGCAGGACGGGTGAAAAGGTTGCTTTTTTGGCTTAAAACACTATAATACAGGATGAAACATTGACGGAAAGAAGGGATCAATCTCATGGAATTGTGGTACACCGAGAAACAAACTGAAAACTTCGGCATTACGGCGAAGATAACTAAAAGCTATGTACATGAACAAACGGAATTTCAACAATTGGATATGATCGAGACGGAAGAGTTCGGCACAATGCTCGTACTCGACGGCATGGTTATGACCACGGTCAAGGATGAATTCGTCTACCATGAGATGGTGGCACATCCGGTTCTCTTCACGCATCCTAACCCTGAGAACGTGCTTGTTGTAGGCGGCGGCGACGGCGGCGTCATCCGTGAAGTCATGAAGCATCCGAAGGTGAAAAAAGCCGTTCTGGTCGATATTGACGGCAAAGTCATCGAGTACTCGAAGAAATACCTGCCGACAATCGCAGGCGAGCTGGACAACCCGCGCGTAGAAGTGCTTGTCAATGACGGCTTCATGCATATCCATGATCATAAGAACACGTATGACGTCATCATGGTAGACTCCACAGAGCCAGTAGGCCCGGCGGCGAACCTGTTCACGCGCGGCTTCTACCAAGGCATCTACGAGGCGCTGAAGGAAGACGGCATCTTCGTCGCACAGACGGACAACCCATGGTTCAAAGCCGATCTGATCCAAAGCGTAAACCGCGATGTGAAGGAAGTATTCCCGATCGTACGCGTATACGGCGCGAACATTCCGACTTACCCGTCCGGTCTATGGACATTCACAATGGGCAGCAAAAAGTATGATCCGCTTCAAGTGGACGAGTCGTCCATTCCGGAGCTGGATACCAAATATTACACGCCTCGCTTGCACAAAGCGGCTTTCATCCTTCCGAAATTCGTTGAGGATTTGGTGAAGTAAGGCGAAGGGCTGCAGCGATGCGGCTAACCCAAAGAACGAAGCAGCGTAATGTCGCTGCTTCGTTCTTTTTGGTCTATTTAGAGCCTTGCGGGTATTGCACCCACATGCCCCTATTTATTGAAGCTTGAAGTAGATTTTACGATCATTGTTCTCTAACGTAGAGTCGCTTTTGTTAATGACCAGGTAATTTTCTTGACCTTTAATAACAGGAAGAATGACGTTCCCTGTCACTTCGAATGAGCTGCCTTTGGTCGAAGGTGTCACCTTCGGGAAGTCTGGCAGTGCTTCAGTGACCGCCACGCTCATCGAACCGTCGAAGCCGTAGTCTGTGCCGCCGATGACGTAAGCGCCATCCGCTGTTTGTGCCCCCCAGATATAAGGCCTGAAGCTGGAGAGGTACATGTAGCCGATGCTGCTGCTCTTTCCGCTGCTTTTCATCGTCGCATTTTTGACTTTCACATGAAGGGTGACCAGCTTGTATTCCAGGTCTGGGTCTTCTTCCGGACGCTGGAAGCCATAGTCAACGATCTGGTCGCGTGTAATGGATACAGCCTTCTTGACGGTTACCGTGAAATCAGCGGAGCTGGTGTCGTATTCATCCGGCTTGTAGTTAACAAGCTCTTTATATGTAAATGCTGTATTGAATTTAATGGGGTCCTTAATCGTGCCTTTGTTGCTGGAAGCCGCAGCCGATCCGCTTGGAGGCGTCGTATTGGAAGAGCCTGTATCGATCTTCGGAGGTGTCTGTCCTTCAGGCGTAATAACGACGGTCTGACGTTTCTCGTCCCATTGGACATTGGCGCCGAGCGAGTCCGCGACGATACGCGCCGGGACGTAGGTGCGGCCTTCGAATGTGATCGGGTACAGCTTTTTGCCGTCCATGCTTAGATCTGTTTTTTTGCCGCCAACTTCAATGCCAATGGCATAGTTCTGGTACGCGGTGATTTTTTTGAGCGTGGAAGCGGAATATGCGATCGAGCCCGCGCTAACTGCTAGCGAAAGCGCCGTCGTCATGATCAGCACTTTCTTAGTGAAAAACCTTTTCATGAAGCCATCTCCTCTGTATGTGAATAAAATATGTATGTTGAAGTCCTGGGACTTAACAACCGCTGCTATACACCTGAGCTGCGGGCAGCTTGCTTAATATGGCATCATCCTGTGATTTATCCCTGATAGACATGTTTATTGAAAAATATAATAAAGAATAAGGGGAGTGAATCATTTTTTATTTCTATTACATATACTCGATCTAGTATAACTGAGAAAATTAACCATCGCCAACATAAATTCAATGCTAATTGATTTGATCTATTCACGACGGATGGTTGAGTCACCCAGCATGCTTCTATCTTCGCATGAGGAGCGCACAGCAGGATATAATGGAGAGATAAAAGGAGGCGACTTCATGTCGATCATCTATTCATTTCCGCCCGTTGTCGATGAGCGCTCACGCGTGCTCATTGCTGGTACGGCGCCAAGCGTGAAGTCGCTGGAATACGGGCAGTTCTACGGACATCCGCAAAATTATTTTTGGCGAATTTTATATGGCTTGTTCCAAGTAAGCACGCCGGGCCAGGAGGGATATCCGCCGCCCGATCCCGTCTACGAGAACCGGCTGGCATTCCTCCGGGAGCATGGACTAGCGGTATGGGATGTCATTCACTCCTGCGAGCGGGAAGGCAGCCTGGATGCGAATATAAAAGAAGAAACTCCCAATGATTTTCCCGGACTGCTGGAGCGGTATCCCGGCATTCGGGCGATTGCGTTCAACGGAAGCAAAGCATATGACACCTTCCGCAAGGCTTTTGGCGGGCATCCTGCGCTAGAGCATATTGCGAAACTCAAGCTGCCTTCATCCAGCCCGATTCCGACCAAGCATATGCGGAGTCTGGAGGATCGGATCAATGCGTGGCAGGTGATCGTTCCTTTTGCCGTGGAACGCTAGTCTTTCGGGCATTCAGGCGTTGAAATTGGAGGGCTTCCTGTATATAGTAGTAACATACGAAAGAACGATAGCGGGAGCGGGGCAATGAACGACAGCGGCAAGGCCATCATTATATTGGAAAGCAAGGCGGACGGAGAGAAATCGACGCATCGCTATAAGGGAGAATGGTTCCGCAAGGAGAAGTCGCTGTTCATCCGCTATGCGGAGGACGAGGTGACGCGGGCGCTCATTCGGTATACGCCTGGTGAGCTGTCGCTCAAGCGAAGCGGTGCGGTGCAGTCGGATCAGCTGTTCGTATCCGGCCAAAGCCGGATTGGAAAGTACCGTTCAGCCGTAACGGTATTCGAGCTGGAGACACGTACGAAGTCGCTGACGCTGCAAGCGAAGGCAAAGCAAGATCAGCCAGGCGCGTTATTGCCGACTGCGCCGCCGTTTATCTTGGAGTGGCGGTATGATTTATTTGTAAGCGAGCAACTATCGGGACGGTTTCATATCCGTCTCCATATACAGGAGGATCATGAATCATGAGTGCGAATGTACTGGACAAAATGTATGAGCAAGTGAAATCGGCTATAGCGGATGCGGCGGTAGCTGCTGGGCTGGCGGCGAGAGAGGAGCTTCCCGTCTTCGTTCTTGAAGTGCCGAAGGACAAAACCCACGGCGATCTGGCGACGAATGCAGCCATGCAGCTGACAAAACTGGCGAAGAAGAATCCGCGTCAGATTGCGGAGGCGATTATTGAGCATCTCGACCAGAAAGGCGCTTCCATTCAATCGGCAGAGATTGCAGGACCGGGCTTCATTAACTTCCGTATGGACAAAAGCTATCTGTATCCTATCATTGCGGATGCGCTAAAGGCAGGAGAAGATTACGGCCGCGTGTCAGCCGGTCAAGGCTCGCGAGTGCAAGTAGAGTTCGTCAGCGCCAATCCGACGGGCAGCCTGCATCTGGGCCATGCGCGCGGTGCGGCAGTTGGCGATTCTCTATGCAATGTACTAGACTTCGCGGGTTACGAGGTTACACGGGAATATTATATTAACGACGCCGGCAAACAGGTTGAGAATCTGGCGTTGTCGCTGGAGGCGCGTTACCGTCAAGCGCTCGGCCAAGAGGCGGAGATGCCGGAGGACGGCTACTACGGGGAAGATATTATCGTTTTTGCCAAAGGGCTTGCGGAGCAAGAAGGCGACAAGCTGCTTCAATTGTCCGACAAAGAGCGCTTCTCGTACTTCCGTACCTTCGGACTAGAGAAGGAGCTGGATAAGATCAAGCGCGATCTAGGCCGCTTCCGCGTTGGCTTCGATGTCTGGTACAGCGAGACTTCACTCTATGAGAGTGGTCAGGTCGAGCAAGGTCTGGAAGCACTGAAGGCATCCGGACACGTCTACGAGGAAGAGGGCGCAACATGGCTGTCGACGATGCCATTCGGCGACGACAAAAACCGCGTGCTTGTGAAAAACGACGGTTCGTACACCTACCTGACGCCGGACATTGCTTACCATCGCGATAAGTTCGCAAGAGGCTACGACCGGATGATCAACATCTGGGGAGCGGACCATCATGGCTACATTCCGCGCGTGAAGGCTGCCATGGCGGCGCTCGGCAACGATCCGGAGAAGCTGACCGTATTGATCGCCCAGATGGTCAGCCTGTTCCAGAACGGCGAGAAGATGAAGATGTCGAAGCGGACCGGCAAAGCCGTGACTATGGAAGACCTGATGGACGAGGTTGGCGTGGACGCGATCCGCTACTTCTTCTCTATGAGAAGCATGGATTCGCATCTGGACTTCGATATGGATCTGGCGATCTCTACATCGAACGAGAATCCGGTCTTCTATGTGCAATATGCGCATGCCAGAATCTGCAGCATATTCAGACAAGCGGAAGAGCAGGGTATCGCTATTCCGGATGCCGGCAGTGTGAATTACGGCAAGTTGAACACGGAAGCGGAATTGGACCTGATTCGTAAAATCGGGGAATTGCCGCAAGAAATCGCGGAAGCGGCGGCTCAATACGCCCCGCATCGCCTGATTCGTTATGTGTATGAGCTGGCTTCGGAATTGCACAGCTATTATCGTGCGGAGCGCGTCATTACCGAAGACGCGGAGCAGACGGCAGCCAGACTTGCATTGCTGGGCGCTATTCGCGTTGCTCTTGCGAATGTGCTCCGCCTGGTCGGCGTATCCGCGCCAGAGCGTATGTAATACAAACAAGGATAAAACACAAGCCGCAGAGCTATTTCCGCTCCGCGGCTTGCAGCATGCGTATGACATCCAGCTCGCCGATATTTCGGCGGGCTTTGCTGTTTTTGAGAGGCTGCATAGATCGTTTCATAATCGATTTGATCTCTCCGGGAGACAGTCCGGGACGCAGCGACAGCAGAAGGGCGATCGCGCCGCTGACATGAGAGGTGGCCATCGAAGTGCCGCTCATCTCATTGTATTTGCCTCTCAGCCAGGCTGACGTAATTTTGTCGCCGGGCGCGTAGATGTCGATATAAGTGCCACGGTTGCTGAACGGCGCAATACGCCGATGCCGGTTCGTCGCTCCCACGGAGATTGTTTGCGGATAGCGCGCCGGGTAATCCACCGACCGGAGCTTTCCGTCATTGCCGGAGGAAGCAACGATGATGACGCCAGAATTGTAGGCATTCGTCACGGCGCCGAGCAAAGCCTTGCTTCGAGTCTTCATACCGAAGCTCATATTAATGACATTCATTCCGTTGCGTACGCACCATTCGATGCCGAGGATAATGTCGGAGACAAAGGCGCTTCCGTTATGATCGAAGGCTTTCACGGGTGCGATCAGCGCTCTGGGCGCTACACCGATCATGCCTTGCATTTGATTGGCAGCCGCTATCGTGCCTGCGATATGCGTGCCGTGTCCGTTATCGTCATAAGGCATCTTGCTCCGATTCAGCAGGTTAATGCCTCGAAGCAGGGAATGGTGGAGATCGGGATGTCCGAAGTCGACGCCGGTATCAATGACACCAACCTTGACCCGATGGCCGGTCGTAATGCCCCAAGCCTGCGGAGCCCGGATTTGCTGGATGCCCCAGGGAATGCCGTTTTCAATCGCAAGCGCTTTTTGACCCGATGGACTCACGCTTATTTTGCAGTCTTTCTCCATCCAGACGCGTCCAGAGAAGGATTCCTGAAGTCTGGCATCGAACGGCAGCTTACAGGAGATGGCACGAATGAAGGGCAGAGGTATGATCGCTTTCAGATTCGCGGCCGTTGAAGCTGCTTCGGACAGCTTATGAAGGAAGCGCCGGTACTCGCTGCCATTCTGGAACCGGATAATTCTTTTGGTAGTGGCGGATTGGCTGTTCATTGTCACTTGCTGTAACCAGCGTAATAATGCGGCGGTATCCAATTTTGGCTTCCCCTCCCGAAGGACGATGCTTCATCATCTTATGAATTCGCATCTTCCGCCGCATGAGCAACTTGCCTTTTTTTCAAGAAATAGGTCGAATACCGTGTCAATTTTCGCCAAAAGACATAGAATAAATGAAGAGCTCACCATGCTCTTGCATTTCCGATAATTCCGCTCGCGGCTTGTCGGATGGATACAGTCAAAGCGAAGGGTCGCTCCTTCGCTTTTTGCTGTGCCGGGGGCCAGATGGAAGCCTGCTTGATTTTTTGCATGAAATAGGTTTTACTATACTGTGACTAGCGTGTAAGCGACTAATGAATGTGTACATAATTTTTGGCAAGAGAGGATGTGTCGATATGAGCGGAAGCAACTATACATTGAAGCTTGATCCCGAGCGCATAAAAGAGATGCCGATGGTCGACCTGGCGTTCGAGGTTCTGAAAGCGGCGAATACGCCTTATTATTATCGCGATCTTATGATGGAGATTGCTAAGATACGTGGTCTTTCCGAGGAAGGCATCAATCAGTTCATCGCGCAGGTGTATACGGAGATTAACATCGACGGACGATTCGCTTGCGTAGGCAGCAACATGTGGGGACTGAAGCGCTGGTATCCGGTTGAGCGTTCCGAGGATCCAGTCGGTAATGCGAAGCGTACCCGCATCATCAATGATGATGACGATCTGGAAGATGAAGATCCGTTCGCCGACGAAGAAGACAGTTATGCTGCGGAAGACGAGGATTACGATGCCTACGATGAAGACAGCGAAGACTTCGATGAATCGGAAGAGGAAGCGGAAGTCGACGAGGATGTCGAAATCGAAGACGAAGACCTGGATGAAGAGGTTGAAGACGAGGAACTGGACGCCGAGGAAGAGGAAGAAGAGGACTCGTTCGACGAAGAGGAAGCCGGGGAAGATCGTTAGTCCGAGATGGAAGCTAGTTTTGCTTGACATGCCCTGTAGCGGCAGAGTAAACTATTGCATGGGCTTTAAGATTAGGTTAACAAATAACGCATTTGATATGCAGATGAGAAAAGTGCCCCCGGTGCTACGGGTGTCACTTTTTTTGTTTGAAGGGACAGTTGAAGAAGCAAGGTTTTGACCTGAAAGCGTACGGTTTAAAAAGACAAGCCTTCATTAAATCGCTTTTTAAACCACCTCTGTAAGGGCAAACTGAAATTAACATAGGAGCATGGAGGGTATCATCACAGTGACCAAATATATATTTGTAACCGGCGGCGTAGTCTCATCCTTGGGCAAGGGAATTACAGCGGCTTCTCTCGGCAGATTGCTGAAGAACAGAGGTCTGAAAGTTACGATTCAAAAGTTCGATCCGTATATTAACGTGGACCCGGGAACGATGAGCCCTTATCAGCATGGCGAAGTATTCGTAACCGATGACGGAGCGGAGACCGACCTTGATCTTGGTCACTATGAACGCTTTATCGACATCAACCTATCGAAGAACAGCAATGTGACGACCGGCAAAATCTACTCCAATGTCATTACGAAAGAGCGCCGCGGCGATTATCTTGGCGGTACGGTGCAAGTTATCCCTCACATCACGAATGAAATTAAGGACCGTGTCTTCCGCGCTGGCCGCGAAGCGGGTTCCGACGTTGTCATTACCGAGATCGGCGGTACGGTAGGCGATATCGAGAGCTTGCCATTTTTGGAGGCGATTCGCCAGATCAAGAGCGATATCGGCCGCGACAATGTGATGTATATTCACGTAACGCTTATCCCTTACATTAAAGCGGCAGGCGAAGTGAAGACAAAGCCGACGCAACATAGTGTAAAAGAACTGCGCAGCATCGGTATTCAGCCGAATGTCATCGTATGCCGTACGGAGTATCCGCTCGCTGAGGACATGAAGCGCAAGATCGGCCTTTTCTGCGATATCGACGCTAATGCTGTTGTGGAATGCCGCGATGCTTCCACGCTGTATGAAGTGCCGCTCATGCTCAGAGAGCAAGGTCTTGATGAGATCGTGGTCAATCATCTGAAGCTGACGACAGATCAACCAGATATGCAGGAATGGGAAAGCATGGTTGCTCGTGTCAAATCGCTGCATAAGAAGACTGAAATTGCCATTGTCGGCAAATACGTAGCTCTTCATGATGCTTACCTTAGTATCGTGGAGTCGCTCGGACATGCAGGCATTGCGCTTGATTCCGAGATCAAGATCCGCTGGGTGGACGCGGAGCTGCTTACAGACGCCAACGTGGCGGACAGCCTGCAGGGCGTTCACGGCATTCTCGTGCCAGGGGGCTTCGGCGACCGCGGCATTGAGGGCAAGATCAGCGCGATCCGCTATGCGCGTGAGCAAGGCGTACCGTTCTTCGGCATCTGCCTTGGCATGCAAGTTGCGGTGATTGAGTATGCGCGTAATGTTGTTGGTCTTGCGAATGCCAACAGCTCGGAGATCAACTCTGCTACGCCTTACCCGGTTATCGATCTGCTTCCGGATCAGAAGGACATCGAGGATCTGGGCGGAACGATGCGTCTGGGATTGTACCCTTGCAAAATCGCGTCTGAGACGATTGCTGCACGTGAATATTCCGATGAGCTTGTATACGAGCGTCACCGCCATCGGTATGAATTCAATAATGAGTATAGAGAAGCAATCGAGGCCGCAGGTCTGCGTATCTCCGGCACGTCGCCTGACGGACGCCTGGTTGAGATGGTGGAGCTTGCCGACCATCCTTGGTTCCTTGCCGTTCAATTCCATCCGGAATTTACGTCCAGACCAAACCGTCCGCAGCCGTTGTTCCAAGGATTTGTACGCGCCTCCCTGGGCTATTCCGAACGCTAATGCATGATGATTTATAAGTGCTTTATAAGCTGATGTCGCATTTCCTATCAAAGCCAGTAAGTTTTTGTATGGATTAGAAGGAAAATCCCTTAGCTTCACGAATATATAAAAAATGAGGATTTTCGTTGGATTCAATTTTTTATATGGAGTTTAGTCTTGGGGGGTAGATGAAGCTTGGATAAGAAGAAGGTACTTATTGTTGACGATCAGAACGGAATCCGCGTGCTGCTACTGGAAGTATTCAGCAGCGAGGGCTATCACACGTTTCAAGCGGCTAATGGTAAAATCGCCCTGGAGATTGTGAAGCTGGAAGCGCCGGATTTGGTTTTATTGGATATGAAGATTCCTGGCATGGACGGACTGGAGATTCTGAAGCATATCAAGGCCATTGACCCTTCGATTAAAGTCATCATGATGACCGCATATGGTGAGCTTGATATGATTAAGGAAGCGACCGATCTTGGGGCGCTGATGCACTTCACGAAGCCGTTCGACATCGACGAGATGCGAATGGAAGTGAATCGTCAGCTGCAGGGAGGCAACTCTTCAGGCCGTTTCGCGGTTGGATCATAATGGATATAGAACGGTACCGATGCTGGAAAAGCGTCGGTACCGTTTTTGCTTTTCGCAAGCAGAAGAGAGCGCTCTCTTTTTACTATGAAAATCAGCAGGTGCTTATAGGAGGCGTATCCTTTTGCGGCCTTATAAAACAAGCTTTACTATTTGGAGCCGCAATATGATATAATAGCTCAGAATGACAAGTCGGAACGGGCTTGAGACAGAAAGCAGAAAGCTAACTATAGGAGGAAACAGAACTATGCCACTCGTGTCTATGAATGAGTTTTTGCCACAAGCAAAAGCAAACAAATTCGCAGTAGGTCAATTCAACATGAACAACCTGGAGTTCGCGCAAGCGACTGTCGAGGCTGCAATGGAAGAGAATTCGCCATTTATTTACGGGGTCAGCGAAGGCGCTCTTAAATATATGGGTATCGAATTTACCGTAGCAATGGCTGAAGCGGCTGCTAAAAAATCCGGTCTGCCAATCGCGCTTCACCTTGACCACGGTAGCAGCTTTGAAGTTGCGATGAAGTGTATCCGCGCAGGTTTCTCGTCCGTTATGTTCGACGGCTCCCACTACGGCCTGGAAGAGAACATTCAATTGACGAAGGAAGTTGTGAAAGCAGCACGCGCTATGGGCGTATCCGTAGAAGGCGAGCTCGGAACAATCGGCGGCGTTGAGGATGATCTGAGCGTTGATGAAGCTGATGCTACATTGGCTAAACCAGAGGAAGCAATCCGCTTCTACGAAGAGACTGGCGTAGACTGTCTGGCTATTGCTGTTGGTACGGCTCATGGCATGTACTCAGGCGAGCCAAAAATCCATTACGATATTATTCAAAAAGTAGCTAGCGCTATTCCGGTGCCAGTGGTGCTTCACGGCGGATCGGGCGTTCCAGACGAAGCCATTCGCCTGTCGATCGCAGCTGGCGTTGGTAAAATCAACGTGAATACGGAGAACCAAGTAGCTTGCACGAACGCGATCCGCGAAGTGCTAAGCGCTAAAGCTGATGTAATCGATCCTCGTAAATACTTGACGCCTGCACGCGCAGCGATGAAGGCTGTTATTCAAGAAAAAATCCGTTTGTTCGGAAGCAACAATCAAGCTTAAGCAACAGGAACAAGGGAGGACAAACCGCCTGAACAGGGCTAGCGGCTTCACGGCCGCTAGCTTCGGCGGTTTTTCCTTTGTTATCTTCCAACTAACAGGAGGATTATTGATTTGATGGAGAAACTCATGATCCGCGGCGGGCGTCCGCTGCGCGGAACAGTCCAGATCAGCGGGGCCAAGAACAGTGCAGTTGCTCTTGTGCCGGCAGCGATTCTGGCAGAATCAGAAGTGGTACTCGATAATTTGCCGCTTATTAGCGATGTGGCGGTCTATAGTGAAATATTGCAAGAGCTGGGCGCTGTCGTGAAGCGTGATGGCGATACGATGCGAATCGATCCCTCGCAGCTGATCTCGAAGCCGATGCCTAATGGCAAGGTAAAGCTGCTCAGAGCCTCCTATTATATGATGGGCGCGTTACTGGGGCGTTTTGGTGAAGCGACGATCGGACTTCCGGGCGGCTGCAACTTTGAGCCACGGCCTATTGATCAGCACATTAAAGGATTTGAAGCACTAGGCGCGACCGTAACGAATGAACATGGTTCAATCCGAATTGCTGCCAAGGAATTGCGGGGCGCAAAGATTTATCTGGACGTCGCAAGTGTAGGCGCGACGATTAATATTATGCTGGCGGCCTCAAGGGCCAAAGGCCATACAATTATTGAAAACGCGGCGAAAGAGCCTGAAATTATAGATGTAGCTACTCTCCTGAACGCCATGGGCGCCACCATTAAAGGTGCCGGAACCGAAACGATCCGTATCGAAGGGGTCGATCGTCTTCACGGCTGCCGTCACTCCATTATTCCCGATCGAATCCAGGCAGGCACTTATATGATTATGGCTGCGGCAACACGCGGCGATGTTCTTATCGATAATGTTATTCCAAAGCACTTGGAGGCACTGACCGCCAAGCTGGAAGAGATGGGCGTGCAAGTGGAAGAGATGGATGAGGCAATCCGTATTGTCGGAGCGCCTGAATATACGGCGATTGATGTGAAGGCATTAATCTATCCGGGGTTCGCCACGGACCTGCAATCCCCGATGACGACATTGTTGACCCAAGCCAAGGGTGTCAGCATTCTGTCTGATTATGTATACGGAACACGGTTCAAGCATGTACCGGAGCTTACTCGTATGGGCGCGAACATTCGTCTAGAAGGCCGCTCTGCGATTATCGAGGGCACGAAGCTGAACGCCGCTAAGGTGAAAGCTGCGGACTTAAGAGCGGGAGCTGCGCTTGTGGTAGCCGCCTTGACGGTAGAAGATGGCGTTACGGAAATTACGAACGTGGAGTACATTGATCGCGGATATGATCATCTCGTTGAGAACTTGACCAGACTAGGTGCGGAAGTATGGCGCGAGACGGAGTCCTAAGGGACTCCGTGTGCCCATGCGGAATAGAATTGCCATACAATGGAAAAGATGAGTAATCAGTCATACTCTATATAATTTGAATAAAGTGGTGAGAATATGTCGGATCTACAGATCGCGGATCTGGAAGGAATGAAGCTGACGGAACTGTACAAGCTGGCGAAACAATATCAGATCGCCTATTATGGTCAGCTCAAAAAGAAAGAGCTTATCTTCGCTATTCTCCGGGCGCAAGCCGAGAAGAGCGGACTTATGTTTATGGAAGGCGTACTTGATATTTTGCAGGAAGGCTTCGGCTTTCTGCGTCCGATCAACTATCTGCCAAGCAAAGAAGACATTTATATCTCGGCCTCCCAGATCCGCAGATTTGATCTGAGGAACGGCGATCTCGTATCCGGCAAGTGCCGGCCGCCAAAAGAAAACGAACGTTATTTCGGTTTGCTTCAAGTCAATGCCGTTAATGGGGAGAATCCCGATACAGCATCTGAACGACTTCATTTTCCTGCCCTTACTCCTCTATATCCCGAGAAGCAACTAGTGCTCGAAACCTCACAGTCGAAGCTATCCACCCGCATGATGGACTTACTCGCACCTGTTGGACTTGGTCAGAGGGGTCTGATCGTTGCACCGCCGAAAGCAGGCAAAACTCTCTTGCTGAAGGAAATTGCCAACAGCATATCGGAGAATCATCCAGATATCGAGCTGTTTGTGCTGCTTATTGACGAGCGTCCAGAGGAAGTGACGGATATGCAGCGTTCCGTAAAAGGCGAGGTTGTATCGTCGACATTCGACGAGCTGCCGGAGAATCATATTAAGGTAGCGGAGCTGGTGCTGGAGCGCGCCCTTCGATTGGTAGAGCATAAGAAGGACGTCGTTATTCTGCTGGACAGCATTACCCGTCTGGCTAGAGCGTATAACTTGGTAATCCCGCCGTCGGGACGCACGCTTAGCGGCGGTATCGATCCGGCTGCTTTCCATCGTCCGAAGCGTTTCTTCGGCTCTGCCCGTAATGTAGAAGAGGGCGGCAGCTTGACGATTCTGGCAACGGCGTTGATCGAGACGGGCTCGCGTATGGACGACATTATTTATGAAGAGTTTAAAGGTACAGGCAACATGGAGCTTCATCTGGACCGGAAGCTGGCCGAACGCCGCATCTTCCCTGCGCTGGATATGCGCAGATCGGGAACGCGCCGCGAAGAGCTGCTGCTTAGCAAGGAAGTGCTGGACAAAGTATGGGCGATTCGCAGAAGCTTGACCGATACACCGGACTTTGTCGATAATTTCCTCAAGAAGCTGAAGGATTCGGAGAATAACGAGCAATTCCTTATGTCGCTGGATACATCGGCTGATCCTCCGAAGCATGAACGTCCTTCGATGAAGAGCAACTCGGCTTCATCCGCAAGCCGCAGGCCTGTAGCCAGAACGACGCACACTTCTTAAGGTCCGGGGAAAGGAGCACATCATGAATCTCGTATATGCGGACGAACACGGCAATGTGTTCGACCATCCTGACTATTTCGGACTTGGCCGTAGCGGCGATATGATCGTAGAACTGCTGGAGGAAGAGCTTATTCCGCTGCCGGAAGGAGCGACGCTTGTTAGCCTTCCGTTCACCAGACCGATCGGGCTTGATCCCGAATCCGGTCAAATGCAGGCGCTGCCTGGCGGCGCACAGGCCGTTGGCGCCCTGCTGCCTCAAGGGTTCACTCGGCTATGTCTGCCTGGATACGTCAAGTCGGACAAGAAGGAGAAGCTGCCTCTATTCGGCTATACAGCCGTCGTCTGGAAGGACGGGCAGTTCTTCGTAACGGCGGAGCAATCCGATGATCCTGAACGTTGGGACCCGCTTAATTGCGACCGGCAAGAGTTGAGTGTACAAGTCGAGAGGCTGCTTCAGAAGTATCCAGACAATCGGCTGTACAAGCATCTGTCCCACTGTGCACTGGGATACGAATGTCTAACGGCCTCCAATACGTTCCTGAGCAGATGGGAAGGAGCAGTACCCGTATCCTATTCCTGCAATGCCGGCTGCTTCGGCTGTATTTCAGAGCAACCGGATGACAGCGGCTTCGTTGCCCCGCAGACGCGCATGAATTTCAAGCCGACTGTAGATGAAGTGGTGGAGATTATGCTGGAGCAGTTGAAGGAGCCTGAGTCGATCATCAGCTTCGGCCAAGGCTGCGAAGGCGAGCCGTCTACACAAATGAAGATCATTGTGGAAGCGATGAAGCGGGTAAGAGCCCAAACTTCGCTTGGCTATATCAATATTAATACGAATGCCGGGTTGACCGACTTCATGAGAGCAATCGTGGACGCCGGGCTTGACCTGATGAGGGTCAGCACGATTAGTGCTATTGACGAGCATTACAATGCTTATTATAAGCCGCGTGCGTATACGCTGCAGAACGTGGAGCGTTCGCTTAAGTACGCTACAGACCAAGGTGTGTACACCTCGATCAACTATCTGATCTTCCCGGGTGTTACGGATCGGGAAGAAGAGATTGAAGCGATGATTGGCTTCGCCAAACGGACAGGGTTGAAGCTCATTCAGATGCGCAATCTGAATATCGATCCGGAGAGCTATCTGGAACTTATTCCGAAGGCGCAAGGCGAAATATATGGGATGAAGCAAATGCTTGAAATCTACCGTCAGGAGCTTCCTGATGTCGTGATCGGGTCGTATACGCATGTTCCGCCGATCTTGATGCGCCGTCCGATTGCAGCCAGATAGCAATTTGCTCCAATCGCGATATGGAGGCTGTGAGGCATTGCGCCAAGCTGCCTACCGTGCTATAATTCGTTTATGTGTCATTTTAACTCTGGGTCCGCATGTGGCTCAGGGCAGAAAGAGGTGAACGAGATGAAACAAGGTATTCATCCGACATACCACGTCGTTACAGCAACTTGCGCTTGCGGCAATACGTTCGAGACAGGTTCGATCAAATCGACCCTTCGTGTTGAGGTTTGCTCCGCATGTCACCCATTCTTCACGGGTAAGCAGAAGTTCCTGGATGCCGGCGGCCGCGTCGACCGTTTCAAGAAGAAATACGGCATTTAATTTATTGCGAACATTCAGCCTTTATTTGGCAGAATACAAGTACCTCCCTCAGCCATCCTATGGTTATAAGGGAGGTTTTTTTATGCGTATTTTCAAGGGATATAGAAGAGGACGAAGGATGTGGAAGCTGCTTTGGATCGGCCTGTTCGGTGCGGCTATTATGCTTGGCGGCTGCGCCAAGGGAGCGTCGGATAAAGCGCAGACTTATCATAATGACGGATATCTCGGTTACTCGAACTCCAATCCGAACCTGTTGAATCGCAGCGGTACGCTGTACCAAAAGGATATTCAGTTCATGGGTGAATTGCTGGAGCCGGTGAAGGGTATCCGCAAGACGGAGGTTGGCTTTAACGGCGACGACGCCAACGTGACACTGCGAGTTGAGCGCGGATTGTCCGATGCTGAGCGGAATCGCATCCGGGCAGAGGCGCAGAACATCCTGCAGTCGAACTTTCCAAGATACGATGTGCATGTGAAGGTGCGAAGTTAAGGCGGAGCCTTATAGTATGTGATCCAAACCGTCATCGACGACTGCGTATAGCGGAAGTTTTAATCGCCGATTAGGTATTGATTATATAGGGGTATAATCGATGCCTAATGCGGTAAAAAACACCTAAGGAGATTTTTCACAGCCTTACGGCATGCAAAAAACTCCATAGGTTGCGCTTTGCTCTCGAATGTACTATACTTGTCTTTGCCGTGCTAGATGGGGAGGTAGCGGTGCCCTGTAACTCGCAATCCGCTGTAGCGAGGTTGAATTCCTGTCTGAGGTTATGCTGATGTGAGGCTTGGCGCTTGCAAGCAGTGTTGACAGCTGGGTCCTCCGCAATGGACGCTTGTGAACTCGGTCAGGTCCGGAAGGAAGCAGCCGTAAGCAAGTTAGTTCATGTGCCGGGGGAGTGCCTGGCTCGAGCTGTGCAGCAAGAATGCCGCTTGGATCACATATATCAGGGGCAGGTGCACGGTCCTAACCATAGAAGTAAAGGGCAGCGGATGCCCATGTCATGAAAGTCCTGCAGTAGCCGTTTCTCAAGCGACCAAGTTTGAGTGAACGCGAGACTGCGGGACTTTTTGCATGCGTAAGCTTTTTAACATTTTGCTTGATGCCGTGATGTAGTATAATAGATGCATCTGAAAACGCTGCTTTAAGAAGATCAGGCAAGCTGAAAGGGAAGGGTCGCGTGTCACATATTGCGTTATATCGTGCCTGGCGTCCTCAGACGTTTCAGGACATGGTTGGACAGCAGCATATTATACAAACGCTTCAAAATGCGATTCGAGAGAATCGCGTATCGCATGCCTATTTGTTCAACGGCCCTCGTGGGACGGGGAAAACGACGACAGCCAAGGTGCTTGCCAAAGCCGTGAACTGTGAACGGGGACCGGCGGTCGAGCCCTGCAATGAATGTGATGCTTGCCGCGGTATAACGGCGGGACATATTATGGATGTCATCGAGATTGACGCCGCATCCAATCGCGGCATTGATGAAATTCGGGAGATACGAGACAAGGTAAGATACGCTCCGTCTGAGGTGCGCTTCAAGGTGTACATTATTGACGAGGTTCATATGCTTACCACAGAGGCGTTCAACGCGCTGCTTAAGACGCTGGAGGAGCCGCCTGGACATGTGATCTTTATATTGGCGACGACGGAGCCGCATAAGCTTCCGGCGACGATTATATCGAGATGCCAGCGGTTTGACTTTAGGCAAGTATCGCTGGATGAACAGTCGGCTAGACTGCTGCAGATTTGTCAGGATGAAGGAATAGTTGCCGATGATGATGCGCTGGCTTATATCTCCAGGTTGTCCGAGGGGGGAATGCGGGACGCAATTAGCTTGCTTGAGCAAGTGGCGGCGTTCGGCGATCGGCGAATTACATTGGATGCGGCCATCGATGTGACCGGCGGAATGGCAGCCGATCAATTCTATCAGTTGGCGGAAGCTGTAAAGGAGCGCAATGTGGCGGCACTGATGCCGCTAGTAGAGAGCTTGATGCAAGCAGGCAAAGCTGCAGATAAGTGCATGGAGAATTTAATGTACTATTTCCGTGATCTGCTGGTACTGAAGCTTGCTCCGACAGGTGGGGCCGTCACAGAACGAGTGGTGGATCGCGAACGGTTCCAAGCAATGGCAGAGGCTTATTCGTCTCAGCGATTATTCTCCATGATTGATGTACTCAATCGTTATCAAGTAGAATTAAAGCATGCCTCTCAGCCGCAGACTTTGTTCGAAGTGGCTTTGATGAAGCTGTGCGCCATCGGGGATGAACAAGCTTTCGAAGGATCTAGTGGTGGCGGCAGCAGCGATAGCGTCTCATCAGCAGAGGTGACGAAGCTTCGTCAGCAAGTCCAGGCTTTGGAGCGGAAGCTTGAGAGTGTGCTTCAGAACGGCGTGCAAGTGCAGGCAGGACAAGACGCAGGGGCAGGAGCATCCCGTAATCCAGCGCCTAACTCTAGGGGTGCGCTTCGCGGATCATTCGGCAGCGGCGGTGGTGTTGCCCGTTCAAAAGTAAAGCTCGATGGATATATCGCATCCGCGAGCAGTCCGGAGTCTGGCATAGCGCGTTCGCGTTGGGGCGATGTGCTCGGCCGCGTGAAGGATGCCAAAGTTACCTTGCATGCGTGGCTGAAAGACGGCGAGCTTGTATCCGTCGACGCAGGGAATTTGCTTCTTGCCTTCAAGAATGATATTCATCGGGAAACGACGGAAAAGCCGAATCATCGCGAGATTATTGAGCGAATCGCTCAGGAAGTGCTCGGAGTCTCTTATCATCTGGTGACGGTTATGCTGAAGGATTGGCAGACCGCTCTGGATGGAGCGGGCAACCCGGCAAGCGAGCCGCTAGAGCTTGTGCCGGAAGGTGAAAGTGCTCCGGACGCAGCAAGCAAGCGTCCTGAATGGGTCGAAGAAGCCGTTAAGCTGTTCGGCGAGGAGCTTGTTGTCGTGAAGGATAATCAATAACTACTAAATTGATGGGGTGAATGTAATGAACAATATGAATCAAATGATGAAGCAAGTGAAGAAGATGCAGGAGCAAATGTTGAAGGCACAGGAGGAACTGGAAACCAAATCGGTTGAAGGAACAGCTGGCGGCGGCGTTGTTACGGTAAGCGTTAATGGACACAAGAAGCTTCTTAACATTGTGATTAAGCCGGAAGCGGTAGATCCGGATGATGTAGAAATGCTGCAAGACCTTGTGATGACGGCTGTCAATGACGCCCTTACTAAAGCGGATGAGCTTGCAAACCAGGATATGGGTAAATTTACGGGCGGCATGAAAATCCCGGGTCTGTTCTAATTGACAGGCTAATGCTTTGCTGAAGGCCTGAAAGGAGCTGTACCCTCTTGCATTACCCGGAACCGATAGCGAAATTGATCGATTCATTCACGCGCTTGCCTGGCATAGGCCCCAAGACGGCGGCAAGGCTTGCTTTCCATGTGCTGCGGATGAAAGAAGATGATGTCATCGACTTCGCCAAAGCGCTGGTAAGCGTAAAGCGGAATTTATTTTATTGCTCCGTATGCTGCAATATTACAGATACGGACCCTTGCAGAATTTGCCAAGACAAGTCTCGAGACGGTTCTGTTATTTGCGTGGTACAGGAATCCAAGGATCTGGTTGCCCTGGAACGTATGAAGGAATTTGACGGCTACTATCATGTGCTGCAAGGAGCTATCTCTCCAATGGAGGGAATCGGACCGGATGAGATTCGGATAGCGGAGCTTTTGAGAAGGCTCAGCGACGAGAAGGTGCAGGAGCTTATTCTGGCCACCAATCCGAATATCGAAGGCGAGGCAACCGCCATGTATCTGTCCCGGCTTGTTAAGCCCTTTGGTCTTAAGGTCACTCGAATTGCGCATGGATTGCCGGTTGGCGGCGATCTGGAGTATGCGGATGAGGTTACGTTATCCAAAGCGCTGGAGGGCAGACGAGAACTCAATTGATCCCATACGATTATTTTGCTCGAACTGAATTCCCCTGCATGGGGAGTTCGGTTTTTTTGTTGTCTGGAATCCGATGTGATCATGTTACCGTTCTAATCTTGTCCCAAGGCTTATACACATAAGAAGGAAGCGGATTAGGATGCACAAGGAGGCGGGAACATGAATTCCACAATCGCACAGGAAGAAGAGCAGCTACAGAAGCGTCGCATCAAGGAAGAGATTCGGGAAACGCTGAGGGAATGGGAAAATGCCAAACGCTTTTTTGAGCATGCATTGGGCCACGAGCAAGTGGATTATGCGATACATGCTATTATTACGGCTGAGAAGAGATACGCCATGTTAATACATAAGGCCAAAAAAATGAAAGGGCCATGGCCCAAATGGGAGGGAATAGATCAATGAAAATCGTCTGGCTGTCCATGCTGATTGTTTCATCTTTATTATTAGTCGGGATTCTGCTGCGCAACAAGTTATCCTGGGGATGGCTGAAAGGCTTCGCACTGCATGTAGTCATTGCGGCGGGGCTGCTCTATATCGTGAATGAACTGGCGATAGTGGAGGGACTCCATATTCCGCTGAATCCAATTACGATTAGTACGGCTGTCGTGCTTGGCGTTCCGGGGGTTCTCATGATGGCAGGCGTTCAGTTGTTTATCGTCTAATAAAAGGTGTGAATGCTCATCCAACTCTGAATGTTGCGAATATAATAGAAGAGGTTGACGAGCTATCGTTAATTATGCTACATTAATGTTCGCGCCAGGGAAAAAGGCAAGCGGGCAAGAAAAAAAGATTTAAAAAAATGCTTGCATTAACCTAGGCAGCTGTGATATATTATAAAAGTCGCCGCTGAGAGAAACGGCTGACACGCAAGAAAATGAAAGACAAATGATTGTTCTTTGAAAACTGAACAACGAGCGAAAATGCCCTGTCATTAATGACAGAAAAGCAACAACGTTATTGAGCAAGTCAAACTAACTTTTATGGAGAGTTTGATCCTGGCTCAGGACGAACGCTGGCGGCGTGCCTAATACATGCAAGTCGAGCGGACTTGATGGAGTGCTTGCACTCCTGATGGTTAGCGGCGG
>NZ_JBWDNN010000009.1:0-218683 GCF_056269225.1 Paenibacillus sp. J31R120 | reverse complement strand
TCCCAAAGTCCACGGCGACGTTCCTCTCCCTGGCTGGGAGAGTGTCCGAACCTCTTCATCGAAGCAACTCGGTGATGTGGGCCCGGCCTTAGAGGTAGGTTCAGACGCCGAACGTGATGCGATAGCTGCGAAGCCTATTCATCCGGTGCGGAATGGACATCGCCAAGCACAGGAGCCTACCATAGGATACGGTAGGCTTATTACTTTTAAAGGGCAATAGATAAAGATCAAATATAAAAAACTAAAGTCAAAAGATCACTCTCCTGTGGAGAGTGTGGTAAATCTTCTTAAAGTAACTCAAACTGTAGCGATTTGCACCAGTACTTTGATCGTGTTATGGTTGCCATAGATATGAAATTTCGAATGTGGAGGCGATAAGTAATGGCGGCAGATGAACGGATAGTAAGCTTAACCCTGGACAGGTTCAATGAAAGCATGGAATTGTCTCAATTCGCGTTTCAATATAAACGGACACCAGCGGAATTAGAAGACATTAAAGATAACTTCATTCATGAGCCGGGCGATCGCTGGGCCGTACTTATAGATGGTCAATTCGCGGCACAGGCTGTAGTGCTTGATTTGCAGACGTATATCGCGGGACGTCCATTTCGCATGGGCGGAGTTGCCGGAGTGGCGACTTGGCCGGAGTACCGCCGGCAAGGTCTGGTCGGGAAGCTGCTCGTTCATTCCTTGCAGGAAATGAGAGCCAAGGGGCAAACCTTATCGTTCCTGGCCCCGTTTGCCTTCGGGTTCTACCGCAAGTTCGGCTGGGGAACTTATACGGATATCAAAACCTATACCTTACAAGCCAATCAGCTGCCTCCGAGATCGAGCTATCCAGGCAAAATAAGACGAGTAACAGGTTATGACCATGTACAGAATATATATGAAGCTTATGCTAGTCAATTTAACGGATCGCTCCAGCGTACGCCGAGTTGGTGGGAGCGAAGAGTAGCGAAGCGCAAGCCCGGGCAGATCGCTCTATATACCGATGCAGCAGGTAATGGGCAGGGTTATATCATTTATGAGGTGGCGAAAAAAGAGCTTAATATCCATGAGTTTGTATTCATGAACGAGGAAGCCCGGTCTGCACTATGGAGCTTCATCGGCCAGCATGACTCCATGATTGAGCGTGTAATCGTGAATGTGCCTGCTGACGATATTTTGCCTGACTTGCTGCCAAATCCCAGAATCAAGCAAGAGATTGAACCCTATTTTATGGGGCGGATCGTAGATGTGGAAGCGTTTTTGAAGCTGTATCCATTTGCCGCAGGCGGCGCAGATACGTTGTATCTTCAAGTAACAGATGCACATGCACCATGGAATCAGGATGGCTTTACACTCCGCATTGAAGAGAACGGCGAGGCAAGCATAAGCCGTGATCCGCAAATATTTAAACAGGAGCACGCGCTTCATATCGAGATTGGCGATTTAACCACTCTTATGCTGGGATACCGGTCGGCAGCTCAATTATCGTCTTTGGATCGCATTCATGGTCCGCTTGACAATATGAATCGCTTACATCTCCGTATTCCCGAACGAACGACGTACCTTCCTGATTTTTTCTGAAGATTGGCAAATTTCAGGCAGCTTAAATGCAGGAAAACACGGTATTTATAGGCATGGGACTAGCCTTGACAGCCCCTACCCCCTCTGCTAATATTGCAATAATATACGACTGAGGCCATGAAAATAAGGGAGGAACATACTCGTGTGGGAAACGAAATTCGCTAAAGAAGGGCTTACATTCGACGATGTACTGCTTGTTCCGCGCAAATCAGAAGTGCTTCCAAGAGAGGTCAATATCTCTACTCGGTTAAGCGACAGCATCAAGCTCAACATTCCGTTAATTAGCGCAGGCATGGACACCGTTACAGAAGCTGCTTTGGCGATCGCAATTGCTCGTGAAGGCGGTATCGGCATTATCCATAAGAACATGTCCATCGCACAGCAAGCTGAAGAAGTAGACCGCGTGAAGCGTTCGGAAAGCGGCGTTATTACAAATCCGTTCTCGCTTACGCCAGCTCATCATGTGTATGACGCGGAAGAGCTTATGGGCAAGTACCGCATCTCCGGTGTGCCTATTGTAGATGAGAACAAGAAGCTGGTAGGCATTCTGACGAACCGCGACCTTCGTTTTGTACACGATTTCTCCATTAAGATCCATGAAGTCATGACACGTGACAATCTCGTAACGGCTCCGGTCGGCACGACGCTGCAGGAAGCAGAAGGATTGCTTCAACAGCACAAGATCGAGAAGCTCCCTCTCGTGGACGAAGAGAACACGCTGAAGGGCCTCATTACCATTAAGGATATCGAGAAAGCAATCCAGTTCCCGAATGCAGCAAAGGATTCGCAAGGCAGGCTGCTTTGCGGTGCTGCGGTAGGCATCTCCAAGGATACGATGGACCGCGCCGAAGCGCTCGTGAACGCAGGCATCGACGTGCTTGTCGTGGATTCCGCGCATGGCCATCATATCAATATTCTTGAGGCGGTTCGCAAGCTGCGGAACTCTTATCCTGAGCTGACGATTATCGCTGGTAACGTAGCGACAGGGGAAGCCGCTCGTGATCTGATCGAAGCTGGAGCATCCGTTATCAAAGTGGGTATCGGACCAGGCTCGATCTGTACGACTCGCGTCATCGCCGGTATCGGCGTACCGCAAATTACAGCGATCTACGACTGTGCATCGGTTGCCAGAGAATACAATGTGCCTATTATTGCAGATGGCGGCATCAAATACTCCGGTGATATTACAAAAGCTATCGCTTCCGGCGCAAGCGCGATTATGATCGGCAGCTTGTTCGCTGGTACAGCGGAGAGCCCAGGCGAGACGGAAATTTTCCAAGGCCGCAGCTTTAAGGTATACCGCGGCATGGGTTCCCTTGGCGCAATGAAGGAAGGCAGTAAGGACCGTTACTTCCAAGAGAACGAGAACAAGCTTGTTCCAGAAGGTATCGAAGGCCGCGTTCCTTACAAAGGCCCGCTGGCTGACACGGTTCACCAGTTGCTTGGCGGCTTGCGTGCCGGCATGGGCTATTGCGGTACTTCCTCGCTTGAAGAACTGAAGAACGACACACAATTTGTTCGCATCACAGGCTCCGGTCTTCGGGAGAGCCACCCGCATGATGTGCAAATTACGAAAGAAGCTCCAAACTACTCTCTATAATATAGATGTAGACCCGACAACGGGATATATGCCAGACAGTGATCGGCCGACAGTGGCCGTCACTGTCTGGTTTTTTGATGTTTTGATGCAGTGATCATGATCGAACGTCCATACAGCTGTCTTAATGCTTATTTTGGTTTAAAGTGAAAATGGTAATATTTTCAGATCAGCAGTGTTCGAGTCAGGTTGAGGATAGATTCGCTAAAATGATCCGTGATAAATCAGCTGTCACAGTTGATTCTGGTGCAGGTACACACTGACTTTTTAAGCATGTCGATACGATCTCCAACAAGGTTCAAATACGATTATTTCTATGAAGGATCTCTCATTTCCCGGCAGCCTGAAAGAGGTTTAATTGTAGTGTTCTCCTATGTTACAATTAGGCTTGGACAAATCACTCGGAAAAGGGGAAACGACATTGAAGGTAATGGGAAGACCGGTTCGGTTGTTGTCGGTCATAGCCGCTAGTATGGCATTGTGGTTGGCTGTGTTGTCGTTTGGCGCTACGGGCGCTCTGGCAGTCGGTTTCGATAATCGGCCTAGTACAACAAATTCGCTAGGCTTGGAAGTGAAATCCGCCATCCTCATCGAAGCAGAATCGGGACAGGTGCTATTCGAGGTTAATCCGGATCAGCCGCTGCCGATTGCAAGCATGACCAAGTTGATGACAGAGTATATCGTACTTAAGGAAATCAAAAATGGACGGATGAAATGGGAAGATGTCGTAACGGTACATCCTGTGGCGGCCGATACCGATCGTTCGGAATCGCAAATTTTTCTCGCAGCTGGCGATCAGCATACTGTCCGTGACTTATATATAGCAATGGCAGTTGGCTCAGCCAACGATGCAACAAAGGCATTGGCAATTGAAGTATCCGGCAGTCTGGAAGCTTTTATCGACAAAATGAACGCTACGGCTGATGAACTGGGTTTGAAAACAGCTGTATTCACAAGTGTAACCGGATTTGAGGATACGACCGTGATGTCGGCAGGAGATGTGGTAAGGCTATCACGTCATATCTTGCTTGAGCATCCCGAATTCCTGGAGTTCTCCAGCATTCAGGATTATAAGTTCCGTGAGCGCGACACTGCTCCGATGATTAACTTCAACTATATGCTTGGCTCGAACGTGAACAAGATTTCGCTTAAGCATCTGGCATATGAAGGTGTAGACGGCATGAAAACCGGTTTTATCAATGCGGCCGGCTATAACTTCACGGGCACGGTCAAGAGAGGCGATTTACGCTTCATAAGCGTTGTTATGGATACGTCCTCAACGGTTCAGCGCTTCTATGAAACGGCGAAGCTGTACAACTATGCATATGCCACATTTGAGAAAAAGACCGTATTGCCGCCAAAATCCGTGGTAGAAACCGTGAAAACGGTGAAGATTAAGAAGAGCAAGCAGAAGAGCGTTCCTGTCATGACAGACAAGGATATCACGTTCATGGTGATGAAGGGCGCAGAGCCTAAAATCGAAATGAAAGGCTTCGAGCTTGTACCTGAGACCGAGCTCGTAGCGCCGATCGAAGCCGGTACGAAGGTCGGAACCGTGACGTATACGTATGCGGACGAAGCTACGGGCAAGGATCTGGACTATACCGTTAATCTTGTAACGACTGAAGAAGCGGAGAAAGCGGGCTGGTTCCGCTTGTTCTTCCGTGCCATTGGGGACTTCTTCTCGAACTTATTTAATAGCATTCTCGATTTATTCTAATTCCGAGCAATTTACAGGGATTCTAGGCTTGTCGATTACACGCCGTTCCTGTAAAATCAATGGTTAGAACACTACGGTAGGATCAACATTCCAAGGGATGAATAATAGGAGGAACTAAACGATGGAAACAGGTACATCGCGCGTAAAACGCGGTATGGCAGAGATGCAAAAAGGCGGCGTTATCATGGACGTTATGAACGCCGAGCAAGCAAAAGTAGCAGAAGCGGCAGGCGCTACAGCAGTTATGGCCCTTGAGCGCGTTCCTTCGGATATTCGCGCGGCAGGCGGCGTAGCCCGTATGGCTGACCCGACAATCGTAGAGGAAGTTATGAAAGTCGTTTCCATTCCGGTAATGGCGAAAGCCCGTATCGGCCACTATGTAGAAGCTAAAGTATTGGAGTCCATGGGCGTAGACTACATCGATGAGAGCGAAGTATTGACGCCAGCGGATGAAATTTTCCATATTAGCAAAAACGAATTTACGATCCCATTCGTATGCGGCGCGAAGGATCTGGGCGAAGCTCTTCGTCGTATCCAAGAAGGCGCAGCGATGCTGCGTACGAAAGGCGAGCCAGGCACAGGCAACATCGTGGAAGCGGTACGCCACCTTCGTCTGATCAACGGCCAAATCCGTAAAATCCAAGGCTTGTCGAAAGACGAGCTGTATAATGAAGCGAAGCTTCTAGGCGTTCCTTATGATCTGCTGCTTGATGTACACCAAACAGGCAAACTGCCAGTCGTTAACTTCGCGGCAGGCGGCGTAGCAACACCTTCCGACGCAGCTCTGATGATGCATCTTGGCGCTGACGGCGTATTCGTAGGCTCCGGTATTTTCAAGTCCGACAGCCCTGAGAAGTTTGCTCGTGCGATCGTGGAAGCGACCACTCATTACCAAGATTACAAGCTGATTGCTGAAGTGTCCAAAAACCTGGGCACGCCGATGAAAGGCATCGAAATTTCGAAGCTGAACGCATCAGAGCGTATGCAAGATCGCGGAATTTAAGAGATCAGATGAGCCGGCCAAGCCTTCGGGGGAGGCCGGTCTTTTAAAAGGATGGCGAATATAACGATGAAGATAGGCGTACTTGCGCTACAAGGCGCGGTAGCAGAGCATATTCGAAGCTTGGAAGCGGCGGGCGCGGAAGCGGTCGCTATTAAGCGTGTAGAGCAGCTGGATGAGCTGCACGGCCTGGTCATCCCAGGCGGCGAGAGTACGACGATTGGCAAGCTGATGCGGAAGTACGGGTTTATGGATGCGATCCGTCAATTTTCGGCTAAAGGCAAGCCTTTATTCGGTACCTGCGCTGGTCTAATCGTCCTAGCTGAACGTATTGAAGGAGATGAGGAAGCTCATCTGAAGCTGATGGACATGACCGTGGCGCGCAATGCCTTCGGACGTCAGCGCGAGAGCTTTGAGACGGATTTGGACGTAAAAGGAATTAACGAGCCAATCCGTGCGGTATTTATCCGTGCGCCGCTTATCAAAGAAGTTGGCGCTGGTGTAGAGGTATTGTCGACGTACAACGATGAGATCGTTACCGCTAGACAGGGAACGCTGCTTGCAGCATCCTACCATCCGGAGCTGACAGATGACTTCCGACTGCACGCTTATTTCCTGGAGATGGTGAAAGAAGCCGCTGCTGCGAAAGCATAAGCTTAGCACAGCGCACTTGAACAAAAAATCAACTAATACTCTCACGAGAGAGGGGCCCATAGAAACGTGTTAGACGTAAAATTGCTGCGTACCGAATTTGAAAAGGTGGAGCAGGCGCTGCGCAATCGCGGCGCATCGCTGGACCTCATTGCCGGCTTCCCGGAGCTTGATCAAAAGCGCCGTGAGCTCATTCAAGAAACCGAAACATTGAAAAACCGCCGCAATACGGTGTCCCAAGAGGTAGCGAAGCTGAAGAGATCTGGCGGCGACGCAGATAGCCTCATTGTGGAGATGCGTGAGGTAGGCGACCGAATCAAAGAGTTGGATGACCAATTGCGCGAGATGGACGTTCAAGTTGAAGAGCTAACGCTCAATATCCCTAACATTCCGAGCGAAAGCGTACCTGTAGGCGCTTCGGAGGAAGAGAATGTTGAGATCCGCCGAATTGGAGAAGTGCCGACATTCGATTTCGAGCCAAAGGCGCATTATGATGTCGCCCATGAGCTTGGCATTCTGGATTTTGAACGCGCGGCGAAGGTAACGGGTTCTCGCTTTACCTTCTATCGTGGATTGGGTGCAAGACTCGAGCGCGCACTGATTAGCTTCATGATGGACTTGCACAGCGACCAGCATGGCTATGAAGAGGTTCTGCCGCCATATATCGTCAATCGTGATAGTCTGATCGGCACAGGCCAGCTTCCGAAGTTTGAAGAAGATCTGTTCAAGATCAAAGATACCGATTATTATCTGATCCCGACTGCAGAAGTACCGGTGACGAATATCCATCGCGATGAGATTCTGGATCATGAGCAGCTGCCGGTTAACTTCGTAGCCTACAGCGCTTGCTTCCGCTCCGAGGCGGGTTCGGCCGGCCGTGATACACGCGGTCTTATTCGCCAGCATCAATTCAACAAGGTTGAATTAGTCAAGGTTGTAAAGCCGGAAGACTCTTACGATGAGCTGGAGAAGCTGACGGCTGATGCCGAGAAGGTACTTCAATTACTGGGGCTGCCTTACCGTGTCCTGACGCTTTGCACAGGCGACATGGGCTTCACATCGGCGAAGACCTACGATCTGGAAGTATGGATCCCAAGCGCTAATACGTACCGCGAGATCTCCTCATGCTCCAACTTCGAGGACTTCCAGGCACGCCGTGCAGGCATCCGCTTCCGCAGAGAGCCGAAGAGCAAGCCGGAATTCGTGCATACGCTGAACGGCTCAGGGCTCGCTGTAGGCCGTACAGTAGCTGCTATTCTGGAGAACTTCCAGCAAGAGGACGGATCGGTTGTCATTCCAGAGGTTCTGCGTCCATACATGGGCGGCGTTGAGAAGATTGCAGTGCGATAATTCGTAACTCGCAGCGACCCTTCGCTTCCCATGCAAGTATATGCCACAGGTCGAAAATAGCTTGATAATCGTTTTCGACCTGTGGTACAATGAGCTTTGTCACGACTCTGTGACGCATTGATATGTGGAGAGGTACCGAAGCGGTCATAACGGGGCGGTCTTGAAAACCGTTAGGGTGCAAGCCCACATGGGTTCGAATCCCATCCTCTCCGCCAGCTTAACTATAGGTCAATTCAACGCCCGAGCGCAGCAGCGCCCGGGCGCTTTTGGTTTGTCGCGAGAATTATACTCACAAAAAATGAACACTCCATCTAAAGAATGATGCCTACTTTCCTAAACATAGCGGTGATATGCTAATTAGGCTTGATGGGAAAGTCATGATCATTCTTATGAAGAGGAGTGGTGTCATGCTTAGATTCATCAAATTAGCCTTAAGTTTTTCGCTTATTATGCTTTTATTAATGCCTTCGGTATCCGCAGCCGGAGAGTCGGTCGAGGTATGGACAACAAACGAATCACTTAGCAAAGCTTTGACAAGAGAGGCGAATGTGAGTTTCGGTCCAGACAGCGGCTCCGTGCCGCTTACGATTGACGTGAGCGAGAATATCGCTTACCAACAAATGGACGGGTTCGGCGTGTCCATCACAGATGCTTCGGCGTGGCTGCTGACATACCAGCTTAGCAATGCCAAGCGAGCAGAAGTGTATGAACGGTTATTCGGCAGCACGGGCATCGGTCTCAGTCTCCTGCGCCAGACCATCGGAGCCTCCGACTTCAACTGGGAAATCTACAGCTATAATGATACCGCGAACGACCCTAACCTCAATAGCTTCTCCATCGCCCGGGATATGCCCTATATCGTTCCAAGGGTGCAGCAAGCGCTAACCGTTAATCCGCAATTAAAGGTCATGGCAGCCGCATGGAGCCCGCCGGGATGGATGAAAGCCGGCCAAAACCCAAGTGCCACGCATCCGATGAATACCGGATATTTGCAACCCCAATACTATGGAAGCTACGCCAACTATCTGGTGAAGTTTATCCAGGCTTATCAGGCGCAAGGCATTCCGATCTATGCGATAAGCCCGCTTAATGAGCCTGGCCTTCAACTCAATCATTATCCTACCACTTATATGTCTGTTACCGACCAAATCAATTTTATTAAAAATAACCTGGGCCCATCCATTCAGCAGGCGGGGCTTAATACGAAAATAATGGGCTACGACTTTAACTGGGACAATACTTCCTTTCCGGATCAACTGCTTGCCGATCCTGCAGCCAATAACTATATAGCTGGAACAGCCTACCATCATTACGGCGGCAATCCGTCCGCGATGTCTACGATTCGGGATAAATATCCCACAAAGGATATTTGGTTCACGGAGGGCGGCTTCGGCACTTGGAATCCATCCTTTGACAACATGATGTGGGAGCTCATCACCATCCCGAGAAATTGGTCCAAGTCGTTCATCGCCTGGAATCTGGCACTTGATCAGAACAATGGTCCGACCGTGCTCACGAACAGCATTAATCATGGCATGCTGCTTATTCGCAGCGATGGAACCGATCAAGTGACGTATCGCAACCAATATTATGCCATCGGACAATTCAGCAAGTTTGTCGTACCGGGCGCATTCAGAATCGCTTCCCCAACCTATAATAATATGCAGAATGTCGCGTTCAAAAACCCGGATGGCTCCAAGGTCGTTGTCGCTTATAACAACCAGACCTATTCGCAGACTGTTAAGGTGAAATGGGGCAACCAGAGCTTCACTTATAATGTCCCGGCCAAAACCGCTGTTACGTTCAAGTGGCATGGCACAGTGGCTGGCGCCAATCCGGTAATCGCAATCAAAGCACAGATCAATCAGCGCTATGTAGCGGCTGAGAACGGCGGCAGCGCGTCCCTGATAGCCAATCGTACTGCTGTAGGCACGTGGGAGAAATTCGAAAGAATTAATCTCGGCAACAACAATGTAGCGTTTCGCTCCCTGGCGAACGGCAAGTATGTCACCGCGGAGAACGCTGGCAGCAGCCCGTTAATTGCCAGAAGCGATACAATTGGTACCTGGGAGACCTTCCAGCTGTCGAACGTAAGCGGCGGTGTTACGCTGCGCTCAGGGGCAAACAATCTGTTTGTCTCGGCGGAGGATGCGGGTGCAAGTCCATTAATAGCGAACCGGGCAACCGCTTCGGGCTGGGAGACGTTCATCCTGGAAACACAGTAGACGCAAGCGGAATGATATTCGTATAAAAAGCACCTCCACATCGCATCTTAACGTTGTGGAGGTGCTACTACTTATGGCGAAATCTGATGAGCTTCGAATTGATCCGCAGCAGCTTGCAGACGCATGGCAGCGTACGCTGCCGGAGACCATCAACAGCTCCGATCGATGCGTGGTGCAGCAGGATGAGGCGGATGACAAGGCGCTGCGTGTCACGATACATTCCGCAGGGCATCAAATGTATGAATTTGATTTTAAGGTTACCTATACCGGCAGTCGTGAAGTGGCTGTGGAACTGGTCGATGTGGAGAAGGACAACATTGCCGTGGACGAGCGTACGGATATTATTCAACAATTGATCCAAGATTATAAGAGGCATCTGCATGAATGCGCTCAAGCGCTGCAGCAGCTGACTCATGCGTAAGGGGTGACGAGCATGTCGAAAGCCAAAGGAACAGCGGATAAGAACTTGTCTAATGTCGTAGAAGCGCTGGACAATGAGCCGGTCAACAGCCATCATGCCCAGCAGCTTCAGCAAGACAAGAACGACCGTCGTCATCAGGACTCGCTGAACTTCGACCAGCCTGTGGATATGAAGAATCAGCGTTAGGCTATTAGGCTCAATAACGGTGAATCAGCATAGACAGGAGGAACACGTGATGAGTAAGCCGAAGAGCGTACCCGTTCCCGAGAGCGTGCCGCATAACGAGAGGAAGCGGCAGGATCACGACAACGGCCTGCAGGAGCCGCTATCCGGCTCCAAGAAGACTAAGAAGCAGAACCATGTGTCCCATAACAATCCAGAAGGTTAAGATGCTCCCCGTGTCCCATGACACGGGGAGTATTTTTTGACCATCGTCTATCCAACCACCTAAATATAGTATAGAATGGAGTTGCTTACAAAACAGAAAGTGGAGGAAAACCAATTGATGAAGCAAGTAAAGCAAGCAGCAATTATCACCATGATTATTCTGACGATGATTATCGCAGGATGCAGCAGTTCTACACCGCCGAAGGCGGCGCTTGAAGCGGCTACGGCCAAGACTGTGGCGGCCGAATCCTACAAAGTGTCCATGACCATGCAGCTCGACGAGCTGGAATTGCCTGAAGCAGGCGGCGTTGATGCATCACTCTTCTCGCCGGCTCAAGTCGCAGGCATCGTGAAGGACGCAACCATTAAAGCAGACGTATCTTATTCGTCGGAACCTATGCGGGCAGACGTTAACCTTGAAGTAATTTTGCCAGGCATGATGGATATGAAGCTGGCGGTACCGATGATTTTGACGGAGAAAGTCATGTACATTCAAGTGCCTTCGCTCCCGATGTTCGGTATTCCGGAGTCTATCGTAGGCAAGTACATTCAATTTGACCTGGAAGAGCTGGCGAAGCAGGAAGGCGTAGATAGCCTGAACCTGAATGTTGCCGAGCAGCAGAAGATGGCGCAGGATTTGTCTGCGGCGCTGCTGAAGCACTTTGACGAGAAGACGTATTTCAGCAATGTGAAGGCGGAGGAAGCGGGACTGCCTGAAGGTCTGAAAGTCGATCAAGTGGTGAAATTCGCGATTGACGTGGAAAACTATCCTCAGACGGTAGAGACAATCGTGAACAAGGCGCTTCCGGAAATTTTGGATATCCTGATGAACAATGAAGCTTATCTGGAGACAGCCGGCATCGAGAAGGCAGATCTGGAAGAAGTGAAAACGAATCTGGATACCAACAAGACCGAACTGCTGAACTTCTTGCAAAATGACTTGAAGTTTAATGTTCTGGAAATTACAGGCGGCATCAAAGACAAATACCTGGTATACCAAGGCGGCAAAATTTCTGTTCAAATGAAGGATTCTGAGAGCGGTCTTGACGGGAAGCTCGGCGGCAGCTTCACTGCTCAGTATTCGGAGCTGAATAAGAAAATCGAGTTCCCTGCACTTCCAACAGATGCGCTGACACCTGATCAGCTGGCTGAACAATTCGGCGGTATGGCTGGGCTGTAATGCCTCACACATAATGAAATCTCCTCCTAGTGGCTTAAATGCCGCCAGGAGGGGATTTTTTTACTTTATGAAGCGAATCGTCAGCGGATAACGGTAGATGCTGCCTTCATTGGCTTTAATCGAAGCGATAATGACCAGGATGAACCAAGCGATGCCTATTGCAATTAGGAGTAGTATGCCGATAAATACAATAATGAGAATAGAGGAGACGATGCAATAGATCATGATGCTGATTTGAAAGTTGAGCGATTCTTTGCCTTGTTCGTTTACATAAGGGGACTGGTCTTTCTTCATTAGCCAAACAATAAGCGGGCCGATTATGGAACCAAACGGAATGATAAAGGTGCTGAAAGCCAGCAGATGGCATAACATACCGAAGGTTTGATCATCCTTTGAGACTGGATTGGAATCGTACAACCCACATTCCTCCTCCTAAAATCATTTATCTTAATGGAAGCACTCCACTTGCAATATATGCTCCATTTTGCCATCTATAGTCCTATCTGCTCAAATCTAGTACCAAAGAATCGTTTTTATTTGATAGACATAAAGTCCCACTTAAATTGCAGAAATTTTATTTATAATAGAACTAATTAACTTCGACAAAATTTTACATGAACCGATAAGAGGTGACAAAGAATATGATTTCTCCCTTTTTCAAGAAAAAAGAAACATCGGAGAAGCCGAGCGACCAGCCGCAGGACCTAGCTCCGGGACCCGCGCCTGATCAAGCAGATCCTGCTGCAGAAGCGGGAGATGAGAATAAGGCGTATGGGGCTAATGTTCCAGACAAGTCAAAAATGGATAAAAAGTCGCTGGATCTGATCTTTGCAGTAGAACAAATGATTCAGGCCAAGCAGCATACGGAGCTTCAAGTGAATGAGCTTCAGGATCGTCTGACTCATGCCGGCGGCAATATCGAGCGGCTGAATCGCGATGCACGCCACTTGAACAAAGTCATTGAAGAGCGTGAGAAGAGTATTCTTGAGCTGGAACAGAAGATTGTGGACAAAAACATGAAGGTTGATCAAGTTGTAGAGGATTACCGCGAGCTGCAACGGAAGATGTCAGCGGAAATTGAAGAACTCAAGAGTGTCATCGAGTTGGAGCAGCAAAAATACAACGGCTTGCTTCAAAAGCACAATGATACGCTTGGGGAGAAAAATAAGCGCATTCATGAGCTTGAAGAGAAGATTGGCAGACAGGAAGTTGAGAATCAGCATCTAAAGCAGAAGTACGAGGCGACGCATCAGGAGAAGGTTTATCTGGCCAATATGATCAGTGACTTCACTAATCGTATGTCTGCTCCTTTAGGAAGAGATAACTAATGATGAAAACGGAAGCCTTGCAGACGATCGAGCTGTTGTCGCTGGAAGTTAAGCATGGCCGCCATGAGCTGCAGCTAGCAATTGAACGGGATGGCCAGCGTAGTTTAACCACACTTGAAGTCGATGAGAGCACCGGTCAGCAGTTGCTTCCATTGGGACCGAGCGAGGGGGAGCGGGCCAGATTATCGCTGTACACCAGCTGGGATCCTTATCGGCAAGTACAATACAGCTCTATCATCAAGTCGAACCGTGAGCGGAGCGAGACGCATTATTTCATATGCTCCAAGCTGTATGCGGATCTTATCGAGCAGCTTCGGTTAGGTGAATGCCCTGAAGTGGCGGAGGGTGATCCCGCACTGCATGCATGGCCGATAGAGCAGAAGACTTCTGTTGCAAGCCCTAATACATACATAACGAAAATCACACGATTGATGACGGCCTCCCTGCGTCTGGTTGTATTGACCTTCGTGCTATATATAGCCTGGTTCGAGCTGGAGGGCAGCTTTTTGGCGAATCAAGGGGATGCGCTAAGGGAGTTTCAGGTTCCAGTTGCGGCAACCATGGAGACGGCTCAGGAACAGTTGGTCTCGCGACTGAATGATCATTTCGTACAGGCACAAGGCGAAGAAGGAAGCGGAACCGTCATTGCGGCTAACCTCTCTGTAGAGCCAGAGCAATCGGAAGAAGATGCAGAAAATCCCGCCGTTGCTGAAGTCATAGAGCTTACTGTCGGTAAGCCCTATTACAGCCTGCCAAAGGGATACGTCGCTTTGACCTTTGACGATGGCCCTTCTATTTATACGAAGGATATCGTGGAGCAATTGATCAAGCATGAGGTGGCGGCGACGTTTCTGTTTGTCGGTAGAAATGTAAGCAAAGAAGCGGAATCCGTTGCTTATGCAGCTGAACAAGGTATGGCTGTAGGCAATCATTCCTGGGATCATAGCAATCTGGCTACACTGAAGAAGGAAAAAATGGCGGACAATATTACAGGGGCCAATGAGAAGCTGGAGCCATTCATCGAACAACCCGTCACCCTGTTCCGCCCTCCGTACGGGTCATTGAATGACCGCTTATCCGATACCGTCGAGGATATGGGAATGAAGATGCTGATGTGGAATCGTGATCCTGAAGATTGGCGCACGAATGCCGCGCAAGATATTATGCAGTATTTTGAGCAAACCGATCCGTCGGGCGGCATCTATGTCCTGCATGAGAAGAAAGCAACGCTTGAGGCATTGCCTGACATTATCGAATATTTGAAGAAACAAGACTTAAAATTCGCCATCTTTCAATAATCGGCAGTCCGAATGCGGCATTTGTCGCAGGGGCTGCTTTTTTTTGCAGGGAACAGGGAGGAAATGTCGAATCTTATCTAATCAGGGAATATTCCATCATTTGGAGGGTGCTATGTCTGAAGACTTTTATTGCGAAGAGGTATTGAGCGGTCGAACTGAGGTGCGCAGAGTAATGGAGACGGATCGCGTGCTGGCATATCATCATACGAGGCCCTTTTATCCGGTCCATATTGTCGTCATTCCGAAGCGGCATATTCCATCTCTGCTTACCTTGGAGAAGAATGATGATGATCTGCTGCTTGAACTGATCCGTGTCATTCAGCAAGTGGCTGCCCAGGTGACGGAAGAGCATGGGGCGTGCAGAGTATTGACCAACCTTGGACACTATCAGGACTCCAAGCATCTTCATTGGCATGTAGCTTATGGCGACCCGTTGCGCTAGGCGAATAGAAGGACCGCGAGGTCCTTTTTTTCTTTTGGATAGGGATGGGAATGGGCTGTTTCCTCAAAAAAGGAATGGAGAATTAAATATAGCTGTTAGGTATACGTTTGAGAAATGAAGCTTTGTTAACTATATAAAAACCGTTCCAACCGTTTATTCACTTCGGCCGGATTCTCCAAGTTCATCATATGCCCTACACCCGGCAGCATTTCGGCATGAATATTCTTGCAGATCTGCGTCGCTCGCACATAAGCTTGGTCGGCGTCGCTGATCACTTCTTGGTCGCCAAGAAGCAGCAGAACCGGGAGCTGCAGCTTACACAGCTCATCGTCGCTATAAACACCCGGCGGTACTTTCAGCGAGAGCGAGCCATAACGGAAAGCAGCATGAAACTGATTGACCAATGCTACGTCCAGCTTATGCTTGGAAAGCCAATTCATAAATCTTCGCACATTCCACTTCATTGGAATGGCAGCCATAGCTATGATTCGGTTAATAAATGTTTGATGAAGCGGTACAAAAGTGGCGGCGGGGCTGAGCAAAAAAAGCTTTCGGACTCGATGCGGAGCATATATTGTATAATTCAAGGCTAGAAAACCGCCATACGAAATACCGCCTAGCAAGAAGGTTTCCAGCCGCAGCTCACGAAGAACATCATCCAGCCACTCCCCACACTCTTCCAGGTTGGAAGGTATTGAGGTTGGGACACTTTTGTTCAAGTCGCCAATATAATCAATCGCATAGACGCGTTGTTTTTTTGCCAGCACTTCAATGTTCGGGAACCAGACCGTAGAGCTGAATCCCATCGCGTGCAACAGGATAAGAGGTTCCCCATCCTTCGGACCACATGAAATAACATGGGTTGACCCGAAGCGGGTAGCCACAAAAGAGGAGGTATAAGGAATGGGCCAGTTCAATAAGCTCTCCTGGTACTTCCGATCATAGTTGGACTGCCGTTGGACTGTTCCGAAATGCAAAGAAGGTTGGGGAGTTACATGCATGGACTCGTCTCTCATCTTGTACACCTCGTGGCTTCGTTATGAGGGATAGCGCAGTACTATGTATTTGCTATAAATAATACCATATTTTCCTAGTCGGCGATACGATCTTCTTCTCTTTAAAAAAATTTACGGATGCTGCTGGCGTAACAATCGCATAAATCCCTTTTTGCTGTAGCCGATACTTATGCTATAATAAAAATTGCTGTGGCCCCGTAGCTCAGCGGATAGAGCACACGTTTCCTAAACGTGGTGTCGGATGTTCGATTCATCTCGGGGCCGCCAGTGTTGCCGTATACTACAAGAATAAAGTTAAGGGGTTGGCCATAATTCGGCCAACCCCTTTTTGATAGGTTTTATGCTTCTACTGTAACGGAGCCGACAGATACGGATGCTTCCAACCGAGGTCCTTTCGAGCCGATTGTGCCCGTTATTGCTCGCTTGGTATTCGCGGTGTATTCAATCGTCTCCAAATTGCTGGTAACGTTGCCGACCTCGCTCTTCAGGCTTACGTTAGCTGCAGCGGGAGATTCATTCAATTGAACACGAATGGATCCTACCTCCGTCTTGGTAGTAAGGTCGTTATTCAGGCTAACATCATCGATTTGAATATCGCCGGTAGCTGTTTCGAGATGCATCGCCCCTACAATGCTGCTCAATCGGATCGAGCCTACATCGTTTTTAACTTTAAGCGAATTCACATGCAGCTGCGAACCCTCAATCGCACCGAAGTTATTGTTGATGGTGACTTTGTCATACTGTTTCTCAGGCAAAGAGATAATCAACCGGCGCTCTCCGCGATTATCACCGATGATTTTGCTGTTCTTTTCCTTTGTTTCAATTTCAAGCACGTTATTTTTGATCGCGACATTAAAGGTAATATCCTTCTCCACCTTGCTGTCAGCCATCAATTCAACTTCGGCTTGCTCGGATTTGCTGCGCACGATGTCAATTAACATGGCTTCTGTAGCGACTTTTATGCTCTCAAATTCATTAGCTTCAAATGTATGTTTGCCCTTGGAGACGACTTCCCCTGAGCCAGATCCTTCGCCAATAACGACTTTATCCGTAAGCTTGTTAACAGTGCTGCTGCAAGCGGTCAGAGCAATGGCCAGCATGGTGGCCGTAACTAGCAGACTTATTTTTTGATAACTTTTCATAGTAGATCCCCATTTCCACTCTAATTGTTTATAACCACTACGAGGGCTTGCTCGCCCCCAACGTATCCATAATTTAACTCATGCTATTTATTATAGAGAAAAGCATCCTCCAGCAAAACAGACCTCCGTCGGTGAATGGTACTAGACTTAAGGCTTGGTTATGAAGAAAAAGTAGAAATTATTTGACGCGGTTAAAGCTCGTTTAGAAATGAGGGGATTCTAACCGCCATAAGTCGACAACCACCCTCCCAGAAGGTATCATGGAAGAGGGCTAAATGCCTTATGAAAAGGCATAGTTTTCCTTTGCTGTCGGTATAGTAGGGGAATAGGTTCGCCTATGGTAAAATGGTATGGATATGAACATAGAGGTGAAATAATATGTGCGGTTTTGTCGGATATATAAAAGGAAAAAATACAATTGATCATTCATCTGTAATGGAACATATGCTTGAAACGATTATCCATCGCGGGCCGGATAGCGGCGGCGTGCATGAGGATGAGAGCGTCGTGCTCGGCTTTCGCAGACTGAGCATTATTGACCTGTCTACGGCTGCGAACCAGCCTCTGTATAGCGAAGACGGCAATATTGTGCTCGTCTTCAATGGAGAGATCTACAACTTCCAGGAGCTTCGCGAGGAATTAATAGCGCAAGGCTACAACTTCCGCACATCCTCGGATAGCGAAGTGCTTATATATAGCTATCTCGCTTACGGTACAGAGATGATGCAGCGTCTGCGCGGCATGTTCGCGTTCTGTATATGGGATAAGCGCAACGATACGACGTTTATCGCACGCGACGGGTTCGGTATCAAGCCGCTTTACTATACGCGTCATACCGTGGACAATACCTTTATCTTCGGTTCGGAGATCAAGTCGTTCCTGCCGCATCCTTCCTTCGTGAAGGAACTGAACAAGGACGCGCTTCGGCCGTACCTGACATTCCAATATTCGTCGATGGACGAGACGTTCTTCAAGGGCGTGTACAAGCTGCCGCCAGCGCATTATATGGTCATTAAGAACGACGAGATCAAAATCGAGAAGTATTGGGACAAGGCGTTCCGCGAGGAAGAGAATACGCTGGAGCATTACGTAGAGGAAATCCACGAGACGATGAAGGAATCGGTAGCGACGCATAAAATTAGCGACGTGAAGGTCGGCTCCTTCCTGTCTGGCGGTATCGACTCCAGCTATATTACCTCGCTGCTTCGTCCGAACAAGTCGTTCTCCGTCGGCTTCGCCGACTATGAAGCGATGTTCAACGAGACGAATCTGGCCAAGGACTTGTCCGAACAACTGAATGTACAGAATGAGCGTAAGATGGTGACGGCGGAGGAATGCTTTAACGCGCTCCCGACAATCCAATATCATATGGACGAGCCTCACTCGAACCTGTCGTCTCTTCCGCTCTACTTCCTGGCAGAGCTGGCGCGCAAGGACGTTACGGTCGTGCTGTCGGGTGAGGGCGCCGATGAGATATTCGGCGGCTACCCATGGTATCAGAATTCGCCGAAGATGGAGAAGTACGAGAAGCTGCCGTACGGCATCCGCCGTGCAGCTCACCATCTCGGGAGGAAGCTCCCGAAAAACCGGATTACTGAATTCATGGTCAAGGGTGGCCAGAAGGTGGAGGAGCGATTCATCGGCGAAGCGGTTATCTTCAGCGAGGAGGATGCGCTGGGCGTCTTGACGCCGGAGTTCCGCAAAGGACCTTCTGTATCCAGCATTACCGGCAAGGTGTACAACCGGGTGAAGGGCGCAGACGACGTGACGAAGATGCAGTATCTCGATCTTCATCTGTGGCTGCCGGGCGATATTTTGCTTAAGGCGGACAAAATGAGTATGGCCCACTCCATCGAGCTGCGGGTGCCATTCCTGGACAAACGGGTGATGGAGCTCGGCAAGAAGCTGCCGTCACGCTACCGAGTCAATGCAATCGATACGAAGTATGCGCTTCGTCAGGCAGCGCTCAAGGATCTGCCGGAGGAATGGGCGAATCGTCCGAAGCTGGGTTTCCCGGTGCCGGTCCGTCACTGGCTGCGCGAGGAGCGGTACTACAACCTGGTGAAGGAAACCTTCTCTGCGGAATATGCCAAGGCATTCTTTAATACCGAAGTATTAATCGGCTATCTGGATGACCATTATCATGGCCGCAAGAACCGTGCTCGTTATGTGTGGACGACGTATGTATTTTTGGTATGGTATAAGCGATTTTTCATTGATATGTAGGAAATGGGGTTTGATCTCGTGGCAAAGCAGGATTTCATCCCGGTAATCTTGGGCACAGATATTAACGCGTACGGGATGGCGCGTTCCTTCCATATGGAATACGGCGTTACGAGTCGCTGCATCGGCAAGGGTCGTCTATTCATGACGAACTTCTCCGATATTACGACGATTAAGGTCGTCGAGAACTTGGATGAGCCGGACGTATTCGCGGATGCGATGATCGACTTTGCAAGCGAGTTGAAGCAAGAGGCGGAGAAGCTTGTGCTGATCGCCAGCAGCGACAGCTACGCAGAGCTGGTCATCCGCAATCAGGACAAGCTGGCCGCCCATTACGAGCTGCCGTTCGTCGCGGAGAAGTGGATTGATGAGCTGCTCTACAAGGACCGTTTTTACGCGATGTGTGAACAGTACGGTCTCGACTTCCCGGCTACGTATCTGGTAACGAAAGACAACAAGGATAAGGTGGAGCTGCCGTTCGGCTTCCCGGTTGCCTTGAAGCCAGCAGACAGCATCGCTTACCTGGAAGCATCCTTCGAAGGAAAGAAGAAGGCTTATATTATTAAAGACCAAGCTGAGCTGGAACGCACGCTGAAGTCGATCTACAGTTCGTCGTATACGGGAACGATGATTGTACAGGACTTTATTCCGGGCGATGATTCTCATATGCGCGTATTGAACGCCTATTCGGATCAGAATGGCAAAGTTCGCCTCATGTGTCTCGGCAGACCGCTGCTGGAGGATTGCACGCCATCACTGGTAGGCAACTACGTGGCTATCGTCAACGAATACAACGAGGACATCTACAAGCAGTACCAGCAGTTCCTGGAAGCCATCGGTTATACGGGGTTAGCCAACTTTGACATGAAGTATGATGCGCGAGACGGCAAGTACAAAATCTTTGAGATTAACCTTCGCCAAGGCCGAAGCAGCTTCTTCACAACAGGAAGCGGGTACAATCTGGCCAAGTTTATCGTAGACAGCCTGGTCTATGGCAAGGATGAGCCGGCAGTGTATGCACAGACTGAGCATCTGTGGCTTGGCGTGCCGAAGGAAGTAGCGCTGACGTATACGGAGGACAAGGAAGCAGTCGCCTATATGAAACGGCTGATCAAGGAGAAGAAGTACTGCATGACGCTTCAGTACGATGCCGATAAAGCCATTAAGCGCTGGTGGCATGTGCGCAAGTATTACAAAAGCTACGAGGACAGATACAAACAATTTTACGAGCAGAAAGGAAATTTGTAATGCCAATCGTAGACATCACGAATGAAGCGGATTTGTCACGTTACGAGCACTTCGTGCGCACATCTCCATTCGCGACAACCACACAGGATACAGGCTGGTCCGAGGTCAAAAACAACTGGATTCCGCTATACGTCTACCTGGAGGAAGCGGGAGAGATTATCGCTGCGATGTCAGTGCTGATGGTGAATGCGGTAGGCGAGCAGAAGTTAGCTTATTGCTGCAAAGGGCCTGTATGTGACCCGAGAGATACGGCGCTCGTAGACCGTCTGATTCAGGAAGCTGAGGCGGCCGCACGCGATCATCAAGCCTTTGTGCTGCGGATTGATCCAGAGACTGCCTATGATGAAGAACTGCATAAGCAATATGCGGAGCTCGGCTACGTGCTGCGTAACCGGAATGTATCCTCCAAGGATACGACTCAGCCGCGCTACAACATGGTGCTGGATCTAAAGGGCAAGACGGAGCAGGAGCTGCTGGAGAGCTTCCATTCCAAAACACGCTACAATATCCGTCTGTCGGAACGCAAGGGCGTGACGACCCGTTACAGCGCCGAGACTTCCGATCTGGAGCTGTTTCATCAGCTGTATGTGGTCATGAGCAACCGTCATGGCATCTCGTATCGTCCGTATAACTATTTTGCTAGAATGCTTGAGGCGTACAAGGATTACACCCGCGTCTATTTGGCTGAGCATGAAGGGGATACGATTGCCGCGGCCGTTGCGATTAGCTATGGCGACAAAACCTGGTATATTTATGGCGCAAGCGCGAATGAAAAACGCAATCTGATGGCTCCTCATTTGCTGCAATGGGAAATGATCAAGTGGGCGGTGGAGCAAGGCAAGAAGCGTTATGACTTTGGCGGTGTATTCAAGCTCGATCAATCAGACGGGCTGTACCGGTTCAAGGAAGGCTTCTGCTACCCGGACCGTTACTCCGAGTATATGGGCGAGATTGATCGTGTGCTGGATGAGGAAGCTTACCGGACATTTATTAGCAAGTAGTATGATATCCACTTAATATAGACAGAAGCATGGAGGTACAGACGATTGAAGAGGCTTTTATTGATTGCTATGACGGCAGGATTGGTGGCGCTGGTCGTCCTGATTGGGAAGAGCGGGTTCCAATGGGGGAGCGATGGAGCCAGCAAACCAGGCACAAATGACGGCAAGCAAGCGGAGAGCACTCCGGCAGTTGTCGAGAAGGTGAAGCAGGGGGTCATCACGATCTTGCATACCGACAGCACAACGACCCTGCCGATCAAAGGCACGGAATTTACGATTGTGAACGGCACGACGGATGCTGTCATCGAGAAGGTGACGACAGATGCAGATGGAAGAGCCGTATCTTCCAAGCTGAATTACGGGACTAATTATTTGATCAAGCAAAGCAATATTATGGAGCCGTTCGAGCTGGACAACCAGGCGGTGGGCGGCGCTGTTAATCAGGAGAATCGGGAAGTCACCTTCTCCAGCACGATACCGGCTTATGTAAAAGGCTATGAGTGGACGGAGAATGGAGAGCTGGATGTATCCGAGATCTACATCGACGTTCCGCTGGTGATGCAGAAGCCTGAGCTGCCGAACGGCTGCGAGATTACATCGCTGACCAGCGTGCTGAACGGCATGGGCTACGATCTGACGAAAGAAGTGATGGCGGACGAATATTTGCCAAAAGAACCTTTCTATCGCAAGGACGGCAAGCTGTTCGGAGCTAATCCGTACAAGGCTTATGCCGGCAATCCGCGTGATCAGATCGCATGGTTTTCGTATGCGCCGCCGATCATCGATGCGGCCAACAAAGTATTCGATGAATTCGGAGGCGATCATACGCCTGTCGATATTAGCGGCAGTACGCGGGAAGAGATCTATGCCGAGCTCGATCGCGGTAATCCGGTTGTCATCTGGGTGACGCTTGATCTGTCGCCGCCGAAGATTACGTCGTCCTGGTATTTCAGCGACACAGGCGAGCTGTTCAAGGCGCCGGTCAATCTGCATTGCGTTGTATTGAACGGCTACGGACCGGGCAATCGGGTTCATGTTATGAATCCGCTGGAAGGCCAAGTAACGTACGACGCGGACGAGTTTTTTGCTTCCTATGATGCACTAGGCACTCATGCTTTGGTTATTCATTAATACCGGCTATCATTTCGAGCTTATCCGAATAAATTGAGAGTTAGAAAACATTATGTAATCTGTTTTCATAGGGGACTGACCTCATAACGTAAGATAAATCAAAACACCTTCAAGGGAACGTCCCCATGTCGCAAGATATGGAGGTCAACTTGGAGGTGTTTTTGATTGGGCATCAAGAGTGAGTGGCCCGCTTCCACTGCGCTACCACAATACCCGCAATAATCAATCCCACCCCGATCCATTGCAGCCCGGATACCTTCTCGGCAAGCACCGTCGCTGCCATAAAAACCGATACCGGCAGCTGGGATGATCCCAGCACGGTCGTCAATCCAGCGCTGAGCGGCGGCGTGCCGAACATGAGGCAGAGTGTCGGCACAAGCATGCCGAGAATGCCAAGCAAAGCGGCAAGCGGCCAGAACCCGTTCCAATCGGCTTCTTGGAGAAGATCTACAGGCGGATAGAGAAGCAAAATTATTGTCAGTCCGCCTGTCGCCATGATCGGTCCGCGCAGCCAAGAGCTGACTTCTATTGCAGTTCTCCCGCTTGTATATAACGTGCCTGCGTAGGAGAAAGCTGCCCCGAGGCCAAGCAATATCCCCATAGGCGGAATCTGAAGTAGCTGCCCGTGAAACACATTGGCGGCGAGCAAGGCCCCAATGATCGAGATCATAATGGAAACAAGCATCTTGCCGTCAGGCGCCACACGGCGGAAGATCCACTCGTACAATACGCCGATCCATACAAATTGAAACAGAAGAACGATAGCGATGGAAGCCGGCAAGAGCTGAATGGCCGCATTGAAAAAGGCGGTGGTCATCCCCATAAACGTACCGACCGCGAGTAGCTTTAATACCGCCTGAGACGACAGCTTATGCCACTGCCTGCGTTTCCATATGGCAGTTCCCCACAGCAGAATCGTCCCTACGATGAACTGTATGCCATTGATCTGGCCCACACTCATTCCGTCCGCTAATCCTGTTCTCGTTAAGGTTGCCAGCAGTCCGTAACATACGGACGCGATTATGACCAGTGTTATCGCGGAATTCCGAGCCACCGTTTCCCCTCCTATCTAACGCAAAAGGCAGGGTTTCCGCCGTAAACCAACGAAACCCTGCCTTTCCATTCAAGAGCTATGATTAACCGTCCAGCCCGTTCCTCGGCAAGTCGGTCGGCAGCGCGGCTGGTTGCTTGCAGCTGCTCTCAACAGTGTAATGCATGCCCCGCTCTGATGACAGATGGAAGCCGTGCATCAGTTCAAGCACATGGTAAGCCATCTCGCCGTTTGCACGATGCTCTCTCCCGTTTCGGATCGCGTAAGCCATATCCATGAGGCCGAGTCCGCGGCTGTTCTCCGTGAAGTCGTGTGTCAGCGGAATCGCCGAAAACTCGGTTTGGTTGTGGCGTTTCACATAGACCGGTCCTTCAAACGTGTTCGGATCGGGAACAACCAAGGTACCCTTCGATCCGTAAATTTCCATATGCGGCAGCTTGGAGCCCCACACGTCCACGCTCGTAATGATCGTGCCGACGGCACCGTTCTCGAAATCCAACGTTCCGGCGATATGGGTCGGCACTTCGACCGGAATTTTTTTGCCGTAATCGATGTCATTCGTGATTGTCCGTTCCGGATACGTCATCTGTGCCGATCCCGATACACGGCGCACCGGTCCGATCAAGTTGATCAGCGCTGTCAAATAATAAGGCCCCATGTCGAACATCGGTCCTGCGCCGACTTCATATAGAAATCCCGGGTTCGGATGCCAGCTCTCCGGTCCCGAACCCATCATGAACGCGGTTGCGGCGATCGGCTTGCCGATCCAGCCATCGTCGATCAGCTTGCGGCAGGTTTGGATGCCGCCGCCAAGAAAGGTGTCCGGCGCAGAGCCGACAAGCAGGTTCTTCTCCTTGGCAAGCGCCAGAATGCGCTGTCCGTCTTCCATCGTGACCGCAAGCGGCTTCTCCCCATACGTATGCTTGCCCGCTTCGAGCGCCCGCATATGAATCTCCGCATGAGCATGAGGAATCGTCAGGTTCACAACGATCTCGATTTCCGGGTCGGCCAGCAGCTCGTCGACCGTACATGCTTTTGGCACGCTGAATTGCTCCGCCTGCTCTACCGCTTTCGCAAGATCAAGATCCGCGCAGGCTGCAATCTCGATAATGTCGAATTTGCTCCCCGCTTCGAAATAAATCGAGCTGATGTTACCGCAACCAATGATGCCAACTTTCACCTTTTTCATGTTTCTCTCCTCCTAGCCGCTTAAACTTCAAACAACTTTGAAATGTTTCGATAGCTGATTTCTACGCTTTCCAGCTGGTTACGGGTAGTAAGATCTTGCTCGACGAATATATACTTCGCCGCTCCGATCTCTCGTACAGTGCTAATGATTCCCGCGATATCAAGCGATCCTTCGCCCACTTCTGAGAAGTGATCGACATTCTTCAGCTCCAGGAACCGCTCGAACGTAATGTCGGCGTCTTCGCCCGTCACTTCCAGCAAATTTTTCGGAGCTACCGATGCAGGCAAGTCTTTCTGATGAACGAGACCGCAGCGGTCGCCCAGCTTCTTCAGATAAGCGATCGGATCGACGCCGCCGCGGACAGCCCAATACGTGTCTAGCTCAACTTTGACCAGATCTTTGTCCGTATTGTCCAGAATGATGTCCATGACGTATTCGCCGTCGAACTTCTGGAACTCTTGGAAGTGGTTATGATAGTAGAAATCTAACCCGCCTTTTTTATAAGCCTCGCCGTGACGGTTCAGCAGCTCGCAGCATTCGAGCACTTCGCGTTTGTTCTTGAAGAAAGCGATGCCGAGTCCGATGGACGTGCTGCCAAGCTCTTTATTGTACGCAATGATTTCCTCGTAACGATCAAGAGGCTGAATATGACTCGATACCACTCTCATGCCCAGATCATCCAACCGTTTGCGGAGCTCCGTCGCATTCGGCTCCAGGCCCGCATCCGCATTATGAATGGCAATTTCCAAATTACGATAGCCGATGGCGGCCAGCTTTTCCAGCGTTCCCCAGTAATCCTTCTTCAGCTCGTCCCTTACGGAATATAATTGCAGTCCAAATTGTAAGCTCATTGAAATTCCTCCTAATAAAAAGTTATAAGTTTCGGTTTATTTTCTGGATTTCATCTTATCCCAAGCGGATTGGAACTCGCTCAGCATCGCGGCGGCATCTATTTTGCCGGAAACATACTTCTGCATTGAAGCGCCGAATTCAGGCGCCGCCCCGTTCGGATATTTGGACCAGTGCCAGCCAAGGACTTTGCCTTCTTCGATATATTCCAGCACTCCGGCTCCGATAGCGCCGAGATCCGCCGGGTCCGGCTTAATATTCGTGAACGCAGGAATAAACTTAAATTCCTTGGTCAAATATTTCTGTCCGGTTTCCGAAGAGACCAGCCAGTTCAAGAATGCCTTCGCTTCCTCTTTGACCGGTGAATTCTTATAGATCACCCAGTTGTTGGCTGGACCCACGAACAGCCTGTCGTTCAAGTCGCCGTTCTCGTTGATCGGCATTGGGAGGATGCCCACATTCATCCCCGGGTTCAGCTTATCGATAACGGGCTGAAGCCAGTTGCCGCCCATATTCATCGCTGCTTTACCGGTGGCGAACAAGGTGGATTGCGTATTGTAATCCGTTGTCAATGCGTTTTTGTTGCCGTATTGGATGACGACATCGAACAGCTTCGTCCAATCCTGGAAGATGGCGTTGTCAGCAATCGACGCCGTTCCGTCATCCAGCCCTCTGATGAAAGCATTGGGGTCCGGCTGCTTCGCAAACGCGTTGTTCAAATTATGGAAGCCAAGGCCGAACCACGTATCGAAATGATTGACGAACGGCTCTATGTCTGCCGCTTGAAGCTTCTCTGCAGCGGCTTCAAGCTCCGACAGCGTCTTGGGCAGCTCGGTAATGCCCGCTTCGGCGAACAAATCCTTGTTGTACAGGAAGCCTAGTCCTTCCAGACCGACCGGCATGCCGTACACCTTGCCATCTCGCAGCGTCGGTTCTTTGGCAATATCGACTTCATGCTCGACCCAAGGCTGATCGGACAAATCCTCCAAATATTCAAGCCAATCATCCATCACATTGTAGCCTTCGTTATTGAATATATCCGGCATTTCGCCCGAGGCGAATCGCGCTTTCAGTTGCGTGTTGTAATCGTCTCCGCCTAATAGGGTATCGATTTGAAGCTTGACGCCGGGATGCTCTTTCTCATACTCTTCCTTCAGCTTGTTGAACTGTTCGGCGATCTCGACTTTGTAGTTCATGATCTTGATCGTCACTTCTTTGCCCGCCGGCTGCTTGTCGTTGCTCGTGCCCGTTCCGGGCTCTCCGCCGCCGCAGCCGGCCAGCAAGGAGCCTGTCAGCATTATCGCGCTTATAACCGTTAACCATTTTTTCATCCTGTCTGCCTCCCCTTTATCGTTTGTTTGGTTACAAGCTCATTGTAGTTCAGCTGTCCATGGCTTCAACACTCATCGCATTGACTGTTTAGGTGGACAAATTTGCTCTGCCTGGCGTAAGCACCGTCATCCCTTCACGGCTCCGGCAGTAATGCCTTGAATGACATGCTTTTGCAACACAAGGAAAAAAGTCAAAATCGGTACGATGCCCATAACCAGTGCCGCAAGCGCCAAGTCCCACTGCTTCAGGTATTGTCCGAACAACGTATTCGTTGCGAGCTGAATCGTCTGCAGCTCCGGCTTTTGCAGAACAAGCAGCGGGAGCAGGAAGTCGTTCCACATCCATAAGCTTTGCAGCACAATCACGGTAATCGTCATCGGCTTCAGCAGCGGGAATACAATTCGCCAGAAGATGCCGTACGGGTTGCATCCGTCCATGACGGCCGCCTCTTCCACCTCCAGCGGAATCGACTTCATGAAGCCGTGATACAGGAAGATCGAGAACGAAACGCCCAGTCCGGTATAACAAAAAATAATGCCTGGAATGCTGTTCAAGAAATTAAGCCAGTTGCCGACCTGTACAAGCGGAATCATGATGGCCTGGAACGGAACGACCATTGCCGCTACAAACAAGGAGAACAATATCCGATTCATGCGGGATGGATGCCTCAGCAAGCGGTATGCTGCCATCGACGCTGCGACGACCATGCACAGAGCGCTGAACAGAGTGATGAGCAGCGAGTTGAGAAAGGCGCGCGGGAAATGAAGCACTTCCCATGCTCTTGCGTAATTGTCCCAGCTCAGGCTCTTCGGCAAGCCGGATGTATCCACCAGCAGCTCGGCGAAGCCTTTGAACGAATTCGTCAGCACGAAGTAAAAGGGAGCAAGGAACAACAGTCCCACAAGGATGACGACGACTTCGACCGAAAGCCACTTTATGCCGTATGATTGTTTGTTCATTACATCTCCACCTCCTTCTTCTTCGTAATCGAGACTTGAATCATTGTAATAATGGTCACGATAATGAAGAAAATAACCGCTTTTGCTGTGCCGAGGCCATATCGGTTGCTCTTAAACGCCTCATAATAAATGTTCATGGCCACCGATTCGGTCGACTTATACGGTCCGCCCTGAGTAAGCGAGAAATTCAGGTCGAATGACTTAAACGCCCATGAGATACTAAGGAACAAACAGATCGTCACCGCCGGCATGATGAGAGGAAGCACAATATGACGCAAAACTTGCAGTCCCGATGCGCCGTCAATTGCGGCTGCCTCCATCAGATCGCTCGGCACGTTCGTGAGTCCGGCGATATAGATGACCATCAGATAACCGACACCTTGCCACACGCTGACAATGACGAGCCCCCAGAAGGCCGTAGACTCCGTTCCGAGCCAGAACAAATTAAAAAATCCGATGTCGGTTGCTTGTCCGATAGCAGAGAAGCTTCGGGTGAAAATAAACTGCCATATGAAACCTAACAGCAAACCGCCAAGCACGTTCGGCATAAAAAAGATCGTGCGCAGCACATTGCGTGATTTCAGCGGCTTCGATAATACATAGGCAATAAGAAATCCGATTACATTGCTTAGAAGCACGACGGTAACGGTAAAGCGGGCTGTGAACCAGAGGGAGCGGCCAAAGTCGGGATCGTCCGTCAATATGGTCTTATAATTTTGCAGGCCGACCCCATTAATTTGGCTGGATACGCCGTTCCAATCGGAGAACGAATAATAGATTCCGAGCAGAAACGGCAGTATCATGATGATGGCGTATACCAACAGGGCAGGACCTAAGAACACCGATTGCTGCATCGGCTGAGAGGTCAACCATCTTTTCATAGCTAGTTCCTCCTATCTAGGATGTGTGAAGTACCTTCATTGTATAGAGGGCATGTAACGATTCCCACTCCCTAATTTGAGAACATAGGTGGACGATTTTGACCCGGCGGTGTTAGAATATGAAAACGCTAACATTGGGGCGTTCACAACAGCTTAGAATGGGAGGGCAGACAAATCCATGCGATTGCTGACTACAAGCGTGCGTTACAAGCTCATCGCTCTTATGCTCATTTCTATCGTAGTTCCCATTGTCGCTTCCATCATCGTTACCCATGTCTATACAAAGGAATCGGTGAAAAAACGGTCGATTGTGGAGAATACTCGTCTGCTTTCCGAAGGAACAACGAACATCTCCAATAACTTAGACGTCGTGAACAACGCTTCGCTTATTCTGTATTCCAATACGACGATGGAAAGAATCCTGGTAAAAGGTGTAACGGACAATAAGGATCAATCCTACGTCTATACGGCGCTCCAGCTCGTATCGAATGCGGCAAACAACATCTATCAAGTCTATTTGTACCTCGATAAAGGACAAAGCGGCTTCTTGATGAACGCCAACAATTTCGCCTATGGACAGGTAGAAGCACCGCCGATTGCAACGGATATTCCCCCCTACGCTTCCGTCACTCTGCCAACTCATTTAAGCAATAATTACGGCGTTCGTGCGATTCGGGCGAATAAACCGGAGCTCGTATTTTCTATTTATCGTCCGCTGTATAAGGTTCCAACTGCAGAGCGGCTCGGGCTGCTCGCCATTGATGTGCAAGTAGACGCTCTTCGCGAGATGACGGCGCAGCTGTACGATCCGGAGCAGGAAGACATCTACATCATGGATGGCAGCGGCACCATCATCTTCGCCTCTGACGAGCAAGATATCGGCGACCGGCCGGAACATGCGTGGATCGACAGCATATTGGAAGGGACGTCGCCTTCCGGCAGCATGGAAAAAAATAAATCTGGATATGACGGCATTATTTTGTATGATCGGATCCAAAAGCCTTATTTGAACTGGACGATCGTTAAGCGTATTCCCGACCAGTACCTCTATATCGAGGCGCATAAGCTGACAATGATCAACACCGTCATTGCTGTACTGTTCCTGTCCGTGGCGACCGTCGCCGTACTCATTGTGTCGATTCGGTTCACGAATCCGATCAAGCAATTGATCCGAAGCATTAACAAAATCCAATCCGGTCAGTTGGAAGAGCCGATCGACATTGTCCGGAACGATGAATTCGGCATCTTGGCCACGCGGTTCCGTACGATGATGCATACGATTAATGATCTGATCTTCCGGGAGTACAAGCTGAATCTCGCCAATAAGACGACGCAGCTCAAAATGCTGCAAGCGCAGATCAATCCGCATTTCATTAACAATGCGCTGCAATCCATTGGCGCCTCCGCCTTGGACAACGACGCTCCGGAAGTATACGGGCTTGTGTCTTCACTCGGGCAGATGATGCATTACAGCATGAATACGAAGGAAATGATTGTTCCCTTATCTCAGGAGCTCGACTACGTCCATCATTATTTGCTGCTTCAGCAGCAGCGGTTCGACGAGAAATTAAAGATCGAATATGATCTGGATGAAGGCGCGGGAGCAATTCCTATTCCGAAGATGATTATTCAGCCGCTCGTCGAGAACTACTTTAAGCATGGATTTCATATTTCACAAAATACCGGCATTGTAAACATCACCACAGCCGTTGCGGGCGGCAAGCTGCGCATCACGGTTGCAGATAACGGCATCGGCATCTCTGATGATCGGCTTGCTGCCATCCAGACTGATCTGTCGGACATTCGGCACGAGGCTACCGCCGACAGCGGCGATCGGATCGGCTTAATGAACGTGATGTACCGTCTTCACTTGTACTACGGCGAACAAGCCGCTCTCCAACTTTCGCAAAACGAACCTCGCGGACTCAAAATTACGATGACGTTGCCAATTCCTAAGCAGGAGGACATGACACCATGAAAGCATTGATCGTTGACGATGAAAAGCATGTTCGCAATACGGTTCTGAAGTTGGTCGATTGGGAAGGATTCGGTTTCCAGACGGTGCTGGAAGCCGAAGACGGCGCCGAAGCTGCCGTGTTAATCGAGGAGCATCGCCCCCAGCTTGTCATTACGGATATGATGATGCCCATTAAATCGGGGATCGAGCTTATGGAATGGATGGATAAAAACGCGTTCGATTGCAAAAAAATCGTGATCAGCGGCTTCAACGACTTTGAGTTCGTGCGTCATACCGTCAAATTCGGAGGGATCGACTACTTGCTGAAGCCGATTGACCGCAAGCAGCTGCAAGACGCCGTTAGCAAAGCGGTGGCCAGCTGGAATGAAACGAAACGGGAGCGGCTTCAGTATCACGAAAAAAACAAAGAAGTTAACGAGCTGAAGCCTCTATACCGGGATAAGCTGTTGTCGGGGCTGCTTACGGATGCGGCTTCGGGGAACGCCCCGGCTGCCGGAGAGTCCTATTTGCGCGAATTTCCGTATCTGACCGGCGTCGATTCGTGCCGGGTTGCCGTGTTCGATCTTCATACGCTGCAGCAGCCAATCCGCGACAAATACGCGGCCAGCCTGGATTTGCTTTTCTTTACTCTGCTTAATATTTGCAACGAGTTTCTTCAGCCAGCCGAGCGAGGCCTCGCCTTCCGCAATTGGAATCGGCCGTATGAAATCGTCGTACTTCTCTGCAAAGATCCCGATGAAGCTTCGGATTGGCTGCGGAAGATCGCAGCGGGGATCAACCGGACGCTGAGAGGCTCGGTGGAATTCGGCTTAAGCACCTCCGGCGCATTCCCGGACGGGCTTCACAAGGCGTATATGGAAGCGGCCGATGCACTGTACAAACGCAATCTGCTCGAACCGAGCAAGACCATTCACGAATACAGTCAGGTGTCCGGACGAGTCAGCACCATTCGCTTCGGCAAATATGAAGAGAAGGCCCGTCTGGCTGTCCGAAGCGGCAATCCGGACCAAATCCGGCATGTTCTGAGCGAATGGTTCCAAGTCATCGGCGAGATGAATCATATCTCATTGGAGCAATTAAAGATGTGGTGGGACGAATATAATGCGGCGAGAGCCGGCTGGGTTGAGGAGTTTTTCCGCGAGAACGACGGGTCGCAGCAGCAGTCATTAGAGAATTGCCCGTTTATCGTTCCCTTGGATGAGTCCGGACGGTTGTCCCTGCCCGAGATGCAGCGGCTGCTTACGGACAACCTGGTCGAGCTGTCCAAAACGTTCATCTCCATGCAGACACTGAGCATTAGCCCTATGCGCGAAATTGCCCGCTATATCGAGGCGCATTATACGCAGGACATTAGGCTGCAGGATATTTCGGCGAGCTTCCATTTGAACCGGGAGTACATCTCCCGCAAGTTCAAAATGGAATTTGGGGAGACATTGATCGATTACGTTAATCGCATCCGGGTTGAGAAAGCTATGATCCTGCTCTTAAACCCGCATCTTCGCATGACGCAAATCGCCCAGATGATTGGTTACCACGACGAAAAGTATTTCAGCCGCGTATTCAAGAAGCTGACCCATACGACGCCGAACGACTACCGAAGGGAAAAGATGGGTAAGGAGGGGGAGTAGCCGCGGCTCTGGAAGGTTAGGCCGGTAATGATCCCTGATCTCACTTACAGGGACGTCTGTTAATCTCATTTCAGTGGCTTTCATCTTTGTTTTCACGGGGCAATTCACTCTTGTTGGTAATGCCAAAAACACCTTCAAGTTGTCCTCCATAGCTTACGACATGGGGGCGTTCTTTGAAGGTGTTGAAGACAGATTGCAGAGGCTGTGCCTCGTATGAATTAATTCGCTGATTTAGGAGTACGACCGGATAATACAATGGAGCGCTCGACGAGCACTTGCATCGCGTCGACTACGCCCTCTGCATAATCCGGGCCAAGCTCAATGCAAGAGAGCTCCGTGCAGGCCAGAATGACGCAAGCGCAGCCATGCTCCGTACGCAGCTCGTCAATTTGCACCTGAAGCTCTTCCGGTGAGAAGTCCATGTCGCGTTTGACGTTGGAGTAGATAATCTTCATCGTCTGCGCTTGCATCGCTTCATTCGGGATATGCAGATCGAGGCCGTATTTCTGACAGGCCTTGGCATAGACTCCGGTCTTCATGGTGCCGGATGTCGCCAGTACACCGACCTTAATACCAGCTCCGTACCGATCACGAATCAAACGGAGCGTCTCGTCTACCATGTTGATGATCGGGATCGTGGTCATGGCCTGCATATCGTCGTAGAAATAATGGGACGTATTGCACGGAATGGCGATATGCGCCACGCCCGCATGCTCCATCAGCTTCAAATCCTTGGCGACCTCAGTAAGGAATCGTTGTTCTGTACCCTCCATAATGACCGTGGTGCGGTCCGGAATGGTCGCGTGATTCAGTATCAACATATCGACATGCTCTTGATCGCACTGCGCGACGGTATTTTCGATGACCTTATCGAAGAAGACCGCCGTCGCTTTTGGACCCATGCCGCCGATTACGCCTAAGCTTTTCTGATCCATGATCAAACCTTCTTTGAAGTTGAATTAGTATGTTCAGCCATAATCTCGCGTACGATCTCGCCTTCATTGAACGGGATCTCCGTCTTGCCGATGATTTGCGTCGTCTCATGGCCTTTGCCCGCAATCAGAATGACATCGTCCTTCCCACTCATCTCAATGGCATAGCGGATCGCTTCTTTGCGGTCTACAATGCCGGTATATGGCCCTCCAGCGGCTTTCACCGCGGCGGATACTTCTGCGATGATCGCATCAGGGTCCTGGTCCTTCGGATTATCGGTTGTCACAACGCAGAAGTCGGCGTGTTCGGCGGCAATCTTGCCCATCGACTCGCGCTTGCCGCTGCCAAGCTGGCCAGGGGCTGCGTAGACGCCAAATACGAGGATCAGGCGTCCCTTGGTGAACGGGCGGAGCGTAGACAATGCCTTCTCCAGACTGTCTTCCGTATGCGCGAAGTCTACGATGATCTTCCGGTCCTCATCCTGATAGACGACTTCCAGCCGGCCTTTGATGCTCTCCACGGCGCGAATGCCTGCAGCAGCCTGCTCCAAGTCGATACCGCTGCAATACGCGCAGGCTACGGCTGCCAAGCTGTTATAGACATAGATAAGCCCCGGCAGATTCACACGTATATCGACGCGGCCTGCAGGCGTATGGGCGACATAGGTTGTAGAGTCAGGACCATAACGGATGTCTGCCGCATAGATTGTAGCTTCATCCGTTACTCCGTATGTCACGAGCTTGGTGTCATATCCGGCTACCTTTCTGGCGAGCTTGCGTCCGAATTCGTCATCCAGATTAATGATGTTATAGTCGGTCGTCAGATCGAAGAGCATCGATTTGGCTTCAAAATATTCTTCCATTGTCCGGTGAAGCTCCAGATGATCAGGCGTCAGATTCGTGAAGACGCCAATCTTGAACCTGGAGGCCGTAGCGCGATGCAGGCTAAGCGCATGAGAGGATACCTCCATGACACAATCCTGTACGCCCAGCTCCACCATATCTGCGAACATATGCTGAAGATGAAGCGATTCCGGCGTTGTCGGCGTCGTAGATTTTGTCTTGAGCGATTGATTGCCGGCCATAGCGCCAATCGTACCGATGACGCCAGTTGTATGTCCGGTTTGCTCCAGAATGGATTTAATGAAGTAAGTAGTGGACGTCTTGCCATTGGTTCCTGTAATGCCAATCAGGTTCAGCTTCTCGGATGGATGGCCGTAGAATCGGGACGAGAGCAGCGCCAGCGCCTTGCGGGTGTCTGCTGTCTTCAGTACGGTTACCGAGCCTGCAGCCGCGACATCATTCTCCACGAGAACTGCGGCGGCTCCAAGCTCAATGGCTTTTTGTATATAGTGATGCCCGTCTTGCGTAAAACCGGTCACGGCAACGAACAGACTGCCCGTCGTCACTTCCCGCGAGTCAAACGCAATGTCGGTAATATCGAGATGCAAGTCGCCTTGCAGGGTGGTGCAATCAAGTTTTTCTATCAAGGAAGCCAGCAGCATGCTATCCGCCCCATTCTTATAAACTATCTTCTTCGAAATCTGCTCCACAGCTTGCCCAGCGTCATCGACGCGAAGGCCAGACCCGGCCTGGGATCGCTCCAGGACCAGATCGCATAAGCTTTTGGCCTCAGCAGCGACCGGAGTACTTGCCATATGGTTAATTGTTTGCTTCTTATATAGTCACGAATAGCCAGCATATCCTCATAGCCGTACCAGAAGACCCGGTTCATATCCTTCGTAACGGCATGCGGTTCTACGGGGGTGCCTGTCAGCTCCCGATAAGTCACATAAGGGAAGTTGATGCCGACTTGCCGCAACAGCTCATTCAGGTTAGTCATCCGCACATTCACTTCAATTAAGTAAAAGGCGCCGGTGTGGGCATCCTTCTTGAATTCAATTTCCGCAAAGCCCTTCCAGCCGATATTCTCCAGAAACGCTCCGCCAGTTTGTCGAAGCTCTGGCACATATTTTTGACCGGTGTAGACCGATGCGCCGAAGTTAATGGGGAATTGCCGATATTTCTGACAGGTGACCCAGTGAGTTATTTTGGACTCCTGATTCAGATAAGCGTCAAAGGTATACATATGATCATCGAATCCGGGTATAATCCGTTGCACGACAACCTCAAGTTCTGCCTCATGTACCTTGGACAGCGCCTCTTGCAGCTCAGCCTGGTTATTCACCTTAAATATCTTGCGGCGGAATACAGCGACAAAAGATGGCGAATCCGTCGGCTTGACGATGCAAGGGTACCCCAGCTCGGACCCGACTCGCTCTAGAAAGCGGTCGTCGCTTGGACTCAGAGTCTCGGGGACGTTCACGCCATACTGCTGCGCCATACGGTGAAGCGACTCTTTGTTCATTACTTTCGTATAGAGTCCTTGCTCGGTCTGAGGAATCCGATACAGCTCGCGAAGCTCCTCCAGATGTTCGTCAATGACCTCTACATAGGAGTCGTGGCAAGGAATAAGGACAGGAGGCTCTTGCTGCCTGCGCCCATAATCCTTCAAAAAAGTAAGGAAGGCATCTTTCTCCTTCTTATAATGCGGTGCAATCAAGCGTTCCGACGTATATTTGGACAGCGCGCCATAGGCGCGTTCCTCTGAATAATCTACAGCTACGGTATGTATGCCGAATTGGCCCAAACAGCGGAGGGCACTTAAGCCGATATAATAATTGCACCCAAGAATAACTGCTTTTGCGCACATAATAATCATCCCGCTATTCTATAGTGGTATGAAGTCATTTTACTGTATCGCTTTCTAGATTACAATTGGAAGCCAGCTGGTGAAAGAGGGCTTGCACCCCCACTGGGACTACAGTACTATAAAATGGAACCATTAGCCTTTATTTGTCGAATAATGCCTAAAAATTGTAGTCATCCGTCGACATGTTTTTACAAACACTTCGATTTTCGCGGAGTATAATGGAACTATTGCCACATGATTACTAGATAAGGAGTGTGCCTCGAAGCGACCATGGATAAAAATCACTTGCTTAGACAGTTGCAATCGCTTCGGCAAAAGCTTCATGAGATCGCCGAAGTGCGAGGCAGTTTGACCGATCCGGCCGTCCTGGCGATCAGCGAGGAAGCAGATCAGCTAATTGTTGCGCTCCAACATATTCAGCGGACAGAATTCGAATTAACTGCCGCACATCGAGAAAAACATAGATAAGCGTTATCGGCCGCGGAGTCGACGAAAGAACTGGGTAAGCAGCCCAGCGCATTCCGATTGAAGGACGCCGCTTGTGAGCTCCGTTTCGTGATTGAAACGGGGCTCTTGTAGTAGGTTCATGAGCGTTCCGGCACACCCTGCCTTGGGGTCTGTCGTGCCATATACAACCCGTTTCACCCGAGACTGTACGATTGCCCCGGCGCACATAGGACAAGGCTCCAAGGTGACATAGAGGGTGCAATCCAGCAGGCGCCAGGCTTCGATCCGGTCACAGGCATCTCTGATGGCTACCAGTTCGGCATGCGCGGTAGGATCAAGACGGGTTTCGCGCAAATTATGGCCGCGGCCAATGATCTCATCGCCGCGTACAATGACGGCTCCAATCGGTACTTCTCCAATCTGTTCGGCTTTTCTGGCTTCGGCGATCGCTTCCAGCATCCAACGACGATCTTCTTCTTCTCTCTTCATGATGAACTAGACTCCTTGTTCTACTTTGTGATTTATTCAACGAACAAATATTCCGTTGTTAACATACTGTTGATAAAATTGTGGATAACTTTTTCGATATTCACATAATTACTCACAATTCATCCACTGTTGTGTATAACTTCTGTTGACTGTGTGTATGGAATGTGAATAGTCATTTGGATCTATGTCCAACCGATCATCTCGCCAAAAGGGTGTGTCGTTCATTGTCGATTAAGACGAAGCTGTCCCTTGTTATTTCGCTCATGTTGTTCGCTGTAGTCATTCTATACCATCTATTAAGCGAATATTCGATGGTCAATGGAATAAAGAGCTTGATGGTCGATTCCATGGAGAGTACGTCTGTCCAGGCTGCCGAGTATATTTTGACTTACGAGGAATCGGGAGCCGAGAATGTAAGCGGCTCGTCGCATGCGCCGGCATTTCTCTTCCATATGCTTCATACCATCAATCCCTATATTAAGGAAACTACAGTATTCGACAAGGAAACCGGAGAGGTTGTCTACGGTTCTTATATGTATCTTGATGCTAACAATGATCAGCAGTATGTGCAAGCATCGGAGCCGGGCAGTTATGCCCTGCGTGATTTGACGTTCGAAGGACATGAATATTTAAGAAGCTTCTATATGAGTGAGAAGCTGAGCAATTATGTGGTAAGCATCATATATGATCGCGCCAGCATTACGACCTTGGTCGAGATGAAGCGGGACTATACGCTTATGTACACCGGCCTCTTCCTCCTGCTGATGATTGTGGTGATCTACTGGCTGGTCGGCATCATGATTCGTCCGCTGAAAGATATTTTGTGGAAAGTTAACGAGGTTTCATCCGTACGTTTCCATAAGCCGATCCAGATTAAGCGCAAGGACGAGTTCGGCTTGCTTGCACTTAAGATTAACGCCATGTCGCAGAACCTGAGCATCTATATGAACAAGCTGCGCAAGGCCTTTGAAGAAAACCGCAGAATGAAGGAGCACTTGGAATCCTTCATTAACCATTCGAACGATGCTATTCATCTGATGGATCTGGAAGGCAAGGTTATTCAGGTCAATCGTGCGTTCGAGCAGTTGTTCGGCTACGAGGAGGCCGAGGTGCTGGGCAAGAAGTATCCGACGATCCCCGAGACGCATCGCATGGAGAAGCGTCAGATGATCGGTCTGCTGCTGGCAGGTAAGAAGCTTCCGGCGCAAGAGACAGTCCGCGTGACAAGAACGGGCGAAATCCTCCCTGTCAGCGTAACCGTATCGCCTATCCGGGATTCGGACGGTACGATCCGAGCCTTTGCCAGCACCTGCAGGGATATGCGCAGCCGTAACCGCATGGAAGAGCTGCTTAGACGCTCTGAGAAGCTGACGACAGTCGGGCAGCTGGCTGCCGGTGTCGCCCATGAAATTCGCAATCCGCTCACGACGCTTAGAGGTTTCCTGCAGCTGCAGCTCCAGAGCAAGTCATTGAACTTATCCCATGTTACTCTGATGCTGTCGGAGCTGGATCGAATTAATCTGATCGTAGGCGAGTTTCTCATATTGGCCAAGCCGCAGGCGACCAAATTCGTAACGAAGGATGTCCGGGACGTGCTTCAGGACGTGCTGCGCTTCCTGGATAGCGAGGCTCATCTGCATAATATCGTGTTCCGTACCGTGATTACCGAAGAGCACTGCTTAATCTCCTGCGAGGAGAACCAGTTGAAGCAAGTGTTTATCAATTTATTGAAGAACGGTATAGAAGCGATGCCTCAGGGAGGGCCGATCCATATCTCGATACAGAAGAAAGGCGGCAGCATTGCCATCTCGATTACGGATGAAGGTGTCGGCATACCGGAGGAGATGATCTCGAAGATCGGCGATCCTTTTTTTACGGGCAAGGAGACAGGAACGGGACTCGGCATTATGGTGAGCCAGAGGATCATTAGCAGCCATCAAGGCACGCTTGATATTCAGAGCCAGGTCAATGTAGGCACCTCTGTAAAAGTTACATTGCCAGCTTTGAAAGGGGAAGGGAAGGGAGATATACTGGAGTGAGACACTTAACGTGAGGGGAGCTGAGAAGAGCGAGTGGAACGAAGAGCAGTCATCGGAGGCGCGACGGGCTTGGTGGGAGGAGAATTGGTCAAGCTGCTGCTGGGCCGCGAGGATTATAGCTGCGTAACCGTGCTGGTCCGGCGCAAGCTGCCGATGGAGCATGAGCGACTGGAGCAGCTGGTTGTGGATTATGAACGGCTGGAAGAGCTGCCGAATCATCTGTTTGAGAACAGCGATGTGTATTGCGCGCTTGGGACGACGAGGAAGAAAGCTGGCTCCAAGGAGCAGTTCGAGAGGGTGGACTATGGTTACCCGATGGCGCTAGGACGCTTGGCGAAGCGTTATGATGCAGCCCGGATGCTGATCGTAACGGCCATGGGCTCGGACGAAGCTTCCATCTTCTTTTACAGCAAGGTCAAAGGAAAAGTGGAGAAGGAATTGCAGCAGTTGCAGTTGCGCCGATTGCATATCTTCAGGCCTTCACTTATTCTGGGAGACAGGCAGGAGCATCGGTTCGGGGAAGCGGCTGCTGCTAAGCTGTATGCCAAGTTTCCTTTCTTGTTCGGGGGGACAAAGAGCAAATATAGGCCCATAACTGCACGTGAGATAGCCGAGGGGATGCTGAGTATGGCGTTGACTGAAGATGCGTCAGAGCGCATCATTCCATCGCATATCATCGCAGAGAAGGCTAGACGGTTGCGCGAAAGAACTTGATCATGTAGGATACGCTACAGCGGGGTGAGTCACAATTGAGAATCAATAAGTTTATAAGCGAGACGGGGTATTGCTCCCGGCGAGAAGCCGATAAGCTTGTCGAGAGCGGTAAAGTTACGATTAACGGCGTTAGAGCCGAGTTGGGCAGCCAGGCTGAGCAGGGTGATGATGTCCGGGTGAACGGCAAACGCATTGGCGCACATAAACGGCATGTGTACATTGCTCTTCATAAGCCAGTAGGCATAACCAGTACAACTGAGCGTCATATTAGAGGAAATATCGTCGATTTCGTAGGGCATGCGGAGCGGATCTTTCCTATTGGCCGGTTGGACAAGGATTCGGAAGGGCTGATTCTGCTGACGAATGACGGCGATGTCGTGAATCCGATCCTGCGTTCCGAGGGAAAGCATGAGAAAGAATATATTGTAACGGTAGACAAGCCGCTTACGGAAGCTTTTGTGAGGGGAATGTCCCAAGGGGTTAAGATATTAGGCAGCATGACGCTCCCGTGCAAAGTGACTAGAGTGGCGGAACGAACATTCCGAATTATCCTGACGGAGGGACGCAATCGGCAAATTCGCAGAATGTGCGAGACGCTCGGCTTTCATGTCCGCCGTCTGAAGCGAATTCGTGTCATGAACATTCGATTGGATGAGCTGCCGGTCGGCAAGTGGCGGGATTTGACGGAAGGCGAGCGCCGAGAACTGTTCGATACGCTTCAATATACGCCGCAATAGTACGTTTAACGTGTCGTACAAAAGAGAGAAGCCGCCGAGGGATTAAGCCCGGCGGCTTTCTGTATGGATGCGAAGTGTGTCTGACTTCGCTATTCGACCTTTAACTGCTGCGGATTTGAAGCATTCACATAGGTGTGAATAATGGAAACTTCGACGCGGCGGTTTTTGGCTTTGTTTTCGGTCGATGTATTCTCCGCAACCGGATGGTACTCGCCATAACCGATGGCGCTGAATCGCTTCGGCTCCAGCTCTTTGTTCTCCAGCATAATATCCATGAAGCGAACGGCGCGCATGGAGCTTAGATCCCAGTTGGAACGGAATTCGGCACGGTTCACCGGCGTGTCGTCCGTATGGCCGGCCACAACGATATCATACTTCGGATACTGCTGAAGCATCGTTGCGATCGCTGTCGCTAGCTCCTTCGCTTCCGGCTTGACCGTTGCTTGACCTGGCGCGAACAGCGCGTTGTCGCTAATCGTAATCAGCAGCTGAGACATATTGAGCTTGGTCTCCAAATCGCTCATAAGGCCATTTTTATCGATATAGTCATCGATCTTCTTCTTCAGATCCTCAAGCTCTGCTTCCTCGTGCTTAATGAGCTCTTGCAGCTCTGCTTCGGAGAGCTTGCCTTCATCTTCTTTGTTTTGCTCGTTTTCCTTCTCATCCGCGTCCTTATCGCTCTTGTCCGGATCGGTTCCTTGCTCGGTGACGGCAGGCATATCCAGAACGCCGCTTCCCGTGCTCAGCGCTATGCTGAAGGCCCGGGACATATCCTCGAACTTCTTCACGTCCACGGAGTTCATGGAATACAGAACGATGAACAAAGCGAGCAGAAGGGTCAGCAGGTCGGCGTAAGGAATTAGCCAGGATTCGTCTACATGCTCTTCATGTTCCTCATGCTTGCGCTTTTTGCTCAACGGCCCCTTCCTCCTTCTCTCTCAGCTTCTTCCGCTCTGTCGGTGTTAGGAAGACGGACAGCTTCTGGTTAATGGCGATTGTAGAGACGCCAGACTGGATGGACAATAAGCCCTCCAGCATCATGAGACGGATTTGAATTTCTTGCTTGGAAATTCGTTTTAGCTTATTGGCAATCGGATGCCACAGAACATAACCTGTAAAGATACCAAGCAGCGTCGCGATGAATGCGCCGGCAATGGCGTGAGCTAGCTTCTCCATCTCGCTCATGTCGGACAATGCAGCTACGAGACCTACTACGGCACCAAGTACACCGAGGGTAGGTGCGTATGTACCAGCTTGAGTGAAGATCAGGGCGCCTGCTTTATGGCGCTCTTCTGTTGCGGCAATATCCTCCAGCAGTACATCACGGACCAGATCCTGGTCGTTGCCGTCAATAATCATGCGCATACCGTTGCGCAGGAAGGAATCTTCGATTTCTTCGACACGGGCTTCAAGCGCCAGCAAGCCTTCGCGGCGTGTAATGGAGGCCCATTCCATAAATTTGCTAATGAGCTCCTCTCGCGATGTCAGCTTCTGTTCGGAGAATACAATTTTGAACAGAGACCCAAGCTTCTTCAGCTCTTCCATCGGGAACGCAATCAAAACCGAGGCGACCGTACCGAGAATAATGATCATAAAGGCTGCGGGATTTAACAAAGATGTCAGACTTGCGCCCTTGATTACCATCCCGCCAAGCACAGCGATTAGACCTACCACGATACCAATAATAGTTGAGTTCTTCATCATACACCCCGTCCATGTTATCAATAGTTTATGGTATAAGCAGACATTAGCACGAAGCGTATGCCCGTCTCATATTCATTCGTTGTGCGAAAACGAGCTTGCGCTATTAGAAATAGCTCAGCCGTTTAGGCTGTAAATCCAGGCTTCTAAGGACGCAGTCCCTTATAAAGTTACCTGGATTTCTACGCGAAACGAGCCTTCGCCATTAGAAATGGCTTGGCCGTTTACGCTGTAAATCCAGGCTTTTAAGGACGCAGTCCCTTATAAAGTTACCTAGATTTCTACGCGAAACGAGCCTTCGCCATTATAAATGGCTTGGCCGTTTACGCTGGTCTACTTCTATTTATATCGTCAAAAGGGTATTCTGAGATTATAGTAAACAAAAGTGTTCACTAAATTTAAGGAGCTGTTTGTCAAATGGGAGTTCGTCACGCGCGCGAATATGCAGATATATTGAAGGAATTGACAGTTGCTGTGGGTGAAATCGAAAATAGTTATTCGTTCTTCGAGATGGAGCCGGAGGAATGGGAGGCGCTGGCTGCGGAGGAACGTCAAGAGGTGTTAGAGGCCCTGGCCGACGATGTGTTTTTTGGCCTGGGTGAAGATCCCGTTATTGCCATCGGAGGCGGAGCGATTACGTATAATAGCAAACACCATGTTATTGAAGTGTCGCAAGGCGACAATGTGATTCAAATTATTAGGCTCATCTGATTCCAAGGTGAGACCACTACAAGGCCGGACACCTCCAGCTCAATGAGAGCAAATGGAGGCCAGTGATTTGGATACGCATATGACACGGAGAAAAGCGCCTGTTTTCAGCCGATTACTGTACTGAATACGAGACGCATTCGCGGAGTATGAAGTCTTGGACGAAAGGTCGCGAGCGGCCCCTTCCGAAGTTTGGGGCCGTTCTTCGTATCCTGGATGAGGAGATTCGAATGAGCAGAGCTAGTCTTGCTCATCGGACAAACCGTCTGGATGGAATACCATGCAATGGCATTCAACTTCACCGCTTGGAGCGGGACGTAGATACGTATCTTCGATTCGGAAGCCAGCACGTTCGTATGCGCGGATAGCGCGTGTATTCCAACTCGCAACCTCCAGATCAATCTCGTGCTCCGGCCAGCGGCGGAGCGCTTCTCTGGCCAGAGTGTGGGCGAAGCGAGCGCCTAATCCTTTGCCTATTCGTTCAGGATGCAGTCCAAGGCCCAATCGGGTTACATGACCCATCGGGAAAAATTGCACGAAGCCGATAAGAGACTTCTGTTCGTCCATTACAACGGCATATTGGGAGGCACGGAGGACGGGATCGCCGAATTCGATTCCGTCCTTTTTCATGTTTTCCCATGCAGGCCAGTTGTAGCTGTCCCAAGGCGGCTCATAGCGCCAATCGCATAGGGAGCGGGCATGCTCTTCGGACATGGCTTGAATGGTCATTAACGACTGGTTTGGTTTATAATAGAAGGTGTTGTGGTTATCGTATATCATAAACTTGATTATAGCAGATGGCGTCGATCGGGCGTAAGGACAGGGAGTCGGTTAGAATGAAGAAGCTGCTGTGGATGGGCTGCCTCTCATATTTGGTTATTGGCATTGCGCATGTGGTCGGCGGAGCGTTGCTGGAGCAATTGATTGCCCATTACGGCATTACCTATAAAGACGGCGGGCAATGGATCATGAATCAATTCATCGGATTTCTGTTCGGTGTACTGCTGGCGCCGGCTCTGACCAGCCGGGTCGGGAAGCGGGGGGCGGTTCTGATCGCCATGGCGCTGCTTACCTTAAGCGAGGCGGCATACAGCCTGCTGCTGCCATGGGGCTGGATGCTTGCCTTTGCCCCGATTGCCGGCATTGGCTTCGGGATGACGGAAGCGATTGTTGGGGCGACCATTATCGATCATATGAAGGGTAAGGCTTCGGCCATGAGCAGGCTGGAGACCTTCTTCGGCATTGGGGCGCTGCTCATTCCGATTACGGCGGCGTTTCTTATACAGCAGCATGTATGGCAGCTTTCCTTTCCGATTCTATCTGCGATGGCGGGCATTACCTTTGTGCTGTGGCTGACGATGTCGTTCGGCAGCTTGGATGACAGCTTAAGTCCGCCGCAGCGTTCTGTTCCTGGACAGGGGGAAGAGCGTCAGCAAGCGACGGCATTAAAGAGGAATAAGAACCATGCTGGCTGGCTCGGATATGCGCCAAAGTCGATTCCTTTTCTCGCGCTGAGCGCGGCTTTTTTCATGATCTATGTAGGCATGGAGATGAGCTTTTCGAACTATTTGCCTTCGATTCTCATATCGCGGACAGGCATGTCCGATTCAACAGCTACGGCTGCGCTAAGCCTATTCTGGGGAACGATGGTGCTGGGAAGGCTGTTCGCGGGCATTATCGCGGACCGTATCGGCTATGCAAGCTACTTGTTCATCACGACTGCGGCTGCAGCTGTCGTATTTATCGGAATGATCGTCTTCCAGCAGCAAGGTCTGCTGCTTATCTTGATTGCCCTAAGCGGATTATGCTTCTCCGGTGTGTTCGGCATTGCGCTCGTGTATGCGAATGGCTTGCTGCCAGGCATGACGGAACGGACAACAAGCTTGCTGGTTGCACTTGGCGGAGTCGGAGGGGCTGTATTCCCTCGGGTGACAGGCTGGTTCATGGATCGCTATTCGACGGGAACGACGCTCTACTATCTCTCGGCTTTGGTGATTGCACTGCTTGCCGTATTAATCGTGCTCGTGATGGCAGGACGCAAGCAGTCGAATCGAATGAACGAAAAAGAGGTTGCCCCCTCCTAGGAGCAACCTCTTTATTCTAATCATTACTTCTCAGCAGCAACGATAAATTTCTCAAATTGCGACTCGTCCAGTACGCGTGCAGCCGTTACGTAGCGCGGCTTGTAGTAGGAAGAATCCAGCTTCTCGATAATTACGCCTTTGCTTGTGGAAGCGTGAGCGAAGTTACCGTCTCCAACGTAGATGCCTACATGGGAGATTCCGCCGTTGTTTTTACCGCTAGTGTCGAAGAACACCAGATCGCCTGGTTGAAGGTCGGCTTTTGCGACTTTCGTGCCGGCGCCTGCTTGATCGGACGATCTGCGCGGCAGATCGATGCCCATCTTGTTGAACACATAGCTCGTAAATCCAGAGCAATCAAATCCTTTAGTTGTTGTTCCGCCGTAGGAATAACGCGTTCCGATCAATTCATCAATGATGCCGTCCATCTTGGATGCGCTGGCGAATGCGCTTCCAGCCTGGAAAGCGAGCATAAGAACAAGGCCCGCCAAGATGATGCTGACTTTCTTCTTCAACTTGGTGAAGCTCCTTCCGGTGCCGACGAGGTTAGCTGTGGGGTTCGGTTGAAGGTTCCCTATGATCTCTCAGGCGCCCGGCGTGCCGTGCGTCAAGATCAATTCACCCAAAGTGGTTCCCCCGTTTCCCGAGCGGGAATTAGGCAATTTTTGTTTAAACATCTTTAACCAATATAATAGATGGAAAGTGTAGATTCGTGTTGAAAATGAGTAGATTTTAATAATACAAATCGAGATATACTCATTCGCTTAATCGGCATAGACAAAAATACAGAGATAAACATCATTTCAGCCAAGCTATGACACCTAAACTTGAGTGTATTTTCAATGGAATTTGTGTATTATAAATAGAAAACTATTTAACGGGAAAGGTTGGTCGTGATGGAGAGCGCTGTGGATAATAAGACATCATCCTCGAACTTTATTAAAAATATCGTTGTAGAAGATTTGAAGAGCGGCCGCGTGCAGGAAGTCATTACTCGCTTCCCGCCTGAGCCGAACGGTTATTTGCATATCGGGCACGCCAAGTCGATCTGCCTGAATTTCGAGCTCGCCGACGAGTTCAAGGGCAAGACGAATCTGCGGTTCGACGACACGAATCCGGCGAAGGAAGACACGGAATATGTAGATGCAATTAAGGAAGATGTGCAATGGCTCGGATTCGAGTGGGATGAGCTGAGATTTGCTTCGGATTATTTCGAAGAATTGTATAATCGCGCCGTCCTTCTTATTAAAAAAGGAAAAGCGTACGTATGCGATCTGACAGCCGAACAAACTCGCGAGCTGAGAGGAACGCTGACGGAGCCTGGCAAGGACAGCCCGTACCGTAATCGCAGTGTCGAGGAGAACCTGGATTTGTTCGCGCGCATGCGCGCTGGCGAATTCAAGGAAGGCGAGCGCGTGCTGCGTGCGAAGATTGATATGGCGTCTGCGAATATTACGATGCGCGACCCTGTCCTGTACCGGATCTCCCATGCCCACCATCATCGCACGGGCAGCGAGTGGCATATTTATCCGATGTACGATTACGCGCATCCGCTGAGCGATGCAATTGAAGGTGTCTCGCATTCGATTTGTACGCTTGAATTCGAAGATCACCGTCCGCTATACGATTGGGCAATCGCGGAATGTGAGATGGAGTCGCAGCCGCGCCAATATGAGTTTGCCCGTCTGAATATAACGAATACCGTGATGAGCAAGCGTTATTTGAAGCAACTCGTAGACGAAGGCGTCGTAGAGGGCTGGGATGATCCGCGCATGCCTACGATCAGCGGCATGCGCCGCAAAGGCTTTACGGCAGAAGCGATCCGTACGTTCTGCCGCGAGATCGGCATTGCGAAGAGCAACAGCGTTGTAGATGAGCGGAACCTGGAGCATTTTATCCGGGAGGATCTGAAGCTGAAGGCGCTTCGTACGATGGCGGTACTACGTCCGCTTAAGGTGGTCATTACGAATTATCCGGAGGGCCAGACGGAACTTCTGGATGCGGAGAATAATGCGGAGAACGAGGAGATGGGCGTTCGCCAAATCCCGTTCTCGCGTGAAATTTATATCGAGCGCGACGACTTTATGGAGAACCCGCCCAGCAAGTACTTCCGTTTGTTCCCTGGCAACGAAGTGCGCCTGAAGCATGCATACTTCATTACTTGCCAAGACGTGATCAAGGACGAAAACGGCGAGGTCGTGGAGCTGCATTGCACGTATGATCCGGAGACGAAGAGCGGCAGCGGCTTCAATGCACGCAAGGTGAAGGGGACGATTCACTGGGTGGAGGCCTCCCAAGCGATTCCTGCCGACTTCCGCTTGTTCGAACCGCTTATCCTGGACGAGTCCAATGAAGAGGATACCTCCTTCCTGGAGCGGATTAACCCGAATTCCCTGCAAGTGGAGCAAGGTTTTGTAGAACCGAACATGAACGAGGCGAGGGGCGGCGACAAATTCCAATTTTTCCGTCATGGCTACTTCAATGTCGATCCGAAGGATTCCACATCCCAGAAGTTGATTTTCAACCGTATCGTTTCATTGAAAAGCTCATTTGATCCTGCCAAGGCTTAGAGGAATTCGCTTCGGTTAGGCGGGCAGCCTGTCAAGCATTCCGCTTGGCAGGCTGTTGTTCGTTAAGAGGGGGTTCGAGAGATGCTGGATAAGCTCCGCAACAGTATCGTGCTGGCAGGCGGCCGAAGCAGCCGGATGGGGCAGGACAAGGCACTTCTAATCATAGAAGGAGAAACTCTGCTCAGGCGGTTGGTCCGCCAATTGTCGGAGATATCGGAACGCGTGATGATAGCATCTGGCTCCGAAGAACAGATGGAGAGATATCGCGCTGTCCTACAGGACTTGCCGTCCGCGACGGATATTCAGTTCGCAGTAGATCGTTATCCCGGGGAGGGTCCTTTGGCAGGATTGCATGCAGGAATTTGCGAGATTCGGGAAGAAGGTTATGTCTTGGTGACGGCCTGTGATATGCCCGATATCTCCCCTTCCTTACTCCAGAGGCTGCTTGATGGCAGAACGGGCGGTCCTGACGTGATCTATGCGCAGGGGCAACCGTTCCATGCCCTCTATCACACCAGCGTGACTGCTGTGTTGGAAGAAGCCCTGCAGCAGAGGAGCCTGCGGGTTATGGATTTCATTGGCAGGTTGAATAGTAGCGTTCTTCCGCCAGAGAACGATTCAGCTAAGATTGCGACGGGGCTTTCCAATTTAAATACGCAAGAGGATTACCAAAATTATTTGAATAGAATGCGGAGAGATGGATCATGAGCACACCTACTTATGACATTCGCGATGCCAGGCCAGAAGACTTGGAGCGGATTGTGGACATCTATAATACAACGATAGCAAGCCGTACGGTAACGGCGGATCTGGAACCTGTAACATCCGAGAGCCGCCGGGCATGGTTCGATGCGCATTCGCCGGAGAAGCATCCAATCTGGGTCGTGCGGATGGAGGATGGGACCATTGGCGCGTGGATGAGCTTCCAATCCTTCTATGGCCGTCCTGCTTATCAGGCTACCGCGGAGATTAGCATCTATATCGCGGAGGAACAGCGTGCCAAGGGGCTGGGCTCCTTTCTCTTGGAGCAAGCGCTCGAGGAGTGCCCGAGACTTGGTCTAACCACGCTGCTCGGATTTGTCTTCGGCCATAATGAGCCAAGTTTGCGGTTGCTTCGCAAATACGGATTCCTGCAATATGGGCTCCTGCCTCGGGTAGCGACACTTGACGACGTTGAACGGGATCTCGTCATTATGGGACGACGAATAGACGCTGTGTAACGACCCGGGTGGCGAACGGAAGGGGTGATCGACGTAAAGCTCTATCAAAAGGCTTTCAGCAAGCATACCGGCTTTAATGTGGCGGTGACGCTGCTTGCTGTCCTCTACGCATTGATCATGCTGAACTTGTTGTTTTTACGTGACCGGTTCATGATGGACGGCTATGCGTACAATTTCGTACCGTTCGATACGATTCAACGTTATGTGGTGCATCGCGATCATTTTAATTTCGATACTTGGTTCAAAAACCTGTTCGGCAATCTGGTATTATTTATTCCGATCGGCATGTTCCTCCCGCTGTTGAATACGCGCTTTCGGAGCAGTCTGATGCTGATTGCGGCTACCGTCATCATTATTGGCATCATAGAGACAGCCCAGATGCTGCTTCGGGTAGGCAGCTTTGATATTGACGATATTATATTGAATACGGCCGGAGCCTGGATAGGTTTGCTGCTGACCCGGCCATTCATGAGGAGAGAGAAGCGATGAGTAAATATTGGAGTCCGCTGGCAGGATCGCTAGAGCCCTATGTGCCGGGCGAGCAGCCGAAGGACAAATCGTATATCAAGTTGAATACAAATGAGAATCCATACCCGCCTTCACCCAAGGCGATCGAAGCGATCAGATCTGCTGCGGACAGCGATCTCAGGCTGTACCCTGATCCCACTTGCGATATTCTGGTGAAGGAAGCGGCCCGTTATTACGGACTGACAGAGAAGCAAGTGTTTGTGGGCAACGGCTCCGATGAAGTGCTGGCATTCGCGTTTGCCGCATTCTTCGATCCGGCGAAACCGGTCTTATTCCCTGACATTACATACAGCTTCTACAAGGTTTATGCCAAAATGTACGGCTTGCAGCCTAAGCTTATTCCAGTAGATGAAGACTTCTCAATTCCGCTGGAGCAATTCGCGGGCAATGAGGAGCATACCGGCATTATTCTGCCGAATCCGAATGCGCCTACAGCCAAGCTGCTGCCGCTGTCCGACCTGGCATCGCTATTGGAGCGCAATCCCGATCGCGTCGTCATTATCGACGAGGCTTATATTGACTTTGGCGGGGAGTCCGCAGTGAAGCTGATCCCGCGTTATCCGAACCTGCTCGTCATCCAGACGCTGTCCAAGTCCAGGTCGCTTGCGGGCTTGCGCGTAGGCATGGCCTTTGGCTCCGAGGAACTAATTGAAGGCTTGGACCGAATCAAAAATTCATTCAACTCCTATACGCTGGACCGACTGGCCCTCTATGGAGCAGTTGCCTCCCTTCAAGATGAGGCGTACTTCCGCGAGACGACCGACAAGGTCATTCAGACGCGTGAGCGAGTGGCAGGGGAGGTTGCCCGCTTAGGGTTCAAGCTGACCGATTCCAAAGCGAATTTCCTCTTTATCTCGCACCCGGCTATTGCGGCTAAGGAGCTGTTCCTGCGACTTCGCGAGAAGGGCGTATTGGTTCGTTATTTTGCCTCCCCGCGTATTGACCAGTATCTTCGTGTGAGTATTGGAACCGACGAGGAAATGGATGCTTTCTTGTCGGCGTTGGAGGAAAGTGTCAGAGAGCTGTCCTAATCGCTGTCTAACTTGAAAAGGGTGCCGCTACAGCCAGACAACTGGCTAAGCGGCACCCTTTCTTTCATAGGCTTGCGTTATTCGTATACAACACCTGCATAATATTCAATGACATCGCGAAGCACGATGAAAAATTCCCCGTTCGTCATCGCAGTCTGATCCGTAATCTGATTGATCGTTTCCTGCTTCAGCCAGCCGTTATTTAAGAACTCGTCCAGCGTTAGCGTTTTGGCTTGTTCGTTATCCATCGCATTGGCAATCGTTTTGACCGCTTGGTCGAGAGACAGCTTCTGTTCGGCCGGCGTATCCACTCCGGCAATGGCTACAGAAGGATCGCCATGGAAATAGTCTGAATGCTGCTTCTTCACGCGGTTCATGCTGTAGACAATGCGCTGCATATTGGACTTGCCATCGAGATCATACGCCATATTATCGTGATTGCCGCTAGTCATAAGCATGCTGACAGCTGCCACAAGACCCTTGTACGCTTTATGGTTCATATAATAAGGCGTCTCAAAAGCATTCATCGTCAGCTCCATGCCTTGCTTGGTCAATCTGTCGCGCAGCTCCGCAATCAGCTCAGTCGACTTCGACAGCTCGCGGAAGGTTATATTATTCTCTGACGCCATCTTGGCCGCCAGTCCCGCTGCCTCTGCGGTTGCCATTCCGAGCGGAATGACGCGCGCGCTGCCATGCGGCAGCGAATCGAAGCTGGCTGCGCGTCCTACCACAAGCAGGCCGTCTACCTTCTGCGGCACTAAGGTACGGAACGGGACACCATATTGAAGCGGTGAATAAAGAACAAAGCCGGTATCTGCATTACTGGTCGCTTGAATATCGACATCATAAGAGCCATAGGCTACGGCATCCCAATGATCGCGATTCGCCATCAGGTCTGCCATAGTCAGGCGGTATTCCCCTTGAATATGTCTCGTCTCGCGCACGTACAGCTCATCGAATGTATAGGCGAGCTCCAAATTCTTGAACTCCGGATATGTATCCTTCAAATATTGAGCGATACGCGGTGCCTCGGTGCGTCCAAGCTCCATCGCAGATTGCAGGCTTTCCGGGTCGAGTGGGTCAATTCCGAACAGATGCATAGCATTAATCAGCATCGTATCATCGTTCTGCCGTCCGACATTCAGGCCGCGAAGCTTGACCCGTTCGGGGTCGCTGGAAACATAATTGGCGGCATCGTGGAAGCCCCATGCACTCATCGAATCAATACCGGTGTTCGGAATTTTGCCGAATGAGTCCCATACCTCTTGCGTAACACCCTTCAAGGCAAAAACAAGCGTAACCGCCATCTGGGCTTCCGGATCACCGATATCTGAGCGTCCTTGCGTGAACGGAGCTCCGGCTGTGGCTGCAAGATCGCCATCCTGCGTGGCATCGATGACAGATGGGGCGGAGACATCAAGGCTTGTCCCGTCTTCTTTCACAATGCGAAGGCCCTTAACGACTCCATTGCCGTCTGTCCCTGGTTCCACAATAGGCTCCATGGATTGCGTCTTCATCAGCAGATCAATATTGTCCTCAGCCTTGACCATACTATAGAACGCATTGGCAGCGGTATTCACATCGAATGAAGTACCTTCGACTCTGTTGTACCATTCCTGAAAGATGCCTTTGTTTAGGAAGTTGTGCTTGCCCGGAATGGAAGACTTCTTCGGCGAGTAGTTCAGATCGAGCGTATTCAGCCCGCCGACCGTCATGAGACCGCCTAGAATCTCCCGGTTCTTGCCATCAACGAGAAGAACGCTGAGGCCATTCCTTGCAGCGGATATAGCCGCGGCGATGCCTTCGGGATCCGTCCCGGCCACAATGACATCGTAGCTGTCTTGAACCTCTTCTATATATTGAACTTGGGCAAGCTCCTGTCTCTTGTTGGTGTTGACCGTATCATTGGAGCGGAGCCAAGCATAGCCAGCTGCAGCAGCTACGCCAAGGACAAGCACGAGAGATGTGGCAGCAATAATTGTTTTCTTCTTGGAAGCAGCCGGTGCTTCATCTGGAAGCTGCAGCCCTTTGCGCGGCACATTGCCGAACAGCACCCACGAAAACGGCACAAAGCGCGAAACTATCGCAACGGTGAACCACGAAGCCACCAGCATAACGACCCAGCTGCCGAAGTAGCTGAGATGCTCCATCCATGCCGAGCCGAAGCTTGGCATATAGCGATCGTACAGCATCAGGAACAGAAGATGGATTAAATAAATGCCGAACGACAGCTGTCCCATCCTGTACAGAACCTTCGAGATCCACCTTGGCATATGCCGGAAGATGAAGAACGACAGGCCAATGACGACCAGCGCGGCGAAGAAGGAATGGAAATTCCATAAGAACTCGTAGAGCATGCCGTGATAACGGGTGCCGTAAGCGCGCGCGTTAAAATAGATATGCACATGGTACAGCGAAACGCCGAGCCAAGCGCCTATGAGCGCCACCCAGAAAAGCACGCGGCTGATCGACACGTTCTCCTTCGTCATGGCCAGCCAACTTTTGATTTTCGGGAAGAAGACGCCCATAAAGGCTCCTGCGAAGAAAAACGAGAAATACGATGGCGCGAGGCTGCCTTTGTTGTCCAGCTGCCAGTCGTAGAAATTGAAATACACAAAAATCCATTGCAGGATGAAGCCTGCCGGCACAAAGCCGTATACGATACGCGGCCAGCGCTTGGCTGCCCATAGGATCAACGGGAACAGCAGATAGAACTGAATACTGATATAGACAAAATATAAATGAGAATATACTTTGCCGTTCACAAGCTTATCGAGAAACTCTTGCAATGCCTCGATATTCCATAGCGGAAGGTTGTTGGCCCATTTAATATAGATAAAATAAATAGCCGAAAAGATAATGTAAGGGACGATGATGTAGAGCAGCCGCTTCTTATAGAAGCTTGCGATGAGCTTGCTGTCCAACGGCCGGTTGTAATAGCTGTAGAACAGGACAAAGCTGCTTAGCAAAATAAAGGTCGGTGTGCCGTATTTCATGAAGATATTAATGAAATTATAGAAGAAGAAATAGGCCGATTCCTTCATGTAGACGGTGGCTGCTGCACTTGCATGCACAGACAGCACGCCGATAATCGCAATGGCACGTACCAGTTGCAATTCGGGGATATGCTCTTTTTTCAAGTTCGGTTGATTGGTCATGATCCTACCTTTCCTCTTACCGGTATTGGGGGCCAAATCGTTTAAATGGTATCACTATCCTATAGGAATATGCAAGATGACGAGGTAGCAAAAATAGGAACGTCATCGAAAGGCAGATCATTGTATCTTTACAATAAAATAACGGCGGCCGCCATCAAGGGCGCCGCCGCCTTGCAACTTACTTATTTGTTACTGTTCCTTATCGAAAGTCTCAATCAGCTCCCTTGCCCGTTCGATCTCTTTCTTCGGTACATGAATCCGTTTCAGCGTATTTCCTTCAAAGGTAATTTTGGACTTGATGCCATGGCTCTTGAACAACGCCTGAAGCCGATCGATCACATCGGCCCTAGAGCCGGTTTCCGTGCGCACCGCTACCCAGCGATTGCCGAACAAACCCACCGTTTTCACCTCCTATTCCGCGCGTATCCCGCACTTGATTGGAGACTCCCTTCATATATATTCGGGGTCATGATTCGCTCATGACTGCGATGGGTAAAATTATAATAGGCTTGCGATCGTGTACGGTGCATAAGCGGACTCGGTCTTTCGCAACCTAATCAGGGAACGGGCCGTATTGCGCTTGACAACATCAACTGTAACGGATATTATTACAGTATAAAGCAGGGAGGCCCGCTTACCGTGAACAGTGAATTTACAATTGCCGTACACAGTCTCGTCTACTTGGCTTATTTGCCGGAGAAGATGGCAAGCAGCGACATGATCTCCGATAACGTGCGTACGCATTCCGCCCGTGTTCGCAAGGTGATGAGCGCATTGCGCAAAGGCGGCTTTGTCGAAACCCGGGAAGGATCGGGAGGCGGCTATCGTCTAACGCTTGATCCGGATTCTGTTACGCTGGCTGATATCTATCGTGTCATGGCGCAAGGCTCGCTTATACCGAGCTGGTGCTCCGGCAATCCAGAGATGGATTGCGTCGTGGGCTCTAATATGAACCAGGTCATGTTCGGTATCTTTTGTCAGGCAGAGAGACAACTTGAGGATCACTTCAGAGGTATAACGATAAGCGATGTCCTGAAGCAAATCCATGCCTGCTAGAGGCTTATCTTTGGTGAGACGGGACTTCCCTTTATCATAAATCATGTCTTAGAGAGGATGATTGACAATGGCAGCAGTAGCATTGACAAAAGATAACTTTACACAAAGCGTAGAGAGCGGCGTATCCTTGGTAGACTTCTGGGCTCCTTGGTGCGGACCTTGCAAAATGCAGCTTCCTATCGTAGAAGAGCTTGCTGGTGAACTTTCCGGTCAAGCGACAATCGCAAAAATCAATGTGGATGAAGAGCCTGAGCTTGCTTCCCAATTCGGCGTCATGAGCATTCCGACGCTGATTCTGTTCAAAGACGGCCAGCCTGTAGACAAAATGGTCGGTCTGCAAAGCAAAGACGCCCTAAAAAACAAAATCTCCAACCAATTGTAAGAATAACGCCCTCCTTTCTTGGAGGACTGAAACGCTACCGTACTTGCAGCGCATAGCTGCTTGCGACGGTGGCGTTTTTTATTTTCCATTTTCTCATTCATTCTGCAACCGATTGACAATCCGCTTCGTTATAAATATGAATAAATTTACAATTGGTCAGGAGGAGCGAAGGTGAGCGTACGAATCAGAAAAGCGGTGGCGTTAAGTCTCGCGGCTGCGATGCTGGCAGGCCTTTGCAGCGTGCCGGTGACATCCGCCGACAATACGGCTGCCAAAGCGGCGACTGAAAATGTGGCTTCCGGTAATACAGCTTCGAGCGATTCAGACAACAAAGATCGTGCATCCGCAAAGGGTTCCATTGATAAGGCTCAGGCAGAAAAGCTCCTTAGGCAATACATAAGCATTCCAAGCGATTACAAGCTTCAGAGCGCGAGCAGTTCATCTATAAAGAAGCAAAAAGGTTCGACCCCCGTATGGGGCATGGAATTTGTAAAAACAGTGAGCGGCAAACGTCTGGGATCGATCTATGCCTCCCTTCATGCTGACAGCGGCCAGCTGCTCAGCTTTGAATCGTATACGGATCAGACGAATGCAAAGCCTGTTTATCCGCTTAAAGTGAATCGCGAGGCGGCCCAAAAGCTGGCTGCGGATTTCATTGGCGAGATCGCCGCGGACTATGCGTCCCAAGTGAAATTTAATTCGGATGCCGGGGTCCATGTCTTGCCTCCTCTGTCGGGAGAGGTGCGTCATGAGCTTCGTTATGACCGGATTGTGAACGGCATTCCTTATATCGACAACTATATACAGCTATCGATCGACAGCGAGGGTCATGTTCTTCAGTTCAGATTGGAGTGGGATGATACGATTGTTTTCCCTGCTTCGGTCAAGCCGATCTCTCAAGAAGCAGCAACCGCCAGCATCCGTAAGCATGCTAAGCCGGAGCTGGCTTACTTCATTCCCTATTCGGGACAGAAGAAAGAACCTGTCTTATATTACGGTGTGGAGCCAGTCGTCATTCAGGCGGAGACAGGCGAGCCGCTGCCTGGAAACGGGTATTCGGCGTACATTCGCCAAGAGGTGTCGAAGGAGCCGTTGTCGGCCGAGCCGCTTGCCAAGCCTCCTGTGCCGGTCACTCTCACCCAAGAAGAGGCGGCAGCCGCCGTGGAGAAAGCATTTGCGTTGCCGCAGGAATACAAGCTGCAGAACGCCAGCTTCAACGAATATGTCGATGAGGCAGACAAGTCGAGCACTAGATGGAGTTTGGAGTGGAGCGTGAAGAAAGACGGTAAGGATACCGGCTTCGCCCATGCCAGCGTTGACGGCCATACAGGAACAATCTCGGAATTTTATAGCTATCAAAACGGAAAAATCGGTCAAGCAGCGGAAGGCGGCATCACGCTTGAGAAAGCGGTCGAGCGCGCAATCGATGTCGTGAAGAAGCTATTGCCGTGGAAGACACATGAGATTTATCTCCAAAAGCCTTCGGAGGAGCGCTATAAGGATCGTACTCCGGAGGAAATCGGCGCCTATTATATGACATTTGTCCGCAAGGTTCATGGCGCTACAGTGACGTATGATCATATCTCGGTCGCCATTAATGCGGTAACGGGTGCGGTGGAGAATTATAGCGCGTATCTGTCGGATTTTGCGTACCCGGGGCAAGCGCCCAAAACGATCGACAGGAATGCTGTTCTGGATCGCTTCGAGGAGTATTACAACATTGGGCTGACCTACCGGCTGTTCTCCGAATACCGCTTGAACGGCGAGCCGATTCCCGTCGAGAAATACCAGACCTTGCTTGCGGCCGGCCTGGATGATTCCGAAGAGATTACGCAGCAATCAAAAGTGGAGCTTGTCTATCAGCAGATGCCTAAGCCTCGTCCTGAAAACGTTGTGCTGGATGCGATGACCGGCGAGTGGCGCAGCAACGAGACCGGCGAGCCGGCACAACTGGAAATCCCAAAGCCAACGGATGCGGAGGGTCATTGGGCGGAAGAGTCGCTGGGTCTCATGGTTGCCTATAAGGCTTTAGACCTAGTTGACGGCAAAGTGCGACCGAACGAGACGATCACCCGCGGCGAACTGATTAAGATGCTGGTATTGGCCAGAAGCGGCGGCCGACAGTTTGCCTACGATACGGCTTCAATCGCTGGTTTGAGCAAGGCATCCTTTAATGATGTGGCAGCTGGTTCTGCTTACTTCGCCTACGTAGAGAGCGCCCTGCAGCAGAACCTGATTGATATCGGAGACGGCTCGTTCAATCCCGCCGCCAAGGTCTCCCGTGACGAGATGGCAGAGCTGATCGTCAGGGCGCTGGGCTATAATTCGCTGGCCAACTATGACCATATCTTCAAAGCAAACTTCAAAGACAGCAAAGATATAGCAAATACGGGGCAAGCGGCGATTGTTGTCGGTCTCCGTATCATGAATTTAGCAGACGGAAAGTTCCTGCCGAAGAAGCAGGTGACAAGGGCTGAGGCCTCTATTGCGTTCTTCCGTTACTTGCAAAAACGGGCAGAATTGCAGGAAGCGCCGCTTCGGATGTAAGCAGAATACAGGCGGGAGAGAAGGCGATTCGCAAGAAGCGGATCGCCTCTTTTTATGCGACACAAATTTTCCCCCTATTTTAGAGAAATGTACCCCTGAAGGCCATAGGAATGTCCCCCCCGTTATTAGAGGAATGTCCCCCCGAAAACGCCCTCCAAGCCGTTGACGACCCAGTAGATATGTCCTAACATTTTGAGTGTAGGGCAAACGAATTCCGGTCTAATGATCCGGCTGAGGTCCTAATAACACTAAGGGGGATTTTCGAAGTGAAGAAATCAGCATTGACTATCGTAAGCTTGCTTCTCGTGATGACAATGTTCCTTGCTGCTTGTGGCGGCAATAAGAACAACTCCACAGGCGGTGCAAGCAACACGCCTTCGAGCACGCCATCTGAAACAACAGAACCATCCAAAGCACCAGACCCTGTTAACCTTCGTGTATTCTCCACATTCGGCGGTACTGACGCAGCTCGCGAAGCTTTCCAAAAAGCGCTTGACGAGTTCACAGCAGCTAACCCGCATGTGAAAATCGAAAACGACACTATGTCCGCTAACGATGACGGCTTCAGAACAAAAGTAAATACAGACATGACAAGCGGCAACGAGCCGGACCTTCTGTTCTACTTCATCGGTACTGACGCTTCTGAAATTATCAAATCCGAAAAAGTTGTTCCTTTGGACGAGGTTCTGGATGCTGACCCAGAGTGGAAAAACGGTTTCGCTCCAGCAGCTCTTGAATTCGCTAAACATGAAGATGGCAAAACATACGCAATTCCTTTGACAGGTTTCTTTGAAGGTCTGCTTGTTAACAAAAAGATCTTCGCTGACAACGGCCTTGAGCTTCCTACTGATTGGGACAAAATGAAAGCAGCTGTTTCTGGCCTGAAAGCAAAAGGCATCATTCCTTTGTCCGGTCCATTCGACCAATCCCACTACCTGCTTGAGCACTTCATTCTGGCAGCAGCTGGTACTGAAAGCCAAAACAAAGGTCTGAAAGAAGCAGTAGATCCAAACTGGGCAAAAGGCCTGGAAGCTATGAAAGAACTGTATGACCTCGGCGCATTCCCAGAAGACGCTGCAACAATCGATCTTGGTATGGCAGCGAACTACTACTCCGAAGGTCTGGCAGCTATGGTCCTTGAAGGATCGTGGGCAATCGGCGGTCTATCCGACGAGACTAAAGCGAACACAACTGTTCTTCCTTTCCCTGCAATCCCAGGCGGAGCAGGCACTGGCAAAGACGTAGTAGGCGGCTTCGGTACTGGTTTCTACGTATCCAAAGCAACTTATGACGACGCTGCTAAGAAAGAAGCTTCAATCGCATTGCTGAAACACCTGACTTCACCAACTACAATTAAAAACATTGCTGAAGCTAACGGCGGTACGCCTGCAGCTGCTGGTGTTGAGCCAGAAGGCGTGACACAAGCGGTTCTTGACGGATTCAAAATGGTATCGGAAGCAACTTCCGTCAATTCGCCAATCGACTCCAAAGTTACGCAAGAAACTTTCTCCGAGCTTCGCGCTAACGTCCAGCCTGTCGTAACAGGCAAGAAAACAGCGGCTGAAGCGATTGATGCGGCTAAGAAAATCGAAGACGCAGCTAAGTAAGAACGTTTCTAACGCGTAGTGATTGTAAGAGAAACAATGATAGCCGCCGCCCCTCTGACTCAAGGGCGGCGTCATCATTTCTGAAAAATAAACATCAAAGGTGATAAATGATGAAGGGCGATCGCAAGTATATCGTGATGTTTCTGTTGCCGGCGGCAGCATTTATGTCGGTGTTTCTGTACTATCCGTTCTTTAAGAGCTTGTTCCTTAGCTTCTTCAGAACAAAAGGGTTTACGACAAAAACGTATGTCGGCTTCGATAACTATATCCGCATGTTCTCAGACAATTTGCTTGGCGCCGCCACCCTTCATACATTGGAATTAATGTTTTACGTTATTGTTTTCCAAGTGGGTATCGCGCTGTTTTTGGCAGTCTTAGTCGACAACATTACTTGGGGCAAGAGCTTTTTCAGAACCGTATTCTTTTTCCCGGTTGTTATTTCGGGAACAGCTATTGCATTGTTATTTGTACTGTTCTACAACTTCCAATTCGGATTGCTTAATACCATTTTGCAAAATTTCGGCTTCTCCAAAGTCAATTGGCTGAGCGAAAGCATGGCGCTCAAAGCCGTAGCCATTCCAACCGTATGGCATTATGTAGGTTTCTATTTCGTATTATTCCTTACCGCGATGTCCAAGATTCCATCCGACTTTTACGAAGCGGCCAAGCTGGAAGGTATTACGGGCGTTAAGAAAACGTTCCTGCTGACCATTCCGCTTATTATGAGCGATATCAAGGTTGTCATTACGTTAGCGATTACGGGCACGCTCAAAGTGTTCGAATTCATTTACGTCTTGACAAGAGGCGCGAATGGAACGGAAGTTCTCGGTACTTACATCTATAAGAGAGCGATTGTAGACCAGAATTATGGTTATGGTTCGACGATTGCCATCTATATCGTAGTATTCGGCGTACTCTTATCTCTGCTCGCCAACCGACTTCTGAAAAGAGATGAAATCACATACTAAGCTGGTTTAGGGGTGTACGTTTATGCAACAATTAGCAAGAGGAGAGCAAAAAGTAGTTTATAAACGAAAAAAAATTAACTTTAGTCCAGGTCAAATTTTTTCCTACCTCGTGTTGTTCGCGTGGTCACTTTCGACTATTTACGCCATGTTCTGGATTGTGAACAATTCGTTCAAAGTATCCCGCGACGTCATGAACAGCTCGTTTAAAATCGCATTTGATCCTGTAATGGTTAACTATACAACTGCATTCGACCGTATCAATATAGGCAAAGGCTACTTGAACAGCTTGATTATGTCTGGTGGCACGGTATTGCTCGTGCTTCTGTTCGGAGGATTGGCTGCATACGTTCTGTCGCGGTTTACCTTCCGCGGCAAAAAAATATTGTTCTCCATCCTTTACGCAAGCTTGCTTATTCCGGCATTCGCAACAGTAGTTCCAGTCTACGAATTGCTGATCAAGACGTCTTTGGTCAACACGTATTTCGGCCTGATGTTCCCTCAGACGGCGGGCAACCTGACTTTCGCCATCCTTGTCCTGGCTGGGTACATGGCCACGATCCCGAAGGAGCTTGAGGAAGCAGCCTTCATTGATGGATGTAACCGATGGTCTTTATTTACGAAGATCCTATTGCCGATCTCAAGACCCGCTTTTGCTTCCGCATCTATTTTTGTCTTCCTATGGTCGTATAATGACTTGTTCTCGGCTCTGATCTTTGTTAACAAAGAAGCGGTTCGCCCAATCGTATTGCTTCTGAGTGAGATCAGCTCCCAATACGGTACGGACTTCGGTCTGATGGCAACTGCCGTCTCGCTTACCGTTGTGCCGGTATTGATCGTGTACTTGTTTATTTCGAAGTATATCGAGAAAGGCCTGACAGAAGGTGCAGTGAAAGGTTAATTCTTTCCTGCTGGAATCGGATAAGTGGAGTGACTCTGCAGCCACGCAGTGGCCGGTATGGACCGGCTGCAGCGTGGCTGTATGAGTTTGCGGCTTCTCGACTAGAGGGGAGATCATGAAGAGGTTAGTCTGTTTTTTTGTTGGTAGAAGAGAAGTTGGTTACAGACTTGGCGTCCTCTACGGTATCGTTCACGAAAGCCATGTCCTGATTTTTGGCTTTCATCTTCGTGGTTCCTTTGTAATTGCCTTTATGGGATTGATTTTCCATTGTCTTCACCTCCTGCTGTTCCATAGTATGGCCTCAGGGAAACGAAGCATTCCCGCACCTGGAGAGTAGGGTCCATCGATTCGGGCAAGATGATGGAGAGATGAGGCGCGGATTGGCCTTAGCCCTTTCAAAGTGGAAGGCGCTAAGGTATAATGACGGAAGTTGTTTACTTTTCGGATAATAAGGAGTGTCTCATACATGGCTTTGAAAGCTGGGATTGTAGGTCTGCCGAACGTGGGCAAGTCGACCTTGTTTAATGCGATTACGCAAGCGGGAGCGGAGTCTGCGAACTACCCGTTCTGTACGATTGATCCTAACGTAGGGGTAGTAGAGGTGCCGGATGAGCGTCTGGACAAGCTCGTGGAGCTAGTTGTGCCTAAGAGCATTGTGCCTACCGCATTCGAATTTGTGGATATTGCGGGTCTTGTTGCCGGCGCGAGCAAAGGCGAAGGTCTAGGCAATAAGTTCCTTGCACATATCCGTGAAGTTGACGCGATCGTGCATGTCGTGCGCTGCTTCCAGGATGAGAACATTACGCACGTGGCTGGCAAAGTCGATCCCATCAGCGATATTACCACGATTAATCTGGAGCTGATTTTGGCGGACCTGGATACGGTGGAGAAGCGGATCGAGCGTTCGCGTAAAAACTTGAAGGGCGGAGACAAGAAGGTCGCTCAGGAAGTGGAAGTATTGGAGCGCCTGAAGGAATCGCTATTCAACGATATGCCGGCGCGCAGTCTGGAGCTTACGGACGATGAGAAGCTGCTGGTACGCGATCTGCATCTATTGACGATGAAGCCGGTCTTGTATGCGACGAACGTCAGTGAAGCAGAGGCAGGCGGTACTGACGACAATGAGTACGTACAAATCGTACGCAAGTTCGCTGCCGAGCAAGGCGCAGAAGTGGTGCCGATCAGTGCGAAAGTGGAATCGGAGATTGCCGAGCTGGAAGGCGAGGACAAGGAGATGTTCCTGCAGGAGCTGGGTATGGCGGAATCGGGACTTAACCGGTTGATTCGTGCGGCATACAAGCTGCTTGGATTGTACACATACTTCACGGCAGGTGTGCAGGAAGTACGTGCGTGGACGATTCGTCAAGGCACGAAAGCGCCTCAAGCGGCAGGTGTCATTCATACCGACTTCGAGCGCGGCTTTATCCGTGCAGAGGTCGTGTCGTTCGATGACTTGGCTGCGGCAGGTTCTATGGGCGTGGCTCGCGAGAGAGGACAGCTTCGTCTGGAGGGCAAGGAATATGTGGTGCGCGACGGAGACGTTATGCACTTCCGCTTCAATGTATAGAGCAAGACGGGGATCATAACGGGCCGCATAGAGAAGAGCGTTCGGCCGTGTAATGAAGCGCGTGAGGCTGTCCTGAACAAGGGCGCTCACGCGCTTTATTTGAATAAAATAAATGCGATGTGGACAAGATGTGCACAGTGTGTGGATGAATTGTGGATAAAAAAGATGCAGTGGTTAAAACCTCATATCGATACACCCTTCGGGATGTGCTATAATATTGATATTGTATATCTTAATGGAATAAAACAGAGGTGAATAAACGTGTTTGACCGATTACAAGCACTCGCCGACCGATATGAGAAGCTAAGCGAGCTTCTATGCGATCCGGACGTAGCCAGCGATCCGAAGCGGCTTAGAGATCTGTCCAAGGAGCAATCCGATCTACAAGAGGCGCATGACGCCTATACGGAATATAAGCAGGTTACGGAGCAATTGGAAGACGCCAAGCTGATGCAGGGCGAGAAGATGGACGATGAAATGCGCGAAATGGTCAAGATGGAGATTGATGAGCTGTCCACGCGCAAGAACGAGCTGGAAGAGACAATGCGTATTCTGCTCCTGCCGAAGGACCCGAACGATGACAAAAACGTTATCGTGGAAATTCGCGGAGCGGCAGGTGGTGACGAAGCGGCGTTATTCGCTTACGAACTGTATCGCATGTATACGAAATTCGCGGATTCCCAAGGCTGGCGTGTGGAGTTGATGGAATTCACTGAGAATGATCTCGGCGGCTTCAAAGAAGTTATCTTCTCCATTAACGGCAAAGGTGCGTACAGCAAGCTGAAGTATGAGAGCGGCGCGCACCGCGTACAGCGTATTCCGGTAACGGAGTCTGGCGGACGTATCCATACGTCCACGTCGACGGTAGCGGTAATGCCGGAAGTGGAAGAGGTCGAAGTTGAAATTCTGGACAAGGATATTCGGATCGATACGTTCTGCTCCAGCGGCGCAGGCGGACAATCCGTCAATACGACCAAGTCTGCGGTACGCGTTCTACACGTACCGACAGGCATCATGGCAACTTGCCAAGACGGCAAATCGCAGAATGACAACAAAGCGAAGGCGCTTCAAGTGCTTCGCGCACGGATTTACGATATCCGCCGTCAGGAAGAGGAAGCCAAGTATGCGGGCGAGCGCAAGAGCAAAGTGGGAACAGGCGACAGGAGCGAACGGATTCGCACGTACAACTTCCCGCAAAGCCGTGTGACGGACCATCGCATCAACCTGACGCTGCATCGTCTGGATTCGGTGATGAACGGCGATATTGCGGACATCATTTCCTCGCTCACAATTGCGGAGCAAGCGGAAATCATGGAACGCGAGTCGATGTAAGCGAATGAAACGATAGAGACATGCATTTGCTTGTCACATAGATGCCGGATTGCCGCGCGCATTGCCTAGTGCAAGCGAGGGCAATTCGGCTTCTTTGTTATAGGGGCTGGACCAAAGGAGGACTTTGATATGACTGTTGAGCAAGCGTCGGAGAAGAGCTGGCACAGCTTGCCGATGTCGCTTCGGGAAGCGCGAGATCGCGCCGGGGCATGGCTGGAGCAGCAGGGCGTGGAAGATGGACGCAGCCATGCAGAGCGGCTGCTTCTGCATATTCTGGGCATCAATCGTGCAGCGCTGCTGATGGCTTGGCATGATGCTTTTCCCGAGAGCGGGCTGCCCGTGTGGGAGTCGCTGGTACGCCGCAGGGCGACCGGCGAGCCGCTGCAATATGTGATCGGGGAGGAATGGTTCTACGGGCGTCCGTTCGCGGTGACGCCCGCCGTCCTTATTCCGCGCCCCGAGACGGAGCTGCTCGTGGAAGCGGTACTGGCCGCTGCCGATCGCCTCTGGCCTCCGGCAGCCGAAGATGGCGCCGCCGCGCCGACAGTCGTCGACGTCGGCACCGGCAGCGGCGCCATTGCCGTGACGCTATCAGCTGAGCGTCACGGCTGGCGCGTATGCGCGTCCGACCTGTCGCCGGACGCGCTGGAAGTCGCCCGCGCGAATGCGGCCCGCCACGAGGCATCGGGCCGCGTCGCCTTCGCGCAGGGCGACCTGCTCGCGCCCTTCATCGCTTCAGGGCGCGGGGGTACATCCGTCGATGGCGGCAAGCGCATCGACGTGCTTGTGAGCAATCCGCCGTACATACCGGCGGCGGATATGCCGGGCTTGCAGCGCGAGGTGCGGGATTACGAGCCGCATCTCGCGCTGGAGGGCGGGGCGGACGGGCTCGATCCGTACCGCCGCATGCTGGAGCAGCTGCCGCTGCTCCCGGCCATGCCGCGCATCGTCGCCTTCGAGCTCGGCATGGGCCAGCCTGCCATCGTCGCAGAGCTGATGCGCGCGATGGACGTCTGGGACGATATTCGCATCATTACTGATTACAACGGAATTGAGCGGCATATTGTAGCAGTTAGAACTGCTCAATAGAATGGCGTTGCCGATATAGAGAATGATGAAAAGATGGACGGAATGGTCGCTGCGAGGCGATTGGCTATGCCAATCAGCAGCGTCCGTTCCGTTTTTTTTTTGCGGCAGGGCATGGTTGAAGGGAATCTTGTCAGCATACACTACAGTGACAACAACAAGCGGGATGATGGATCTCGTCCGGTTGGAGCGCTGCCGCTTAATTATTGGAACATGCGGTATCCCGATAGTTGAACGACTGATACGAGAGCAGGTGTCCGATGAGATTCAAGGATGTATTCTCGATTATCGGTCCGGCTATGGTCGGACCATCAAGCTCGCATACAGCTGGAGCCGCCCGAATCGGCCGTTCAGCCAGGCATCTGCTTGGCGCTGCGCCTGTGAAGGTGGACGTCGCGTTCTATGGCTCCTTCGCCGCTACGTATGCCGGCCATGGCACGGATGTTGCCATTATCGGCGGCATTCTTGACTTCTCGACGGATGACGTCCGTATCCCGGATGCAATCTCACTGGCGGAGGAGATGGGGATAGAGGTCAATTTTCGCGAAGGAAAGGGATTGTATCCGCATCCCAATACGGCTCGTATTAAGCTGGAAAGTGCAGCGGGAGAGAGCATAGAGACTGTGGGTACTTCCATTGGCGGAGGTAATATCGAAATCGTAGAGATTAACGGCTTCCGGGTGAAAATGACCGCGATCTATCCAACGCTGGCGCTCTTCCATGCGGATCTCCCAGGAGTGATTGCCGATATTACGGGTGAGCTGAAGGAGGAGCATTCCAATATCGGCTATATGTCCGTCGATCGGAAAAGCCGCAGCGGAGATGCGTTGACCGTCATTGAGCTGGACACGGACATTACAGAAGATATGCTGAGCCAGTTGAGGCAAATCCATGCGATTCAGACGATCCGTGTGGTCGATATTACAGATAAATTTTCGGCGGCGAAGAAGCTGCAAAGTCCCGAGGAAGGGCCGAAAGGAGCGGAGGAGAATGAGGTTTCGCCATCTGAATGAACTAGCCAAGCTATGCGCCGATGAAGACGCGAGCATCGGGGAGATGATGGTTGCGGAGCAGGCCGCTGAATCCGGGCAATCACCAGATGCCGAATTCGCGAAGATGGCCGATTATTATGCTGTGATGAAGGATGCGGTTCGGCGGGGACTGACGGAGGACACAACTTCCCGTAGCGGGCTAACGGGTCTCGATGCTCAGCGGGTCGCTGCCTACAATAAGCGATCTCACTCCAATCTGGGCATCGCGGGAGATGCAATGGCCTATGCGCTGGCTGTATCAGAGGTGAATGCTTCCATGGGCCGCATCATTGCGACGCCGACGGCTGGCTCTTGCGGCATTATTCCCGGGGTGTTCGTCAGCTGCCAGGAGCGTTACGGCTGGTCGGACGAGCATATGACCTATGGCTTGTTCGCGGCGGGCGCGATTGGGTATGTCATTGCGAATAACTCCTTTGTATCCGGCGCGGAAGGCGGCTGCCAGGCGGAGGTTGGCTCCGCGATCGGAATGGCGGCAGGCGCGCTGACAGAGCTGCAGGGCGGCAATCCCGCACAAGCGGTACATGCGGTAGGGCTAGCGCTCAAAAACACGCTGGGCCTCATCTGCGATCCAGTCGGCGGATTGGTGGAGGTGCCTTGCATCGTGCGCAACGGCTTTGGTGCGGTGACCGCCCTGGCGGCGGCCGATATGGCACTTGCGGGCGTGCGCAGCGCTATTCCGTCGGATGAAGTCATTCAGGTGATGCTGGAGGTGGGCTCCGCCATGCCGGACAAGCATCGCGAGACCGCCGGCGGAGGGCTTGCCCAGACGCCGACCGGCAAAGCGATATTGCGCAATCTGAGTTCTCTGCGTACGAAGCCAAAGCAGTCATGACCTGGTTGATTCAATCGCAGCCAATAGTCAGTGTCTATCCGCATAACTGCACCAATCGAAGAACCGCCCCTTTCGCATCGCATGCGGAGAGGGCGGTTCTGTTCGAGTGATCTGAAAGGATGGGCGAAGGTCTACTCCGGCATCAAGCCGGTTGTAATGGCAATGCGGTTCCAGCCGTTAATGGTAACGATAGCCATGATGAGCTCGGACAATGATTTGTCATCGAAGTGCTTGGATGCTTCTTGGTATACCGCATCAGACACATGCTGGGTTGAGATCAGGGTAACCGCTTCTGTCAACGCCAGCGCAGCTTGCTCCTTCTCCGAAAAAAACGATGTATCTCTCCAAGCATTCAGCGCATAGATGCGCTGCTCAGTTTCTCCCTCGCTCCGTGCTTCCTTCGTATGCATATTGATACAGAACGCACAGCCGTTTATTTGTGACGCGCGAATTTTCACCAATTCAATGATCGGCTTCTCCAGGCTGGAGGCTCTAACGAATTTCTCCATGCCGCTCATCGCTGCATACGCCTCCGGATTCACTTGATGGATATTTATTCGGTTGCTCATTTCATCCACACTCCTTGTCTGATGTGGCCGATTCCATATGAAACGGCTATATATCTAAGACAAATTAGCATCCGTTTTTGTGACATGTGATAGCTTATCGGGATTCATAACGAGATAGATTCGATTGATTTTCTCGCCGGAAGCGTCCCACTGGAAGGTGAGCACTCTGGCTGCATGCCCGTCTTGTATGAGCAGCAGACCGGATTGCCCGCTGACCATAGCAGGAATGTAAGCCCCGCTGCTTGGCTGGTTTCCTTTGCGGGCGAGTCCCTCGTAGAACGCCACAATGCGGTCGCGTCCCAGAATGGGGAAGATCGCGGCGCGTACTTTGCCTCCGCCGTCTGATACCATAATGGCGTCTTCCGACAGCATGCCAACTAACACAGCTGTGTCGCCGGTCTCCGCTGCCCGGATGAATGCGCCCGCTAGCTCCAGGGCTCGTTTGTTGGGGAAGGAGGGGGTATCAGGCAGAAAGCCAAGCTTCTCCTTGGCTCTGCTCAGCAGCTTGCGGCAGTTGGCCTCGGACTTGCCAACAACCTCAGCAATGTCCGAGTAGTCGAAGGCGAATGTCTCTCTAAGCACAAATACGGCTCGTTCGATGGCGCTTAAATTCTCCATCATAACCAGCATGGCATAGGTAATGGTCTCTGTCTGCTCAAGCTTGTCAGCCGGATCGCCTTGCCCGTGATCGCTGTAGATCACGGCAGGTTCGGGCAGCCAGTTGCCGACATACGTCTCCCGTCTCTTGCGGGCGGATTGCTGCTCATTCAAGCAGCGATTGGTGACCATTTTCGCCAGATAGGCTTTTTCATGCTCGATACCCTTCCGGTCCAACTGATAATAATCCAGGAATACCTCCTGAACGATATCCTCGGCGTCGCTGAGGGAACCTAGCATTCGATAAGCCAGGCTAAGCAGCAAGGGACGGTAGGCTTTATAAGGCTGCGGTTCTTGCATAGGGCTATTCTCTCCTTCTCTTATTCCACTTGAATTTATAATAGCCTGATAGGTTTATAGATTTGCCTTCACGGGCATAATGACGGATAGAGACGTTCCGGAACGCAAGCAGACGCACCGGCGGGTGCGCGAGAGGAGCTTGTGTCATGTCCCGTACTTATTCCTATTCTTCCTATCGTTCGGTTTCCCCTTTTCGTTTTCCTTATCGCAAATCCTATGGCTTTATTATAATGATTTTGATGGTGTTGATCATGAGCTGGGAATCGCAACAGATGGATGCTGCCTTGGCCAAGGGCGGAATTCCCGAAGAAGCGATCCGGCTTCGTATATTGGCTCATTCGGACAGTCCGTCCGATCAGCTTGTTAAGCGTGTTGTGCGTGATGAAGTTGTAAAAGCAATGAATAGCTGGGCGACTGGGCAGCAGACGATCGAAGAAGCCCGTGCGACTATTCAGTCCAAGCTGCCGGAGCTGCAGCAGCTCGTAGCGAGTGTGCTGCAGAACAGGGGCTTCGCCTATGATTCCAGTGCTGAGCTTGGTCTGGTTGAATTTCCGACCAAAATGTACGGCAACAAAGTTTATCCTGCAGGCCAATATGAAGCGCTGCTGATTACAATCGGGGAAGGACAAGGGCAAAATTGGTGGTGCGTGCTGTTTCCTCCATTATGCTTTGTTGACGCTGTGTCTGGCGAAGCTTCAGCGGCGTCCGGTCCCGTGCAAGAAAGCGCTGCGGTGACAGTGTCAGCAGACGCGGATACAGCAGACAATGATATCACAGCAGCGGCTGAGAATCATGGAACGGACGCGCCGAAAGCAAAGTTTTTTCTATGGGAGCTGCTGCAGTCGCTGATTGACTGGATTAAATCCTTGTTCTAAGATTCCCCATTGCGCGCCGTTATTCCTAGCTCAATAGGAATGATGGCGTTTTTCCTTTATTCGTACAGCGTGGTCCCTGATGAGAGGCGCTCTATTCCAATGCGATTGTGCTATAATAGCGGTGATATGGACACTATAGGCAAAGTAAGAGGATTGAATAGATATGGCAATTAATACGAAAGTTTGGATCGTTCAAGATAAAGAACAAACACCCGGTTGTGACAATGAGGCAGGAGAAGCGCTGCGGGAGGCCGCTGACATCTTGAGACAGGGCGGACTTGTTGCCTTTCCTACGGAGACGGTATACGGGCTTGGAGCCAATGCGCTCAACACGGAAGCCGTGTCAGGCATCTTTCAGGCCAAGGGAAGGCCATCGGACAACCCGCTTATCGTACACGTGGCTAGCGAGACGGACTTGAATGCGCTGGTCCTCCCTTATCCGCCGCTTGCGGGACGTCTGATGAAGCGGTTCTGGCCGGGACCGCTTACGATCGTGCTGCCGGTGCGTCCGGATGTATTGTCACCCCTTGTGACAGCCAATCTTCGGACGGTTGGCATCCGCATGCCCGATCATCCTGTTGCACTGGAGCTGATCAAGCTGGCAGGATGCCCGGTAGCCGCACCGAGTGCGAATCGCTCCGGCAGGCCCAGCCCGACAGTTGCCGGGCATGTGATGGAGGATTTGTATGGACGCATAGATGGCATCTTGGATGGCGGCGCTACAGGCGTCGGACTGGAATCGACAGTGGTCGAGCTGGAAGGAGAACGCGGCATTCGCGTATTGAGACCGGGCGGCGTGACGGAAGAAGCGCTTCGCCTTGCTTTCCCGGATGCGGAGATCATTAGCGAGCCTGAGTCAAGCGCAGCGCCAGAGAAACCGAGATCGCCTGGCATGAAGTATACGCATTATGCGCCGAAAGGCGAGCTTTCCATCATACAGGGTCAGCCCGAGGCTGTCATCTCGTATGTGAATGAACAGGCCAGACAGTCGAAGGCAGACGGTGTGGTTACCGGCGTGCTGTCCTTCAGTGAGCGGTCAAGCCGTTATGAAGCCGATCTTGTGCTGGATCTCGGCAGCGAGAGCAAGCTGGAGGAAGCAGCCCATCGTCTCTACGGAGCGCTTCGCCAATTCGATGAAGCTGGGATTGGCCGCATATGGTCCGAGGCTTGTCTCTCGGAAGGGATTGGCGGCGCACTTATGAACCGCCTGGTGAAGGCAGCCGGCGGTACAATCATTGCATTAGACAAGTAGTATGTTTGTCCCTATGTCCGCATATGTTGGTTAGTAAGTGCGGCCATACATAGGGGAGATGTGCGAATGGACGTTAGTGCGTATATGGGGCAGTTTTTGACGCTGCTCATTATTGCTGTGGCGCTTGGATTCGATGCGTTCTCGCTCGGTCTTGGCATTGGACTGAAGGGCATTCGACTGCTTGATATAGTAAAGCTTGGCGCAGTTATTGGACTTTTTCATATTCTAATGCCCATCGGAGGTTTGCTGACAGGCCAATTCGTGAGCGGGCTGCTGGGCAGTGTCGCCACGACCGCCGCCGGTGTCTTGCTCCTCCTGCTTGGAGGTCATATGATCTACAGCTCGATCCGCGGGGAAGGCGTACCGACCTTCAACCATCGTTCGTCGCTGGGACTGCTTGTCCTGGCTTTAAGTGTTAGTGTAGATGCTTTTTCGGTAGGCGTAACGCTAGGGATGTTTTCCGCCGACTTATGGCTAACCATATTGTTATTCGGCTTTTTTGGCGGGATGATGTCCATGCTGGGCCTATTGCTAGGTCGTAAGGTAAGCAGCAAGCTGGGCGAATATGGGGAGGCTTGCGGCGGCGCCATATTGCTTGTGTTCGGCATATTATTTATTGTCTAATGTAGTGTAAGGTAACCGTTCATACAAAGGAGCTGGCGCAATGAAACGTATTTTGTTCGTCTGTACAGGGAATACTTGCCGTTCGCCCATGGCGGAGGCTTTGCTTCGTCGTCATGCCGCAGTGCGGGGCATTACGGTAGCTGTCCGCTCAGCGGGCGTATCCACGATCGACGGCTTGCCGATCTCATCGAATACCTTATCCACGCTCAGGCTCAGGGACATTGAGCATGCAGGCTCCTCGCGGGCGATAACCGCTGAGGCTGTGGATTGGGCGGATTTGATTTTAACCATGACCTCAAGCCATAAGCGTTCTTTGCTACATTATCATCCGGGTGCGGTCGACAAGACGTATACGCTCAAAGAGTTCGCCTATCAGGATGACAGCGTGCTGCAGGATATATTGGAGCTGGAAGGTCTTTATACCGAAATGCAGATGAAAAGCGCGCTTGGCCAGCAGCTCAGCACATCCGAGAGACAGCGTCTGTTGGAGCTGGAGCAGCGTATTCCAAGCTTCGATATCGCCGATCCGTTCGGAGGGACGCAATCCGTCTATGACAGCTGCTCCCGCGAGATTGAAGCTTCCATTCAGAAGCTCCTCGACAAGCTGTCGAAACGTCCGTAATTAGACGTTCGAAACGATTGATTTCTGAACAGATATGAGCTATGATGATGGAGACAAAAGAGTTTCCGATGTAACTGGCGACGGAAGTGGGCTAACCACGGTGGAGCATCGGAATATACGGCCGGTCGCCTGGGCAAAGAGCAGCATGCTGAATAAGCATGTCTTGCTCTTTTTTTCGTCTTTTTGGCCGGAACAAGGTATACTATCACCATAGGTTATTTGCAGGAAGCAATGACTCTTACAACTTAAGGCAGGATGGTGTTCACATTGAAGATTGCGATTGGCGCCGATCACGGCGGTTACCGTTTGAAGGATGAGCTTGTTCCGATTATTGAAGCACTGGGTCATGAGATTGAGGATGTTGGCTGCGATTGCGAGCAGTCGGTCGACTATCCGGATTATGCGCTGCCGGTATGCGAGATGGTGGCTAGCGGCAAGGCGGATCGCGGCATATTGATTTGCGGTACAGGCATTGGCATGTCCATCGCTGCGAACAAGTATCCAGGCATTCGTTGTGCGTTGGTGCATGATATTTTCTCGGCCAAAGCGACTCGGGAGCATAATGACACGAATGTCTTAGCTATGGGCGAGCGCGTCATCGGACCTGGTGTAGCCGGAGAGATTGTGAAAGTGTGGCTGGAGACGCCATTCTCGAATGCGGGTCGTCATGCAGGCCGCATCGACAAAGTTATGCAACTGGAGAAGCGCTTCTCCATTCATCCCTAACAGCTGGTTTCAGGGAAGGAGGCGTGACTGAATGAGCAATGAACCTAATGAGCAACAAGCGGCAATTGCTGGGCAAGTAGAGACCGTTATCAGAGAGCTTGCGCTAGCCGGCAAGCTGGGAGCGGGCCATCTCCTGATTATTGGGGTAAGTACGAGTGAGGTGCTTGGTCATCGAATCGGTACATCGGGAGCTGTGGAGACGGCGGCGGCTGTCTATGCAGGCGTTGAAGCGGTCAGAAAGCAGATTCCGTTTGTTCCTGTGTATCAGTGCTGCGAGCATCTGAATCGTGCATTGGTTATCGAAGAAGATGAGGCCGTGCGGCGCGGACTTGACGTTGTCCATGCTGTACCTGTGCCGAAGGCGGGAGGCTCCATGGCGGCCTATGCATATGGACAATTCGCCAAGCCTTGTCTGGTTGAGCAATTGGAAGCACATGCGGGCATCGACATTGGCGATACGTTCATCGGTATGCATTTGAAGCGGGTTGCCGTTCCAGTGAGACCGTCCATTAAGACGATTGGCGAAGCTCACGTTACGATGGCGATCACGAGGCCGAAGCTAATCGGCGGAGCGAGAGCGGTCTATGACGAGAGCAGCAGCTTGAGAGCAGAACAAAAAGCTGGGCTATGCGAGTAAGTAAGGTGATTGCGCGAAGGACGCTTTGGCGATATGAAAGTGTGTTTTCGCTATTATACAAGCATTGATACAAGGAGGAACTAAAGGTGGAACAATTACGCAAGCAAGATCCAGAAGTATTGAAGGCGATGGGCCTTGAGCTTCAACGCCAACGCGACAACATTGAACTAATCGCATCGGAGAATATCGTAAGCGAAGCGGTACTGGAGGCAATGGGCTCCGTACTAACGAACAAATACGCGGAAGGCTATCCGGGCAAACGCTACTATGGCGGTTGCGAGCATGTCGATATCGTCGAAGATATTGCGCGCGATCGTGCGAAGGAACTGTTCGGCGCTGAGCATGTTAACGTACAGCCGCATTCCGGCGCACAAGCGAATATGGCGGTATACCTGGCAGCTCTGAAGCCTGGCGATACGGTGCTTGGTATGAACCTGGCTCATGGCGGCCACTTGACGCATGGCAGCCCTGTCAACGCTTCCGGCTTGCTGTACAACTTCGTGGCATACGGCGTTCAAGAAGATTCCTTCACCATTGATTATGAAGAAGTGCGCAAGCTTGCTTTCAAGCATCGCCCTCGCATGATCGTTGCAGGCGCTAGTGCTTACCCGCGCATTATCGATTTCGAAAAACTCGGCCAGATTGCCAACGAAGTAGGCGCTTTGTTCATGGTCGACATGGCGCATATCGCAGGTCTGGTTGCAGCTGGTCTGCATCCAAGTCCGGTTCCGCATGCTCATTTTGTTACGACTACGACGCACAAGACACTTCGCGGACCTCGCGGCGGCATGATTATGTGCAGAAAACCATGGGCAGCGGCTATCGATAAAGCGGTATTCCCAGGTTCCCAAGGCGGTCCTCTGATGCATATTATCGCTGCAAAAGCGGTAGCATTCGGCGAGGCTCTGCAGCCTTCTTTCAAAGAGTATCAACAGAATGTCGTGACCAATGCCAAAGTTCTGTCTGAAGAGCTGGTCTCCAAAGGCATCAACATCGTCTCTGGCGGCACAGACAACCACCTGATGCTGATCGATACGCGCAACCTGAATATTACAGGAAAAGTTGCGGAGCATGTTCTTGATCAAGTAGGCATTACGGTGAATAAAAATGCAATTCCTTTCGACCCAACTAGCCCGTTTGTGACTAGCGGTATTCGTGTAGGCACGCCTGCAGCGACTGCTCGCGGCATGAATGAAGATGCCATGAAGGTAATCGCAGAGGTAATCGCGTTGGTTCTGAAGAACCCGGAAGATCAAGCAGTGCTGGATCAAGCTAAAGGCATGGTACGCGATCTGACGGCTAAGTTCCCGCTTTACCCGGGTATCACATACTAATAAACGGTCCCATTAGAAAGCTCTCGGCTATGAAAGCCGGGAGCTTTTTTGTATTCGAAAAACCAACAAATGATGGAAATAGTGTAAAAAAGAGATGGCAAATGATTACGGAGTGTAATAGTTGGTCAAAATCATTATAAGTTTATATAGTTGATGAAAGTGTTCTCATAAGATAATTTGGTAACTTTTTACGTGTGCTGCAATTGTTCATAAAAAGGTTTAGTATAAGATGTCGTAAGGGCGACCCAAGTACGCAGTATAGCTTATTCAGAGCCGAGTGTTTCAAAAAACGAATATTGGGGTATGAAATGAAGGAAAAAACGAACGATAGACATGGTTTATTGGGAATCGATGGTTTTTTATTTCATTCATACATGAAATATTATAAATTCTATAATATACCATTTAAGGAAAATGAAAATCAAAGGAATTGTCTGATGGAGTAAGCGCATAACATGAGTTTCAACTCGTCGAATTGACATGTGCGAAATGAGTTTCTTCTATAATATACGTTAAAGCCGTATTGTGTTAATGCGCATATGTATTAACACAGGGTCGGGTTATTGCATACAAGCATTAATGCTAGCCTGCATTAATGCTTGTATGCATTAATTCTAGAATGTTTTAACGCTTATATGTACTGACGTAGTAAAGACAAGCCGGAATGAATAATTAATCCACTTCGCTCATAAATTCTCTCCAATAGGACATAGTAAAAACGTTTGTTGGAAGGATTTAAGCGCATCGAATAGTTGACAATTGTTCAATTGAAGTTGTATATTGTTTAACGTCGAATAATTATTAAAACCATGTTAATTATTGTTACATCCATGCAATATGTGAGCGTTATCTCATTACTTACGGTTTTAAAAAAATTATTATAGAAAGTGGGAGTTGATGTTGGTGAAAGAAAATTTCAAAAAGCCAGTGCAATTCATGCTTGTGCTCGTAATCGCCTTCAGCATGCTGCTCGCAGCTTGCTCTAGCGACAACAACAAGCCAACGCCTTCGAACAACGGCGGCGCGAACAACGGGGGAGAGACAAAAGCACCTCAAGAGTTCCGTTTCACACTTGCGAGCGAGCCACCTAGCTTGGACCCTGCATTGATGACGGACGCTCAGTCCAGCATCGTAGCTGCAGGTCTTTACGAAGGTCTTACTCGTCTGAACACTAAAGGCGAGCCTGAGAATGCACTTGCAAAAGAAATCAAGGCTTCTGAAGACGGCAAAACATACACGATCACCCTTCGCGAAGATGCAAAGTGGAGCAATGGTGACCCTGTAACTGCACATGACTTTGAATTTGCTTGGAAACGTTCTTTGAACCCAGAGACAGCTTCCGAATACGCATACATGTTGTTCTACCTGGAGAACGGCGAGAAATACAATTCCGGTGAAGGTTCCGCTGACGAAGTAGGCGTTAAAGCTACTGGCGATTACACGCTGGAAGTTAAATTGTACACGCCAGCTCCTTACTTCCCAAGCCTTCTGGCTCACTACACATACCTGCCAGTTCACCAGGCTACTGTAGAAGGTGCTGCTGATTGGGCTGCTGAAGCGAAAACGATCGTATCGAACGGTCCTTTCCTTCTGAAACAATGGGCTCATGCTGACAAGCTGGTCCTTGAGAAAAACCCTGACTATTACAACAAAGATGCGATCAACTTCGACAAAGTTACCATTTCCCTTGTTGAAGACGAGAACACGGTTTACCAATTGTTTGAAACAAACAAAATCGACTGGATCGGTGCTCAAGCGGGTTCCGTACCAACGGATCTGACGAAAAAACTGGTCGACGAAGGCAAAGCTGAAGTGACACCTGTTGCTTCGACTTACTACTACCTGTTCAACAACAACAAAGTACCTTTCAACAACGCAAAAGTTCGTAAAGCATTCTCGATGTCCATCGACCGTCAATCCCTGATTGACAACGTGGCTCAAGCGAACCAACAACCGGCATTCGGTCTGGTACCGCCATCCATTGCTGGTCCAGAAGGCAAAATGTTCCGTGAAGTATATCCGGATAACTATTACCAAGAGAATGTAGAAGAAGCGAAAAAATTGCTTGAAGAAGGTCTGTCTGAGCTGGGCCTCACTGCATTCCCTGAAGTAACGCTTCTGTACAACACGGCCGAAAGTCACAAGAAACTGGCTGAAGCAGTCATTGACATGTGGCGCAAGAGCCTGGGCGTAGAAGTGAAGCTGGCTAACCAAGAGTGGGGTACATTCCTGGAATCCAGAAAAGCGGGTCAATTCGATATCGCACGTTCCGGCTGGGGCGCTGACATCAACCACCCGATCAACTTCACGTATGACCTGATTCACCCGAAATCCGGCAACAATGACGGCAAATACAACAACCCTAAAGTCGAGCAGCTGCTTGACGGCTCTTTGGTAGCAAACAGCCCTGAAGAAAGCATGAAAATGATGGCGGAAGCTGAGAAAATTGCTATCGAAGAAGACATGGGCGTATTGCCAGCGTTCTATTACACCACTGTAACAATGATTAAAGAAGGCATCGAAGGCGTTATCTCCGATTACTCCGGACATATTGACTGGGTACACGGCAGCAAAAAATAGGTCACTCAACCTGTCCTATCTATAGCGACTAACTTAGAGTAACTTAAGTTCCAGAAGGGTATATATAGTCTCTATATATACCCTTTTGAAATGGAAATAAAGATTGTGAGAGAGTGGGTGATCGTGTGCTCCGTTACATTTCAGGTAAGTTTGTTTTCATGCTCATATCTTTGTTTTTACTCGTAACGGTGACATTCTTGCTTATGAATGCCATCCCCGGCAGCCCGCTGCAATCGGAGAAGGCGACAAGCGAGGCCGTTCAGAAAAACTTGGAAGCGTATTACGGCTTGGATAAGCCGCTTTATGTACAGTATGGCACCTATTTAAAAAACCTTGTTCAAGGCGATATGGGTATCTCCATGAAGAAAAAGTTCCAATCCGTTGATAAGATGATTTCCCAATCGTTTGGTCCTTCTCTTCGATTAGGTCTTTCCGCGCTTGTCACATCCGTAATTGTTGGATGCATCTTGGGTATTCTCGCAGCCATGTATCATCGTAAGCTACTTGATAACTTGGCCATGTCATTAGCCGTTATTGGCTTAGCTATACCGAGTATCGTACTCGCACCTGTCATGCAATATTCCCTGGCAACCAAGCTAGGGTGGTTTAATGTAGCTGGATTGAACGGTCCTATGGATTATGTGTTGCCGACCATTGCTTTGGCATCAGGTCCGATCGCATTTATCGCAAGGCTTCTTAGATCGACGATGATTGAAGTATTGAATGCTGATTTTATTAAAACTGCCAAATCCAAAGGGCTTTCCGGATATGTCATCATCGTGAGGCATGCATTGCGGAATTCGATGCTTCCGGTCGTAACGTATTTGGGTTATCTGACCGCCGGTATTATTACCGGTTCCGTAGTCGTTGAGAAAATTTTCGCGATTCCGGGCGTCGGAAAGCACTTTGTTACTAGTATCATAGATCGGGATTACCCGTTAATTATGGGCATTACCATTTTTTACGCCGTGATTCTCATGGTAAGTCGTTTCTTGGCAGATATCGCTTATGTTCTAGTGGATCCGCGCATGCGCGCCGGCGGAAAGGTGGGTAAATAATCGATGTCAAACCTGAATTCCAATCATAAAGAAAGTTCGGATTCCTTAACGCCAGATATGTTCGAGAAGCTGGAGCGTGCGGAAGTGCGCGTCGACGAAGCGGGCCGCGCCAGCTTAACGGCATGGCAAGACATCAAGATGCGTCTGATGGGCAATAAGCTTGCGATGGCAGGTTTCTGGATTATCATTACACTGGTCTTGGTGGCCATTGTTATGCCTTTTATTTGGCCATTTGACCACTTCACTAATGATTTGACGAACACCAACCAGCCGCCTAATGGTACGCATTGGTTCGGAACAGATGACCTTGGACGCGATATGTTCGAGCGCGTATGGAAGGGTGCGCAGGTATCGTTGTTCGTCGGTGTAGTAGCCGCATTGATCGACTTGATCCTCGGGATTATTTATGGCGGTATTATGGGCTACTATGGCGGTAAAGTGGACGAGGTTATGAACCGTTTCGCTGAAATCCTGTACTCCATCCCTTACCTGCTTGTTGTTATTCTGTTGCTGGTTGTTATGGAGCCAAGCTTGACCACAATCATTGTGGCGATGTCCATTACAGGCTGGATCAATATGGCGTGGATTGTACGCGGTCAAATTATGCAGCTCAAAAACCAGGAATATGCGCTTGCTTCCAAATCTCTGGGCGCAGGGGCAATGCGTATTATTTTCCGCCATTTGATTCCCAATGCGATGGGGCCGATTCTTGTCACACTGACATTGACGATACCCACTGCAATCTTTACGGAAGCGTTCCTGAGCTTCTTGGGCCTTGGTGTACAGTCCCCTGTTGCTTCATGGGGTACAATGATTGACGACGGTGTTAAAGCGATGTCGATCTATCCATGGCGCCTGTTCTTCCCTGCATTCTTCCTAAGCTTAACGATTTTTGCCTTTAACGTCTTCGGTGACGGACTGCGCGACGCATTCGATCCGAAGCTGAAAAAATAATTATATAGCCTGGCTGAGAGGAGGTCACCACCAATGAAGACCTTGCTGGAAGTTAACAATTTAAGTGTCTCCTTTGACGTGTATAGCGGTGAGGTGCAAGCGATTCGCGACATCAGCTTCCATGTGAACAAAGGAGAAGCGGTCGCTATCGTAGGCGAATCCGGTTCCGGTAAAAGCGTCACAGCTCAATCCATCATGAGATTGAACCCATCGCCGCCAAGCCGCATCAAACAAGGCTCGATCAAATTCGAAGGACAAGAGCTTCTTTCTTTGTCGGAAAAGGAAATGCAATCGGTGCGTGGCAATAAGATCGGTATGATCTTCCAGGACCCGATGACATCCTTGAACCCGACGCTTACTGTGGGCGCTCAGATCATGGAAGGCTTGATCAAGCACCAGAATGTAAGTAAAAGCGATGCTACAGCTCGCGCGATCGAGATGCTCAATCTGGTCGGTATTCCGAATCCTGAAGCGCGTATTAAGCAATATCCACATCAATTCTCCGGCGGTATGCGCCAGCGCGTTATGATCGCAATCGCATTGGCCTGCAATCCTTCGCTTCTGATTGCCGATGAGCCTACGACGGCTCTCGACGTTACGATTCAAGCGCAAATCATGCGCGTCATGAAGGACCTGCAGGAAAAAATGGGCACTTCTATTATTCTCATTACGCATGACCTTGGTGTCGTCGCTGATGTGTGCGACCGTGTAATCGTTATGTACGCGGGCCGCATCGTGGAGCAAGGCACTAAGTGGGAGATCTTCTCCAACCCGCAGCATCCGTATACGAGAGGCTTGCTGCGTTCCTTGCCTCGTCTGGATCAAAGGAAAGACGAGCCGCTTATCCCGATTCCGGGCACGCCGCCGGATTTGATTAAGCCGCCAGCGGGCTGCAGCTTCTGCGCACGCTGTGACGAAGCGATGAAAGTTTGCGTGGACAACGATCCGAATCTGCATGCGATCAAGGGAAGCGACTCCCATTCGGCTGCTTGCTGGATGCTGCATCCATATGCCAATCGGGAGGTGCCGGTATGAGCTCCCCATTAGTTCAAGTCAATGACTTGCGCAAGTTTTTCAACTTGGGCAAAGGTAATATTCTAAAAGCCGTTAACGAAATCTCGTTCGATATCGGACGCGGCGAGACGGTTGGTGTCGTAGGCGAATCCGGTTGCGGCAAATCGACTGCCGGACGTACCATTCTCCGTCTGTACGAGCCGACTAGCGGCGGCGTTACATTCGACGGGAAGGATATTTACAAGCTTCGCGGCTCCGAGCTGAAGGCGCTGCGCCGCAATATGCAGATGATCTTCCAGGACCCGTATGCATCGCTGAACCCGCGTATGACGGTAGGTGATATTATCGGTGAAGCGCTGGACATTCACAATCTGGCCGGCAGCAAAGCCGAACGCAAGCGCAAGGTTGAGGATTTGCTTGACCTGGTTAACTTGAATTCTGACCATGCGACGAGATATCCGCATGAGTTCTCCGGCGGCCAGCGCCAGCGTATCGGGATTGCCCGCGCTCTCGCGGTAGATCCGAAATTCATCATTGCCGATGAGCCAATCTCCGCGCTTGACGTATCCATTCAGGCGCAGGTCGTTAACCTGATGCAGGAACTGCAGCGGAAGATGGGGCTGACCTATTTGTTTATCGCGCATGACCTGTCTATGGTTAAGCATATCAGCGACCGTGTAGCCGTTATGTACCTTGGCAAGATTGTTGAGCTTGCGGAAAGCAGCGAGCTGTACGACAATCCGCGCCATCCTTATACAAGAGCGCTGCTGTCGGCGATTCCGATTCCAGATCCGAAGGTAGAAGCGGAGCGCGAGCGTATCGTCCTGAAGGGCGATCTGCCGAGTCCGATCAACCCGCCGTCCGGCTGCCAGTTCCATACTCGCTGCCCGATCGCGACAGAGAAATGCAAGACCGACGAGCCGAAGCTGGTAGATGTTGGTCAAGGACACTTCGCAGCTTGTCATTACGCATAAGAAGCATAGAAAAAGGCCCTCTGTCATATGACAGAGGGCCTTATTGTTAACGATCTTATTTAACCGTAACACGGATGGTTGCGCTCTTGCCTCCGAATGTGGCCTTGATCGAGGCTGTTCCTTTGGCAACCGCTGTAATTTTGCCATCCTTAACCGTGGCGACGGTTGGCTTGGAGGACGTCCATACAGCGCTGCCAGTGGCGTTCGCCGGGTTGCCGGTATAGTAGACGGCCTGGACGGTTACGTTGTACGTGCCGCCTGCTCCTAGCTGCACAGACTTAGCGGACATCTGCAGCGACTTTAGCTTCGGCGTAACGATAACCGTCACTTCAATCGGTTTGCCTTGATAGGAGCCTGTTACTTTGGTCGTGCCTACGTCGATTGCTTTGACGGAGGAAGCTCCGCTTACCGTTGCTATCTTCGTATTGGCAACTGCCCAGTCAATTCTGGAGCCGACGGATACTTTTTTGCCATTTTTGTAATAACCGGTTACTTTGATGGACTTAGAGCGTCCAGGATTAAGCTCAATGACGGTCGGATCTACTTCCAGCTTTACGATTTCTTCTTCGATCTTCACACGTACCGATACGGTCTTCGCGAGGTAAGTACCGGTTAGTGTTACCGTAGAAGCCTCAAGGCCTTTCATGCTGTCCTCAAGAAGAAGAATATTGTCCGATGTTGTTTTCCATTCGATCGATTTGCTAATATCTGCTTCCTCGCCGTCTTCATAGATGACGGTCACTGTTGGCAGTGTTGTGGAGCGTCCCAGCACGATGCTCAAATCTTTGTTCTCAGCTATCAGCTTGACCGGCTTCAGATGAACGATAAGTTTGGTCTCTACTTTCATGCCTTGGAGCGTAGCTGTAAACGTTGTTTCGCCCAGCTCTTTGGCTGTCCATTCATTGCCTTTGATTTCTGCAATGTCGTCATCCTTTACCGACCACTTGACCAGCTTCGACACGTCAACGCTAGATCCGTCAAAGGTCGTAGCCGTTACTTTCGGAAGCGCGGCGCTAATGCCTTTGAATCCGTCGATGGTTTCCTTCTCTACCTTCAGCTTCGTAATGCTCGGATAGACGGTGACATCAATGCTCTTGCTGACGCCTTTATGCGATACGGTAATTTTAGTCGTGCCAACCGCTTTTGGCATCACTCTGCCTTGTACGACAGTTGCTACTGTCACATCAGAGGATGTCCATTCGCCTACGTCTGTTATGTCATAAGATACATTGTCATTGTTCAGTACTTCCGCTCGCACTTGAAGCGGCGTGTCTTGCAGTTGTAGGTGGAACTCTTTCTCCGGAGAAAGCTTGATGGACTGATAAGGTGTCCTTACCACGACGGTAAGGGTATCCGTCACGCCGAGATGGCTGACAGTGATGGTTGTTTTACCAGTTCCGACTGCTGTGACTACGCCTTTTTCGACAGTCAGCACTTTCGTGTTGCCGCTTGTCCACTTTGCGTCTTCGGTTACATTTTGCGTTCCGCCGGTTTTAGGTTCAGCAATGGCTTGCAAGTTATGATCATCCATGCCGATCTCAAGCTCCAGTAGATCATGGGCAGGCTTCGGCAAGATCTCGATGCCCTTGTAAGGAGACGTAACGGTGAGCTTTACCGTATCGCTTTTTCCTTTGTACTTGGCGGTAATCGTTGTTGTTCCTGTTCCGACGAGCGTAATTTTGCCATCGGCTACCGTTGCTACGGATGCGCTCGATGTCGTCCATGTCGCGTCGGTTGTAATGTTGGTCACGTTTCCTTGTTTCTTGCCATCAAGAGTGAAGGTCAACGATTCACCCAGTTTGATGTCCGCGATCGATGCGGGAGCCGCTTGATCATCCTGCATAATGATGACTTCGTCATAGACATAATCGGAAGTGGCTTTGATCGAAGCAGTAAATCCTTTATACGTAGCGCTGATCGTTGCCGTGCCTTTGCCGACCCCGGTCAGTACGCCCTTCTCAACTTTAACGATAGAGCTATTGGATGTTTTCCATGTGGCATCCGTGGTCACGTCTTTTTTGGATGACGATCCCGACAGACTTGCCAGAACGGATACATTAACTTTGTCATCCTCTACAAACATGACAAGCGATGATGTGCCTGAGTTATAATCCGACGAATCGTAATCCAACTCTATTCCGGTTATGGTCTCCTCCGCGGCGCTTGCAACGCCTGCAAGGCTGGACATGACGAGGACGAACGCCATCATGGCTGCCAGCGATTTGCGCGCGTTCATAAGCGACTTGCCCCAACTTGAACTCAATTTCACTACATCCCTTTCCTTTCGTAGGTGGATTTTTGTTTCTCTCTCTATATTTAACGGCATCTAAGGCCCAAAAATGAACACGACTGGCTAGGTCATTGGTACGATATTCCTCAAATATTCTTGTACATTTGCGGAGGGTATGCTGCTTCGACGGTCATTTTAAAACTATGTTAAAATAAGACTTTACGCAGACGCTCAGCATTAACATGCCGAACCCTTGCCGTGAGCGTCCGGAAAGGAGCTGCAATACACTATGGTCACTATGGATTGGATCATGCATAAGGTTGAAGTATGGCGATTGCTTGATCTCGGCATTGCCATCGGTATATTTTTGTTGTTTCTGTTGTTCCGCAGATTATTTGTCCGGTTTTTGTTCACCTTCCTGATGCGAAGGCTGGCGCGAATGGAGCTGGCTGCACGCGTGCTGGAAGCATTCGAGAAGCCGCTTCGCGGCTTGTTTGTGCTGCTGGGCGCTTATTTGGCCATCCTCTATTACATCCCGGCTCATTGGACGTTCCTGCTTGTGGTGCATAAGCTGTTCCGCAGCGGCATGATTCTCTTGATCGGTGCTGGCTTGTATAATCTGTCCGCTGCTTCGTCCGTATTTATGGAAGGAGCGCTTAAGCGATTTGGCGGAGACGACTCCAGCATGCTGATTCCGTTTCTGTCGAAGGCTGCCCGTTTCGTTGTAATCGTTGTTGCCATAACGGCAGTGATTTCGGAGTGGGGCTTCAATATTAACGGGGTGGTTGCGGGGATGGGGCTAGGGAGTCTCGCACTGGCGCTGGCGGCCAAGGATACAATGGGTAATATTCTGGGCGGGGTCATCATCATTCTAGAGAAGCCCTTCTCCAAAGGAGATTGGATCTTGACGCCTTCAACAGAGGGAGTAGTAGAAGATATTACATTCCGAAGCTCCAAGATTCGCACATTTGCCGATGCGCTGGTCACAGTGCCTAACTCTACACTTGCCGATCAGCCGATTACGAATTGGAGCCGGATGGGGAGACGGCGCATCACGTTTACGCTGAATGTGGCGCTGGATACGGATGCGGACCGGCTGACTGCGGCTATTGACCACATTGAACGCTATTTAATGACTAACGAGGAAATCGACGATCAGACGGTTATGGTCAAGTTCAATGAATTCAAGGAGAGCAGCCTCGGCATCATGCTCTATTACTTCACGAAGACGACGGCATGGAAGGATCATCTCACTGTTCGTCAGGAGACACAGCTGGCCATGCTCCAAATTCTTAAGGAAGAAGGCGTGCAGCTTGCACTTCCTATGCAGCGCATTGTGGTCGGCCGCGAGTCGGACGAGGCACGGCATGAGGGGAAGCCGGAGCTCGGCTAGTATGCTTAGCTGCGATGCATGATGTGCCGGATCTTAAGGAAGTTCATAATCAAACCTCATATTAACTTAAGTTTTTTTTAAGTTTCGCTTACAAGCCTCTTAACGTTTGACGGTTATCTTGGTAACAGGTAATCAGTCGAGCGTAGGAGGCTATTTTTTATGAAAACCCAATTATTTGTTATATATGGCGGCAAATCGGTAGAGCACGAAGTTTCGCTCAGAACGGCATTCACAGTCCTGGGATCGATCGATCGCGAGAAGTTCGATGTGTATCCAATCTACATTACACAGCAGGAGGGGGCATGGTGCTGCTCAGGTATACAGGAGTACCCGCGTGAAATCATCGATGAGCTGGTGATGGAGCCAGAATCCGTATCGCCTTCGCAATCGATGGGCTCGGTATTGTTGCGTTATATGTCGGGAGAGAACAAGAAGGTTGTGCTGCCGCTGCTTCACGGATCGAATGGAGAGGATGGTACGGTTCAAGGGCTTATGGAATTGCTGGATATTCCTTATGTCGGCAATGGCGTGCTGTCAGCTGCCCTGACGCTGGATAAAGCTGTATCCAAGCAATTGCTGGCACAGGCGGGTATCCGGCAGACGGACCATCTCAGCTTCCGTCTGGAGCAATGGAGTGAGGAGAGGGAGCAATGGCTGGATCAGCTGGAGCAGGCGCTGGGCTATCCATGCTACGTCAAGCCGGCGACGCTCGGCTCCAGCATAGGGATTAGCCGCTGCGAGGATAGAGACGCGCTTATCCGGGGAATCGAGCTTGCGTTCCGATTTGACAAAAAGCTAGTGATTGAGCGGGAAGTGGCGGGACGGGAAATCCAAGTCGCAGTCATGGGCAACGAGCGCCCGCTTGCTTCCTTGCCGGGAGAGTTCATTCATCGCCATCGCTTCTTCGACTTTGAATCGAAATATATGGACAAGGAACTGGTTATGTCGATTCCGGCGGAGTTGCCTGCAGGCGCTATGGAGCAAATTCGGGAGTATGCGGTTCAAGCTTATAGCGTGCTGTGCTGCTCCGGGCTTGCGCGGGTGGACTTCTTCCTGGATGCGAACGGCCATATTTATTTGAACGAAGTTAACGCCCTGCCAGGTTTTACGGGAACGAGCATGTATCCCGTAATGTGGGAGCGTACAAACGGAACGGCATACAGCGAACTGATCGAAAAGCTGATTGATTACGCGTTTATGCGTCATGCGGACAAGCTGACCGTTCAATACGCAAGGTGATGACATGTATAGAGATACAAGAGCGGAAGTGAGTCTTGGCGCGATCAGAGAAAATACAGCCGAGATTCGCAGACTTATGCCGGAGAGTGTCAAGCTGATGGCTGTCGTAAAGGCTGACGGATACGGACATGGAAGCGTAGAGTCAGCGCGAGCCGCGGTTCAAGGAGGAGCTGATCATCTGGCCGTTGCTTATCTGGATGAGGCGCTGCTGCTCAGGTCGCAGGGGATCGAGCTCCCGATCCTGATCTTGGCTCCGATCCATCCTTCGGAGGTCATGATTGCAATCCAGCATCAACTCATGGTGACTGTGACACATGCGGAGTGGTTCCGCCAAATGAAGCCGCAACGAGACCCGCTCTGCAAGGAGAAGTTGAAGGTGCATGTGAAGGCGGACACAGGACTCGGGCGAATCGGATTTAGGACCAAAGAGGAATGGGACGAGCTTGTGCCGTGGCTGCAATGGGCATTTATCGAAGTTGACGGCTTCTATACCCACTTTGCCACCTCCGCTAGGGAAGATACTGGCTTTCTGAAGCTGCAATATGCCCAGTTTATGGAGATGAAGGAATGGAGCCAGGCCTCTGGCCTAGAAGTGGGTCATTATCATTGCGCCGGCAGTAATGCGGCGCTGCGCTTCCCCGAGCTTGCGATGGATATGGTTCGGATAGGAGCGGCTTTGTTCGGCTTCTATCCGGAGAAGTTAGTTCCAGGCATTAATCTGCGTCCGGCACTAAGTCTGTACAGCAGGCTGATCCAAGTGAAACGGCTGCAGAAGGGGGAGTGCATCGGGTATGACAACTCCTATGTCGCGGAAGAAGACGAGTGGATTGGGACGGTGCCGATTGGCTATGGGGACGGCTGGTCCCAGAGCCTGCAAGGCACGGAAATGCTGATTGAAGGACGAAGGGCAAGAATCGTAGGCAAGATCTGTATGGATCAGCTTATGATTTCTCTGGATCGTTCGTATGAAGCGGGCACAGAGGTTGTCTTGATTGGAAGCCAGCGAGAGGATCTCATAGCGGCCGCAGAGCTCGCTCTGCACATGGGGACCGTACCGCAGGAAATCTCGACATCGCTGTCTTCACGAGTCGAGCGAATATATAGAGAGTAGGGGATAGATATGGAGAGAGCATCCGCGCAGTTCACAGTGAATAAAACAAGACCAGTGCTGTCCTCTAAGCTCTTGTTGGACCGGGAAGAGGTGCATAGAGGTCATTTGCTGCTCGTGAATGCGGCGAACCCTATGCAATCAGCAAAGGAGGCAGTCGCCTTGTCGCCTGTGACTGCTGTTGACAGAGTGCATACAATTGATCCTGCAATCGAACTGGAGACGACTTGTCTCCGGCAGCTGACTGCATTGCTGAGCGCTGTTCAGGCATCGGACGACATTATCGTTGTGAGCGGCTACCGCCCGCAGGAGGAGCAGCAAGCGATCTATGAGGGCTCTCTCCGGGACAATGGACCGGAATATACCGCCAGTTATGTTGCGCTGCCGGGCAGGAGCGAGCATCAGACGGGACTGGCTGTTGACGTAGGCGAGCGGAAGGCGGGCGAGCTGGACTTTATCGCGCCGTCGTTTCCGGACGATGGGAAATGTCTCGATTTTAAACAAACTGCGGCACGTTATGGCTTCGTCCAGCGGTATCAAGAGGGGAAGCGGGCGCTTACGGGCATTGCATGCGAGCCTTGGCACTATCGTTATGTGGGAACGCCGCATGCGCAGGGGATGGAGCGTTTGGGCTATTGCTTGGAGGAGTATATAGAGTATGTGAAGAAATTCGACTTTTCCGGGGAATGGCTTCAGCTTGATAGCGATATAGAAGAAGCTTCTGCCTATTACGTAAGAGCCATGGAGACCGGGCAGACGGAGATCCCGTTGCCGGTAAGCGGACGTTGCCAAGTATCGGGCAATAATGTCGACGGTTATATTGTGACCGTATATAGAAATGATGATCATGCAACCGAGGGGAGCTAATCGACGATATGGAGGCATCGACTTCGTCAAGCTGGCGGCCTCCTTCCTCGTCATCGCTATTCATACAGGGCCTCTGCTAACCTATGATGAATATGCCGATTTTTTGATTACGGGCATACTCGGCCGCTTGGCTGTACCGTTCTTCTTCATGGCTTCCGGCTACTTGCTCTTTCGGAAGTTGACGGGCAATGGCCGGGATGATCTCGTCATGATCAATCGTTATGCTCGGAGAGTAGCCCTTCTCTACTTGGCGGCCATCATGATCTATCTTCCTCTTAATGTATATAAAGGCGACCTCGATCAAGGCATTCACTGGCTAGTGCTTGCAAGGGATATCGCGATTGACGGAACTTTCTATCATTTATGGTATCTGCCGGCGTTGTTCATCGGAGTCTATATCGTGTATGGCTTGTACAGGCTGCTGCCGCTATGGGCTTTGGCGTTAGGGGTATGCTTGCTGTACGCCATTGGCCTGATGGGGGACAGCTACTATGGTCTTGCTGTGCGGGAGTCCCACCTCAAAGCGGTGTATGAATGGATGTTCGCACGATTCGATTATACGCGCAACGGCTTCTTCTTTGCTCCTGTCTTTCTGGCGATGGGCTTGTACATGGGGAAGCGTCCGGCAAAAGCAAAAGGGGGATATATATATCCCGTCATTTTCTTAATCAGCATGGGGCTGCTGTTCCTGGAGGGCATCTTGCTGCGAGAGGCCGGTTACCCAAGGCATGACAGCATGTACATCGCACTCCTGCCCGCGGTATACGCCCTATTCGGGATGGCTATGGGGATAAAGATCAACTCTACTCCCCGCGCAGGCGCGATTGCCCAGTGGATCTATCTGCTCCACCCGGCAGTCCTGGTAGCGGTCCGGGGGGTAGCTGGAGCTGCGGGAATGAAACCGCTGCTAGTAGACCATTCACTTGTGCATTATATTGCCGTATGCGTCTTGACGACCATCGTCTCCATCCTAGTAGCGCGGCTTCTGGACAGGCTAGGCAGACTGCCGCTGCGACCGGCGAAGCGAGTATAAATATCAGCTGCTTGAGCTCTTGGAATGAAGAATACTTCCAGGGGCCAAGCGGCTTTTTTGTTACGGCTCGGTTATGTGATGGAAGGCACAGGAAGAGGCGCAGATTTTTTTCGGGTCCCAGATGCAACGCTTACTTTACAGTGCTATAATATATGGGATTGTGACCATGCTATAAGAGGTAGTTCAAAAAGTCGTCTTTTGATCACGAAGCCAGCCTAGAAGCGTATTCGACATCGAATCTTGCGTTCACCTTTGAAGTCCGGTGCTCATGTAGGTTTGCCTACACTCCGCTCCTCCTTCTTCAGGTTCTCGCAACCTTCTCGGTGCTGAAAACCCGACTTTTGAACACGTACTATAAGCATGTCCGTCGAAAAGGAATTTGGGAGGAATTACGCTCCATGAGCAAACTGGTTATATGCGACCATCCCCTAATCCAGCACAAGCTGACGTTTATTCGTAACAAGGAAACGAATACGAAGGATTTCCGCGAGCTGGTGGATGAAGTTGCAACATTGATGGCTTACGAAATTACGCGGGATATTCCGCTGGACACGATCAAGGTGGAGACGCCGGTCGCCATTACCGACGCGAAAGTCGTATCGGGACGCATGCTCGGCCTTATTCCGATTTTGAGAGCAGGCCTAGGCATGGTGGATGGCATTCTGAAGCTGATTCCGTCGGCCAAAGTCGGCCATATCGGACTGGCTAGAGACCATGAGACGCTTCAACCAAAAGAGTATTACATTAATCTACCGACGGATGCGCCGAACCGGCTGCTGATCGTAATCGATCCGATGCTGGCAACGGGCGGATCTGCTATTGCCGCGATCTCTTCGCTGAAGAAGCGCAATTGCGACCAAATCAAGCTCATGTGTCTCATTGCAGCTCCGGAAGGCGTCAAGGCTGTGCAGGACGCGCATCCCGACGTTGATATTTATATTGCCGCACTGGACGAATGTTTGAATGAAAAAGGCTATATCGTGCCTGGACTTGGCGATGCGGGCGACCGCATGTACGGCACGAACTAAACATTTTCAGCCAACTATGATGTAGGAGTGGAATCTTTTGTCTAAACTAAAGGTAATGACTATATTCGGCACGCGCCCGGAAGCGGTAAAGATGGCTCCGCTCGTCTTGGAGCTTCAGCGGCGCGAGGATGACATCCAATCCATCGTATGCGTGACGGCGCAGCATCGCCAGATTTTGGACCAGGTGCTTGATTTTTTTGAGATCAAACCGAATTATGACCTGAACGTAATGAAGGAACGCCAGACGCTGACGGAGACGACAGTCCGAGTGCTTGAGGGACTTGAGCCTGTGCTGGCGGAAGCTAAGCCGGATATCGTGCTGGTGCATGGCGATACGCAAACGACTTTCCTGGCCAGCTACGCTTCGTTCCTGAAGCAAGTCAAGGTAGGCCATGTCGAAGCGGGACTTCGCACCTGGAACAAGATGTCGCCTTATCCAGAAGAGATGAACCGGCAGCTGGCGGGCGTCTTGTCCGACATTCACTTCGCACCGACGGAATGGTCGGCGAACAACCTCCGCAAGGAGAACAAATCGGAGGACACGATCTACGTAACGGGCAACACAGCTGCGGATGTGTTCCAATATACGGTGGACGAGTCGTTCGAGCATCCGGTCATCGAGTGGGCGAAGGGCAAGCGGATGATTCTGATGACCGCGCACCGCAGAGAGTCGCTGGGCGAGCCGCATCGCAATATCTTCCGCGCGGTCAAGCGTATTGCAGATGAGCACGAGGATATCGTCGTCGTCTACGCCGTTCATCCGAACCCGGCGGTGAGAGAGCCGGCTAATGAAATTCTCGGCGATCATCCGCGCATTCGTCTGATTGAACCGCTGGATGTGTTTGAATTCCATAACTTCTATCCTCATACGTACATGATTATGACGGATTCCGGCGGCTTGCAAGAGGAAGCGCCTTCCTTCGGCGTTCCTACGCTCGTGCTGCGGGATACGACGGAGCGTCCGGAAGGCATCGAAGCGGGCACGCTTGAGCTGGTCGGCACCAATGAAGAGGATGTATATGGCAGAGCGAAGGCATTGCTCAATGATAAAGCATTATATTGTCGAATGAGCCAAGCGGCTAATCCGTATGGCGACGGCAAGGCCTCCGAGCGGATTGTTGACGCAATCCTTCATCATTTTGGAAGAAGCAAGCAACGTCCTGATTCGTTCACACAACGTTCATAGTTTATCTCGGGGATTCGGACTAAGCGCAGAATATACAGCATACAGTGGCACTGTACGGTTTCGGCGCTTCAGAAACCTTGTAGCATAAGGGTTTTCACCCTTTCGTTCACGGAAAATTTGCTGTTATTTCAATTGACAAACCTTGCGCCGCTTCGATAAAATAAATGAGGATTGACAGGGGTTGGAGCAATATGAATGGGAAAAGCAACAGTGACAATCCATGGAAGGCCGCCGCGCTTGTCGGGGCGCTGGGTGTGGATGTCGGGATTTGTGTTTTCTTGGGATATTGGCTCGGCCAGGCGGCTGGGGAACGCTTCGGCGATCCGAAAGCCGGGACGGTCGGCGGACTGCTTGTTGGTCTGGCTGTCGGTATTCTTTCAGCCATTCTGATTGTCAGGAAGGTGTTGAAGGATTCCGATGGATAACATTTTCAAGATGGCGATGCGCGGGGCGCTTTTTTTTGCGGCTGCCTGCTTGCTGCTCTGGGGTATCTTTCCGGAGTGGAAGAGCGTATTCGCTGGTCTTCTGCTGGGCGTATTCGCGAGTTTCATGAATGCGCTTTTGCTTAGACGCAGAGTGGAGATTGTAGGACAAGCCATGGCGAATCGCGGCATGCGCAAGATGGGGCTGGGACTTGGTAGCCGCATGGCGATGGTGCTGCTGGTTGCAATGCTGGCCTACAAATATCCGGAAACGTTCAACCTGCCGGCAACGCTTGCGGCAAGTATGGTGATGCCGTTTATTTTATTGGTATCAGCTTTGATTCACCAGAAACGACTTAACAGCGGAAAGGGGTGAAAAATTAACATGCATGAATTTCCGGTATGGGATGTAGGCGGCTTTCGAATTGATTTTTCAACTTGGGGGACGATTATCGTCACCATGATCATTACGTTCGTGCTCGCTCGTCTCGCGGTTCGCAATCTGTCGGTCGAGAATCCGTCGAAGATGCAGAACTTCATGGAATGGATTATCGAATTCGTTCACAATACCGTTGCAAGTACGATGCCGCTGGAAAAAGTAAAGCGCTACCTATCGCTAGGACTTACGCTCATACTGTTCATCTTCATCTCTAACTTGCTAGGACTTCCGTTTGGTGTCGTGTTCGAGTATTCGGAGCCTAATGCCTTCCTCGGCATTACGAATGATCTTCTCGACAAATATCATGGCCACGTTCATATTGCCTTCTGGAAATCACCGACTGCGGACTTGTCTGTAACAGCCGGTCTTGCGATTGTGGTTATCTTCCTGGTTCATTACCTGGGCATGAAGGAAAACCGCAAGCATTACCTGAAGCACTATTTCGAGCCATTTCCAGTCTTCTTCCCTCTTAACCTGATCAAGGAAATTTCGAAACCACTGACGCTGGCTCTTCGTCTATACGCGAACATTTTCGCGGGCGAGGTTCTGATTGCAACAATCCTGATGCTAGGCTTATGGGGTCTCCCATTCCTTGCAGCATGGCAAGCCTTCAGTATCTTTGTCGGAGGTATTCAGGCGTTCTTGTTCACGATTCTTACGATGGTGTATATCTCGCAAGCGACCATTCATCATCACGACGAAGAAGAAGCGCATTAATCATGGGTTTAAACCCCGTATAAGGATCGGTTCGATTACTTGCGCGGGATTAGTTATAAACAAGATCTAACATTAAATCTAAAAACCTATTTTTGAGGAGGATTTTTAAATGGATTACGGAGTTTTGGCAGCAGCAATTGCAGTTGGTTTGGGCGCACTTGGCGCTGGTATCGGTAACGGTATGATCGTAAGTAAAACAATCGAAGGTATCGCTCGTCAACCTGAGCTTCAAGGCAAGCTGCAAACAACAATGTTTATCGGCGTAGGTATCGTCGAAGTTGTACCTATCATCGGCGTAGTTATCGCCTTCCTGGCGTTCTTCGGCTAATCATTAGAGACCTGAAATTGGCGGGGAAGGCCTAGCCCTCTTCGCCTTCGTTTTGATTACAAGCATGTAAGGAAGGAGTTGCAGCTATGGATAAGTTTATTTGGGAGTCGACAGTCTTCGCGATTATTGCGTTTCTAGTTCTGTTATGGCTGTTGAATAAATACGCATTTGGCCCGTTGTTCACTGTTATGGAGAAGCGCAGACAGCTGATTCAGGAACAGATGAATACGGCAGAAACAAGCCGCAAAGCGGCAGAGGCATCTTTGGATGAGCAAAAGGTTGCACTCGAGCAAGCGCGCAAAGAAGCTTATGCGATTATTGATCAAGCAAGATCCACAAGCACGAAGCAAGCGGATGAGATCGTACAATCCGCGAAGAACGAAGCAGTTCGTCTGAAAGACGATGCACTGAAGGACATCGAGAGCGAGAAGAACAAGGCGATTGCCGCTCTTCGCACAGAGGTTGGCGGAATCTCCGTGAAGATCGCTTCCAAGATTATCGAGAAGCAAGTGGACGAGAAGTCGCAAGAGCAACTTGTTGACCAATACCTGAAAGAGGTTGGAAGCAAATGAGCCGGGACACGGTCGTAGCGAAGCGCTACGCAAAAGCGTTGTTCGAGCTTGCTTCCGCCGCAGGAACTGTCTCCGAGGTTGAGGACCAGCTTAAGCTGATCGCCGAAGCTCTGAAGCAGGACGCGGAAATCGAGAAATTCCTTTCCTTGCCAAGTGTTGCTCCATCCGCCAAGATCGACGTATTGAAAGCGGCATTCGGCAACAACGCTTCCGGAATCGTACTGGATACGCTGAAAGTCATCATCACGCGCGGTCGCCAAGCGATCATCGTTGAGGTGTATGAAGCATTCACCAAGATTGCGGGCGAGGCGCTCGGTCAAGCACATGCGACAGTTTACTCTGCGCAGAAGCTGACGGACGAAGAGCTTTCGGGCGTTGCGGCGCAATTCGGAAGCATCACAGGCAAGAAAATCATTGCACAGCAAATTGTCGAGCCAGCGCTGCTTGGCGGCATTCAAGTCCGCATCGGTGACCGTCTGTATGACGGAAGCTTGTCCGGCAAGCTGGATCGTTTACAAAAAACGTTAAATTCTAAAGCACTGTAGATAGGGGTGAACGAATTGAGTATCAGACCTGATGAAATCAGCACGCTGATTAAACAACAGATCGAACAATATAAATCCGAAATTCAAGTCGTGGATGTCGGCACGGTCATCAATGTCGGTGACGGTATCGCACGCGTACACGGCCTTGAGAATGCGATGCAAGGCGAGTTGCTCGAGTTCGCGAACGGTGTTGTAGGTATGGCGCTCAACCTTGAGGAAAGCAACGTGGGTGTTGTTATCCTGGGTCCTTACACGGACATTCGCGAAGGCGACCAAGTTAAGCGTACAGGCCGCATCATGGAAGTTCCGGTAGGCGACGAGCTTCTGGGCCGCGTTGTTAACCCGCTTGGACAGCCGGTAGACGGCAAAGGTCCGGTTAACACAACGCAAACTCGCGCGATCGAATCCCCGGCTCCGGGCGTTATCGATCGTAAATCCGTTCATGAACCGATGCAAACAGGTATCAAAGCGATCGACGCCATGGTACCAATCGGCCGCGGTCAACGTGAGCTTGTCATCGGCGACCGTCAAACGGGTAAAACAACGATCGCGATCGATGCGATCATCAACCAAAAGGGTAATGGCGTAAAATGTATCTACGTTGCCATTGGCCAAAAACAATCTACAGTTGCCAACGTTGTGGAAACGCTTCGCCGTCACGGCGCATTGGAATACACCATCGTTGTAACTGCAGGCGCATCCGATCCGGCTCCGCTTCTGTATCTTGCACCGTACGCAGGCGTATCGATGGCTGAGTACTTCATGTACAAAGGTGAGCATGCCTTGATCGTATATGATGACTTGACCAAACAAGCTGCGGCATACCGCGAGCTTTCCTTGCTTCTTCGCCGTCCGCCGGGTCGTGAGGCTTATCCGGGCGACGTATTCTACCTGCACTCCCGTTTGCTGGAGCGCGCTGCGAAACTGAGCGACAAGCTCGGCGGCGGCTCGATCACAGCTTTGCCGTTCATTGAGACGCAAGCGTCCGACGTATCGGCTTATATCCCGACGAACGTTATTTCCATTACTGACGGTCAAATCTTCCTGGAGTCCGACTTGTTCTACTCCGGCCAACGCCCAGCGGTTAACGTTGGTATCTCCGTATCCCGCGTAGGCGGTTCCGCGCAGATCAAGGCGATGAAGAAGGTTGCCGGTACGCTCCGTCTTGACCTTGCGGCATACCGCGAGCTTCAAGCGTTCTCGCAGTTCGGTTCCGACCTCGACAAGTCAACGCTCGCTCGTCTTAACCGCGGCGCGCGTACGATGGAGATCCTGAAACAAGGCGTTAACCAACCAATGCCGGTAGAGAAGCAAGTTCTCTCTCTATATACAGCGGTTAAGGGACACCTTGATGAAGTTGCGCTCGAGAACATCTCCCGTTTCGAGAGAGAGTTCCTGGCATTCATGGACTCCAACCATCCGGAGATCGGCGCTTCTATCCGCGATACAAAAGACCTCGTTGCAGATAACGAGAAAGCTCTTGTAGACGCGATCAACCAATTTAAGAAAAGCTTCGCTTAGACATATTTCCCTACGCCCGTCCAATCATGTCCGGGCGTAGGTCCTTACCACGCCCCGAAGGCATTCGAGGGCATACGAAGGCGGGTGAAACCAAATGGCAAAAGGCATGCGTGATATAAAACGCGAGATCAAGAGCAAACAAAGCATGAAGCAAATCACGAAAGCGATGGAGATGGTTGCCGCATCCAAGCTCAGAAGAGCACAGGGAGCTGCTACCGCTGCCCGTCCTTACGCGGATAAGCTGAAAGAAGTTGTCGCTAGCATCGCCGCAGGCACAAAGGATGTGAAGCATCCGATGCTGGAGACTCGTCCGATCAAAAAGACGGGATATCTGGTCATCACATCCGACCGGGGTCTGGCAGGCGGCTACAATGCGAACATCTTGCGCAAAGTAACGCAAACCATTCAAGAGAAGCATAAGTCTACCGACGAGTATGTATTGTTCGTGATCGGCCGTAAAGGCCGTGATTACTTCCGTCGTCGGAGTATGCCTATCGTAGAAGAAGTAGTCGGTTTGTCCGATGCTCCAACCTTTGCAGACATTAAGACGGTTGCTACAGCAGCTGTGCAGAAGTTCGCAGATGGCGCTTATGACGAACTGTATTTATACTACAACCAATTCGTAAATGCGATTACTCAAATCCCGACGGAATCCCGTTTGCTGCCTCTGGACGAGATCAGCGAGGGTACGACGGTTTCCGCCTATGAATACGAGCCATCGCCGGAAGGCGTACTGGAAGTGCTGCTGCCGAAATATGCGGAGACGCTTATTTACAGCGCGGTACTGGACGGCAAAGCATCCGAATTTGGTGCTCGTATGACAGCAATGGGCAGCGCAACGAAGAACGCGACGAAGATGATCAACCAGCTGACGCTGACGTACAACCGTGCCCGTCAGGCTGCGATCACTCAGGAAATTTCCGAGATCGTTGCGGGAGCTAACGCACAATCGTAAGTTCATATAAGAAGGAAGCAGGAGGGAAAGCAATGAAAAAAGGACGCGTTGTATCCGTCATGGGTCCGGTCGTCGACCTTGAGTTCGAACGCGGCAACCTGCCGGAAATTTTGAACGCTGTCAAAATCGAGCATAAGGCTAGCCAAGGCGGAGTTGATATTAACCTGACGCTGGAAGTAGCTGTTCACCTCGGTGACAACATGGTTCGTGCCGTTGCGATGAGCACGACAGACGGTCTTGTTCGCGGCATGGAAGTTGTAGACACTGGCGCACCTATCACAATTCCGGTTGGCGCTCCGACGCTGGGCCGCGTATTTAACGTACTAGGCGAGCCTATCGACGAAGCTGGCGACGTAACGTCGGAAGTGAATCTTCCGATTCACCGTCAAGCACCTGCATTCGACGAATTGTCCACGCAAGCGGAAATTCTTGAAACGGGCATCAAAGTTATCGACTTGCTTGCACCATACGCTAAAGGCGGCAAGATCGGCTTGTTCGGCGGTGCCGGCGTAGGTAAGACGGTAACGATCCAAGAGCTTATCAACAACATCGCGCAAGAGCATGGCGGTATCTCCGTATTCGCTGGTGTAGGCGAGCGTACCCGTGAAGGTAACGACTTGTACCACGAGATGAAAGATTCCGGCGTTCTTCCAAAAACAGCGATGGTATTCGGTCAAATGAACGAACCGCCAGGCGCGCGTCAACGCGTAGCTTTGACGGGTCTGACTATGGCTGAGTATTTCCGTGATGAAGAAGGCAAAGACGTACTTCTGTTCGTCGACAACATCTTCCGCTTCACGCAAGCGGGCTCCGAGGTTTCGGCCCTTCTGGGACGTATGCCATCGGCGGTAGGTTACCAGCCAACGCTGGCAACGGAGATGGGTCAGCTTCAAGAGCGTATCACATCCACGAAAAAAGGCTCTGTAACGTCCATTCAGGCGATCTACGTTCCTGCGGATGACTATACGGATCCGGCTCCTGCTACAACGTTCGCTCACTTGGACGCAACGACTAACCTGGAGCGTAAAATTTCCGAGATGGGTATCTTCCCAGCGGTTGATCCGCTAGCTTCATCTTCCCGTATCCTTAATCCTGAGGTTCTGGGTGAAGAGCATTACAATGTTGCTCAAGGCGTCAAGAAGATTCTTGCGCGTTACAAAGAGCTTCAAGATATTATCGCAATCCTGGGTATGGACGAGCTGAGCGAGGAAGATAAAGTAACAGTTGGCCGTGCACGCAGAATCCAATTGTTCTTGTCCCAGCCGTTCCACGTTGCCGAGCCGTTCACTGGAACGCCAGGCAAATACGTACAGGTTAAAGAATCCGTTCGCAGCTTCAAAGAAATTCTCGAGGGCAAATATGACCACCTGCCGGAAGAAGCTTTCCGTTACGTAGGTGTCATTGAAGAAGCCGTGGAGAAAGCCAAAACGCTTTAATAGCGAAAGGCGGGAGGAATCCACATGAGTACCTTTCTGGTAGAAATCGTAACGCCTGAGCGTAAGGTGTATCAGGAAACAGCGAACATGGTAAGCGTAACGGGCGTAGAAGGCGAGTTGGGCATTCTGCCTAACCACATTCCGCTTGTGACACCGCTGCGTATCGCTCCTGTTACGATCAAGCGTGATGGCAAAGTCGATATTGTCGCTGTAAACGGCGGTTTTATCGAAGTCCGTAAGGACAAAATCGTAATTCTTGCAGAGAGCGCTGAGCTCGCTCAAGACATCAATATTGAACGTGCGGAAGCTGCGAAGCAGCGTGCGCAACAGCGTCTGGCTGCCAAGCAGGACGAGGTGGACTTCCGCCGTGCTGAGATGGCTATGCAGCGGGCAATGAACCGCTTGAACGTGAGACAAAAGATCTAATCGACCCTAAGAAGCTTTCCGTGCGTATGACGTGCGGGAGGCTTTTTTTTTAATTTGAACGAATCCAATACAAGAATCATTGCAAGGAAAAGTAGGAGAACAGTCCATTTTTATAATAGGGACGCATATAATGGAATAAGGTTCCTGAAGTAAGCAGGTGCGTTGATCGCAACTCCGTCATAGACGGTAGTCCCAGCATTTGTTATAATTGTGAGGAAAAATTGACCATGGAAAGACAGCGTAGAGACATCCTGCATACCATCCTTTTACGGAGGCGATTGTGTGGATAACTATGTCAACCACTACGTCGTCGTCGCGATTTTTCTCGTACTGGGCATTCTGCTCCCGGTCGTGGCTTTGACAGTCGGCAGACTGCTGAGGCCGCATAAGCCGACCGATCCGAAACGAAGTACATACGAGAGCGGCAACGAGCCAGTAGGCGAAGGTCAGGTCAGATTCAACATCCGGTACTATATGTTTGCCCTTATGTTTGTCATTTTTGATGTGGAAACCGTTTTCTTATACCCGTGGGCCGTTGCGTATAATAAGCTCGGTCTTTTTGTGCTGATCGAAATGGTCATTTTTGCAGGAATGCTGCTCGTGGGACTTCTATACGCATGGAAGAAGAGGGTGCTGAAATGGAATTGAACCTGGAGTCGATTACACTCGAAGAGCGCAAGGAGCTGGAACGCAATGTATTCATGGGAACGCTGGAGCAGCTAAAGGGCTGGGCGAGAAGTAATTCCTTGTGGCCCCTCACATTCGGCCTTGCGTGCTGCGCCATAGAGATGATGGGTACGGGCGCTTCCCACTATGACCTGGACCGATTCGGCGTTATGTTCCGCACATCTCCGAGGCAGTCGGATGTCATGATTGTATCGGGTACAGTGACAAAGAAGATGGGACCTCTGCTGCGCCGCTTATACGATCAAATGCCGGAGCCGAAGTGGGTTATCGCAATGGGGTCATGCGCTACCGCCGGCGGTCCTTACGTGAAGTCCTACGCGGTCATTAAGGGTGTGGATCAAATCGTACCGGTAGACGTGTACATTCCTGGCTGCCCGCCTAATCCGGCGGCGCTCATCTACGGCATCAACAAGCTCCAGGAGAAGATCCGCTATGAGGCGAAGACCGGGAAGCAGGTGACGAGCCGTTGAGCGAGGAGGAGAAAAAGAACCCCGAAGCGCTACAAGAGCCGATAGAGCAGCAAGAAGCTGCGAATGCTTCTGAACCGACTGGCGAAGATGTGGCAACAAGTAAGCCGGCAGAGGCTGAGCCCAAGCCAGCCCCTGTTGATGCGGAGCGCGAAGCGAAGCTGAAGGCCGCTGCCGAAGCGCGAGCGGCAAGAGCGGCAGCCAAGGCGAAAGCAGAGGCAGAAGCTGCCGAAGCAGCCCAAATGGAGCAGGACACCCCCAAGGAGCCTTCCCCGAGGCAAAGCGATCTGGATCGGTATGTCCGACTGATCGAAGAGAAGATGGGGGTTGGCACAGTAGTAGAATCAGGGTTGAACGAATTGAACGCTGATATGCCGATGCTCGTCATTGCTACCGAACGATGGCGGGAGGCCAGTCTGCTGCTGCGGGATCACGAGGAGCTTAGGTTCAACTATCTCCGCAATGTGTCCGGTATCGATTATGAGTCGCATCTTGAGGTTGTCTATTTCCTGTTATCGCTCGACACGAGGCAGGATGTCGCAATTAAGCTGAGGACAGACCGGGAGGCGCCATCCGTACCTTCCGCGACGCCGACTTGGTCGACGGCCGATTGGAACGAACGTGAGATCTATGATCTGCTAGGCATTGAATTTGCCGGCCATCCCAATCTGAGGCGTATTATGATGCCTGATGATTGGGTCGGCCATCCTTTGCGCAAAGATTATGAACCGCTTGATTCGGAGGTGTAGGCAACCGGTGATTCGAACGGAGGAACTGCTGCTCAACGTCGGACCCCAGCATCCGAGCACGCATGGCGTGTTCCGGATCGTAGTCAAGCTTGATGGAGAAGTCATCACCGAGGCGACGCCTGTGATGGGCTACTTGCACAGAGGCACAGAGAAGCTCGCGGAAAGTCTTAATTTCACACAAATTATTCCGTATACCGATCGGATGGACTACGTGTCCGCCATGACGACTAATTATGTTCTGGTCCATGCTGTCGAGACGATGATGGGACTGGAAGTGCCGCTACGCGCAGAGTTTCTGCGATTAATCGTTATGGAGCTGCAACGGGTAGCCAGTCATCTCGTCTGGTGGGGAACTTATCTGCTGGATATTGGCGCGATGAGCCCGTTTCTGTACGCTTTCCGTGACCGGGAGACGATTATCAATCTATTCAACGAGCTGTGCGGCGCAAGGCTGACCTACAACTACATGCGGGTCGGCGGGGTCAAATGGGATGCGCCTTCCGGCTGGATGGATAAAGTCAGAGATTTCATTCCGTACATGGAGAAGAAGCTGGCGGAATATGACAAGCTGGTCTCCGGCAACGAAATCTTCCTGGCACGCATAAAAGGAATCGGCCAATATGATGCGGCTACCGCGATTGACCATGGCTTGTCCGGCGCCAACCTGAGATGTACAGGCGTAAGATGGGATTTGCGTAAGGATGAACCCTATAGCCTCTATCCCCGATTCGAATTCGACGTGCCGATCGGCCATAACGGCGATTGCTACGACCGGTATCGCGTACGTCTGGAGGAGATCAGGCAGAGCCTTCGTATCCTGAAGCAGGCGGTAGAGCAATTCCCGAGCGACGGCGAGACGATGGGCAAGGTGCCGCGCGTCATTCGGCCGCCTGCGGGAGAGACGTATGTGCGAATTGAATCGCCACGCGGAGAGATCGGCTGCCATATCGTCTCCAAGGGCAAGGCGGAGCCGTACCGTCTCAAATTCAGAAGGCCGTCGTTCGTCAATCTGCAAATCTTGCCCAAGCTGCTCGTGGGGGAGTCGATGACCAATTTGATCACGATATTAGGCGGAATCGATATCGTCGTTGGGGAGGTTGATTGCTGATGGGCGCATGGCTGAATGAGCCGCTGACATGGGGCAGCGCCTTAATCCTGTTCCTGTGGGCAGCGTTGTTTCTGCTTATTGTATTAGGTTTTGTGACGTACGCCATCTATTACGAAAGAAAGGTCATCGGCTGGATGCAGCTTCGCATCGGGCCTAACCGGGTCGGACCGTTTGGCTTGCTGCAGACGGTAGCCGACATCTTCAAGCTTCTGATCAAAGAAGACACCATACCTCGAAAGGCGGATCGGCTGCTATTCATTATCGCGCCCGCTCTCGCTTTCATTCCTTCATTCACCGTGCTTGCCGTTATTCCTTACACCGAGAAGCTTTATTTCGCCGATCTGAATGTCGGCTTGCTCTACTATGTGGCCTTATCCGGTATTACTACTCTAGCGATTGTGCTTGGAGGCTGGGCCTCCAATAACAAATATGCCTTGCTGGGCGGCATGCGCTCCTCGGCGCAGATGATCAGCTACGAGGTGCCGCTTGTCATATCCATTGTGGGCGTCATCCTATTAAGCGGCAGTCTGAACCTGCGTGATATCGTAGCCGCCCAAGACGGCGGCTGGTTCTGGAACTGGAATCTGTTCCCGCAGATCATCGGATTTATCGTCTTCTACATCGCGGCAGTATCGGAGCTGAACCGGACGCCTTTCGACTTGCCGGAGGCGGAGTCGGAGCTTGTGGCGGGTTACCATGTCGAATACAGCGGCTTCCGCTTCGCGTTCTTCATGCTCTCAGAGTACGTCTATGTGTACGCGATTGCGGCACTAACGACGGTCTTGTTCCTTGGCGGGTGGCACGCGCCTGCGCCCTTTCTGGATTTTGTGCCGGGTATAATATGGTTCCTGCTCAAGTTTGCTTTTGTTGTCTTCTCACTATTCTGGATACGGGCGACCTTCCCGCGCGTTCGTATCGATCAGCTCATGAGTCTTGGCTGGAAGGTGCTCCTTCCCGTGGCGCTGCTCAACGTATTCCTCACCGCGCTCTATCTGGAGCTGTTCGTGAAATAAGGGTCTGAAAGGGGAGAGAAGCATGAAAGGATTGCTGCAAGGTCTAGGCGTTACGATGAAGGCGCTAACGGCTCCGAAGGTGACGACATCCTATCCGGATGAACCGTTCCTGATGCCGGACCGCTTCCGGGGCATTCAGCACTTTATACCGGATCTGTGCATTGTGTGCAATCAATGCGCCCGCATATGCCCGACCGATTGCATTACGCTGACGGGCAAGCCAAATCCCGATCCCGAGAAGAAAGGCAAAGTGATCGATACCTTCGACATTAACTTCGAAATCTGTATCCTGTGCGATCTGTGCACCGAGGTATGTCCGACGGAAGCGATCGTCATGACCAATCACTTTGAGCTGGCCGCATACAGCCGAGATGACCTGTATAAGGATGCAGGGTGGCTGACGGACAACAATACATTGGTTCGTCAGGACAACAACAATATCGGTGCTCCGGCAAAAGGGGGCGCCAAATAATTGTTTAACGTCGACATTACGGGGGAATACGTTGCCTTCTTCCTATTCGCAGTCATCATTATCGGCGGAGCGGTGCTGATGATCAGCCTGGAGAAGGTGGTCCACATGGTCATCTCCATGGCAGCCGCTTTTCTGGGGCTTGCCGGCATGTATGTGCTCCTGGATGCGGAATTCGTCGCCTTTGTACAAGTGCTGATCTACGCAGGGGCGGTATCCATTCTGATGATCTTCGGCATTATGATGACGAAGCATAACGAAGAAGCGGCTGAGCCTGCGAAGCCGCTTCACGAGACGCTTGCCGCCGTCGGTGCGCTTTGTCTTTTTGGTCTTCTCTTCTATTCTATCCGTGCGTCGGACTTTCAAAGCGCCGGGGCCTTCGATTTTGGCGAAGACAACACGCTGGCGATTGGCGAGCAGCTGTTTACCGGCTATATCGTGCCGTTCGAGCTGCTGTCGATCTTGCTGACTGTCGCGTTCATAGGTGCAATTGCCTTGGCGAAAAAGGAGGCGGACTAGATGCTGCCATCCTATCTTACAATGGCCGCTATATTGTTTTGCATAGGCCTGTACGGCGCGCTTGCCAAGCGCAATGCCATTATCGTCCTGCTGTCGCTTGAGCTGATGCTGAACGGCGTCAATCTGAATTTGATCGCCTTCTCCAAATATGGCGTTATTCCCTCGCTGACGGGACAGCTCTTTTCTATCTTCACGATAACGGTAGCTGCGGCGGAGGCTGCGATAGCCGTTGCGATACTGATCGCGTTGTTCCGGGCGCGCGGCACAGTTATGATCGATGCATTCAATCGGATGAGGAGGTAGGGCGCATGGACTTTTTTGCGAAAATCGCATGGGTGATCCCGCTCCTTCCCCTCGCTGCCTTCCTTGTGCTGATGACGCTCGGGAGGGGGTTTCGGAGAGCGGGCGCATGGATCGGCTCGATCGGTGCGTTAGGCGCTTTCGTTCTATCCTTGCTTGTACTGGGGGAGAGGCTTAAGCCTCACGCTATCGATTACAGCTATAACTTTAGCTGGATCTCGATTGGCGAATATTCGCTTCGAATCGGGTTTGAGATTACTAATTTGACGGCGCTAATGCTGGTGGTGGTTACACTCGTCGGCTTGCTCGTTAATATCTACTCGTCGGGTTACATGGCCGTGGATGAACGGATCACGGTTTTCTACGGCTATGTGTCGCTCTTTACATTCTCCATGCTGGGCCTCGTATTGTCGGATAACCTGTTGTCCTTCTATCTGTTCTGGGAGCTTGTGGGCGTCTGCTCCTTCCTGCTCGTAGGATTCTGGTATGCGCGTCCAGCTGCTCGTGCAGCGGCTAAGAAGGCCTTTATCGTGACGAGAATCGGAGACGCCGGTCTATTAATTGCCATCCTGCTGTTATTCTGGCACATGCCGGGCCATGCGCTCGACTTTACAAGTATTCAAAGCATATTCGGGGGACATGGCGGCATCATGACGGAGGGCATTACGACTCTAATCGCATTGCTGATATTCCTTGGGGCAGTGGGCAAATCCGGACAATTCCCGCTTCATGTCTGGCTGCCTGATGCAATGGAGGGGCCTACGCCGATCAGTGCGTTAATTCACGCAGCGACGATGGTAGCGGCTGGAGTATTCCTCATTGCCCGCACGTTCAGCATATTCGAGACGTCGCCAGCGGCGATGGAGACGGTCGCGTACGTTGGCGCGTTTACCGCGATCTTCGCGGCTGCGATCGCACTTGCCCAGAACGATCTGAAGCGAATATTGGCCTATTCCACGATCAGTCAACTGGGCTACATGATGCTGGCGCTTGGTCTGGGCACGATGACGGGCGCGATCTTCCACCTGTTCACCCATGCCTTCTTCAAGGCGCTGCTGTTCCTCGCGGCAGGCAGTGTCATTCATGCTGTACATACGCAGGATATACGGGAGATGGGCGGCATCGGCTCGCGTATGCGGATCACCGCTTGGACGTTCGCGATTGGAGCGCTGGCTCTTGCCGGAATCCCGCCGCTCTCCGGATTTTGGTCAAAGGACGCTATTCTGACTGCGGCGCTGGAGCATAACCCGTTGCTATTCGCTGTAGGATTGCTGACGGCATTCTTCACGGCGCTATACATGACCAGATTGTTCGTCCTCGTATTCATGGGAAAGTCAGGCTCGAAAACCATGGGTGCCAAGGAGTCGCCGCTGGTGATGACGATTCCGCTTATCGCGCTGGCTATACTAGCGGTCATTGCCGGATTCGTCGAGCTGCCGTGGAACGGATGGTTAAGCGGATGGCTTAGTGACGAGGTGATCGAACCGCATGGCAGTATTGTAGTCATCCTATTATCCGTCGCTGCCGGTCTAATCGGAATTCTGGCGGGCTGGCTGCTCTATGGGAAGGTCATTGCGGGTAATCATCCGTTTGGAAGCCGAATGCCTGGACTGGTCAAGCTGGCGGAGCGGAAATTTTATATCGATGAGCTATATGAGACGGTGTTTGTGAAGTCGCTGCGTGGACTGAGTGCTTGTCTGGCTGCAATCGACACCTATGTCATCGGGGGTGCCGTGAAGCTGGCTGGATCGGCGGCGAGCGCGGCTGGCAAGCTCGGACTGCGGCTGCAGAACGGCCAGGTACAAACCTATGGCGTCGCTGCCGTGCTGGGCGTCGTGGCGATTGCGCTTGTCGTCATCGGAAGGAGGATGCTGTCATGAGCGGCTTGGAGCAAATTCCGATTCTCTCGATCATTTTGCTGTCTCCGCTGCTAGGCCTTGCCTTCATCCAGCTCTTGCCGAGGCATCGTGCAAGCTGGCTGAAGATTGCGGCGGTTGCGACTACCTTGCTTCCGCTTGTCTTGTCACTATGGCTCTACGCTGATTACGACAGACAACAAGGCGCCGCATCCTATAGCGAGACGTACAGCTGGGTGCAGGCACCGCTGAAGATGAATGTGGGCGGCGACTGGTTCTTCTCGTTCCAGTATGCGGTTGGTCTGGACGGCTTGTCGCTTCCGCTGCTGCTGCTGACGTCGGTCGTGACAGCGATGGCTGCGCTGGCGGCTGTTCATGTGAAGAAGCGGTGGAAGTCCTTCTTCAGCTGGTTTCTCTTGCTGGAATTCGGTATGATCGGCGCGTTTATTGCGCGTGACGTCTTTCTGTTTTTTATCTTCTTCGAAATTACGCTGGTCGCGATGTACTTCCTCATTGGCATCTGGGGCTACTACAACCGGGAGCGTGCAGCGAACCGCTTCCTGATCTACAACGGCATCGGCTCGGCTATCCTGTTCATTGCCTTTATCATGCTGGTCAATACGGCAGGCTTTCATATTATCGAGACAGCTTCATCGTTGCAGTATGTCTACAGCGGAAGTTATGGGGATATTTTGCGGAACTTATCCGATCCGAACGCTTATGTGAATCTGCCTGCCGAATCTGCGGGCAGCAATCCATTTGCGCTCAGTGAGACCAAGCAGTGGGCGATCTTCCTTCTGCTGCTGATCGCATTCGGCATCAAGCTCCCCGTGTTCCCTTTCCATTCGTGGATGCTCAAGGTACATCAGGAGGCTCCGCCTGCTGTCGTCATGATTCACTCTGGCATCCTGCTGAAGATAGGCGCTTACGGCCTGATTCGATTCGGGTTGTTCCTCTTTCCGGATCAGGCTAGGGAGTGGGCAAGTGTACTCGCCATTCTTGGCGTCATCAACTTGCTATACGGCGCGATACTGGCCTTCCGGCAGCAGGAATTCAAGCTGGTGCTCGCATATTCCTCCATCAGCCATATGGGAATTGTATTGATCGGTTTGGCCGCTTTCAATGAGATCGGCTTGCAAGGCGCCTTGTTCCAGCTCATCTCCCATGGACTGATCTCTGCACTGTTCTTCCTCATCGTCGGCAGCCTGTATGAACGGACGGGGACGACAGAGCTGTCTCAGCTAGGCGGACTTGCCCGTTCTATGCCGTTCATTAGCGGCGTTCTTCTTGCAGCAGGTCTGGCTTCTCTTGGATTGCCGGGACTTTCCGGATTTGTCGGTGAGTTTCTGTCCCTGCTGGGACTGTTCGAGTCCATGCGCTGGGTGACAGTCATTGCGGTGATCGGAATCATATTGACGGCCGTCTACGTGCTTCGAAGCGTTCTGAAGATAACGTTTGGTCCGCAGCGGGACGGCTTTGCCGCCATACGGGATGCCCGGTTCATCGAAGCGCTGCCGATGGTCGTTCTGCTCGCCTGTATCGTATTGCTAGGCTGCTATCCATCCGTCCTGATCGATACCGTGCAGGCAAGCGTAGGCGGCTATATGGATCTATTACTTGCAACAAGGGCAGGAGGGTAGTCGATGCCGGAGCAAACATTATTTCAACCGTTGACATGGTCGGATCTGCTGGTGATGGCTCCTGAGCTTGCGCTCGGCGCTTGGTTTGTTCTACTAGTTGTGCTGGAGCTGCTGCTTCCAAGGAAGGTTAGCAGGAGCTGGATCGGGGGGCTGACACTGACAGGCCTGCTCGGCGCCTTTATTCTGGTTCTGCTGCGTATGATCGAATCGAACGGCGAGGTGGTCTCGCTGCTGGGAGACAGCTACCGAATCGATGATTTTGCGAGCCTGCTCAAGCTGTTGTTCCTGGCGGCTACGGCGCTTATCGTGCTGCTTGGGCTAGGCACGGTGCAGCAGGACAGGGCAATTGTAGATAAGGGCGAATACTTTTATTTGCTGCTGCCTGCTGTGATCGGGGCCATGACGATGGCCTCCTCCGAAAATCTCGTTACGCTTTATATCGGATTGGAGCTGCTGAGCATCACCAGCTATGTTCTGGTCGGGCTTAGAAGAAAGTCGTCCTTGTCGGCCGAAGCGGCCTTCAAATACGTTGTCACAGGGGGGATATCCTCCGCCTTCATCTTGTTCGGCATGTCCTATCTTTACGGTGTGACCGGATCGGTGCAGCTAGCCGGGATTAACGCGGCGTTGCCCGGAGCGCTGGAGCAGGCTGAGGCTCTCGTCTATGCTGGCTTTCTCATGATGATCATTGGATTCGCGATCAAGATTGCGGCAGCTCCGTTCCATGCATGGTCGCTGGATGTGTATCAAGGGGCGCCGACACCGGTAGCCGCTTTTCTGGCTGTCGTATCGAAAGGCGCCGCATTGGCGGTCGTCTTCCGGCTTATGTTCGCAACGGCTTTGTTCGCCAATCCCGAACGTACGGCCGTCAGCGGCGTTAGTGACGAATTGTTTTTCATCGTGCTGCTTGTTGCGGCTGCATCTATGCTGTACGGTACGCTGGCGGCTTTGCGACAGTTCAATGTGAAGCGTCTGCTCGCTTTGTCCGGCGTGGCTAACGCAGGCTATTTCTTGGTGCCAATCGGCATTTCCTTTACAGTAGGACACCTGAACAATATGTCCGAGTTCCTGTTCTATCTCATCGCTTATCTGCTCATGACGATAGGGGCATTTGCGATTCATACAATAGTCAGCCGGGCTGCCGGTCATGATGAGCTGAAGGGCTATGCCGGTATGTACTACCGCTCGCCATGGTCGGCAATTGCGATGATTCTTTTTGTCCTATCGTTAGCCGGGCTGCCTGTATCGGCCGGTTTCTTCGGGAAGCTGTTTATACTGCTTGGCGCCGAACGAGCGCAGGCCTACTGGATCGTCGCCATTATGGTGCTAAGCAGCGTCATCTCCTACTACTTCTACTTCGGATTGATCCGCCAAATGTTCATGCGCAGCAGCAACGGCCTATCCTCCGCTTCCGTTCCGCTCGACTTCGATGAGGATGAGGGATCTCCCTCCCATACATCAGGGCCCGCACCGTCAATTGCCATGCAGGAGGCCCAAGCAGGCCAAATCGAGACGGCGGGAACAAGGGAACAGGCAAGCGCAGAGGAGGCTGAACGAGGCTCTAGTCCGGAAGCGGGTGTCCCTGGTTCGCTCTCCGAGCAGTCGGACGGCGTTATTCGGATGCCATGGCCGACCGCTATCGTCATCACTCTCTGCGCAATATTAACGCTAGGGTTAGGCATCGTGCCTGGACCGATGATGGATATGATCCATCATCTATTCAGCTTCCCTCTACCGTCGCATTAGCAGGGGGCTCGCACCCTCTGGTCTTTTAAAAGCTCTGACGCTGAGCTGCACCGGTTATCGACTGGTTGGCAGCAGCAAAGCGACAGAGCTTTTTTGTTTCATCCAGCGGCTAGCCGGGTAAGGGATGTTAGTCATCGATTTGGCAAGGAATATGGGGCGACGGACTTATACGGCAGACTGCTTGCGAATGGTATATCTGTCCATAGCGCCGGGGCCTCCCGCTTGCCTGCTAGTTGCAATGGGAATGGGAGAGGCTTCAGCCGGTATCATCCGTCTTCTATGCCCTTTTTTATGATCAATAAGAAGGGAAAACGTATTCGTTCAACGAAATATTAATGAAATACGTTTCAAAGGCAGAATATAATGAACATAGACTATCATAACGATGCAAAAAAGAAGCAGGATCGGCCCATTTCCTATCCTGTATCTCATACTGAGGGCGCGGCTGCATCGCGCGCCCGATACAGTGCGAAGCGCCTCGTCCGCGGAAGAGGCGCTGACCGTGTTGCGCTCCTGGCGCGCAGAGGGCTGCGCCGCGCGTTCCTGGCGCTGCTGCTCGGGAGCATCGCGCTCTGGGGCTTATCCGCCCCAGGCGCCTCCGCTCCCGGAGGGGCCTCGCCAGCCGGATACGCGCAGGCGTCCGGCTCGGCAGCGCTGACAGAGCAGCCGCAGAGCTGGCTGCTCAAGTGGTCGGACCCCCAGCTCGCACATGAGCTGAGCGGGGTTGAGGTGATCCGCCGCCAGAGCGAAGCGGCGGTGGATGTCGTGCGCCCCGCCAAGGATGCGGGCGGGGATCTGGAAGATTGGCTGAGCCGCCTGAGCAGCGCGCCGGGGGTCGAGTACGTGCACCCGAATCAAAAGGTGCAGGTGCTCTCCATCACGGACGAAGAGCTAGCAGATTCGCTAGCGGCAACGGAAGCGTCAGATCCCGAGAATGACGTAGACGATGAAGCGCCAGTGGAGGAAGACCAGACGTCTGATCCAGCGACTGAAGAAGAGCGTGCTGCCGGCTCCAAGGATGCCGGTGCTAAGACCTCCTCTTCGCTAACGACAGAATCTCCGGCAGCAGATGAGCCACTGGCTGCAGCTAAAGCAGCGCCAATAAAGGCAAATGATCCCGAGCTGTCCAAGCAGAAGCATTTGACGCAGATTGGAGCCCTGAAAGCTTGGGAAACCATTAGGGAGCATACCGGAATTACGATTGCGCTTGTGGATACAGGCGTCGATCTGGATCATCCTGACCTGAAGGACAATTTGGTGCCTGGCGTAAACCTTGTCGATCCCAAGAAGCTGCCTGATGACGACAATGGTCATGGCACAAGCGTAGCTGGCGTTATCGCGGCCAAAGGAAATAACGGAATTGGCGTAGCCGGCATTCTGTGGAATGCCAAGCTTATGCCCGTCAAAGCTCTCGATCAATGGGGCGATGGAACGGAGCAGGATTTGGGAGAAGGCATTCTGTACGCTGTTCGCAATGGAGCCAAGGTCGTCGTGCTGTCTGTTGGCCTTCACCGGTATTCGCCTTATATGCAGGATATCGTGAACTATGCTGAAAACCATGGCGTGCTTCTGGTAGCGGCCGCAGGCAATGACGGTGTAACGCTAGGGAGCAAGGCGGCGGTCAAATATCCAGCAGCCTATCCCACTGTTCTCGCTGTGGGCGGCGTGAAAGCCGACGGTCAGCCGGACCCGCGGTCCAATCCCGGTCCTGAATTGGATCTTCTTGCTCCGTGGAACGTATACACAACGGGAGTGAACGGTACCTATAAGAAGGAAGAGGGCTCGTCTATGGCAGCACCGCAAGCTGCTGCCGCTGCAGCTCTCCTGATGGCTCAATATCCTGATTATCAACCCTATCAGATACGAGAGCTGCTTCGCCAAACGGCGAAGGATATCGGTCCCAAGGGTGCGGATACAACATCCGGTTACGGCATCCTGCAGCTGGATCAAGCCGTCACGGCTTCCTTGTCCAAGGATGCGCATGAACCAAACAATAGTATCGGCGCGGCAACGACCTTTCCGCTGATGAGTCAGATGATCGCTGAGCTTGAGTCGGCCAAAGATCAAGACTGGTATATGATTGATGTTCCCTTTGACGGCAAGCTTACGATTTATTACAAAGGGATGGTTGAATCGGGGCAGGCTGTGCCTGTTGTCCGGTTCACTCACTATGCGGGCGGCAAGCAACTGTCCGCCACAGATACCAAGTTGTCCACTAAAACGATGGATTTCGACGTCAAAAAAGGCAAGCAGTACATACAGGTACAGTACGGAAGTCCGGAGGAACGCAGAGCGCTTGCTTATGCCTTAATGTCATCCTTCACGATGAGTCCGGATCCGTATGAGCCGAATGACCGTATGGCGAATGCGTTCAAGCTGGAAGCCAAGTCGCAGACTATTTCGGGCTCCTTCCATCAGACGGCTGACCGTGACTGGTTCGCCGTGACGTTCAAGGAAGACGGGAAGTTGCAGCTTACGCTGGAAGGCAGTACCGCGCGCATGGATTTGGGGCTTTCTATTCAGCGGGAAGGCGGCTCGCTTACCCTATATGATGAGAACGGGGAAGGCATGAATGAATGGACACCAGTCATGTCGGTAACACCAGGGACGTATTATATCAGGGTGCACAATGCGATATCGCTGGAGGCTAGTCCAACAGTTGGCACCTATAAGCTGCGGCTGGATTACAAACCGGAGCTTACCGATCCCAATGAGCCTAATGACAAGAGCTATGAAGCTCTTCTCATGAATCCCGGCACGGAGTACAAGGGCGTCATACACAGCACCTCCGATATTGACTGGTTCCAGTTCCGTATGGCCAGCTCCGGTATTGTCCGGATGAATGTCGGGGGAGTGCCGACAGACGCCTCACTTAAGCTAGAGGTATATGACAAGAGAATGAGCCGCCTTGCACTCGGCACCACCGGATCAAGCGGCAAGCTGCAGACACAGGAGCAAGTGCTGCAGCCGGGCGTTTATTATGTGAAGCTGACATCGAGCAAAGCGTTCACGAACCAGTATTATCGCCTCTCGTTCCAAGCGGAGGAGCTAATCTCCGGGTTCCGGGATATTAAGGGGCATTGGGCCAGAGATGAAATCGTATCGATGGCCGCAAGCGGCATTGTGAACGGCACAGGCAGTTATCGCTTTCAGCCGGAGCGAAATATTACAAGGGCGGAAGCGGTAGCGATGATCGTCAAGGCGTATAAGCCGCTGACCGGCAATGTCGTAACCAAGTCGTTTTCGGATGTAAGCAGCAGCCACTGGGCGAATGATGCGATACGCAAAGCGGTTCAACAGGGTTGGGTGAACGGGTTTCCGGATGGAACCTTCAAGCCTGACAGACCGGTCACGCGAGCTGAGATGGCCGTTATGATCGGGCATGCAGAGGGTATAGCCGCACGAATACCGACCTCCCGTCCCTTCCAGGACGTGTCACAATACGAATGGTACTCTGCCATGCTTCATGCTATGAAGCTGGAGGGCAAGCTGAAGGGCGTCGAGCCGAACCGGTTCAAGCCGGAAGGCCAAGCGAGCAGGGCCGAATTTACCGTATTGTTGTACCGTTATTATAAGGACTAAGAGCCGTATCAGCGGCTCCCTGAGGAGGAGCTATGGGAAACAATGATGTAATGGGCGATTTGCTCCGGATGAACGGATTAACGGGGATGTTCTCGATCGTCGTGGAACTGCTCAGCATTCTGCTCGTCTGGATGTTGATTCGCGAAGTAAAGTGGGAGACGTTTTTTCATTTCCCTAACAGCCGAAAGGCGCAGGTGCTGAAAATTGTGCTTACTGTCGCACTCGGGCATATGTTCGCACAGTTTATCTTGCAATATTGGAATTACACTGTCATGCTGAAAACCTTTGTCGAATAACAACAGCGAAACATGTTAACAATGGGTAATACCATGCTGCACAATTTGTTGAAATTAGTCGACAAAAAAGGGTGATATCAGCCCGCAGTACAGGGTTAGATAGCGGCTACCGCTGTATTTCACCCCGCAATTGTTGCCAAGTGGCACAGATGCAAAAAGTGGAAAGAATTTAACCCTTGTCGATTATTGCAGCATAATGTTAAGATGAAGGTTAGTAATGCGATCGAAATCTGTCTAATTATTGAAATTGCTATTCGCGGAGGGAACACAAAGATGACTAAAATTATCGTCCGCGGAGGCCAGCGTCTAACGGGCACGGTCCGCGTAAGCGGCGCCAAAAATGCAGTGCTCCCCATTCTTGCTGCCTCATTACTAGCGACGGAAGGAGACAGCGTCATCTGTGACGTTCCCCTCCTCGACGACGTTATGACGATTCAGAACGTGCTCGCTTCTCTGGGAGCCCAAATTTCTTATAATAATGAAACCATGCGGGTATCCGCACCTTTAATTTCATCATTCGAAGCGCCTTACGAGCTTATTCGCAAGATGAGAGCGTCCTTCCTGGTTATGGGTCCTTTGCTGGCCCGTATCGGCAAGGTGCGCATTTCTCTTCCGGGCGGCTGTGCAATCGGTACCAGACCGATTGACCAGCATTTGAAGGGCTTCGAGGCGATGGGCGCCGAGATTACGCTCGGGCAAGGCTTTATCGAGGCGACAGCGCCGACCAGGCTGAGAGGCGCCAAAATTTATTTGGACGTTGCAAGCGTAGGCGCAACGGAGAATATTATGATGGCGGCTGCTCTGGCAAGCGGTACCACGACGATTGAAAATGCGGCGAAAGAGCCGGAGATTGTGGATCTCGCCAACTACATCAATGCGATGGGCGGCAAGGTCCGCGGCGCAGGCACAGGAATGATCCGTATTGAAGGCGTGGAGCGTATGAAGGGCGCCAAGCACAATGTTATTCCTGACCGCGTAGAAGCGGGTACGTATATGATCGCTTCTGCCATTACAGGCGGAGATGTCTTCATTGAAGGAGCCATCGCCGATCATCTGACGCCAGTCATCTCCAAGCTTCAAGAAATGGGTGTCGAGATTACCGAGAGTGACAGCGGCATCCGCGTCCGCTCCGGCCATCCGCTGAAGGCGGTTGATGTCAAGACGCTGCCGCATCCTGGCTTCCCAACGGATATGCAGTCTCAAATGATGGCGCTGCTTCTCGTATCGGAAGGTACGAGCGTCGTGACGGAGACGGTATTCGAGAATCGCTTCATGCATGTGGAGCAATTCCAGAAGATGAATGCCAGCATCAAGGTAGATGGACGCTCTGCTATTGTGACCGGCGGTGTACCGCTCACGGGAGCAAAGGTATGCGCTACTGATCTTCGCGCAGGTGCTGCTCTGATCTGTGCCGCCTTACGCGCTGATGGCGAGACGGAAGTAACAGGCTTGCATCATATCGATCGCGGCTACGTGGATATTACTGGCAAGCTGGCATCGCTTGGCGCCACCATTTATCGTGAGGAAGCGTCAGAGACCGTGGCAACTGCTCAGGCAGCTAGCAAAGCGGCCGATTCATCAACGTACAAGCGGGAGAAGGAAGTTGCAGTACTGAAGGTGCAGCCCACTTGGGCTTAACGTAATCGTAAACAAGAACAAACGGGAGATTCTCTAGCAGCTTGTCCGGCCAGACCGGACGGCGCAAGGAGTCTCCCGTTTTTTTGATGCTCTGTAGAGGCTGATTGCCGGGATAAGACATGATGCGATTGATAGAACCCGCCGCAAAAGAGATTAGAGAAGCTTCATTTTGCTTCTATCCTACTAGACGACTTCATAGACTGTACTATTAGGACGTGAGGCAAGAGACGTCCATATAGAAGCGCGGCATGGAGACAAACGGCTCCAGCGCTGGAATGGAGGGAGGTCGGCAGGCTTAGCATGGCGGGAAAGCTTGCTAGAGTTGGATTAAGCTTGCGTAGAAGCAAGCAATGGTGGATCATCTTCTGCATCGGCGTTTTGCTCGGTTTCACAGTATTCGGAATGAGAGGCATGATCATAGCCTCCGATGTGGCTGCCGCGGAGAGAAGAGCAGCGGCTGCGTCCCATAGGAATGAAACGGCAGGGCTGGCTCCAGAATCGGTCGAGCCTGCCCCAGAGGTGGGCCACACCGAAAAGCCGAAGCCGGTTGTACGTCAAGATGATGGCGCGAAGGAACCAACAAACTCAGTTGTTGTTGAGCCGTTACCGGTCAGCGAGCCAAGAACGGGAGCCGCAGAACTTGCGGTCCCGGCTAAAGGCGCACTGGACAATCAGCGCGTTCGTGTCTATCTGACAGATCGGAAGAAGGTAGAGAGCGTACCGCTGGAGACGTATGTAATGGGCGTACTTGCCGCCGAAATGCCGATTGACTTTGAACTGGAGGCGATGAAGGCACAAGCGATTGCAGCCCGCACCTACATTGTTCGCCGGTTGTCCTCGGCGGAGATGGCAAGCGAAAGAGCGGATGTGCTGGATACGGTGCAGCATCAGGCGTATCTATCGAAGGACGAGCTGGGCAAACGGTGGAAGGGCCAGGACAAAACGGTGAATTTGGCCAAGCTCAAACGAGCGGTAGACGAGACGCGAGGATATATTTTAACCTATAAGGGCGAACCTATTGAGGCGGCGTTTTTTTCTACTAGCAATGGCTTTACGGAAAACGCGGAAGACTACTGGACGCAATCGCTCCCTTACTTGCGCAGTGTAGAGAGTCCTTGGGATGAAGACATCTCTCCTCGTTACGAAGCGGAGACTTCATTCTCTAGAAAGGAATTGTACCGGGCGCTTGGTTTAAAGGGAAAGGCAGCCGGCTCCAAGCTATCCATTCATGTAACGAAACGTACGGAAGGAAACCGGATCAAAGAGGTTGTCATAAACGGCAAGTCTTTTAGCGGCAGGGAAGTAAGAGAGAAGCTAGGTCTTGCATCTTCTCATTTCAGCTGGAAGATCGAAGGCGACGAGATAGTTATCTTGACCTACGGGCTAGGACACGGTGTGGGTATGAGCCAGTGGGGAGCCAACGGAATGGCACAAGAAGGGAAGTTCGCGAGCGAGATTCTGTTGCATTACTATACGGGAACGAAAGTGGAACAAGCTTCGAAGCTTCCAAACCGGACAACCTCTTAAAATTTGATATGCCTCACGTATAAACCTAGCAGATGTGGCAACAATGGCTAGTGAGGTGATATCAATGAATGATCAAAACCAGAACAAACAAAAGCAAAGACCAGAGGAATCTCCCAAAAACTCACTGGGAGGAGCGTCTGCCGCGAAATCTAGCAGCGGACTGAAGAAACTATTCGCAAAGCGTTGGGTTTCTCCAGCAATCTTCATGGCTGCGGCGGCAATTATCGTAACCTTAATGTGGATCTATCAGGGATCTGATCCGGCGAAGCCGACAACGGGCCCGGACAACTCTACTGAGGTCGCGAAAGGTGAAGAAGGCGAAGGCCAAATTGCGCCGGAGGATGAAGTCGACGTTGTGGCTATCGCCGAGGACATGAAGTGGCCGGTAGCGAGCAAGCAGGATCTGCAAGTGGAAACCAAGTTTTATGATGAGAAAGCAAGCGAGACCGAGAAAGAAGCCGCGCTTGTCCAGGTCGGAACGACGTATTCGCCGCATACGGGCATCGACTTCGTCGATCCGAGCGGTCAGCCGTTCGACGTGCTTGCTGCTCTGAACGGCAAGGTAACGCGTGTGGAGCCGCATCCGCTTAATGGCAATGTCATTGAGATTAGCCATGGCAACGGTCTCGTGACCGTATACCAAAGCTTGACGGACGTTCAAGTGGAAGAAGGCGATGAAGTGAGTCAAGGAACAGTGATCGCACAAGCAGGCCGCAGCGACCTGGAACGCGAACTTGGCATCCACCTTCACTTCGAAACTCGGTTGAACGGAAAGACAGTTAATCCAAGCCAGTACATTTCCGAATAATTTTGGGAAGCTGGCGAATAGGCCAAAAGTTGCGACAGGCGGGGGACAATTCCCCTGCCTGTTTTGTTTTTTTCAAAAATTATTGCCTTTCAGGGCTTGTCACGCTTGGACATAAAGAATATCTACCCGCTGCACTCATATAATGTACCAAACTATCTCGAGTAGGGAGGCGGGAACGTGCACGATTACATCAAAGAGCGAACCATTAAAATAGGCCGTTGCATCGTGGAGACGAAGCAAACGGTACGAACGATCGCCAAAGAGTTCGGCGTGTCCAAGAGCACGGTGCATAAGGATTTGACCGAACGGCTGCCGGAGATTAACCCCGACCTGGCGGACCAGGTGAAGCACATTCTCGAGTACCACAAGTCGATCAGGCACCTCAGAGGAGGCGAAGCGACTAAAATCAAGTACAAAAAAACGAGTGCCAAAAAACGCGAGGTATTGGCTGCTGGAAAGGCGTAACGTCTTCTGAAGGGATTCCTGATTTTTTTACAAAGCATAGAGGATTTTTGTCCTTTTTGGCGAATAATGTTCGTTAGGGGTTTTTCCTGTTTTGGGAAAACAGAAGTGGAACGTTACGATTATCATTATTCGTTGGGGGACTTAAGCCTTATGCTGAGCAAGGATATCGGAATTGATCTTGGGACAGCCAATGTGTCTATTCATGTGAAAGGGAAAGGCGTTGTGCTTGACGAGCCGTCTGTCGTCGCCATTGAGAGCGACAGCAAGAAGGTGCTCGCTGTTGGCGAGGACGCGCATCGCATGGTCGGGCGTACGCCTGGGAATATTGTGGCCATCCGGCCGCTGAGGGACGGCGTTATTGCCGATTTCGAGATTACGGAAATTATGTTGAAAGCGTTTATTGATCGCGTGGACGGCCGCAAGTGGTTCAGCCGTCCACGTATTCTCATCTGTGCCCCAACGAATATTACATCCGTGGAGCAGAAGGCGATTCGCGAGGCTGCCGAGCGCAGCGGCGCGAAAGAAGTTTATTTGGAAGAAGAGCCTAAGGCTGCTGCGATTGGAGCAGGCATGGATATCTTCCAGCCTAGCGGCAATATGGTAGTGGATATCGGCGGCGGCACGACGGACGTAGCCGTCTTGTCCATGGGCGACATTGTTACGGCTTCCTCGATTAAAGTCGCGGGGGATAAGTTCGACGACGCCATCATGAAGTACATCAAAAATAAGTACAAGCTATTAATCGGTGAGCGGACAAGCGAGGATATCAAAATTAAGATTGGTACGGTATACGACAACGGCCGTGTGGAAGAGATGGATATTCGGGGCCGCGACATGGTCTCCGGACTGCCTCTGACGGTGACGATTCGTTCGGGTGAAATTAGGGAAGCGCTATGGGATCCTGTGATGTCCATTGTAGCGGCTGCGAAATTCGTGCTCGAACAGACGCCGCCGGAACTATCGGCGGATATCATTGACAGAGGTGTAATCCTGACCGGTGGCGGCGCGCTGCTGGACGGGCTTGATACATTGCTTGCGGACGAGCTGAAGGTGCCGGTTTTGATCGCTGAAAATCCGATGCATTGCGTCGTCAAGGGGACGGGCATTCTGCTCGATAACTTGGACAAGCTCAAAAAATAAATGGTTTTTGTCACAGGACAAGCTTTCGCGGGTAGGGCGCCATTGGGGGGCGTGCCGAAGCGGAAATGAGTCTAAGGTCATGGTCATGAGCTATTCAGAGGGCCTCGCCGCCAACCGATAATAGAGGATAGAGATCACGAATCGGGACGGAAGCTATGTTTACTTAGTAAACATTAGACTAATGCTTTCGGAGTTATGTTTGCTCCGCAAACATTAGGCTTATGCTTTCGATGTTATGTTTGCTCCGCAAACATTAAGCTTATGCTTTCGATGCTATGTTTACTTCGTAAACATTTTAGGAGGAATTGTCATGCTAAGAGGACTATACACGGCAGCATCGGGCATGATTGCCCAGCAGCGTCGCCATGACACGGTGACGAACAATATCGCCAATATCCATACGCCAGGCTACAAGCAGACCAACGCGGTTACACGTTCTTTCCCGGAGATGCTCTTGTCTTTGACAGGCGTGGATCAGGCGGAGCGCACGACTGTCGGACGCTGGACAAGCGGGGTTTTTGCTGAGGAAAGTCTGTCCATTCACCTGCAGGGCGATCTGACACAGACGAACCAGTCCTCCGATTTTGCATTGATATCCAATATAGAAGTCGACGGACTTGCCTTTGACGCATCGGGGAAGGCTACCGGGCCGGATGGGGTGCCAGTATTCCAGCCGCAAGCCTTCTTCACCGTACAGGACGGCAATGGCGATATTCGTTATACAAGGGGCGGCAAGTTTACGGTTACGGGTGACGGATTCCTGATGACCAGCGACGGTTCCAATGTTCTTGGCACCAACGGGGCGCCTATTCAGCTTCCTGCCGGAGTAGGGCTGGACAGCCTGATTCTGACGGACGACCAGCGCTTTGTAGACAGTAACGGCGTCGATATCGGGGCTCAGCTGCTCATTACCCGAATTGAAAATCCGAATGACCTGGTCAGAGAAGGCAACGGTAATTTTCGTTTCGTCGATGACCGTGGACAAGCCCGTCCGATCGAGGTTGGCGAGCGAATTGAAGTTAGACAAGGTTATGTGGAGCGTTCCAATGTGGATTCCGCTCAAGCGGCTGTAGACTTGATGTCTGCTCTGCGCGCCTATGAGGCCAATCAGAAGGTCATTCAATTTTATGACCAAAGCTTGCAGAAAGCGGCTAATGAAGTAGGACGGGTAGGCTAGACGATACGGACGAGCTAAGGGAGGAATTGCGACATGAATGCATCCATGATCAATGCGATGGTATCGATGAACGCGCTTCAACAGAAGCTGGACCTCATCGCTGACAATATGGCTAACGTCAATACGGTAGGCTACAAGAAGAAGGAAGCGACCTTCGAGGATTTGCTTAATAATGTCAAGAGACAACCTGATACATTCAGTCAGCCGGGCAGGCTGACGCCGCTTGATTTCAGCCAGGGCTGGGGCTCCAAGCTGACCATGATTCAGCCGAATTTATCCCAAGGACCGATGAAAGAAACGAGCGTGCCGACGGATCTGGCGATCGAAGGAAATGCGCTTTTTGAAGTGCAAGTAGACGGAGCGGGCAACCGTGCCTATACGCGCAGCGGAGCCTTCCAGTTGACGATGGCGGCAAACGGTGATACGATTTTGGCAACGGAAAATGGCTATCCGGTTATCGCGAATATCCCTGACGGCAACGGCAATATCGTCGAAGGGAATATTGTGTTGCCAGCAGGCTATAATCTCCGTGTCGATGCTGACGGAACCGTGCTTGGCGTATCTTCTGCAGGTACGATTAATCTGGGCAGCATCAAATTGCTTCAAGCAACCCGTCCGGCCGCACTGACGGCAGTAGCGGATAATTTGTTCGCGATCGCGACGGGCATCAATGTAGACGATGTTGTTCAGGAGATTACTCCAACTCTGGATAATCGGATCGCTTTGCGTCAAGGCTATCTGGAACAGTCCAACGTCGAGTATGTAGATGAAGCGACGGAGCTTATCAATGTTCAGCGTGCTTATCAATTGGCAGCAAGAGCTTTATCGTCCAGCGATACGATGATGGGCCTTGCGAACTCGATACGCGCGTAAGAACGAATGAAGGTGATAGGTATGGCCGATGATCGAATCCCCGCGAGCCGCAGAGAATTCGAGAACGGGACCATGAAGAAAGATGGCGATGAGGGAAGAACGTTGCGTTATGGCTCTATGAGCACGACGCTTTCCCGTACGCAGCGGCATGGCGGCACCCAGCCTGGTTATTCGGGCGAGGCAGCAGATCCGATAAAGGAGAAAAGCCGCAAATCCGTGCATGAAGAGCCAGGTGAGGAAGACGAAGAGGATTACAAATTTCCGAAGTGGGCAAGAATTGCCTTCTGGATGTTGCGCAAAAGCATTGTACCTATCGTGATGATTGTGATGCTGATCGTCGGGCTTTACGTAGGTTTCGTGTTTTTAGGTGATGGTTCCAAAAACGATGTATTCGAATGGGCAACCTGGCGCCATCTGTATGACCTGGTCTTCGCTGAATCCTAATCATACATGTCGAGTCGATATAATCAAGAGAGCTGATTTATGCAGTGTACACACTGTATGAATAGCTCTTTTTTATTTGTTTTGAAGATAGCATTAATCTGCGACCGCGGTCGCAACGTGCACAAAAAAAGCCCCGTTAAACGGGGCTCCATGCAAACCGATCGTTAACGCTGTTCCGTCAAGCGCTTCGTCTGCAGCTATTCGGGCAAGTCCATTCAGGCAAGCTTTGCCTGAATGATGCGATCCGTATACCTTAGGCCTTTGGTGCGACGGAACGTTTGATGAAGAGTGACATAATCAGTGCAATAATGGCGAACACCAATCCAAGCTTGAACGAGCTGTTCACACCAACGCTGAGGGAGTTCGCAAGCTCAACTTTGGACATGGGATCAGCAACGTCTGCCAGATAGTTCTTCTGGCTAGTGGTCATTACGCTGATGAAGAAGGCAATGCCAATTGCGCCGGATACTTGCTGCAGCGTATTCATAATAGCGGAGCCATGCGGATAGAACTTAGGCGTTAATTGATTCAATCCGTTCGTTTGAGCCGGCATCATAATCATGGACATCGCAATACTCATCGTGACATGCAGCAGAATGAGGAAGCCTTTGCTGGTGTCGAGCGATATTTGGGTGAAGAAGAACATGACGACGACAAGAATAGCTGCCCCTGGAATAACGAGCGCACGCGGTCCGAATTTATCAAACAGCTTGCCGGTAATCGGAGACAGGAAACCATTGGCTATGCCGCCCGGCAGAAGGACGAGGCCTGCTGCGAATGCAGTCATCATCATCCCTTGTTGCATCAGAATCGGCAGAAGCAGCAGCGTAGAGAACAGGGACATCATAACAATGATAATAAGCACGGTTGCAAAAGAAAACATCGGCGCTTTGAATGCCCGGAGATCGAGCATGGGCTCTTTGGAGACAAGCTGTCTCCAGATGAAGAGGATCAGCGCAATGCCGCCGGCAATAACAGGCAGGTAGACACGCTCGCTGGACCAGCCGCCGTGGCCTTCGCCCAGGCTGCTGAAGCCGAATACAAGACCGCCGAAAGCAATAGTTGATAACAGGATGGATAATATGTCTACCCGTGGTTTAGTGATCGTGGACACGTTCTTCAGGAAGACGGCCGCGAACAGGATGGAGAAAATCGCGAACGGCAATACCAGATAGAACAACCAGCGCCAGTCCAGCGATTCCAGAATCAGTCCCGACAACGTAGGGCCGATCGCCGGAGCGAACATAATAACCAGACCCATACTGCCCATCGCTGCGCCGCGTTTCTCAGGCGGGTAGAGGACAAGAATGGTATTCATCATAACCGGCAGCATAAGGCCGGTACCCAGTGCTTGAATCACACGGCCGATCAGCAAAACATAAAACTCAGGTGCGAGGGCACATACAAGCGTACCGATAGAGAAGAGTGTCATCGCGCCCAAAAACATTTGTCTGGTCGTAAACCATTGTACTAATAGAGCGGACACCGGAATTAGTATGCCGACAACGAGCAGATAGCTTGTTGACAGCCACTGAACGGTTGTATAGGCAACGTTGAAATCGATACTGAGATCGACAAAAGCGATGTTCAGCAGCGTTTCATTCAATATCGAGAAGAACGCGCCGATTATTAGGGAAATCAGTATAGGCAATCGCTTAATATTGCCCAGATCTTGCGGGGCCGCGCTAGATGCGGCTGCTGATGTATTCATAATTGCTTTAACCCTCCAAATCCTTATCCAAATGTTCTTTATTTAGTTTTTCCTAAGGTCTGTTGCTCTAATCCCGTAAAGCAAAGCGTCCAACGCTACACGGTAAAGCCGAATCGCTTCCTCCAGGTTCAAATCGCGCGAGGAATCGCCAAGCCCGCGGAACATGCCTTCCAGAACGCGGCCAAGATCTGAGGCGTTCACCGACTTGAATTCTCCGGAGTCAACGCCCCGTTGAATCAGTTTTTGGTAAAATACGCGATTCTCCTCTGTCTTTATGGCGATTTGGCGGCAGCCTTCCTCGCTCTTGCCCCAGGCTTCCTCAAGAAACTCTCTGGCTGCCCGGTTCAAGGGATGATGGAATCCGCGTTCCAGTCCGGCTTCAATCATGCCATTAAGCATATCCGTCGTGGATTCATAGAGCTGTTCCTGCTCTGCCCATAGCGACTTCCATTCCGTTTCGAATTGATCCAGCAGCGTGAGGAATAATCCTTCCTTGCTTTTGAAGTGATAATAAATATTGGCCTTGCTCACTCCGGTAGCGGAAGCGATATCTTCTATAGAAGCAGCATGATAGCCTCGTTGTGAAAACAGGATGTTCGCAGCTTCAATAATACGCGATTTCGTCTCTTCGCTTTGCGTTTTCTTTTTGTTCAAGACGCCTCTCCTTCCTTGGGAACTGACCGTTTGAAAAACATAAACTGAACGGTCAGTCAGTATTGTAGCATGCACAATCCTTTTGTGCAATTCCTTTCTTTATCAGCGGCAAGCGGTGTTTGTTTTCATTTTGGAATAGGTAGTTTATAATAGTTGGGAACCATGGTGGGACATTCCGGGGACTAGGAGGAGTGTGAACGTTGCGTTTGAATCTGCCCAATCTGCTGACATCATTGCGATTTCTGTTGATTCCTGTCTATATTGGTATATTTGTTAGCGGTCACATGATTCCAGCTTTTCTCGTCGTGGTCGCCGCCGGTGTCACAGATGTGATGGACGGCTATATTGCCCGCAGATACGGACAAATTACGACGGTTGGCGAGATGCTTGACCCTCTGGCGGATAAGCTTATGCTGATTACCGTCATTTTATCATTGCTGCTGACGAGCCATATCTCTTGGTGGGCCGCGGGAGCTATGTTTTTGCGCGATCTCGGAATGATTGCGGGAGGGCTATTGACGCATTTTCGGGGAAAACGGACCGTGCCTGCCAATTGGATGGGCAAGCTGACGACCGTGATGTTTTATTTTGCGATCATGTTTATATTTTTTCAAGCACCATTCGCCCATACATACTTGTGGATCGTTATTGCGTTTTCGTTCGTAACTTCTTTCGTATATTTGGCGTCTTATAAAGAGCTGAACCGCGAGAATAACACAACTACAGAGCAAGTATAAAAACAGAAAGAGGCTTGATCCCGACACTTTAGGTCAGGGTGATCAAGCCCCCTTATCTTAACCTCCATAATCTGCAGAGTTATGAAGGATAAGACTAGTTTCGCTTAGATTGGACCGTTTTATACTATGAATTGTTGAAGGAGTCATAATGATGCTGGATATTAACCAAATTCAAGAAATCATTCCACACAGACCGCCATTTTTGCTCATTGACCGTATAGTGGAGGTCGAACCGGGCGTACGCGCCGTAGGACTTAAGAATGTCACGATGAACGAACCGTTTTTCACCGGTCATTTTCCAGGTTATCCGGTTATGCCGGGTGTATTGATCGTGGAGGCGCTCGCTCAGGTTGGTTCTGTGGCTATGCTGATGGTCGAGGCTAATAAAGGAAAACTGGGCTTTTTCGCAGGAATTGACGGATTCCGTTTCCGCGATCAGGTGAAGCCTGGCGACACGCTTATTCTCGAAGTGGAGATTACCCGTCTGAAGGGGCCAATCGGCAAAGGAAAAGCTACTGCTAAAGTAGGAGATAAGGTCGTCGCAGAGGGCGAGCTTATGTTTGCGTTGTCTGATCGTTCATAATTGTGGATTTTATGCAAGGATAAAGAATCCTATAGACAAGGGAGAGGTAGTCAAGGGTGAGCCAACTGACGAATGATAGCATCCAGACTCGATATGAGGCCTGGTTGAATGATCCTGTAATCGATTTGGCGACGAAGGAAGAGTTGCGGGCTATTGCAGGTGACGAGAAGGAACTGACGGATCGTTTTTACCGCGAGCTTGAATTTGGCACGGGGGGACTGCGCGGCGTGATGGGTGCCGGCACCAATCGGTTGAATGCATATACGGTAGGCAAAGCGACGCAAGGGCTTGCCAATTGGCTGCTGGCTAATCGCGTCGAGGGGAAAGGGCTTTCTGTCGTCATTGCCTACGATTCCCGTAACAATTCTGCGGAATTTGCCCTGGACACAGCTCTTGTGCTTGCCGGGAACGGAATTAAAGCCTATTTGTTCAAGGAGCTGCGCCCTACGCCGCAGTTATCGTTCGCTGTTCGCGACTTGGATGCTTCTGGGGGCATTGTCATAACAGCCAGCCATAACCCGCCGGAATATAACGGCTACAAAGCATACGGTGCAGATGGCTGCCAGCTGATACCGGAGGACGCTGAGCAGGTTATAGCCTCTATTGCGGCTATTGACAGCTTTGGCGTTATTCAACGTGCAAATAAAGGGGCTGCGGAATCAGAGGGCTTGCTTGTGTGGCTCGGGGAAGATGAGGACCGCCGATATACGGAGACGGTTGTTGGCGAGAGCCTGAACCGTGAGCTGCTGCAAGGTGAGCTGGGTGAGCGCTTCGGCATCGTCTTTACGCCGCTGCATGGATCGGGTAATAAGCCTGTACGCGACGCGCTCTTCGGCGCTGGTTTCAGGAAGGTGCTCGTCGTCCAGGAGCAGGAGCAGCCTGACGGCTACTTCAGCACGGTCAAATCGCCGAATCCGGAAGAACGGGAAGCGTTCGAGTTGGCCATTGCGCTGGCGAAGCAAGAAGCAGCGGATATGATTATCGGTACAGATCCGGATGCAGACCGGATGGGTGCGGTCGTCAAGGACGGCAATGGGGAATATGTTGTGCTGTCAGGCAATCAATCTGGTGCTTTGATGGTTCATTACAAGCTTAGCATCCTGAAGGAGAGAGGGCTGCTTCCGGGTAATGGCGTGGTCATCAAGACGATCGTGACAAGTGAGATGGGAGCCGATATTGCCCGTTCTTACGGGATGAGCGTCGAAAATACGCTGACCGGCTTCAAATATATCGGGGAAAAAATGACGGCATACGAGAAAAATGGGGAACGGGCTTTCTTGTTCGGTTATGAGGAGAGCTATGGCTACCTCTCCGGTACATATGCACGGGATAAGGATGCAGTAGTTGCTTCTTTGTTAATCAGCGAAGCCGCCGCTTACTACAGCAGTCAAGGCAAGACTCTGTATGACGTGCTAGTGGAGCTTTACGAGCAGTATGGCTTCTATCTCGAGGCGCTTGAATCTCGCACACTGAAAGGCTTCGATGGCGTGCAGAAGATCGGCGCGATTATGGAAGATTGGCGCTCCAACCCTCCAGTCGACATCAATGGCGTACGTGTCGTATCGGTTCAGGATTACGGAATCGGTCTGGACGGCCTTCGTCCGGAGAACGTGTTAAAATACGGTCTGGAGGACGGTTCATGGTTCTGCCTGAGACCTTCCGGCACGGAACCGAAAATTAAAATCTATTTTGGCGTAAAGAAAGAGTCGGCGGATGCTTCCGCTGCGGCGCTTCAGCAATTGCGGCAGACGGTTATGTCCCGTGTGGACGGACTGGCTTAACAAGGAATAGAACGGAGGATTAACGTGCTCATGCGTTGGCAGCGTTGGAATCGGAAAGCAAAGCTGTGGCTGTGGGTCATTACGCTAATTGGCGTAGTGGCAGCCATGCCGCTTGGCCTATCGCGAATGGCGATGGAGAAATCATCGAATACGATCGAGTATGTATTTGATCATCGGGATATTGTGGAGGTGGCGGAGCTTCGTCCGAATCCCAAGACATTTTTGAATGAAAAGGTGGATTTGCTCAAAGAGTCCGGCATTACGACAATGGCTCTGTATGAGAGCTCGCTCAAGGAGCTCATGCAGGCGGGCAGACTTACGTATTACAATGAAAAAGATGCTGCTTTGCTGCAAGGAAAATTACCGGACGAGCGGGTTAACTATACCTATGTTCTCTTTAACGGCCGTGTGGAAGAAGAGAAGATCGGTCCGCTTCTGCGCGAAGCGTATGGACGGATGGAAGTTCCGGTCCGCAATTGGTCGTTCGATGGACGTCCCGGTTTAATAATCGAAGAATCGCTGACGGCAGCCGTGCTGAAAACGTTCGACTTTGATCCGATGACCATTGAGGAGCTTACGGATAAAGGCTTTCACATTTTGCCGCGCTTCTCAGATCGCGTGGTACCCTACGATTCGGAGCGTACGGCAGCGCAGCTGGAGCGGCTTAAGTCGTACGGCATAACGCGTGTTCTATTCGACGGAGAGAAGGCCAAGGGCGTGTCAGACCAATCGGCGCTGCATAGCCTTGACAGCTTCGGCGAATTGCTTAAGCAATACGACATCGGTCTTATTGCGATTGAGAATTTGAAGAAACCTCAGCAAGGCATAAATAAATTGGCTTATTTGACAAATTATAATGTGACAAGGCTTTACTCCCTGTCGCCGGAAGACAGCATAGAGATGACGCAGGAAGGCATTGCCGACCGTTTCTTGCTGGCTGCCAAGGATCGCAATATTCGAATGTTCTTCCTGAATACGATGAATCAAGGCAGCGCGGATACAGGGCTGCTGAATCATTCGGTGGACAAGCTTGCCACTGCGATGAGCGGGCCTAATGGCGTAATCGCCCAGTTGGATGAGGCAGGTTACCCTTCGGGAATTGCCCAAGCGTTTACCTACGAAAAGCCATCATGGGAGAAGCCGGTGCGCGGTATTGTAGCGCTGGGAGCGATTGCGATAATTACGCTGCTGATCAGCGCGTTTATTCCGCATATCTCCATTCTGGTCTTTATCCTTGGCTTAATCGGTTCCGCAGGCTTGTTCGTTTTGAACAGCTCGCTTATGGAGCAAGCGCTTGCGCTTGGAGCAGCGGTGAGCGGTCCGACACTGGCGCTCATTTGGGTCATGAACCGGATCTATTCCCGGACGATTGGCGAGCGCCGCATGGTTGGCGGCGAAGAATGGACGGTTGGGAATCCGGCTAACGAACCTGAAGAACGGACACAATGGGTATTCCCTAGCGTGTCTATTGGCCGCAGAATCGGTATAGCGCTGAACTGGTTCATCGTGGCGACATGCATCTCGCTTACGGCCGTTCCGCTTGTATTCGGTTTGCTAAACAATATTACGTACAGTCTGGTGCTGGAGCAATTCAGAGGCGTTAGCGTATTGCATTTGGGTCCTATTGCTCTTATCGCACTGTACATCCTGCTTTATGAGGGCAATGAAGGCCGTGGCGTTATCAAGCGCGCGACCAAGCTGCTTCGTCAGCCGATCTTGGTTAGTTGGATCATTATTGCGGCTGTCGTAGGCGCGATAGGCTTCTACTATCTGTCCCGCACAGGCAACTCGGGACAAGTCTCCTGGATCGAGCTCATTATTCGCAATTGGCTGGAATCGACGTTCGGTGTTCGTCCGCGCTTTAAAGAGTTTATGCTGGGACATCCGCCGCTGCTGCTTGGACTGTTCCTCGCGATTCGTTACCGCGCGGCATGGGTATTAATCATTGTGGGCGCGATCGGACAGCTGACGATGGTTAGCACGTTCACGCACATTCATACGCCGCTGTATATTTCGATTGTACGCACACTGCTTGGCCTGGGCGCAGGTCTTATCATCGGCGCGATCTTTATCGCGGCTTGGATCGTATTGGAAGGAGCATGGCGCAAATGGCTGGCACCAATGATTCGCAAATATTCCGCATAGCCATATCCGGATATTACGGCTTCCGCAACAGCGGAGACGAAGCGGTGCTTCGTTCGATCCTTCTGGCGCTGAAGAATGAAGGAGACAAGCAGGGCGTAATTGTCCAGCCTATCGTGCTTAGCGCCGACCCGGCATGGACGACAGCGATGTATGGCGTGGAGTCCTTCCACCGGATGAAGCCGGGTGAAGTACTCCGCGCGCTCCGTAGCTGCGACGGTCTGATCAGCGGCGGAGGCAGCTTGCTCCAGGACGTGACGAGCGGGAAGACGATTCCCTATTACATTGGTGTCATGAAGCTTGCCCAGTGGCTGGGCAAGCCGACCTTCGCCTATGCACAGGGAATCGGGCCGATCAATCGCCGCTCCATGGATTCTATGATCCGGAGCGCAATGCACCGGAGCAAGTATGTGTCGGTGCGAGATGCGGAATCCGCCGCTCTGCTGGGGCGGATCGGCATCCCGCTGGACCGGATCGATATCGTGCCCGATCCGGTGATGGGGCTACCCCTGCCGGAGGGTTCACCGTCAGGGGAGCCGCGCGCCCGTGCGGACGCGGACGGGACGCCGCCGATTATCGGCGTCTCGCTGCGCCGTTGGCGTGAGGACGGCGCCGATATGGCGCGCGCCGCCGAGGCGCTGGTCGCGCTGTCGAAGCGCAGGCCGGTTCGGCTGCGCTTCTTGCCGTTCCACACTCCCTCCGACCGGGTAACGTCGGAAGAGGTGATGGAACGGCTGAGCGGCCGGCTCGGCGAAAGAAGCTCCGCCGAGCTGGCCGCTCCTGGCGACGACCCCCAGGCGATGCTTCTGGAGGTCAGCCGCTGTGACGCTTTGTTCGGCATGCGCCTTCACGCGCTAATCTATGCCGCCAATCAGCAAATTCCGATGCTTGGGCTGTCGTACGACCCTAAGATCGATCAATTTATGAACCGCTTGAATCTGCGTCCGATCGGAACAACAGAATCGCTGGATGCCGAGTCATTCGCAGACGAAGCGTGCGATTTGCTTGACGCGCCGGAGGAGTGGCGAATCAAGCACGGTCCCGCAATCGAGACGTTAAAGCAACAAGCAAAAAATCCCGCGCAACAAATCTTGCAAATATTGCGTCAATATAGATCGAGGTGATTTCCTCATGTCGAAACAACTGCCAACCGTGCCGATATTCGGCGTACCGTTCTCGAAAATGAGCATGGACGAGACGGTTCATTATCTTACTGAGGCTATTGAGGATGGACGCTTGACGCATGTCGTAACAGCGAATCCGATTATGGTCATGGAAGCTTTGGACAAACCAGAATTTGCTGCCGTATTACGCAAGGCTGACCTGATCGTGCCGGATGGCGCGGGGGTTGTATGGGCTGCCAAGACGGGAGGCAATCCCGTCGCTGAGCGTGTAGCGGGCTTTGACCTGATGCATCGGCTCATGGAGCAAGGAGAGAAGCGGCGCTGGACAGCTTATTTGCTGGGGACCACTCAGGAAATCATTGAAGCTGCCGCCGAGAAGCTGCAATTGCAATATCCGCAGGTCCGTATTGTGGGCTGCCGCAACGGATTTTTTGGCCCAAATGAAGATGAGGATATTGTGGAAGAGATTCGCAAGCTTAAGCCCCATCTGCTTTTCGTTGCCCGCGGTATGGATAAGGAAGCTTGGAATGCGCAGTACAAAGAACGTCTCGGCGTGCCCTTTATTATGGGTGTCGGGGGAAGCTTTGATATCGTATCCGGCAAGCTGAAGCGCGCGCCGATGTTTTATCAGAAGCTCCGAATTGAATGGCTATATCGCTTATTCCAAGAGCCTTCCCGCTATAAGCGGATGCTTGCGCTGCCGAAATTCGTCGTGAAAGTGCTCCGCAACAAAGAAAACGTGACAAAACCTCGTCCTGAGGCGCAATAATGTCGGTATTTTCATGAAAATTGGTTGAAAACGGTGTTGGTAATTCTTTTTCGAACGGAGTATAATTCACTTCGGAGCAAATGGTTGCCCAGGTGACTGTAGTCGCCGAATAAGGCGCCGTTTCCCGGTGAAATATAAGCAGAGCACTCGCTCATGGGCAAGACTGCTTATGTTTTCAGAAAAGGAGAGTTGTACACATGCCAGTTGGCTTCTTGTATACGATGGGATTTATTATCGCTCTTTTATTAGCACTTGCCATGACGCCGCTTGTGAAGAAATTTGCGTTCAAGATTGGTGCCATTGACAAACCGAACCACCGGAAAGTACATACGCGCATTATGCCGCGTCTCGGAGGACTTGCCATTTATATCGCATTCGTAGGCGCGTTCTTGGCCGTCTCGCCATTTATCCCGGACGGACTGTTACGCCCCCGCGATGTGAACATGATTAATGCGCTCCTTGTCGGCGGAACCATAATCATTATTCTTGGCGCGCTGGATGACCGCTTCGAGCTGTCAGCGAAGGTTAAGCTGCTTGGGCAAATTGCAGCCGCCTGCGTCGTTGTATTCGGCTTCGATGTCCGGATTGATCTCGTGAACATTCCGTTCGGCGAGACCATGCAGCCGATCGCAGAGTGGATCGGTATTCCGCTTACTATTCTTTGGATTGTCGGTGTGACGAACGCCATTAATCTGATTGATGGCCTCGACGGGCTCGCCGCTGGCGTATCCGGTATCTCCATTGCGACGATTGTAGTGATGGCGTCCCTGATGGGCTTCCAGCCAGTTATTCTGCTTAGCACGTTGTTGCTCGGCGGCATAATCGGATTTTTAGTATTCAACTTTCACCCTGCCAAAATATTTATGGGTGATTCCGGCTCACTGTTCTTGGGCTTTAGCTTGGCGACCTTATCCATGCTTGGCTTCAAGCAGGTGACGATCGTATCCTTTGTGACGCCGCTGCTTATTATCGGCGTACCGCTCTCGGACACATTCTTTGCGATTGTGCGCCGCTGGGTGAACAAGAAACCGATCTTTGCACCGGATAAGGGGCATCTGCACCACAGGCTCCAGGACCTTGGCTTCAGCCATCGCCGCACGGTATTGATCATTTGGGGAATTGCCGCAATTTTTGGCGTCCTGGCCATTGTTCAGTCCGCTGTCGTACAATCGAGCGCGGCCAATTGGATTACTTTTGCGGTTATATGCTTGCTGATGTTCTTCTTGCAGATTGGTGCCGAGTTGACGGGCATCGTTGACAAGTCAAAGCGTCCGCTCATCAATTTCCTGGCTCGCATCGGCGTTCGTATAGCGAAAGTGGATACGCAGCAGTCGCGCGGTAAATAATTTTCGCACTTATACACATAGAGCTCTGTATTCTTCGGGATACAGGGCTTTTTTATATGTCCGGATACCTGTTCTCTAGGAGTATTAGCCTAATTGCGCCAGTAATTTACCAGCTTGTCTAAACATCTGAGTTTTAGCCGCCGATAAAATACATACAGAACTTTTCTTGGGTCAGTGCGTCTTATAACAGGAAGAGAGAATATCTGACTTTGGAGGAAGAGGGAGGAACGATTATAAGTCAGTCATCATCCTATGGACATGCTATCCAATGACTATAGACCTAATCCGTATGATCCAAGTAGTTCAGCTGACTTACGCGCAGCATAAGAACAGATCCGCATAAAGGAGGAACACCGTTTTGAAAAGAGTATTAGCCCTACTTTTGACGTTTGCACTTATCGTGACGTTGCTGCCAACCTACATGGCTCCGCAAACGGCGAACGCTGCGGGAGCCTATTTCCTGTTCCCGAATGAGAATGACACAAGAGCCAACGCAAGAATTGTATCCACGAAGACGATTCAGATCGACGGTACGATTAACGGCGTTGTCGGCAGTTCCATTAGCTATAATGTCAAACAAGTGACTTCCACTGGATTAGAGGAAGTACTGAATACGACTGAAGAAATTACGACGGGGATCTCCACGACGGGCGATAACCGAATTAGCATTAATAGTCTCATCCTGTTCCCAGGCATGAATAAGATTACACTGAAAGGTATAGCAGGCACGTCGATTGTCTCGGAATCGATCTACATCGAATATCGTGACAATCCGATGCTGTATGACCTTAAGGTAACCTTCGAGAATCAGGATTACGATATGAAGGAAACAGGGCCTACCATGCTCTATTCCACAGCTCCGAACATTACGCAGCAAGGCCAGATCGTTATTACCGGCCGCGCGCCCAATGCTACAAAGGTAACCATCGATATTAACGGCCGCAGCTACGACTTCAATGTGTCGACCGGCAACAACAACAACCGGTTCAGCACATCTCAGCTGACGATTGACAAAGGCATCAACAACATCAAGTTCAAAGTGCATAACGGTGGACAAGTTGTAGAAACGACACGTCAAGTCGCTTTCTATAATGGCGAGGTTACATACTATGACCTTAAGATCAGCAACAGTGCAAACCCGCCAAAGGAGTCTAATCTGCAAAACAATACGGACTTCTCGACCAATGCGGGAACCGGCATTAAAGTATCCGGCACAGCGATTATTCCTTTGCCTCTGCATGATCTGAACGGAACTGTAAACAACACCATTCCGACAACAGATCCAGTGGTATTTAAAAATGCTCTAACAGCGCTGCTAGCTATGCGTATTCAAGGCGTAGCGACGGACCTTACCCCGGCTTCCGTATCTTACTCGCCAACTACGATTGATAGCACGACTAAGTTCATCACGGTTGATTTTACGTATAACATGCCGACTTTGTCGTTCGATGTGAAGAACAGTATTCGCTTCAAAGCACCAAACCTGACCCAGTTCGATTGGTCGACCTGGATCGACTTTACACTTAGAGACAATACAAAAGCGTATATCTACGACATTAACTACCTGACGGGCTTCGACGGCTCCATGACAGAAGCCATTACTGGCAATACCAACATGGTGCGTGCTAAAGACATTAGCCGCGTATTGAGCCTGCAAAGCACGGATATTCCTAGCGGGGGTGTGGACGTATATTCTGTGCCGATGGGCGTGGAATTGTTGATCGGCAACTATAACTCTGTTGTTGGACAAGATCTATCCCAGCTTAATGCGTTAGTGGGCAACATTCTGGTAGGTACTGTTCCGAACTCTACAGCGCTTAGCTACAAGCTGGTTGGTGAATCAGGCACCAGACCGCTGGGACAGATTGTTACCCAGACTGTCAATAACGAGCAGGTTTCATTCCTTCGCGTTTTTGTAGAAATTCAAAAACTGCCTACATCGGGTTCCAATACGATTACGTTCAAGTTGAATCATAATAATGCATCCAACGAGACGAAAAACGTTATCGCTCGTTTGCTGTATGGCCCGTATATGAAATTCGATGCCATCGTTGATGGAATGGATGTTAAGTTTGATACTGTGAACGGCACGCCAGCAAGCCTTCTCAATCAGTTGGGCTTCTTGAAGGGCCAATTGTTCAATGTGGTCAATGACGGTGAAATTAAGTATGCCGGAGCAGATCAGTCTGTGTTCCTGTACATTAATAACGTGGCCGTTGAATTAGAGCAGCAACCGGGCTCGGTGACCAAGTTCCAGCCGAAAAACTTTAACGTTGATGCGACGCAGCAATTTATTGCAGGCATCTTGAATAAAGCCGGCGACAATACGATCAAGTTTGTTTTTGCATCCAAGAGCAATAATTATGAGTACACGCTAAGGTTCAGCATCGTTCCAACGAACCTGCCGACGATTCCGTCTCCTAACTCGGACGGCGTCTACCCGTATTCGCAAGGCCAATGGCCGCCGGTATCGGCAGATTCCAACTTTAATAAGCAAGGGTCTGTCTACACAACAAGAGAAGCCTATTTTGATGTATACGGCACATTTGACTTCGTAGATCTGGGTACAGTTCCTGCGAACGTTCAATCCAATGTAGATCCAACTAGATTATCAAACCCGCAAGATTATATTGTTACCATTGATTCGCCGGACTGGAAAAGCCCGGTCAATTGGAACTTGACGAAGCAATTCAAGATGGCGGATAAAGACCGCAATATTATTACGATTGATGGAAACCCGGGCAGTGCCCATCATGTGATTAACGGAGCTGGAGAAAATCCATCCACTCCTGACGCAGCTGTACAATTCTATTATGATGTGAATGCACAGGACTTCTTCTTTACGATTAATAGCCAGGTAATGCCGGAGGATGGCAGTTCCTTGGTTTATGTAATCACAGTATTTAATGCCGGCGTTAATGGCCCGCGTGCCACATACCGTCTGGAAATCAATCCAATTTCCATCCCGTACAGCATTAAATCGCCTGTCAAAGAAGAGCTTGTGACGAATAGAAACTTTGTTGAAGTTATTATCAGTTCCCCAGGCGCCGATTCGATTACGGTCGGGAAGCAAAAAGCGGAGCCGGTTACTTTCGTTGATTATGGAGCTAACGGAGGCGGAACGACTTATATTGAAGCCTACCGGGCAGTAGTCAAAGATTTGAGAGCGGGAAGGGATACCAAAATTCCGTTCACGATTACACGCGGCGAGGATACAATTAAGCAAGAGCTGACCGTCAAATATGTGCCGACGAACATTCCAGGCGCACAAATGATGGAGACCATGGCTTCATCGCACAAATTGTTTAACAATTCATTGACGCTGACCTTCAGCAAAAACACGCAACTGATCAGACCGGAATATAACGCGTCCACTGGTCATGCAACGCAAGTATACAATGGTAATGATTTATTGTTTGCCATTGCGAATCCTAATGATGGTATCGTAGATAGGCATCTGTACGAAGGACAGCCGCCGAACTACTCGGCGACAAGTCAAGCTGCAGGCAACCTGCATATCGGTTATCGCTTCCAGGATGAAGCAAGACAATTTATTAAAGCAAGCCCGCTTTACTGGATTGACGGAGGCTTGGCTGATAATCCGGATCCGACTAGCCCGGCTTACGATCCGATTACGACGGGGCAAGATCCGTTCCCGTTCCCGAACCTGCTGAACAAGTACACCGATAACTTTGCAGCACGCTGGGGACAATTCGATCGTGAACTGGTACCAAGCGCGCCAGGTTCACTGACGCTAACCTACGACTCTAATGTCGTACAAAGTGCAGGTACGACGATTACGGTATTCCGTTTTGACCCTTATAACAGTAAGTGGGAAAACATCGGCGGTGTTGTAGACGAGAAGAAACGCACCATTACCGTTCCGTTTACGAAGTTCGGCTATTATGTAGCCGTTAAGCTGACGCGCGGCTTTAACGATATTACGGACCATCCGTACGCTCGTGAAGCGATGGAAGCGATCTTCGCCAAAGGCATTATGAATGCCATTGATCCGGTTGGCATGTTCGGCGGAGACCGTTACGTTACGCGTGGCGAGTTCACCCGTATGATCGTGAGAGCTATGGATCTGCCGTTAAACTTCAAGGGTGATCTGCATTTCTCCTATTATCCGGAGACGATAACGAACGCAAATCAGTCCAGCTCGATCTATGATTACCGTTATATTGAGACGGCTGCAAGGGCAGGTATCGTCAACGGCAAGCGTCCTGGCTTCTTTGATGAGGATGTGGAGCTCACGCGTCAGGAAGCGGCGGTTATACTTGCCAGAGCGCTTCAACTGAAGATGGAGCCTGATGCGACGAAAGCGAAGAAGTCGCTGGATAAGATATTCAAGGATTCTGGAACTTTCGATTTCTACTCCATCCCTGCAGTTCTAGCGATTCAAAAGAAAAACTTTATTCAAGGCAAGCTCATTAATCCGACAAATCCAAAAGAAGGATCCGTATTCGATCCAAAAGCAAGACTTCTTCGCAGCGATGCGGCAATTATTATGGCCCGCGTGATGAACGATATGAAGAAGCTTCCTAAGATATACAATTAATTACTGTGTTGGAAGAGGGGTTGGCGCTGAGCCAATCCCTCTTTTGTGCAATGTTACGAAAATTTTCAGCATTGATGCGCAATAGAGCTTGTACGAGAGTTATAGAGAGCATTTTTATCCATGGAAAATCTTTTGCATCGACTCCATGAATAGAACAAGCTATACTAACAACGTGCTAAGGACGCGGCTTGTCTAAGAAAAAACTCAGAAAAGTTTTTCCGAACGAATCGCAACTTTTCACGATGACATACGTTTAATTACATGACGTTGTCGAGAGGGCGCAACGATTTTAAATGGAATGAATTCACAAGTTCCTCTTTACGGTACGGGTAGCCCATTGTATAATGTTATAGTGATGCAGCTAGTCTAGCATCTATTCTTTCATGGTTTACAAGTTTCTACGACATGAGATTACATAGGGTTGATCATGCGTAGACATCATTTATACAAATTACTGCTCTACTCTGGGAAGGGGGTGAATCGGCTATGAGGGAAACGAGCAATTCATTATCCAAGCAAAACTCTCAACAACCGAAGCAATTTAGAGGAGGAGAAAAAAAGGTTATGAAGAAAAGTTTATCCCTGTTGGTTGCGATCGCAATGGTATTCTCCATGTTCGCAGCTGTAGCATCCGCAGCAGAGAAACAAACTGCTGGTGAGTACCTGCAAGAAATCGGAGTTATTAAAGGTAACCTTGAAGGAAACCTTAACGAAGACAAAGAATGGAAACGTGAAGATTTGACAGTTCTTCTGTCCCGTCTTCTGGGCGTAGAGAAAGCTGCTTCCGAGCACGCTAACACTCACGGCTTCACTGATGTAACTAACTCGTTCTACGATGGTTTCATCTCGTGGGCTAAAAAAGAAGGCCTGATGATCGGCAAAACCGAAACTACTTTTGGTTACAACGCTCCACTGACTAACCAACATTTCGCAGCTGTCGTTCTTCGCGCTCTGAAAATCGAAGCTGACTATGACGACGTTCCTAAAGTAGCAGTTGAAAAGAAACTGGTTGCTGAAGGCACTGACTTCGCTGCTAACGCTCTTCGTGGCGCTACTTACGAAGTTATCGTAACAGCTTTGAACACTGAAGTTACTGGCACTGGCAAGAAACTGGGCACAATCCTGGGTCTGAAAGGCTTTGAAGTTAAAGAGCTGACTCTTGACTCTGTAATCGCTCCTAGCCGTGCAACTGTTGTTCTTGACTTCAACACTGAAGTTGGCGCTGCTAAAGCTACAAACTTCACTGTACATGAAAAAGGCAACCAATACGCAATTAAAGTTATCGACAAAGTAGCAGTTGAAGGCGACAAAGTTACTTTGACTTTGATCGACACTCTTACAAACGATAAAGAGTATGTTGTAGAAGTTAACGGCCTGAAAACTAAAGCTGGCGACTACACGCTTGACCTGACTTCCAAAGATTTCAAATATGTTGCTCAAGCAGCAGCAAGCATTGGTTTTGCTCGCACAACAGTTGCTAAAGGTTCTGACGTTCCAGTTGTAATTAAAGATGCTAACGGCAACGACATTACAGCTAACTACAGCATCCCTGGCGACCTGACTATCGAAACTTCCGACACTACTAAAGTTGCAAGTGATCTGGAAGCAGTTAACGTTGGCTACGCAGTTGTTAACGTTAAACTGAACAACACTGATTTCGAAACTGGCAACACAATCATCAACGTTAAAGAAACTCTTTCCCAAGTAACTTCTTTTGGTAAAGTAGGCATCGGCAACATTGATGACCAAAAGCTTGACATCTTCGCTGGTGACACTGGCGTACTGGGCTTCCAAGTTCTTGACCAAAGCAACAACGTGGTTGACCCAGGTCAATACACAGCTTCTTTCAGATCGCTTAACCCAACAGTTGTTGTTGTTGACCAAGCTGGCCTGGTAACTCCAGTAAGCGCTGGTACTGCAACAGTAGTTCTGACTGCTGACGGCGGCGACGACAAGAAAATCTCCAAATCTGTAACAATCACTGTTAAAGCAGCAGCTAAAGCAACTTCTATCAAAGTTGAAGCAGCTAACTCGAAACTGGTTATCGGTTCCGCAATTGCTCAAACAGTTAAATTCGAAGTACTTGATCAATATGGCAACACATTCAAACCTACTTCTCCTGAAGTAACAGAAATTACTTATTCCATCAACAGAGACAAACTGGCTGACGGCGTTGCTAAAGACGTTGTTCAAACAGTTGGTATCGTTGACGGTAAAGCTGACATTGTTCTGAATCCTTATTCCGCAAGTGACGCTGAAGCACTTTCCGGTTCCCTGAAAGTGAAATACGGCTCCATGGAAAGAACTATCTCTGTTTCCCTTGTAAAAGCTGGAAACTTCGCTGGTTACGCTGCAGTTGCTGGTGACACTGCTCTTGACCTGAACGTTGACACAGCTGACAAAAAGCGTAAAGGTCCTACAAACACTACAATCACTGTTTACGAAAAAGACGTTAATGGCAACTACATTTCCGTTGTAAACAGCGGTGTAACTCTTGAAGATGCAGACGCTACTGGCGGTGCAGTATCTGTTGCTGGTCAAACAGTAACAAGCGCTAAAGTTGGATCCGAGAATGTTGTTGTTAAAGTAAACAGCGCTCGTGTTGCAACTATCGGCTTCACAGTAGTTAACACTACTCCAGCACTATCCACTGTTGCCCAAAACAACAATGCTGTAACAGTTAAAGCAGGCGACAGCTTGACTACTAAGTTGTTCGGTACTGATGCTGACGGCGGCGTGTTCGTTGGTTACAACCAATACGGCGACAAAGTTCAAATCATCCCTACACTGGATGCTACTAAAGTTCAAGTTATCTCTTCTGACCTGACTGTAGTAGACAACGATCTGAGCATCGGCGTTAAAGGTGAAGCAACTCTGACACTGAAAATCGCTGACAAACACTACATCATCGTAGTTAAAGTTGTTGACTAAGACTTAACAACTACACGAAAGAACCCCTTGGCTTATGCCAAGGGGTTCTTTCTATTATTTTCAATAAATTACTCTTGTAAAACGCAACAAATTAAACGGCTTATGCGTCTAATTTAATACCAAGATTAGGAGGGGTCTCATTGAATCATTATTTTCAGAAGCGCAGTCGAGTCATACAGCTATGTCTAGTACTTAGTCTGCTGATTGGATATACGATTGCACCGAATAATCGCATTGAAGCAGCAGCTACTGCGACATCTAAGAAACCAACCACCACTATCGCCTCTAACGTGCAAGCAATCCTTTATGATGCACAGCTTGTAACACAAGAACAAGGAAAACTAGCATCTTTTACGATCGCGATCCAGAATGATTCTTCGAATAGTCTTCAATTGCTGGATTATTGGGCAAAAATTAAGTCCAAGTCCGGTAAAACGTATCCAACCAAATTAAAAGAAACGGACAAAACCAAAGTAACAGCACCATCTAAGGGGACCACGTATCTTACATATTATGCATCTGTGGATAACCAAACCAAGCTTGCTGATTTGAGCATTGATTTAATTAAATGGGATTTTTCAAGTGCTAATTATGAGAACAAATTAGGCACTTTAAACGCTTCGGGAACAGGTTCTACCGCTTCATATGGTGTTAGAGAAATGTTATTCGGCAATAATAAGCTAAAAGGTCAAGTGAAGCAGTATACGCTTTACAAGGATAGCCAGTACGGCTACTTGACCGTTGATTATTCACTTGAGAATTTATCCTTAAGTTCTGTGGACCTGACTCCTGTGAACTACTTTGCACAAATTGATGGCGGAAGCGTATTTGCATTCGACAAGAACACATCTAACATTACGCTTAAAGCTCGCGAAACCAAGATGATTACACTTTCCGTAGCCATACCATTGAAAAATCTTTCAAGCAAATTCTCATTAGTATTGTCTACGACGGAAGAGCAAAGTAAAACGAACTTGCCAATTGGTGTATTTGATCTACCGGCACTTAAGCCAACGGTTGCAGTTAAACCAAACGTAACAAAAGCGTTGTATCTGGGTGGCAATACACTTAACGTTACAGCAGGAGACAGCTTTGTTAGCTTAGCAGCTAATCACGAACAGCTTTCTACTCAATTTGTCTTGGAGAATACAAGTTCCACAAAATTGCCTTTACCTGCGTTGGAATTTTATCTGAAAACTAAAGAAGGTTACCTCTATCCATTAACCAGAGATTCAGACGCTGAAGTAGTACTTCTCCCTAAAATCAAACAATCGATTCAGCTTTCTGGACAAATTCCGAACAGCAGTATTCTGAAGACCAGTGAGATTGTTGTTTTCTATAAAAATGGTGGCGAAGAAAGCAAGAGCAGCTTCCTGAGCAATTTTGCCGTAGCTGTGAAAACAGCAACTGGAGAGCAAAGCAGTGCAGTTGCACAATACAATGGATATGAAGTAAGACAAGAATCGATCCAGCGTACGCCTAACGACCTAACGGATCTGGTCGTAGCAGAATTTACCTTCAAAAATACTACAACGCAAGCGAAATCGAAGCTTCAACTTGGCGGACATTTCATTGTAGACGGTGTTAAAATTGATCCAGCGAAATCTACAATTGTTGTTCTGGATGATGTAACGACTGTAGGACCAAATCAAAGCTATAAAGTAGTTGCTTACACAGAGGTGCCTTATACGCAGGTAATAAGTAAAATCGAATTTGTCATGAATGAGACAGATGCAGACAAGAAAAATGAAAAACAAATTCACATCTTCTCTGTTGATGCGCCTACTCAAGCTATAGAACTAGGCAGCAACGAAGCGTACAACATTACAAGTCTCGGAAAACGCGCTGAAGTAAGATTTGTAAAATCTGCTTTGTACAAAGGCACTAGTAGTGATTTCTTCTATGCTGAGGTTGAATATACCAATAAAGAGCGTAGAGCAATTAATCCGGCACAATTAGCTGGTTATATTCAGAATCAGAATGATTCGATTATCGATCTGACATTCAGTGAATACAAAGAAAAAGTGATGCCAAATGGCAAAGTAGTCATCTCAGCGTGGACGAAGGTGCCTAGAAACTTCGAGAAAGATAAGATTTCGTTCTATTTTGGCGAAGCTTTTAAACTGGCAGATGATAAAGGGACCGCTGTGGTGAAGCCAGTATTTACAGATTATGCAATTAAAGAAATTGCAGTACAAAAAGACTTGAAAAAGATTGGATTCATGAATAACTCGTTAGACATTCGTTATGTTGTAGCTACTATGCATGCATCGGATGGCTATGCGATTGATAGCGTAAAAGTTTCATTTGAATATGATCTTGTTGAATCGGAAGATGCTGATCGGGCATTTGCTGAAGAGCACAAGTTGATATTTGAATTTGTGGATAACGATTATAAAGATATCGTATTCACGAAAGAACTGGCTCTTGGCAAAGACAATAACAAAGACGAACTGGTTGTAGGTAAAAAGCTGCAAAAAGAGTTCGTATTCCAAAATCAACTGGTTACTCACAAAAACGAGTACGCAAAAGGCTTCACGATCAACATCTACGACTCGTTCCAAGGATTCAAAACATTGATCGCATCGCAAAACATGCAATGGGGTACAGTAAACGATTAAACTACCCAATCCCCCTGAAATCTAGTATCCTAGTACGTATAGGATACTAGACGGAGAGGAGACTGCTAGAGTGAAACAGAAGATGTTGAAAGTAATGGGAGCGGCTGTGTTAGTGACAGCAGGTGTCTGGGCCGGAATGGTTCTGGCGAAGCCGCTTGAAGCGAACTCAGCCGTTACACCGGGAACGATTGAAGATCCTGTTGTGACCAAGAGCTATGTAGACGAGCAGATTGCCAAGCTGAACGGTGGCGGCAATACAGGAAATAATAACGGTAACTCTGGGGAGACTGGCGCCAGCGTCAAGCTGGAGGTCGTAGAGGTGCCTGTAGGCAAAACACTGATGGCTTCAGCTGGTGCTGAAGTGGTCGTCCGCGTAGGCAAAGCGGTGGCCTATAGCTCCGATACGAATGGTATCTCGGATCTGACAGGCGGTGTGGATATCAAGAGCGGCAAGGACGTGCCGACGAATCACTTGATATGGTTCCCGCGTGATGGCCGTGGCATTCAAGGACACCCGAATGAGACGAATATTCTGACCGTTCTCGTAAAAGGTAATTATACAATCAAATAATAAAGGCAAGTTCTACAAGCTATCCCAATGATGTATTGGGGTAGCTTTTTTTTGGTCGTATATATTTATCCCTTACATGCTATAAATTTCTCCAAGTACCATTAAGTTATACGCTTGAAGCCAAGAGGATGGATGCACAATAGGGGTGTAATCCATTCCTCACGGAGGTGCATGTATAATGAGTCGTTCCAATAAAGTGGTTGTGCCCAACTGTAAAGCCGCACTTAACCAAATGAAATACGAAATTGCAGCAGAATTCGGTCTGATGACAGGCGGATATTCTTCTAATGGTGCCGATACTGAGTTTGCAGGTGAGCTAGGCTCCGTGTCCGGTCAAGGCGGAAGCGTACATTGGTCAGGGCTCTCTACTCGTCAAGCCGGTTCTGTAGGCGGAGAGATCACTCGTCGGCTTGTCGCGCAGGCTGAACAGGTGTTAAACGGGGGCTTCCAGTTATAATTGGCAAATGAGGCGTCCATTGACACCAAGCGACATTTTCGGTATCATAAATTTTTAGAAGAAGAGTTGTCTAACAACCTTTTCCTTCGTGGGAAAGGTTCGTTTTTTGTGTAGAACATTCGCACTTATTTAATACTAAGGTTGTAGGAGGTTGATATGGATGTCGGTTAAAGGACGCCACTTATTCACATCGGAATCAGTAACGGAGGGACACCCGGATAAGATTTGTGACCAAATCTCGGACGCCGTTCTTGATGCATTCCTGGAAGCAGACCCTAATGCGCGCGTAGCGTGCGAAGTTTCGGTAGCGACTGGCCTCGTGCTTGTTATTGGCGAAATCAGCAGCCGTGCGGATTATATTGATATTTCGGCGATCGCTCGCCGTACGATTAAGGAAATTGGCTATACACGCGCGAAATACGGCTTCGACTCCAGCACTTGTGCCGTTCTAACATCGTTGAACGAGCAATCCGCTGACATCGCTCAAGGCGTTAATGCTGCTCTTGAAACACGCGATGGCAAAGACATGAAGCAAGAGAATGAAGATATTGGCGCAGGCGACCAAGGTCTGATGTTCGGTTTCGCTACTAACGAGACACCTGAGCTGATGCCATTGCCAATCGCATTGTCGCACCGTATCGCTCGCCGCTTGTCCGAAGTGCGCAAGAACGAGACGCTTGCCTACCTCCGTCCGGACGGCAAAACGCAAGTAACGATTGAATACGTAGACGGCAAGCCAGTTCGTGTAGATACTATTGTCGTATCGACTCAACATGCGGAAGAAATAACGCTGGAGCAAATCCAAAGCGACATCATGGAGCATGTTATTAAACCGGTTGTTCCAGTTGAATGGCTGGACGAGCAAACCAAATACTTTATCAACCCTACAGGCCGTTTCGTTATCGGCGGTCCTCAAGGCGATGCCGGTCTTACAGGCCGTAAAATCATCGTTGATACTTACGGCGGCTACGCTCGTCATGGCGGCGGCGCATTCTCCGGCAAGGATCCTACAAAAGTCGACCGTTCCGCTGCTTACGCAGCTCGCTACGTTGCGAAAAACATCGTTGCGGCTGGTCTGGCTGACAAATGCGAAATCCAGCTTGCTTATGCAATTGGCGTAGCACAGCCGGTTTCCATCAATGTCGATACGTATGGTACAGGCAAAGTGTCTGAGGAGAAGCTGGTTGAGCTGATCACTAGCAACTTCGACCTTCGTCCTGCTGGCATTATCAAGATGCTGGACCTTCGTCGTCCAATCTACGCTCAAACTGCAGCTTACGGCCACTTCGGACGTACAGACGTGGATCTTCCTTGGGAGCGTGTAGACAAAGCCGAGCTGCTTAAAGCAGGAGCTGGCCTATAATCCCTTTTGGAAAATAATAGTGCGCATGCGCAACTTAAAAGTCGTTTTACCCGTCACTTGTACTGATGGGTGAAATGGCTTTTATTTTTGTTATGACTATAGGGCTATCGGCACAAAAAAGTGTGCGAACCTAACATTTTCATGCATTCAGACCGAAAAATAAGGTACGAGTGTATATTTGAGGAGTGAACATTATGTATCGTATGCGCAAGTTGTCCTTATTCTTATCTATTGCTATGCTACTTCAATTCGCATTGCCTGGCTGGTCGTCATCCGAGAACGTTTCGGCAGCGCCGGGAGGTCCTGTTGTTACAAGCTTCTTCCCCGGCAAAAATTTGGACAATGTGCCGCTGCGCACGAGCTTGCGTCTGACCTTCGACGAAAATGTCAAACTGGGCGCTTCATCAACAAGCATTTACATATACAAAACGGAAAACAATGCTCTAATTGAGAAGATCGGCGCTACAAGCGGCAGAGTATCGATATCCGGCAATCAAGCGACGATCACCCCGGCGCTTAGTTCGCTCGGAGGCAAGTTCGAACTGAACACTGAATATTATGTGTTGATCGACCAAGGTGCTTTTGTGAACGACTCCAATGGAGCGTCTTATTTGGGGATTCAGGATGCGACAACCTGGCGCTTCCGTACGGTGCTCGTGGAAGACAATACGAGACCGCAGTATACGTACCGGAGTCCGGAGGGCGATAATGCCTCCATTACAAGTCCAATTACGATGTCCTTCAGCAAGCCTGTTTATGCAGCAAGCGGAGACATTGTTCTGGAATCGACAGAGGATAATCGTTATATTCCAGTGACATCATCCAGCGTAACCGGAAGCGGAACGTCTTATATCACGATTACGCCGGACGGGGCACTTATGCCTAAGACAACTTATCGTGTGCGTATTTCTGGAAGCAACTTTCAGGATTCATCAGGCAATACTTTTGCCGGCATGACTTGGACATTCACAACGGGGTCAGCGCCTGTTAATTTGGCAAACAGCAATCCCTTTTCCCCTGCAAAGAACGCAACTCTTGTTCCAACTAGTGGCACTGAGCTGACAATTCGCTTTGACCAGCAGGTTCAAAGTAATTCTAACAAGTACATTGAGATCCGTAGAGTAAGCGACAACGTAGCTGTACAACGTATTCTTGCTACGTCGAGCGCTGTAAAAGTGGATTTTAACTCTGTGACGATTAAACCGAGTACCTTGGCACCGAACACGCCTTATTACGTGTGGATCGAGCCAGGCGCATTCTCCAGGCCGAATCCAAATGCGAGTCAGTGGTTCTATGGCATAAGCTCCGCTACGGTTTGGAATTTCACGACCGGATTTGGCAATGATACATCGCCTCCAAACGTGTCGACCTATTCGCCAACCAGAAGCGGCACATTGACGAATTTGAACGGCAAGCTGACGTTAACCTTTAACAAAGAAGTATACTTGAACAGCGGCGATATTGAGATCCGCCATGCCAATAGCGGTACGCTCTTCCGTTCCATTCCGATCACGTCTACACGTGTGAAAGGCGCAGGGACAAAAGAGCTGACGATTGACGCAACGAGCCATGTATCCTCCAGTGATGCGGCAAAGTCTTTTGTGAATAACACGAGATACTATGTCACGATTGGCAACCGTGCAATTAGAGACGGGGCGGGCAATTTCTTCACGGGTATCTCCAGTTCCAGCGGATGGTCCTTCATAGCGACACAGGATGACAAGAAGCCAAACATAGTCAGCCTTACACCAGCTAACAATTCGAATGTAGTAGAGGTCAACGATACGTTCAAAGCAACATTCGATAAGCCGATCATGGTATCAACGGATTCGATCAAACAAATTAAATTTATAACCAAGCTTGAGGAAGGCAACCGCACGATTGCAGCGTCCTACTATGTTGATCCTGAAGACAATAAAAGCATTATCATTATTCCTGGCAGATTCGCGTTGTCACTGGATACACGTTACTTTGTAAACATTGACGAGGGAGCCGTTACAGACTTGGCGGGCAATGATTTTGCGGGCATTCTGAATGAATACCAGTGGACCTTCTTGACGAGAGGCGCAGATACTACGCCTCCGTCTATCTCCAGAACGGAAGTTAGCGGATCGACGATTCGACTGATCTACAATGAGCCGTTGAAAGAAAGCTTAAAGCCGTCTGCGGCCAGCTTCTACGTTACCGTAGCGGGATTGCCGCGCAACGTAACGGGTGTGAAGATTGAAGGGAATATCGTATTTGTAACCTTGGCGAGCAGCGTGACTGCTAATCAAAAAGTGACGTTGTCTTACACGAAGCCAGGCAATCCGCAAATCCGTGATTTGTCGGACAATGCAGCAGATACTTTGAACAATGTGGATATCTCCAATGGCGCTTCAAATACGAGCCCTGTCATCTCTAGCGCTACGGCGTCGGGTACGACGGTTACGTTAAGATTCAGCGAAGAGCTGATGAAGCCGCATGCTTATGCGTACAGTCAATTCACGATTACGGTGGGCGGCGTCAATTATAGCGCCAATACATTAACGCAAAACGGCAATACCATTACACTGAACCTGTTCAGCTCGATTCCAAGCGGCCAACAGGTGCATATTTCTTATAGCCCGATCAGCTATCCGATTATCGGCGTATCCGGCAACCATGTCTCATCCTTCAGCAACTACTTGGCCAATTCGGGAAGCAGCGGCGGAGGCGGCACAGGAGGCACGACAGGCGCTCCGCAGATACAGAGCGTAGCGGCTTCAGGCAACATGGTATCGATCCGATACAATCGGGCGCTCAATACCACAACAACGCCAGGCACATTCCAGTTCAGCGTACAAGCTGATAGTCAATCCAAGTCCGTCACGAACGTCACGTTGTCCGGCGACTCTGTTATATTGACACTGAGCGCTACCATTTCGAATCCATCGACGATGAGAGTGTCCTATTACGGCAGCAGCAGCACTACGAAGGATATTTACGGCAATGCAGCGGCTTCATTCAATAGCTTGTCGATTACGAGCGGAACAGGCGGCGGCAATACAGGAAGCATCTCGATGATTGGAGCCATCCTGAAAGGCAATCAGCTGACGATTTCCTTCAGCGAGACGCTTGATCCGTCTTACGTACCGTCGAATACTTTCTTTGTGGTAAGAGTTAAAGATATGGTTCGGTTGGTGACAGGCGTCAAAGTGGAAGGAAGTACGGTCATTCTGACACTGGATAACGCAGCCAAAGTGGGCGAAAAAGCGGAAGTGACGTATTTAAGCAATTCCAACGGGCTCCGTTCCATATCGGGCAATACGGTTAATGTTTTCAATAACGCCAATGTTGCGAACCAGACAACGATTCTGGATAGCTTGACCGGCGATTACGAGGCTGCCGATGGCGGCGGTGTTAGAATCTTGCTGTCTGCTGCGACCACATCTAACGATACCTCACCAGCAGGTGTATCGGCGAACCGTTATACGCTGGTCAACGAGAAGTTTATAGCTGCTGTGACGACGTCCAGAGATGCTGGCATTACGAGTCCGCGTATCGTATTTAAAGTACCTGACCATGAAAAAGCTGCACTTGTTGCAGTACCGGTCATAGCACTTGAGATGGCGAATAGACAGGGCGGTAATGTGACCTTCGTTGTTCAGCTAGGGGACACGTTGTTCGAGCTTCCGCTGAAGACATTGAACTTTACAGAGTTGTCTAGAGCGCTGAACGGTAGTGGATCAACCAATCATCTTTTGATAGCCATTGATACAGGACGTTCATCAAAAACGCAAGCTCTGACAACAGCGATTAATAGTTCTGTTGCAACGGAGATTCTATCGGATCCGCTTTACTTTGAAGTAAATGTTGTAAACGGAACAAACAAACAGGAAGTTACTAATTTTAGCGGATATAACTTCAAAACAATGAAGATTACATCCGGTATGAATCCGGGCCAATCCATCATTGTATGGTTTGATCCTACTACAGGTACCCTGTCACATGTTCCAACTATATTCCAAAGAGTAAATGGAACCATGCAAGCTACCTTTAAGCAAAAAGGAAACGGCGCTTATGCGCTTGTGTCGAATACATGGGGATTCAGCGATATCTCATCTAATCATTGGGCGCAAAATTATGTGCGATTAATGAGCCAGAAGTTCATCGTAGAAGGACGCACCGCGTCCACCTATGAGCCGGACAAGCCGATTACACGCGGTGAATTCGCCACGTATATCGCCAAAGGACTGGGCTTGGCAGGCAATCGTACGGCTGCAGCCAAGTTCAAGGATGTGAATGCCGATACGGTCATGGGCGCTTACATTGGAGCAGCGGCTTCAGCAGGCATCGTAAATGGTACAAGCAGCACAGCCTTTAAACCGAATAACTTCATTACACGTCAGGAAATGGCGGCTATGATGATGCGTGCGGCGAAGGTAACCGGCATGAGCGTAAGCTTGCCTAGCTCGGCTGACTCGTATCTCCAGAAGTATACAGACCGCACCAAGGTGAGTGCCTATGCGAAGACCAATATGGCAGAAGCTGTCTACCTGGGCATTATCAATGGCAAAACGAATACAACGCTTAGCCCGACGACGAACGCTTCAAGGGCAGAAGGCGCGGTTATGATTATGCGTCTATTGGAGAAAGCGGAATTTCTGACACAGTAATTGGATTGAATAGGACCTTAGCTCGCGGGAACGCATCCCGGGCATAAGGTCCTATTTTTATGGGACAGGTCTTATTGGAAGAGTTGAATGCTGTTAAGAAAGGCATATATAGCTAATATCTATCGCTTGGTCAATAGTGATAGCAGTCTTTTATGGACGAAACTTTAAACCCATTCTTGTAGTCTATACTAAGTAGTTACATAGAGATGGGAGAGTTGCTAGAATTATGAGCAAGCGATCAGACAGCATTGGTCGGCAGAAGAGCAGAGTGAGTAGACGAGTCGTCATTATCGCAGTAAGCGGAGTCCTATTGGCACAACCTATTGCCGGATTGCTTCCGGGGAACGGAGCATCCTTTATCGTATCACAGGCGGAGGCGGCAAACGCAGCGCCTGTTTTGAAGCTTAAGCAGTCACAGATTATTACAGCGGGCGCTAAGCGTATGGATTATGTATGGCATACAACCAGAAGCAATAAGGCTGTCAAAACCGATGTGCATGTCATTGAAGTGGATCTCACGAATCCGCATGTAACATTAAATGCCATGAGCGGCAGGAATAATAGCGTCGGACAGCGAAACAATATTTTGAACATGACAAAAGAAAGCGGAGCGGTTGCCGGAATTAACGGTGATGTGTTCGTAATGGCGAATGAAGGAGCGCCTCTGGGCGCGCAAGTGACAAGCGGCTCTCTAATGGTCAGCCCATCGAAACTGAATGGCATGTACGCATTCGCTATGACGACAGACCGCAAGCCGATGATTGATGCATTTACCTTCAGCGGAACGGTTACGGCGGAGAACGGTCAGACGTTCGCGATTGAAGGCCTCAACCAATCGACTTATACGCCGGAGATTGCAGGCGTGACTTATAGTCATGTAGACAACCTGTTCATCTACACAAGCGCTTGGGGCGGAGCGGAGAGACCAAGAAATTCTGCAACAAAGCCGACTGAGGTTCTCGTTCGCAATGGTATCGTGGAGCAGATCAGCGAAAACGAACAGATTGCTGGCGCAGTTCCGGCAGACGGCTATATTTTGCGGGGACACGGCAAAGCTGCCGCTTTCATCAAAGCGAATATTCAAGTAGGTCAAGCCGTCACATCGGATTATACGCTTGTCTCACAGACGACGAAGCAGCCTGTCGATACTTCGACTCTGCAAATGCTAGTCGGCGGACATACGCTTCTCGTCGATAATGGAGCCGCTTCTTCATTCTCCAGAGATATTCAAGGTGTAAGCGGTTCATCCTTTACATCTCGTACCGGAATTGGCTACTCCAAGGACGGAACAAAGGTGTACATGATTACAAGCGAAAGATCCGGCAGCAATACCGGATTAAGCTTGAGAGAGCTTCAGCAGATCATGGTTCAGCTAGGCGTACATAAAGGCGTTAATATGGACGGAGGCGGCTCGACTACGATGACCGAACGTCCGCTTGGCACAACGAATTTGCAGCTGGCTCATCCGACGCAGGAGAGCTCGCAGCGATCCGTATCGAACGGAATCGGCGTCTTTACAACCGCTCCTCAAGGTTCGATAAGAGGCATGTCCGTCTATGGTTCCAATATTATGTTGCTCGGCCAGACAGCCAAATATGCGGTAAGCGCGTATGATACATACTACAATCCGATCACAGTGGATCCAACGACGCTGACATGGACTTCATCAGCTGCGGTTGGCAAGTTTGAGCAAAATGCATTTACGGCGAGCAAAATTGGCAAAACTACATTTACAGCCAAATCGGGCAATGTGGAAGCCAAATATGAGGTCGAGGTTATTGGCCAAGATCAAATTGCTTCGATGAAAATTAATACTTCTGCCGGCATGCTGTCGCCAGGCAGCTCGGTGAGCGTGCCCATTACGGTGAAGCTGAAAAACGGCAAAACGTACAACCTGACAGGAGATTCCTTGAAGTGGGAATTTGTTGGCTTCGAGGGAACGTATCAGAACGGTGCCATTACCGTTAACAGCGTTGACGGCAAATCGACTACAGGTTATGCGGTCGGCAGCTACGATGGATATGGAGCAATGATTCCGTTCGTTAAAGGAGAAGAAGCGGTTGTCGTCGAAGACTTTGAAGTGTCACGCTATGGGATCACTTCGCAAGTGACGCCTGCGGACACGACAAAAGGCGGCGTGAAGCTCATTAGCGACCTGCCGGACCAAACGAGCCGTGGCCTCCAAATATCGTATGACTTCTCGGCAGGAACAGGGACAAGGGCTTCCTACGCGGTATTCGGAACCAATGGCGTAACGCTAGCCGGTTCGCCAACCTCAATGACGATGGACGTATTCAGCGATAACAGCAAGAATTGGGTAAGGGCCGAAGTGGTTGACGCAAGCGGCAAGACCCATCTGCTGGACGTAGCCAAGGAACTGAATTGGGATGGCTGGAAAAACGTCAAAATCGACGTAGGTAGCGCAGGCATCGCATTCCCGGCCAAGCTGAAGCGCATTTATGTGGTGACCATTGATCAAAACAGCGATAAGAAGGCGCCTTCCGGTGCTATTGCGATTGATAATATCGTCCTTCGTACTGCGGCAACTGTGAAGGAACCGGCAAGATCGTCAATCGTCATGAATATAGGCAACACGAATGCATCTGTTAATGGCAAAGGTATTAAGCTGGAGGCGGCTCCGCTCATTCAGCAGGGCTCGACTTATGTGCCGTTGCGTTTTGTCTCGGAAGCGATGGGTGCCGAGGTGCTCTACGATGATAAGACACGGAAAGTAACCGTGCTGCGTGGAAGCCAAATGATCGAGATGACGATTGGTAAGAAGGATTATATGCTGAACGGCGTGCGGTATACGTCGGATGTAGCGCCATTTACGCGTAATGGCAGAACGCTGATTCCGGTCCGATTGTTCTCGGAGAAGCTGGGCTTCAAAGTCGGTTACGATGAGAAAGCCAAAAAAGTTACCATAGAATAGCTAGACGGAATACGGATAAAGTGTGGTATTATAAAGAGGAATATCCTTTTTCGATGGGGAGTGCCTAGCCGCAGTGGATCACCTTACGGTCGATATTAATAGAGTAATCTCGAATGCCATTCAAGTCATGGAGGATAGCAAATATCAAATCTATGAAATATGCGAATCGGCACGAACGGAGCTGGAAGCGCTGGAGTCTGAGCTTGAACAGGTGCTTCAGGAGACAGTCCGGACGATCGATAAGGTAGATCAGTTAGAACAGGAGTACCGGCGCGCGCGTATGCGTCTGACGGAAGTCAGCCGAGACTTCGTGCGGTATAAGGAAGAAGATATTAAGTCCGCTTACGAGAAGGCGACTCAGATCCAGCTGGACCTTATGGTTTATCGCGAGAAAGAAAATTATTTGAAATCTCGCAGGGATGATCTTCAGAAGCGGGTGCGCAATGTCGAGAAATCGATTGAGCGTGCGGAGATGATCGGCTCCCAGATCAATGTGGTACTGGAGTATTTGTCGGGGGATTTGAATCAGGTTACACGCATTATTGAATCAGCCAAGACCAGGCAGCTACTGGGATTGAAAATCATATTGGCGCAGGAGGAGGAGCGAAAGCGCATTGCGAGGGAGATTCATGACGGCCCTGCGCAGTCGCTTGCGAACATCGTCCTGCGTACCGAGATTGCGGAGCGCATGCTCATCAAGCAGCAGTTCGAGCTGGTGCAGGATGAGCTGGTGGATCTGAAGAGCCAGGTGCGTTCCGGACTTGAGGAAATTAGAAAGATCATATTTAACCTTCGTCCAATGGCGCTAGACGATCTTGGTCTGGTGCCTACGCTGCGTAAATTCGCCCAGGACTTCGAGGAGAAGGCCAGGGTTCATACCGTATTCGAGCTGACGGGGAAGGAAATCCGGCTGCCTTCCGCCATGGAGGCAGCCATCTACCGGATGGTGCAGGAAGCATTCTCTAATATACTGAAACATGCGAACGCTTCCCATGTATCTCTGGACATCTGCTACAGCCCGCAGCTTATTACGTTGACGATTCAGGATAACGGGAATGGCTTTCTGGTAGGCTTGGACGATCAGCCTACCAGCCGCAATTCCCATTTTGGCCTGGTTGGCATGAGGGAGCGCGTGGAATTGATCGAGGGAAGGATGGTAATAGACTCAAAACCTGGGCAGGGAACGAAGATTGTAATAGACATTCCAGCAACTTCCGAACATAGAAAGGAGAATGAGAATAATGAACCAGATATCGGCTAGCAGTTCCACTAAGATTAAGATTCTATTGGCTGATGACCATCAGCTTTTTCGTGAAGGATTAAAGCGCATTCTTAATATGGAAAACGATATAGAAGTAATAGGCGAATGCGGTGATGGCATTCAGGTATTGGAATTCTGCAATCATACCATTCCAGAAATCGTACTCATGGACATCAACATGCCGATTGAGACGGGAGTTGTCACCACAGAGCGTCTGAAGGGGATGTTCCCGGACGTTAAGGTTATTATTCTATCGATTCACGATGATGAAAGCTATGTTTTTGAGACGCTTCGCAAAGGTGCGACAGGCTATTTGTTGAAGGATATGGAGGCTGAGTCGCTCATTAACGCAATCCGCTCTGTACATCACGGACATTCCTACATTCATCCGAAGGTGACAGGCAAGCTCATTAACCAGCTACGCCGTATGACGTACCTGGATGAGATGGGCGTTGCTTCTGGCGCAGCAGCAGCGAAGGAGCCAGGCGTTAAATATATTGCAACTGAAGATAGCCCATTAACACGTCGTGAGGCGGAAGTACTTCGTTTGATGGCGGAGGGCAAGAGCAATAAGATGATCGGCGAGTATCTGTTCATTAGCGAGAAGACGGTTAAAAACCATGTTAGCAGCATTCTGCAGAAGATGGAAGTCGACGATCGCACGCAGGCCGTTATCAATTCCATTAAGTTTGGCTGGGTTACGCTTTAACGATAAATAGGTATGAATCCATTTAATCAATGGCAACAAAGCCCTTGAGGCAAGCATCGCTTGCTCCAAGGGCTTTGTTCGTTGTTGCTTATATGGATGGCATTACTTCGCTAATACCATCCTCAAGATTCGTTATTGCGCCGTCTCTTCCGAAGAGTGGCTAAGCCAGTTACGAGAATAAAGGAACCTAACAAATAGTATGGAACAGGACTATTTTCTCCAGTCTTAGGCAACTTGTCGATCGGAACGGATTGTTCCGGATTATTCTCATCGGTAGATTGATCGATGATTTCTTCACCCCCATCCGTGCCTCCGCCAATTGGCACTTCCTCTTCTTCAACCGTTATGATAGTTGGCGTAGGAGTAGGAGCGGTCGACTCCACCGGAGTAGGCGTAGGTGATTCGCTTGGCGTAGCAGACGGCGTCTCCAATGGCGGTGTCGCAGTTGGCGTACTCGTAGGTGTGGATGTCGGTGTGCTTGTAGGCGTCCAAGTCGGCGTGCTCGTAGGTGTCGGAGTAGGTGTATTCGTAGGTGTTGAAGTAGGCGTGCTCGTAGGTGTCGGAGTAGGTGTATTCGTAGGTGTCGGAGTAGGTGTATTCGTAGGTGTCGGAGTAGGCGTATTCGTAGGTGTAGGAGTCGGTGTCTCCGTAGGCGTAGGAGTTGGCGTGCTCGTAGGTGTAGGAGTTGGTGTCTCCGTAGGCGTAGGAGTCGGTGTGCTCGTCGGTGTAGGAGTTGGTGTCTCCGTAGGCGTAGGAGTCGGTGTGCTCGTCGGTGTAGGAGTTGGTGTCTCCGTAGGCGTAGGAGTCGGTGTGCTCGTCGGTGTAGGAGTTGGTGTCTCCGTAGGCGTAGGAGTTGGTGTGCTCGTAGGTGTCGGAGTCGGTGTCTCCGTAGGTGTAGGAGTTGGTGTCTCCGTAGGCGTAGGAGTTGGCGTGCTCGTAGGTGTCGGAGTCGGTTCTGGACAACTTCCTGCGTTGTATAATAGATGATACCTTAAAGTCAAATGGTCATGCCCGTATCCCGGGTTCAAAGTGAATTGAGTGGGTCCTGCATAAAGATCCAATTGGCTTAAACCACATTGAGGTAATGAAATGTCGAGCGAATAATTGCCGGCGTTATTCAACTGGACACTATTGCTGGAAAAATGCTTCTGATTTTCGTAAGGCGTAGGCGAGCCTTCGTACGTATACGCAGAGAATGTCACTTCTACGCAGTCTTTATTCGTTTTAAAGGTGGCCGTTGCAGTGCCGTCTCCATTTATTTTGATAAACGGAACGCCTGGCTCCTGCTGGTCAATCGCCCCAAAATGCTTAGAGTAGCTGGTACATACAGCAGCGGTCGCATCTTCTAATACATCTTCCGGCAGTGATTGCGCATTCAAGCTCTCTATAGAAGCTTCCTGCTCATTCGCCCGTCCTTCTGCAAATACAATGGAGCCGAGTGTTAAGGAAGACATCATTAGCAAAGCTAAAGCAATAGATAGAGGCCTCTTCATTTTCTTCATCCGTTCACTCTCCTTTTATCTATATGATCATTGGGCCCGGTTCGGGCTATAAGGACTTTTCCACTCCCCCTTCATAATGCAGGCCATCATATCAACGATATGAATATACGTGTACAAAAATGATAGCATATTATGGTAATTGAGCAAGAGTGTATTTTTGGTGAGAAGGCTCGTATTTTTGTCGAATGGTGTACGTTTCCTCAAATTGTGCTCCACTTGTCCCTGAAAGCCGTAACCGATGGGCGGTTAGCGGCATATAGTGTGGCAAGGGTATGCTGACGAAATGGTTTTGCATGGCAAAACGATTAGGAGGTGCCGACAGTGGAGCTTATCCTTCTCATCATCGGTTGTTATGCTGTTGCGGCGTTGTTCGTGCATCTGGCTTTTTGGATCGGACAGAGGCGGTCCCGGACGGAGAAGCATTTTGTGCTCATTGCGGGGCAGGCCGGGAAAAATATGGAATGGTATTTAAGAATGCTGTATGCCTTCTCCCGTTGGCTGGGCAGGGATATCCGCCTCACGGTGGTAGATGCCGGCGCATCGGAGGAGACGATGGCTATTGTAGAGCGATGGAAGCGAAGGGGCGAGCAGGTGCACATTCATGCAGTTGCAGTAAAAGAACAGGAGCAAGAAGGCATTGCAAGTGGTAAGCGCTCGCAGCCAGCCGGAAGCACTGCGGTGCATCTCATGTGGATGCTGCAGGCTGAAGGCATTGTGTCGGAGTCAGATCACGCAGTGCTTGTCGATTTGCAAAACCCGGCCGACTTGTCGAAGATGCCGTTTTGACTTATAATTCCATTATAGAGATGAATGAAGAGTGAAGCACACTTGAGACGCCTTACGGGCGTTATCGGGTGTGCTTTTTTTGTTGATTTCAATCGGAGATTGGAGGAGAGTCGGGCATGAAGGCGTGGGTGTATATCGTACATAAAGGCACTGGATGGGAAGCAAAAATGACGTTGGAGCCGCAAGTGGATTACTGGTATTGGTTCGAAGGAGGGGGCTGCCAAGAGCGGGCAGATGCAGGATGGTTTTGGAGCGAGCCTTTGCCGTTAGGCTGGGCATGCCGGGTTGCTGAGGGTTGGGATTACCGGCCGGGTGTGAGGGGTAGCCGAAAGTATGTCTTAAGTAAGGAGTTGTCGGGGAGTGGTGCAGGTTCGAAGGAAGCGCTGGCCTACTTGGCTCAAATGATACAACGTGTGCATAAAGAATACCTTTCGGCGGAAAGGGGGGTAAAAGGCATTGGGCAGCGGGTCGGCGAGAAGGTTAAAGATTCGCCGGATCGGATGGGGTGGCTGGAGCGAGCGGAGTATTGGCCGCGAGACGGCCGAGGTAAGCTGAAAGGTAGCGCAGCGGAGAGAGGCATGGAGCAGGTGACGGCGTCGGCGAGCATAGCCGCCGGGCTGCTGCAGGGACGTGCGCTGCTTAGCGGAGAAGCGCGCGCCCTGCTTGAGGGCGCTAGCGCGCCGGTGGCAGGAGCCAGCTGGAGCGAAGCGGTGCAGCTGGCGGCTTTGCTCGGGCGCGTGCGCCTTAGCGGAGCGGTCGCCGCCACTAGTGGGCGGGCTGACGCCCGGGGGCGCAGCCGCTGCCTGCGCTGCGGCAGCGGCGAGGAGCAGTTGCGTTGCACGAGCTGTGCGTCGTGCGGCAGAGTCTGTGCGTATTGCGAGGCATGCCTGACGATGGGAAGGAGCCGGGAATGCGAGTTGCTGGTGATGGGCAGGTATGAAGCGTCTGAGAGGGGGAAACGGGCCAGGGAGGGCTCTGTGGGTCCGGAGCTGCCTGTGAAGGAGCGACTGGGAAAGTGGGGGCTTAGTCCTGCGCAACGTGCAGCTGCTGCGGATGCTTTGCGTTTTGTTGAATCGCAGCCGTTGTACAACAAGGGAAGCAGTCACCGCCATGGAGCCCGCTCAACGAGTAGCCTGGCTGCGGGAAAGGGATCTTGGCGTCAGAAAGCCGCAGAGTGGCAGAGACGCCATCCCCTGTTGCACGAATGGCCGAAGACTCTCTTGTCCTGGGTCACCCCGCCGACAGAGGAACGAACGGATATCCGCAACTTTTTGTTGTGGGCGGTTACGGGGGCCGGGAAGACGGAAATGATCTTCCCGCTTGTCGATTCTGTAATAAGCCGGGGAGGCAGGGCGCTGATCGCTTCTCCGCGACGGGATGTTGTTTTGGAGTTAGATCCGCGCATTAGGCGCGCATTCCCTGATGCGCAAGTGGTGACGTTGTATGGCGGAAGCGAGCAGAGGTGGGAGCGGGGCGAGATTACGTTATCGACGACCCATCAGCTGTTCCGTTTTCAGGAGGCTTTCGATCTCGTCATTCTTGATGAGTTAGATGCTTTTCCCTATCACGGTGATCCCATGCTTAAGTATGCGGCGGACAAGAGCTGTTTACCGGGCGCTCCGCGCCTGCTCCTATCCGCTACTCCGCCTCGTGACCTTCAGCGGGCAGCCCGGAGCGGCAAGCTGGCGCATGCCCGCGTTCCTGTTCGCTATCACAGGCATCCTTTGCCTGTTCCCAGCCTTGTGGGCGCGCCGACTGTCAAGGGCATGCTCGAGGAAAGCAAGCTTCCTCTGGCCTTGACAAAGGCGCTGAGGGGCTCCCTTGGCCGGGGCGCCCAAATCTTCGTGTTCGTGCAGCGAATTGCGCAGGCGGAGCCTCTGGCAGCCCTACTGCGCCGCAAGCTGCAATGTCCGCATGTCGATGCCACATCTTCGCAGGATCCGGATCGGGCTGCCAAAGTCATGAACTTCCGTAAGGGCGATATTCGCCTGCTAGTTACGACCACGATTCTGGAGAGAGGGGTGACGATTCCGAGAAGCGACGTCTACATTTTGGATGCGGACGGGAAATTGTTCGATGAAGCTTCCCTTGTACAGATGGCGGGCCGGGCTGGGCGATCTGCCGATGATCCGGGCGGCAAGGTATATTTTTTCGCGCCGGAGCGCAATCAATCTCAGCTTCAAGCAGTGCGACATATCCGATCGATGAACAAGATAGCAAAGGAGCGGGGGTACCTGCTGCCTGTATATACGGGAAAGGGAGTGCGCGCATGAGCGGCTTGGGACAAAGGTTGGGGCGTCTCAAATCGATTCTTCGGACCGCAGGAGAGCGGCCGATGGAATGGCTGTCTCCGGGTGTAACCGGCTGTATGCTATGCGGGAAAACCGTGCTGCCCCAACAAGGGGACTCCTATCCTGAGCGGGGTATGGCCTCGTACCGTCAACTTCGACAGGCCTTATGTGTAGGCTGCTTTGTGTCCATCCCTTGGCTGGACCGGATTCAATGCGAGATATGCGGCAGAGGAGTAAGCTGCGGGGATTGCTTACGGCGGACGGAACGTCATTTTGTATGCAATCGCAGTGCGGTCGGTTATAGCTCCGTTATGGGCGAATGGCTTGCTATGTACAAGTATCGGGGACATGAGCGCCTTGCTCCCTTGCTTGCGGAGATGCTGGTGCCGGTCTTCATTCGGCTTACGGAGGAGACAGAGGTCTCCAGTTGTCTAAGAGGTCAGGTTGGGCAAAGGGAGGGGCGGGGTAGAGGGCTTCAACGGTTCAAGCAATGGGTACACCGTGTATGGAATCCATATGCGGACTTATCCCGAAGTTGGGATGCGATCACGTATGTGCCGATCAGCGGGGAGCGGGCGCAGGAGCGGGGATTTAATCAGGCTCAGCAGATGGCGCTCCATTTGGCGGACAAGTTCGAGATTCCGATTTATGATTTGCTGAGACGCGACCGGCATACCGAGAAGATGAGCTTTAAGACAAGAGCGGAGCGGCAGCGTGATTCTCATTCTCTTTTTACAGGGAATGATGCACAAATCAGAAAACTAGAGAGTCGGACACCTTCTAATATGGTAGCCTATCGAATTCTTCTCATTGATGACATTTATACAACAGGCAGCACTGCCGAAGCCTGCGCCGCAGCGCTGATTCATTGCGCCTCTCGACCGGTTCAGATGTACACGCTGACGTGGGCGAGATCGTAATCGGTGATCTTTTATGACAAAATAGCGAATCTCTCCTTTATGTAACTATAAAATTAATGAAAAGCGTGCTGAAATCCGTTAATATAGATAGAAATGCAGAAGTGAAGATGAGGAGGGCCTGAGCGATGAATTTGGATAATTGTCCTCGTTGCGGAAAGCTGTTTGCCAAAAATTTCAGAGATGTGTGTCCGGTATGCATACGCGATATAGATAAGGAGTATCAGCTTTGCGCCGACTACTTAAGAGAGTTTAAAGGTGCGATCATTAGCGAGCTGTCGGATCAGACAGGCGTATCGATCAAGCAAATTACTAAGTTTATTCGCGAGGGCCGGATCTCGATGGTCAATGCTCCGAACATGTCCTATCCTTGTGAGTCTTGCGGAACCTTGATCCGGGAGAATCATCTGTGCGATAGCTGCCGGTCGAGGCTGGTGAAGGATGCGCGCCGAATGACGCAGAACGAAGGCAACCATACGGAGACGGACAAGCTGAAGTCAACAGATGTTGCTTACCGCGGTCTTAATCAGTATAAGGATAGATAAATCAACGATACTATTAAATAATACTTGACTAGAGCCGATAACACTTGTATAAGGTCATCGGCTTTTTTAGTTCCTGTATATTGAATGAGGTGGAGAATTTGAAAATAAACGAAACCAACCGAATCGGCGGCACGAACCCGTATCAGAAGCAGTCGGAGTTCCGGACGGACGCAGCCAAGAAAGCCCGTCAGAAGGATGAGGTCCAAATCTCGGCCGCAGCCAAAGAGATGCTCTCGACGAGCAAGCTCAGCAATGCTGAACGCGCTGAACGCATTAACGAGCTTAAGCAATCCGTCGCTTCCGGCACGTATCATGTTGAAGCGGGCAAGATTGCGGAGAAGCTTCTGCCTTATCTCAACAATAATCGGCCAGAATAAGGGCGGGGGAATAACCGAATGTCGATCTCGAAGATAACGGAAATATTGGAGCAGCAATTGAACTTGTACGGACGGTTGTTGGAATGTGAAGAGAGCAAGACAGATTTGATTATGGAGAATGAAATTGTTCAATTGAACGTGGTTACCCAAAAGGAAAAGCTGCTAACTGCCCAAGCGGATGAACTCGAGACGACCCGGTTATTGACGACGGCGAGATACTTTAAGGATATCGGCTTCCGGATGCGCTCCGGCGTATTGTCCGATCTGATCAAGTCGGTCAATAATCCCGAGGAGAAGCTGCAGCTTACACGGTTATATGAAGAGCTAACAGATATTTTGAGACGACTGAAGCAAGTGAATGAGTCAAATCAGCAGCTCATTCAGCAGTCGCTTGACTTCATTAATTTTTCAATCGGGTTAATGATTGAGGACCCTAATGAAGATGTCGTGTACCAGCATCCCATGAATCAGATGGGGGCTAATAAACGGAATACATGGTTCGACTCAAAGGCATAGGGAGATGAGAGCATGAGGTCTACGTTCCACTCGCTGGAGACGGCGAAGCGCAGCATTTTCACGCAACAAGCGGCGATCAATACGGTTGGTCACAATATATCGAATGCCAATACTGAGGGCTACTCCAGACAAGTGGTAAACATGGTGAACGCCCGTCCAATCGAAGCCTATGGCATGAATCGATCCAATGCTCCGGGGCAATTGGGAACAGGCGTAGAGTTTACGTCGATCACCCGCATTCGGAATGCATTTCTGGATACCCAGTATCGGGAGCAGAACTTTGGGGTAGGAAGCTTATCGATTCAGACGGATACGCTGAGTAAATTAGAGGGGTATGTGAATGAACCTTCCGATACGGGCATTCGTGCGGTACTCGAGAAGTTCTGGAATTCCTGGTCCGATCTTAGTAAAGATCCAGAGAATGTTACTGGTCGTGAGATTCTGCAAGAGAACGCCATGGCTTTGGTGGAGACATTCAATGGCCTAAGCCGTCAGTTGTCCAACTTAAACTCAGACTTGTCCTCGAGTATCGAGGTTAAAGTGACAGAAGCGAATTCGCTGCTTCAGACGATCGCTTCCTTGAATACAGAGATCAGAAGAATTGAGATGACTGGCGATGATGCCAACGATCTTCGTGATCAGCGTGATTTAATGACGGATAAGCTCTCCCGTATCGCCAATATTACCGTCACAGAAACCGATCAGGGCTACAATATCAATCTTGGCAACGTGAATTTACTGCAAGGCGATGCTATCACACCGCTGACAGCCGCTGATGCGGAAACAGCTTACGCGACAGGCTCGCTAGTTGGCGGTGAGATTCACGGCATGATTGTATCTCGCGATACTTTCGTGGCTGGGTTCCAGCAACAATTGGATACCCTTGCCAATACCCTTGCGAACGGCGAATTTGAAGTTACGATTCCTGCAGGCTGGGTGAAGCCGGGTACAACAACGCCTACTACGGCGCCAGAAGTGGTAACGGTGAAAGGCATTAACGGCTTGCATAAGCTGGGCTATACGTTGGCTGACCCTGCAACCACGGGCGAAGATTTCTTTACTTTTAAAGCTGGCGCTAATGGGATTACAGCTGCAAGCATTGAGCTTAATCCTTCCATTGCTGCTGATGCGAATAAAATCGCGACTTCGCTCCGCACAACCACGGATGGCGGCGGTGTAACCTCCGTCGTAAGGGGTAACAACGGACTGGCGCTACTTATGTCTGAGCTCAAGAATGTGAAGTTTGGGTTTGACGAAACAGCTCAAGGTGGCGGCATCACGCAAGCGACGGTAGGCGATTTCTACGGTGCGGTAGTTGGCGCGCTTGGCGTACAGAGCCAAGAAGCAAGCCGCCTATACAAGAATACTCAAACTCAATTGGATCAAATTCAGGGCAACCGTCTGTCTGTAAGCGGGGTTTCCCTCGATGAAGAGATGGCTGACTTGATCAAATATCAGTATGCATACAGCGCTTCAGCCCGCTTTATGACCACGTTCGATCAGATGCTGGAGAAGCTTATTAACGGAACGGGTATGGTAGGTCGATAATTCATAGGAATAGGGAGGTAGATTAATATGTCATTGCGTGTAACGCAAGGAATGATGCACCTGCAGCTGACGAGAAACCTGAACCGTAATATGACGCAAATGGAGCAGCTTCAGATGCAAGCGACGACGGGTCGCAAAATCAACAAGGCATCTGACGATCCAGTAGGCATTACCTATTCATTAAGATACCGCACCGAGTTGTCTGCTTCTGAACAGTATCAGAAAAACGTCGACTCCGCGTTGTCGTGGCTGGATTTCAACGATACGGTTCTCGGGCAAGCCGGCGATGTTTTGCTCAGAGTGAAGGATCTGATTACACAAGGCTCAAATGGCACGAACCCGGATCTGGCGCTTGATAATTTCAAAAGTGAAGTCGAGCAGTTGAAAAAACAATTAACCGATATTGCGAACAGCAAGATTAACGGGAAATATATATTTAATGGCGAGCAATTTGACAAACCTCCATATGATACGCTAGACCCTGCGATGGTTGCTAGGGAAGTAGCCGGTGATACCGGCAAAATAAAATATACGGTTGGTGTAAGCACACAGCTTGATATTAATTTTACGTCCAGTCAAGTGTTTGGTGATGCCGATCCAACGGGTGCGGGCGATAATGTATTTTCGGTATTGGACCGCATCGTCTCGGCTTTCGAAGCCGGCAATCATGATGCTGTCGCGGCTGAAATTTCTAGTCTGGACAACAGTATGGACCGCATGTTGAATATCAGAGCGGAGATAGGTGCGCGAGTGAACCGCGTGGAGCTTATTCAAAACCGCTTGTCTGATCTCGGTATTAACTTAACGGATATGAAGTCCAGGGTTGAGGATGTTGATTACGAGAAACTATTAATCGATACAAAAATTAATGAAAATATATACCAAGCATCCCTATCTGTTGGTGCCAAAGTGATAAGCAAATCTTTGGTCGATTTCTTAAGGTAACCAGATGAGGCTACCGCAAATTCAAATTGAACAAATACCGGCCCGTCTGGATATTACCTCTACTCAAGGGCGATTTGATATTCGACAAAAGGCAGCAACGATGAATGTTCGAACAACGCCTGGTGTCTTGGATGTACAGTCGGAGCCGCCGGTAGTTATCGTAGACATGTCAAAAACATGGGATGCCCTTACAGGCGGTAAACCAATGAGCTTTATCAACCGAATTTACGATCAATTTGGTCAATTCGTTCTGCAAGCGATTGAGAATACGGTTAGCACGTATAACCAAATTGGCGATTTGACGTTGGAAGAAGACCCGATTCCCGAACTTGCGATTCAGAGCGTGTTCAGACAACCTCCGAAGGTGCAGATCTTTGGTGAAGCATCGATAGCGAATATATCATTCGAAGCGCATGTTTCACCGCCGAAGATTAATTACACGCCCGGCAAGGTCGATATTGATACTGTTCCGAACAAGCCTCAAGTCGAGTTTCAACGTGGCGGAGTTCAGATTCAAATGGCGCAATATCCAGCGGTTCATATTACACCGCCACAAATTGATATTTTCCGATAGGGACAAGAGCTATAGAATCGATTGCGATGCTATAGCTTTTGTTTTATTACACAGGAGCTAAGGTTACAACGATAGATAATATGAGTAATTAGGAGTGTGGATGAATATGCAACTGCAAACAACTAGATTCGGAGTAATCGATTACTCGGAAGAGGATATCTATTTTTTTGAACAAGGGATTCCAGGTTTTAAAGAAGAAAAATCCTATTTGCTCATTACAGTAGAGGAAAGCCCGTTTATGTATTTACAATCCACTACAATCGAGAATATATCATTTATCGTAACGTCACCCTTTGATTTTTTTAAGCAATATGAATTTACGCTGCCGCAGAATATCCAGGAGGAATTGAAGCTTACAAAAGGAACAGATGTCAAGATTGTCAACATCGTTAATGTTAGAGATGAGCTTGCCTCTGCTACTATTAATTTGGGAGCCCCAATTGTGCTTAATACAAGGGAAAGACTAGCTATGCAATATATATTGCCGGATGGTCAGTATGCCATACATCAGCCTCTGTTTCATGATTTAGTAATAAAAAAAGGAGGACAATAAGATGTTGGTGCTAAGCAGGAAAGTAGGAGAGTCGTTAATCATAGACGGGGAGATCGAGGTCACGATTCTAGATGTAACTAGTGACGTGGTGAAAGTAGGCATCAAGGCCCCTAAAGATATTGGAATTCTACGCAAGGAATTGTATGTATCCGTTGAGGATACGAATCGTGATGCTGGAGCAACAGCAATAAGTAACGAAGATTTATTGAAACAATTCAAGGAAATCAAAAAACAGCTATAAAATATGGGGGATGTTTATCCGATATATAAAATAGAGCTGATAAGGGCGGCCGACCTGGTTCAGCTCACCACATGGATGTGGGACTTAACTACTCAAGGAGGAATTATCAATGCGTATTAATCACAACATTACAGCTTTGAACACACACCGCAACATGGGTCTTAACAATGTTAGCGCTGGCAAATCCATGGAGAAATTGTCTTCCGGTCTTCGTATTAACCGTGCTGCTGACGATGCTGCAGGTCTTGCAGTTTCCGAAAAAATGCGCGGTCAAATCCGTGGTCTTGAAATGGCACAACGTAACGTTCAAGACGGTATCTCCTTCGTGCAAACGGCTGAAGGCGCTATGAACGAGGTTAGTGCGATGCTTACTCGTATGAAAGAGCTTAACGTTCAGGCTCTGAACGGAACATATTCTTCTGGTGACTTGGCTAACATCTCGCTTGAAGTTGAAGAGCTTAGCGCTCAAATCTCTTCCATCATGACCGATACGAAGTTCAACGGCATCAACATCGCTTCCGGCGTATCTGGCGCTGCAGCTCAATCTGAAGTTAAGATTCAATCGAACGATGATAAGCAATCGATCTCGATCAAGCTTGTTTCGACTACTTCGTTCACATTTGCCGCAGCTAACTTCGACAAATTGTCTTCTGCGACACTTTCCAGCATTGAAACTGCTATTTCAGAGGTTTCGAAGGAACGCGCTAGCTTGGGTGCTACTCAAAACCGTCTTGAGTACACTTCGAACAACTTGGGTACTACTGTAGAGAACTTAACTGCTGCAGAATCGCGTATTCGTGATACTGACATGGCAAGTGAGATGGTTAAGCTCACTAAGGACAACATTCTTCTTCAAGCGTCGCAAGCAATGTTGGCACAAGCTAACTCGCAACCGCAAGGCGTATTGTCCTTACTTCGTTAATCTATTTCAACAGGGAAGAGGCCTTGGTTTTACCAAGAGCCTCTTTTCTTTTTTATCATAATTATACTCTAACAAACAGAGATTAAATGTCCGATAATATAATTAATTATACTTGCAAAGGTGGGCATAGTATGAAGGTTTCATCTATAAACACTACGGCAGCATTTACTTATGACACGAATTCTAACAACAGTCCGAAGAGTGGATCTGAAGAATTACCGATAAATACGCAAAATCATACACAAGCTGAAAGACTAACAAATGAATTCGTCAAAAAAAATATTGACCGTATATTGCAGGCTATCAAAATGCCTGACACAGAAATTGATCGGTCGATTCATGAAGTGACCAAGCAAGTTATTTACAAAGTAAGAGATAAGGCTAGCGGAGAAATTATCAGACAATTTCCAGAAGAGAAGGTTGTAGAAGCCGCAGCTAAGCTTATCGAGCTTACGGGGATAATGGTTGATCATAAGGTTTGAAAAAGGAGGTTAAATTGATATGAGACTTTCTGGATTGGCATCAGGCCTTGATATTGACGCAATGGTTAAGGAACTGATGAAGGCTAAGCGGTCAACCTATGATAAGGTTGTAAAGCAGAAAACACAGTTAGAATGGAAGAGAGAAGATTACCGGACGATTAGCTCAAAAATCGTAGATTTTAGAAATAATAAACTTGCCAATTATAATCTCTCAAATGCCATTAATGCCAAGACTTCAAATGTAAGCGGTGATGTAAATTCGATTAGGATCAACGCTACTAATTCAACGGCCTCCGGGAGCCTGGAGGTGAAGGTAGAGCAATTAGCAACTAACACTAGAGAAGTCTTTGATATTGGTACGGGCAAATTAGCAGCAGGTGAAGTTAAAATTAATGGCGAATCGATTACTTTGGATGGAGACATGAATGGCGCTCAATTGGCCAAGATTATTAATGGAAACAGTAAGTATAAGGCGACTGCATTATACAACGAACAGACCGGCCAAATTTCGATCACAGCAAAAGAATCTGGGGCGATAGACGGTGCTACGTTAGTCACAGGCATTGCTAACCGTAATACAGCTGCTAGCGATATTGGGAAGACAGCAATAGTTCATATTAATGGCATGAAATACGAACAGAATTCTAATCGATTTGTTATTAACGGAGTTGACTTTACAGCAGTTGGTGAATCTGAGAACAGTGCGACGATATCGGTTACTAAGGATACAACTAAAATCGTAGATACAATTAAAGCTTTTATTTCAGATTATAATTCACTTATTTCGTTAGTTAACGGCGAGCTGTCTGAAGAAAAGTTCCGTAAGTATTTGCCACTTACAACGGATGAGAAATCGGCGCTTACAGAAAAAGAAGTAGAGTTATTAGAGTCAAAAGCCAGAAGTGGTATGCTACGTGGAGATACAACACTGACAAAATTTATTTCTGATCTCAGATCAACTGCTACAGCTTTAGTAGGCGGAGCTCAATTAGGAGAGAACAGTTATTTGTTAGTTGGTATTACGACTGGCAGTTACACGGAGAAAGGCAAGCTTGTTCTGGACGAGGAGAAGCTACGCAGTGCATTAGACTCGAATCCAGACGAAGTGACAGCCCTATTCTCAGGCAGTAATGGGGTATTTAGGTCGATGATGGATTCTTCAATGTCAGCATTAAAAGATTTGAATAAAATTGCCGGTACCTCTCTTACTAGTTCCGACACTGCGTTCACCTTTATGCCTAACTCTACAATGGGCGAGCAATTAAAAAGTATGGAATCTCGAGAGTCACAGATGGTTAAGCGCCTCAATATGTTGGAAATACAGTATTACAAACAGTTTACTGCAATGGAAACAGCAATTAATAAATTTAACAGTCAAGCTTCCTCATTATCAAGTTTCATGTAGTTAGGTAAAGGAGTGGACCAGTATGTATAATTCGCCACATCAAATTTACAAACAGTCATCCGTTCAAACGGCAAATGGTGGACAACTTATTATCATGTTATATGATGGCGCCATACGTTTTACGAAGGCTGGCATTGAGGGGATTCATACTAGAGATTACGGGAAAACAAATAACAATCTAAAGAAGGCCCAGGCGATTATTCATGAACTGATTGCTTCACTTGACTATGAATATGAGATCTCCAATAATTTGAAGCAAATTTATGAGTACCTGCTCCATCAATTGATTCAATCCAATATGAAAAAGGATTCAAGCCTGGCTTCAGAGGTAATTATTCATTTGGAGGAACTTAGAGAAGCATGGAAACAAATTATTAAAGGCAATGCTTCGATGGTGACACATGCAGAGACAGGTGTTTAATGATGCATGAGCTGGAGCAGTTGTACGAAGAAACTTTGAATATGGTTGAAAAGACTGAAGCTGTTAATGCCGAGGAGTTAATTGCATTAGTTGATCAGCGGGAGAAGGTTATCCATTTATTAAAACAGCAAGGTAATCTATCCACATCTCAAAAGGAAATACTGTTCAAAATTAGCGAACATGATGCATCGATCCAGTCCAAGATGGAATTGCTTAGGGATGAAGCTGCCCAGGCATTGAATAAGTTAGCCAAGACCCGTATTCATAAAAACAAATATGAAGCGCAGTACACGGGGGAGAGCTATTTTGTTGATATGAGAGAATAATTATTTATAAGAAAAGCCGCGGAATCGTCTATGAACAATAGAATCCACGGCTTTTAATTCTCTACAATTGTTTAATGAATGGGAGCTTTACATGCTGGGCAAAAAGGCTTGTATATTGCTTTCTATAGCGCTTGCGAATATCTTCATTATCTGCACAGATAAGCATTAAGGAAAATAAGTGATGCCCATTAGGGTTTAATTTTATAGCTTCCTCAAGGAAAGGAACAGCGTCAGCGGAATATCCACTATTAATATGAAGATATGCAAGATTAATATATCCCGATTCATCCATATTATTTTGTTCGAGCAGCAAATTATAATAGGAGACAGCCAAATTCGTTTCAAAATTGTGGTAAAAATAATTAGCCAGCAAACTGATGACCAACGGATGATTAAGTTGATCAATGTAGATATCGAATAAATCAAACTGTTTCAATTCGAACAGAGTGGATAGCAATGTATGCACCGTTGTTACATTTTGGACGATATCTTGTTCGGCAATTGTGTTGTTAATCATTTTTTGATAGATACTCAGTTGCTGCTCGGCTTTTATTTGATTTTCGTTATACACTAACAAGTCAATGAAAGGATTTTGCCACTTTAATGTGGCAATCATTATTGCTAGATTAATTTTGGGATTGTCAGCGTTACCCGGCTGGAGCTTCAAAAGTGCTTCCTTAAACTGCTGCTCGCTATTATTAATAATGGACGAAAACAGGAGATCCTCTATTGAGATTAATGATCTGTTTTCAATTTTGTTTTCATAATATTTTGCAATCTCTTTATTGCCATGAGACAGAAATATCTTATGCAATAATATAAAGTCCCGTTGTGTTTGATTAATTATGATTTTATTTATTGTCGTTATGACGGCAGATTCAGATTCCTTTAATAACAAAACGGTGATTAACGTATTTAATGTTTGAAAATCGTGTGAATTGGCTTGAAGTATTTTAATGCAATAATATACAATCTCTTCTTTGTTCTGTTCTACTTTAGCTATTTTTAGCAAACGGGATAGCGGTACGATAGACCCGTAAGACGGATTGATCAGAAAGAAGCGGTCTGTCTTCCTTGATAAAGCCTCAGCATTATGAAACGCTGTTAGAAGTGATTCTTTTGCCAATGAGTAATGGCCGACGTATTCATAGAGGCTACCTTTGAATGCATGATATTCAGGATAATCCGGGTAATGGCTGAAGACTTTGTGAAGAATCTCCCAGGCATCATGCACTCTGTTAAACTTCATATAGATGGTGAACATTTGACTGGCGCAATCCAAAATCCATGGGTTGTTAGGAGCAGCTTTTTTAAATGCTCTTTCATAGCTGTATAATGCTTTTTTGTAATCTCCCTTTGTTGCATATTCATTACCAATTGTAAAATAATCGTAGGGGATAAAGCCGCTACTTTGTTTAAGCTCTGAAAATATAGTTTGATTACGATTGTGCTTGTCTTTTTTCTGCACCGTATCTTTTAAATAGCCAGTATGGTAAACCGTGATGGGAGAAACGGTAGTTGATAGAAGGATGCCATTTGCATCAACTACTTGTTCATGTATGGGACGAAAATAATGAATGCCCTGGTTATTAGGGAATAAACGTACCATCGTGCTTTCCGTAACATTAGCATTCCGAATGGATTCGCCTACATAGCTTATAATAGAGATAGAATAAACCTTATTCTGCTCAATCTGTTCGTTCTCAATAAATTTCTTGAATCGCTCACAGTCATCAGTGTTTAAATACTCATCTGCATCGAGGACAAGAATCCACTTACCTGTAGCATAGCTGAGGCTTTTATTGCGAGCTGCAGAAAAGTCATTACTCCATTTAAAATCGAAAACATGTTCAGTATATTTATAAGCGATTTCCTTCGTTCGATCTGTTGATCCAGTATCCACAATAATGATCTCATTGGCTAAACCACTTACGCTGCTAAGACATCTATCTATTGTTTCTTCTTCATCTTTAACAATCATACATAACGAGAGAAGCTTTTCCACGTGTGTCATTCTCCTGTCTAATCAAAGTGTATATTTTGTTATCGTCATATTAATGCATAACGTTTAGATTTATGCTTATAATGCATATTTGTTGGTTCATGCATCCTGAAAACTAGAATCCGAAATATTTGTTAACAGTTGGTGAATACTTTAAATTTTTATTTAGGAGATGTAATTAATATAGGGAAATATGACGATATTAGGTCAAGTCCATAATTATGTGTAAAATCCCATCTACGTTGTCTGAATGAAGTTAGCGGTTTTTACACCAATCATGGTAAGCCGTCATATCCATGAATTGTCGGCTTGACTTCCAGTGCGCCTCCATCTCCATGAGTACGGAGCCGATCATGCGAATGACGGCGTCTCGGTTGGGAAAGATGCGAATGACGCGTTCGCGCCGGCGTATCTCCCCATTTACGCGTTCAATTCCATTAGAAGTCCGTATCCGTACACGGTATTCCTCTGGATAAACGAGTATAGCTGTGGCATCGTCAAAACCGTTTTCAAGCGTGTCCATTGCTTTAGGCGCTTTTTCCTGAAACGCGTCTAACGTATCTTGTAAACATTTTCTCGCAATGTCCATGTTTGGTGCTTCAAAGATGGAGCGAACCATGCCCTTTATGCTCGTTTGCAGCGACTTTGGTGAAGCATCCAAAATATTGCGCATAAAGTGGGTTTGGCACCGCTGCCAGGTGACACCTTGAAAGTGCTGACGAATCGCTTTGACGAGACCGCCATGGGTGTCGCTAGTGATGCAATCGACGCCATTCAAACCACGTGCTTTGAGTTGGCTAAAAAAGCTCCCCCAACTGGCCTCCGACTCGGTGTCACCTACAGCAAGTCCGAGAATTTCCCGATTGCCGTCTGTATTGACCCCATAGCCAATAAAGACTCCTCTGGAGCGAATCCGGCCGTCTTCACGGACTTTCACATACATGGCATCTACGGTCATAAACGGGTACGCGACTTCACTCAGATCACGGTTGTTCCAAGCGCTTACGATGGGATCGAGCTGTTTGCACAGTTCACTCACGGTGGATTTGGAGAATTCTTTTCCGCACAATTCTTCCGTAACACGGGCTACTTTTCGCGTAGAGACGCCATTAATGACGAGCTCCATGAGGGTCAGTACCAGAGCTTGCTCGCTCCGCTGGTAGCGTTTGAAGAGTTCGGTTGAAAAGGAACCATCCCGAAACCGTGGAATCTGCAGCGTGATGCTGCCTACTCGCGTCGTCAGTCCACGGCTGTAGCTGCCGTTTCGTTGCCCAAGCCGCCCCGGTGTTCGCTCATATTCCGCAGCGGCTAATTGTTCGGTCGCTTGTGCTTTTAACACTTGATTTAAGACGGTCTCCAGTAAAGCCGCAACGCCAGCATCTCGATTTTCTCCGATAAACAGTTGGTTTAATAATTGATGATCTAGTGTAACCTGATAGTGAGTCATGAATAAATACTCTCCTCTGGAATGGTCTTGGAAGCTCTTCTAGATGAGTATTTACTTCATGGCTTACTTTTTATGAAGTTCATCATTTTACACAATTAGATTATTATGTGTTTAGTCAGGACAGAAAATACTAAATTGTAGGAGGCTGTTATGGTTACAAAATATAAAGTTGGCTACATAGCGGGCGTTTTTGACCTCTATCATGTCGGTCATCTAAATCTATTCAAGCGCGCCAAAGAGCAATGTGAGCATCTAATGTTGGCGTTCTAGTGGATGAATTGGTTATACGTTATAAAAGCAAAAAGCCAATTATTCCATTCGAGGAACGTATTCAAATAGTTGAATCAGTAAAGTATGTTGATCAGGCGGTTACTGTTATTCAAGAAAATTTGGATAAATTGGTTGCTTGGGAAAAATATCATTTTGATTGTTTGTTTTCTGGTGATGACTGGGTAGGTAATCCTATATGGGAGTTAGAAGGGAAAAGATTGAATACTGTTGGTTCAGAAATTGTGTTTTTTCCATATACACAAACTACAAGTTCTACCCAAATTCGCGCTTCTATACATAGTTCTATTAATGAATTGAAGTCATAGTTTCATTAACTGAGGATGAGATCAGATATTGTAAGCTATTTAGTATGAAAGAAGGCCCTATGCTGGTTCAAAGTAAATCTGCTTAAGGAATGAATCCGCTTTCAAGAAATTGTTTGACAATTCCATTAATACGATGGTATAGTCAAATTGTGGGCCAGACGTATGGAATGCCTCACAGTATTTGAAGATGAAGGGAATGTTTGCACATGCAAGGTAAAGTTAAATGGTTTAACGCAGAGAAGGGTTATGGATTCATCGAAACTGAGCAAGGCGGCGACGTATTTGTTCACTTCTCCGCAATTCAATCCGAAGGCTTCAAAACACTCGAAGAAGGCCAAGCGGTTGAATTCGACATTGTAGAAGGCGCACGCGGTCCACAAGCTGCAAACGTAGTCAAACTGTAATCATCCGGCTATCATTAGCCACTGTATAGATGGTTCAATTGACAGTGCCTATTACACTCAAGCTCCGGGAAACCGGAGCTTTTTTCTGTTTGGGGGCGTCCTTTGTTAACGGTGTGCTTTCAAAGTGTCGATATAGCAAGGAGTAGCCATTAATGGCTGAATAGGAGGGCTCAATGAAAAAACTGTCTCTGGTTATGATTGTGAAAAATGAAGAAGCCGTAATAAAAAGATGTCTGGACAGCGTCAAAGATATTGTAGATGAGATTGTAATTATAGACACAGGTTCGACTGACAAAACCATTGAAATTGCGCAGGCGTATGGAGCCAGCGTTCATTACTATACTTGGAATCATCATTTTGCAGATGCACGGAATTATGCTCTTCAGCACTCCACCGGGGATTGGAATCTCGTTCTTGATGCCGATGAGTACATTGCAAATGACTGCGGTGAGGATATCCGGGCTCTTATGGATCGCGGGAATTGCATCGGCCGCGTGAAACGAATAGATAAGTTTAGAGACAAGGAGGGAGATGCCTACGCTCAGTGCTATATATCCCGGCTGTTCCCTGCGGGGGTACGTTATGAAGGCAGAATCCACGAACAAGTGGTGAGTGATCTTCCGCGTATTAGACTAGGCGTCAAAGTCGGTCATGACGGCTATTATGAGACCTCAAGATCCGACCGAAATATTCCTTTGCTCCAAATGGAGATTGATGCCAAGCCGGATGACCCCTATTATCACTATCAAATAGCCAAAGAGTATAATGGCATCGAGAACTATAGCCAGGCTCATTTCCATTTGAAGAAGGCGTACACCGGACTTTCGAAAAATGAAATGTACTATCCGAATACCGTAGTGGATTACTTATATGCGATGATTTCCTCAAAACAATTAGATGATGGGTTGGCAATTATTCAAAGTGAAGCTGCGCAACTCCATGACTTCCCCGATTTTCATTTTGTCTGCGGCCAATATTACCTCGATCTCATCCTGAGCGATACGGCCAAGTATGTTCATCTGCTGCCGCTGATCGAGCAATCCTATCTAAAATGTCTAGAGCTCGGCGAGACGGACCGATATGATAGCGTAATAGGAACAGGCAGTTTTTCTGCGCTGCATAATCTAGGTGTTTATCATGAAGTAACGGGGAATATACAGAAAGCGGCTGCCTATTACCGCCAGGCCGCAGCCTATCAATATGCTCCTTCAGAACAAAGACTGGCTCAGTTAAGTTAAATTTGACATTTTTCTGAAAATTCCAAATACACTAAAAACTCTTTTGAATTAGGCTCCTGCATATGCTATAATAAGAGCATGTAAAGGAGGAATGCCCCATGAATTACAACATTCGAGGTCAACGCTTTCAGGTGACAGAAGCTTTGAGAGATTACACCGAGAAGAAATTAAGCCGATTGGAGAAGTACTTTGACGCCCCAATCGCCTCCGAAATCACAGTAACCTTATCCGTGACGAAAGGTCAGCACGCAGTAGAGGTTACCATTCCGCTAGTCGGCGTCATGCTCAGAGCCGAGGAGAAGAGCGCAGATATGTACGCTTCGATCGACCTGGTGGTCGATAAGCTGGAGCGGCAGATCCGCAAGCACAAAACCAAAGTCAATCGCAAATTCAGACAGGGCAGCGGAGTGAGAGCCTTGTTCCGTGAAGAAGGCTCCGCAGTTAGCGTACTTGAGGAAGAGGATGATCTGGAGCTTGTACGAACCAAGCGGTTTACGTTGAAGCCGATGGATGTGGAGGAAGCCATTCTCCAGATGAATATGATCGGACATAACTTTTTCGTATTCGCCAATGCCGACAATAAAGAAGTCAATGTCGTGTACAAGCGCGATGACGGAAAGTACGGATTAATTGAACAAAACTGAGTCCTTTCCATTTATGATCAAATTACATTGAATACCGATAGCCCCGCTCCGATAAGGAGCGGGGCTTTTTGATTCGCGAGGCATCGTTGAGCGTTGTGGAGCTGAAAGGTTTACATAACCGCTGAATACAAATGTCCCCTCCCCTTATTGGTAATGATAATCAATTTCAATTATAATGAAAGGACAAAGCCGGATATCGGAGGATGGATATGTCTTTAAATGAGCTAATGGTGCTGTGGAATCATATGTATGTCAAGGTGATGGATGTCCGGCGCTGCGAGATGTTGCCGGGCGAAGTGGGATCTGGCTATGCGCTTCCGGCGTATGCCTTTTTGTTCAGTGTACGCGGCAGTGCGCAGGTGCAAATCAACGATGTTCGTTATACGGTTAGCCGTTGCCAGCTCATTCACGGGTCCAAAGGCGCTGTGCTTCGAATGGCCGCTTATGACGAACCCTTCGAATATTATCTTCTCTATTATAAAGCCGAGATGGCCCGGTCCTACCGACAGGAAATTGCTTTTTTGACGGAGAGCGGCAATCGCTTTTTGGCCCCATACTGTTTTGTCCCCCATGAGCCGGTATCGCTAATGCACAAGCTGGATGAACTGCTGGCCATTTGGAATAGCGACAGCCCCGATGCTTTTAGGCAGTTTCAGGCGAAAACGCTATTTCACGCTTGGGTTTGCGAGATGCTCCGGCAAATGGGTGAGCAGTCGGATAGCCGCTATGAGCCGGATCTGGTCGGTCAGGCTACACGTTACATTTACGCGCATTACAGGGAGCCAATCACGCTCGATTCTTTGGCCAAGGCGCTGAATTATAGCGTGCCCTACATTACAAAGCAATTCAAACGGCAGACAGGCAAGAGCCCCATCGATTTTTTAATTGGCGTGCGAATCGAAAAAGCGAAGGAGCTTCTTCGCCGCACCGATACCTCCGTACAAGAAATTGCCGAGGGCGTCGGATATGCGGATCTGTCCTATTTTGCGAAAACATTCAAAAAACATACGGGTCAAACGCCCCTTCAATATAGAGAGAACGCGCATGAGACAAGAGCAGATCGTTATATAAACAGGATCAGATCCTCCCTTGTTCCGAGGAAGCGTCGGAACTACAATTTCAATAGTGGTGAGAATGATTATCACTACAATGAAACCAACAAGGGAGAGAATACAGAAATGTTTCTTTATGAGAAAAAAGGAAAGCTCGCCATGATTATGATGGGGATTATTCTATTGCTCAGCGCATGTTCCGGATCAGGGAATGCGGCCGGCGGTGCCGGGGCTTCAAATACAACAGCAGCAGCAGCGCTGCAGGGGGTAGAAATGTCACCGACGGCGACAGCTGCGAATGAGCAGGCATCACAGCAGACATGGCCAAGGACATATAAGGGCGCCATGGGCAAAGACATCGTCATCGAAAAACAGCCGGAGCGGGTCGTTGTGATGCATTTTGCGATGATGGAGTATTTTTTTGCGCTGGATACGCCGCCGATTGCATCCACGCTTGCCGACCGCATCCTGTCGTCCTTCGAGACGCTGCAGCCTTATGCGGAATCGGCCGGTGTGACGGATATTGGCCAAGTGGTGACGCCTAATCTGGAATTGATGACTGAACTGAACCCGGATCTGATTGTGGCGTTTGCCGGGACGCATAATGAGGCGTATGAGGATTTGAGCAAGCTGGCGCCGGTAGCGATGCTCGACACTTCCGATATGGGCTGGAGAGAAATGCTGCGCGAATATGCTTCACTAATTGGCAAGGAGCAATTGGCAGAGGACTATATTAAGGATTTGGAAGCATTGATGAGCGAAGCGAGAAGCGAGCTTGCTTCCTTTCAGGGCAAAAAAGTGACGTTCCTCCGTCCGGCGGACAACGGCAACACATTTTTTGTACTCGACGAAAGCTCCGTAGAATACGTATACGACGGGGAGCTCGGTCTGGGCCTCCAGTCACCGGGCGAATATAAAACCCATGAAGAAATGGTCTCGTTGGAAGGGGTCATTGAGCTGAACCCGGACATTATTTTCCTGGTAGACTATTTGGACAATATGGATACCCACTTTGCGGAACTGGGGAAAAGCAAGGTGTGGAACTCGATCAATGCGGTCAAGGAGCAGAGGGTGTATCCCCTAGACGTCTCCATTGACGCCGGAGGACCGCTTGCTATCCGATATGTAGTGGAGAAAATGCTGGAGTATTTGACCCCTTAAGGAAGAGGGAGAAGGGGAGGCTTCATCTATGAAAGCTACGTATGTGAGCGATAGGTTTCAGGATCATCGGCTGCATCTGTATTTGCCTGAAGGTTACGAGAACGGTGAAAAGCATTACCCCGTTGTATATGTTCAGGATGGAGGAGACCTGATTGATCCTGAGCATAGCGATAGTTTGCAGCGGATTGGAGCGAGGTCGGCCGAAGGAGGCATGCTGGAGTTCCTGTTTGTCGGCATCGAGCCGCTGGACCGGAATGACGAGTATACGCCGTTCATTGCTCCCAATGTGTTCGAGCCCGGCAAGCTGTTTGGCGGCAATGCTTCTCAATACGCCGAGTGGCTGGCTACGGAGTTGAAGCCGTATATCGATGACCGGTTTCGGACGCTGCCAGAAGCGGAGCATACCGGCATTATGGGGTTTTCCTTCGGCGGGCTAATATCAGTCTATACGGGGCTGTTGTACCCCCGCCAGTTTGGCAAAATCGGAAGCTTCTCCGGTTCCTTCTGGTATCCGGGCATCGTGGATTGGATCAAGCGGCTTAAGCTTCAGCCTTCGATTCAGCGGCTGTACATGAATGTGGGTCATGCCGAAGGTTCGGAGCGAACCAATGGCCAGCAATGGATGGTGCCGAACAATCGAACCTTATGGACGTATTTGAGCCAATACAATATGACCCCGGAGACGGTCAAGCTGGATATCTATGAAAGCGATGTTCACTCGTTCGAAAAGGGCGTCCGGTATGTGCCGGATGCTCTGGCATGGCTTTTCGGGAAATAGCCTTTCCCGGTCCTCTCGATCGCGCTGCCCGGGGTACATTGCGGCAGGGTCTACAAACTGTTACAATTTAAAACAAATAGACCTACTACCGAAAGAGGGGAAAACCATGCTCGGACTGGTTAAGAAAATATTCGGAGACGCGAATGAACGCGAAGTCAAACGCATTCAACGCACTGTTGATGAAATTAATAGCATGGAATCAAAGTTCACGGCGCTGACAGATGAGCAGCTGCGCGCGAAGACGGATGAATTCAAGGCTCGCCTGGAGAAGGGCGAGGAGATTGACGCTCTGCTGCCGGAAGCTTTTGCGACCGTACGGGAAGCATCGAAGCGTACACTCGGCATGCGTCACTTTGACGTACAGCTGCTTGGCGGCATGGTGCTGCATGAAGGCAAGATTGCCGAGATGAAGACTGGTGAAGGTAAGACGCTCGTAGCGACGCTTCCCGTATATCTGAACGCTTTGCTTGGCAAAGGCGTGCATGTTGTTACGGTCAACGGATATCTGGCACAGCGCGATAGCGAGATCATGGGCCAGCTCTATAACTTCTTAGGGATGACAGTTGGATGCAACCTGCATGGCCTGTCTCATTCTGAGAAGCAAGAGGCTTATGCTTGCGATATCACATATGGCACGAACAACGAATTCGGATTTGACTACCTGCGCGATAATATGGTGCTGTACAAAGAGCAGATGGTACAACGTCCTCTTTATTATTCCATTATTGACGAAGTGGACTCCATTCTCGTGGATGAAGCGCGGACCCCGCTTATTATTTCGGGACAAGCTGCGAAGTCGACAGAGCTGTACCATGCAGCGGATCGTTTTGTGAGCCGTTTGAAAGTAGAAGAGGACTTCACGATCGACATAAAGCTTCGTAATACAATTTTGACCGAGTCTGGGGTGGAGAAGGCAGAGCGCGCCTTCGGCATCGAGAACTTGTTTGACCATGCCAACGTAACCGTCAATCACCACATTCAGCAAGCGCTGAAAGCGAACTTTATTATGAAACGTGACGTCGATTACGTCGTGCAAGAAGACGAAGTCGTTATCGTCGATGAGTTTACGGGCCGTCTGATGTCCGGCCGCCGTTACAGCGATGGCTTGCACCAAGCGATCGAGGCGAAGGAGCAGCTCAAGGTTCAGAACGAAAGCATGACGCTTGCCACGATCACGTTCCAGAACTACTTCCGTATGTACCGCAAGCTTGCGGGTATGACGGGTACAGCGAAGACGGAGGAAGAAGAGTTCCGCCGGATTTACGGTCTGGACGTAATCCAAGTTCCGACGAATCGTTCTATGATTCGTAAGGATATACCGGATGTCGTGTACAAATCCGAGAACGGCAAATTTAAAGCCGTTGTGGAAGAAATCGTGAAACGCCATGCGAATAAGCAGCCGGTGCTAGTCGGTACGATCTCCATCGAGAACTCCGAGAAGCTGTCCGAGATGCTGAAGCGCAGAGGCGTTACTCATAAAGTCCTCAATGCGAAGTTCCATGCCGAAGAGGCAGAGATCATCTCGCGCGCGGGTCAAGCTGGCTCCGTCACCATCGCGACGAACATGGCTGGCCGGGGTACGGATATTTTGCTGGGCGACTCCGTTGGAGAGCTTGGCGGACTTCATATTATCGGCACAGAGCGTCACGAGAGCAGACGGATCGATAACCAGCTGCGTGGTCGTGCCGGTCGTCAAGGTGACCCGGGCTCCTCGCAGTTCTATCTGTCGCTCGAAGATGAGCTGATGCGCCGTTTCGGTGCTGAGAATATTATGGCTATGATGGACCGTCTCGGTTTGGAGGAAGATCAGCCGATCGAGAGCCGTATGATTTCAAGAGCCGTTGAATCCGCCCAGAAGCGGGTAGAGGGCAGCAACTTCGATACGCGGAAAGTCGTCCTGCAATATGACGACGTGATGAATCAGCAGCGTGAGGTTATCTACAAGCAGCGCCGTGATATTCTGGAGTCGGCGGACATCCGCAGCGAGGTCATGGAGATGATCAAGCCGGTCGTTGATCGTATCGTGGATGCACATTGTTCCGAAGATATTCCGGAGGAGTGGGATCTGCAAGCGATCGTGGATTATGTCCACGCCAATCTGCTTGAGGAAGGCTCCCTGAAGAAGGAAGATATCTGGGGCAAGGAAAAAGAAGAAATTAACGAGTTCCTGCTTAATAAAGTCGTTGCGCTATACAACGAGCGTGAAGAGGCGCTTGGACCTGAGACGATGCGTGAATTCGAGAAGGTTGTCGTGCTGCGTGCAGTAGACAGCAAGTGGATGGATCATATCGACGCAATGGATCAGCTTCGTCAAGGTATCCATTTGCGGGCATACGGCGGTACCGATCCGCTTCGCGAATATCAATTCGAAGGCTTCGAGATGTTCAAGGAAATGATCGAGACGATCCAAGAGGAAGTCGCAAAATATATTATGAAGGCACGCGTTGAGAGCAATCTGGAGCGTCAAGAAGTCGTGAAAGGCCAGACGACCTCGACAAGCGGCGGCGGCGAGACACAGGAGAAACGTCCAGCGAAGCGTGAAGAGCGTGCGGGACGCAACGATCCTTGTCCATGCGGTAGCGGCAAGAAGTATAAGCAGTGCCACGGCAAGTAATCTAATTTGAGGTGAAGCGAAGCCATGATAGACATTACGGTCAAACAGGATTTGCGTGAAATGGCGAAGCGTCTCCAAGAACTTAGGGGGTCTCTTTGACTTAGATCTGAAGCAGGAGATGATCGCCAACTTCGAAGAGAAGATGTCGATGCCCGATTTCTGGGACGACAACGAGCGGGCGCAAGCACTCATTTCCGAACTGAACGCGGTCAAGTCGGTTGTAGAGAAATATGCGAAGCTGAATAACGACCATGAAGAGCTGCAGATGATGCTGGAGCTGGCCGAGGAAGAGAATGACGAGTCCATGGAGCAGGAGCTGAGCGAGGGTGTCGAGCAACTGCTGGGCCGGGTAAGCGACTTCGAATTGCAGCTTCTGCTGAATCAGCCTCATGATAAGCTGAACGCTATCGTAGAGCTGCATCCGGGCGCGGGCGGCACAGAGTCCCAGGATTGGGGCATGATGCTGTACCGGATGTATACGCGCTGGGCTGAGAAGCGGGGCTTCAAGGTCGAGGTGCTGGATTATCATGACGGAGATGAGGCTGGTATTAAAAGCGTCACGATGCTGATCAAAGGTTATAACGCATACGGATATTTGAAGGCTGAGAAGGGCGTGCATCGTCTTGTGCGCATCTCGCCGTTCGATTCCGCGGGACGCAGGCATACATCCTTCGCCTCCTGCGACGTCATGCCGGAGATCGACGATACCATCGAAATCGAGATTCGGTCGGAAGATCTGAAGGTCGATACGTACCGCGCAAGCGGCGCCGGCGGACAGCATGTCAATAAGACAGAGTCGGCGATCCGGATTACGCATATGCCGACAGGCGTCGTCGTTGCTTGTCAGCAAGAGCGCTCACAGATTGCGAACCGTGATCGGGCGATGAAGATGCTGAGGTCGAAGCTCTACGAACGGAAGATCGAGGAGCAGATGAAAGAACTGGCCGAGATTCGCGGTGTGCAATCGGACATCGCGTGGGGCAGCCAGATTCGTTCTTACGTATTCCATCCCTATAGCATGGTCAAAGATCACCGCACCTCAGTAGAGACCGGTAATGTAGGCGCCGTAATGGACGGCGACCTGGATGCGTTCATTGACGGATACTTGCGTAACCAGATTCGTCACGACGCTTAATGAAAGATACACGTTTTGCATAGCATAGAGGAAGAGTTCCAACACTGTAATGGTGAGGGAACTCTTCTTTTTGGAATAAGGAGATGATACGAGTGGAAGTGGGAAAGATGAGACGCGGTGACCTGGTAAAGCGAAGAAATCCGCAAGCGCAAATCGTATGGAACATTATGCAGTTATTGCTTGGGGCAATGATTGTAGCGCTGAGCTTCAACATGTTTTTGGTGCCTAACGGCATTGCATCCGGAGGTGTGTCGGGTATTTCGATTTTGGTGCAGAAGCTGACCGGTATTATTCCAGCGTTAACGCAATGGGCGATTAATATTCCGTTGTTCATTGGAGGTCTGCTGCTGCTCGGACGGAAGTTTGGCGCCAAGACGCTGCTCGGCACATTATTGCTTCCGTTATTCGTCTTGTTGACGGCTTCTGTGCCCGCACCGACAGATAATCCGATCTTGGCTGCCATCTACGGCGGCATCGGGGTTGGCCTCGGCCTTGGACTGGTATTTCGCGGCGGCGGTTCTACAGGGGGCCTCGACTTGGCAGCTCAACTGCTGCATCGGTTTACCGGCTTGCCATATAGCTTGGCTGTTGTCTGCTTCGATGGCTGCGTCATTATCGCCGCCGGATTTGTCTTTTCGCCGGAAACGTCGCTTTACGCGTTGATCGGATTATTTGTAACCAGCAAGACGATCGATTTTGTGCAAAATGGCCTTCAGCTTTCCAAGGTAGCGTTCATTATCAGTGAGCATACGGAAGAGGTGGCGCAAGCTATTCTTCACGATTTGGACCGCGGCCTAACTCGCTTGGACGGTCATGGCGGATACACCGGCGCAGGACGCACCGTACTGATGGTCGTTGTTGGACAGAACGAGGTATCTAAATTGAAGCAGCTGGTCAGATCTATTGATTCAGGCGCTTTTGTCATTATTAGCAATACGGCTGAGGTGCTTGGGCAAGGTTTCAAGCTGGAAAATAGCTAAGGAACAACGCTGGCTCGAGCGTCGTGATGATTAAAGCGTTTGCCTTGCTTTCTGGCAGAAAAAGACGGCGAATTGGCGTTGTATTAATATTAGTATGACTGTATAATAATACACAACGAACTTATATTTCCACGAACTTCTGAATGATGTACAATAAGAAGTTGTAGATAAAAAACCAGGCTTTTCCTAGAGTACGGACGAACTTTCATTCGGAACGACATGAGAAAAGCGCTATACATAAAGCCGAAGCCCGTGCGATTGCTGCCGGAGAATCGGCTTGCCAAGATTAGAGCCGCACTCTGAAGCTGACGGGGTCATCCGTCGATCCAGCAGCGGTTCGCTAGTGGGGAGAGATGCATGATGGGCAAGAAGATAGGTGTAGCAATTGTTGGTTCTACCGGTTATGGCGGGGTGGAATTGATGCGTCTGTTGGAGTCGCATCCCTATGCGGAAGTGACGTCAGTCATTTCGTCCTCCAGCGCGGGAACGCCGATTGCGGAAGGATATCCGCATCTGACCGGCATTCGTGAAGAACTGCTGGACGGCGTGGATGCGCAGGCAATCAAAGCTAAGGCGGACGTCGTATTTCTGGCTACGCCTGCGGGTGTGGCATCCAAGCTGGCTCCGGAGTATTTGGAGGCCGGTCTGAAAGTGATTGATCTATCCGGCGACTTCCGTCTCAAGTCTCCTGCGCTGTACGAGCAATGGTACAAGAAACCTGCTGCGGATGAGGCGTATTTACAAAAGGCGGTATTCGGTCTGGCGGAGATCTACGGTGAGAACGTGAGAGGCGCCGATTTTATCTCCAATCCGGGCTGTTATCCGACAGCAACGCTGCTTGGACTCGTACCGGCGATCAAAGCAGGCTTTATCGATCCGGCATCGATTATTATCGATGCGAAGTCTGGCGTCTCCGGCGCAGGCCGCGGGGCATCTCTGGGCACGCATTATTCGGAATTGAACGAGAATTTCAAGGCTTACAAGGTCAATCAGCATCAGCATGTGCCTGAGATCGAGATGGTGTTGTCCGATGCGGCAGGTACGCCTATTGTGACGACGTTCACGACTCATCTTGTGCCAATGACGCGCGGCATTATGTCGACGATGTATGCAACCGTTAAGGATAACAGGAGCCTTGGCGATTTTATTGAATTGTATAAAGAGTACTATGAGGGCCGCCGTTTCGTACGTATTCGTCCGGAAGGACAATGGCCAGGAACGAAGGAAGTATGGGGCTCCAATTATTGCGATATCGGCTTTGCGGTGGATGCGCGTACGAACCGGGTTACGATTATTTCCGTTATCGACAATCTGGTGAAGGGCGCGGCAGGCCAAGCCATTCAGAACTTAAATCTTTTGATGGGCTGGGATGAGACGTCAGGTCTCCAATTTGTTCCTGCTTATCCGTAATCATATTTCATTTCATAAGAGGGAGAAACGATTCACGATGGGACAGGACACTGCGTCAACTCCGTTCAAAGTAGTAGCGGATGGCTCGATTACGACGCCTAAGGGATTCCGGGCCGGAGGACTTCATTGCGGTTTGAAAAAAACAACACGCCACGATCTGGGAGCGATCGTCTGCGAAGTGCCAGCAACGGCGGCGGGCGTCTATACGACGAATGTATTCCAGGCGGCCCCTTTGCAAGTGACAAGAGAAAGCATCGCAGCAGAAGGCCTGTTGCAGGCGGTGCTCGTTAATAGCGGCAATGCCAACGCTTGTACTGGCGAGCAAGGCGATGCAGACGCCTATGAGATGCGTGCCAGATTCGCTGAAACAATCGGCGTTCCGGCTGACCATGTAGCGGTAGCGTCAACGGGCGTAATCGGCGAAAATTTGAAGATGGACAAAGTCCGCAGCGGCATTGACGCTTTGCCTTCCCAGCTGGATGGCGGGCAGCCGGGCGCGGACGGCTTCTGCCAAGCGATTCTGACGACTGATCTGGTGCAGAAGATGGTATGCGTGGAGCTAGAGCTTGATGGCAAAACCGTAACAGTTGCAGGCGCTGCCAAAGGTTCAGGCATGATCCATCCCAATATGGCGACGATGCTCGGCTTTGTGACGACTGACGCGAAGATTGGGAGCGAAGCGCTGCAGACTCTTCTTCGCCAGGCGACGGACTATACGTTTAATATGATTACAGTTGATGGCGATACAAGCACGAACGATATGCTGGTTGCTATGGCGAGCGGACTGGTGGACCATGCCGAGCTTACGCCTGCGCATGAAGGCTGGGCGGCATTCGCTGCCGCGCTGCGTTATGTATGCGAAGTGTTGGCCAAAGCGATCGCGAGAGACGGAGAAGGCGCGACGAAGCTTGTTGAGGTTCAAGTGCATGGGGCGGTCAGCGACGATTCGGCTGCTGCGATTGCGAAGACGGTGATCGGCTCCTCCTTGGTGAAGTCGGCTGTATTCGGAGCCGATGCCAACTGGGGCCGCATCATTGCGGCGGTTGGCCGTGCGGGACAGCCGGTTAACCCGGCTACGGTCGATATCCGCTTGGGCGACATCGTGACACTTCAGCAATCCCGTCCGGTGGCATTCGACGAGGAAGTGGCACTGGAATATTTGAAGGGCGATACCGTTGTAATCGTTGTCGATCTTCATAATGGGGAAGGCTCTGCGACAGCTTGGGGCTGTGACCTGACCTATGATTACGTCCGCATCAATGCGGCATATCGGACTTAAGGAGCCTGTAAGGCTGCAGGGTGGAGGATGAAGCAATAATGGAACAGCGGTTTGTGATGAAATGCGGCGGAAGCACGCTTGCGGCTTTGCCGGACGACTTTTTCGGAGAGCTTCGGGAGCTGCAGCAATCCGGCGTGAAACCCGTGATCGTGCATGGCGGCGGACCTGCCATTTCGGAGACGTTGACCAAGCTGGGCATTGAGACAGAATTCGTGAACGGCCTGCGCAAGACTAGCGACGATGTGCTGGATGTCGTGGAGATGGTGCTTGCCGGTCGAATCAATAAAGAAATCGTACGCAAAATCGGAACGAACGGCGCGCAGGCGCTGGGCTTGTCGGGTGTGGATGGCGGTTTGATCCAGGCTCGTCCAGTTGCCAACGCGTCCGAAATCGGCTTTGTAGGCGATGTAACGGATGTCGAATCAGGCATTATTGAAGGCATTATGGGAATGGGCTACATTCCGGTTATTGCGCCGATCGGAATCGACGCGAATGGACAGCGCTACAACATTAACGCCGATACAGCTGCGGGAGCGGTCGCTTCCCATCTGGGTGTGGAGCGGATGATTGTTGTCACGGATGTGCCGGGCATCTTGAAGACGGTGAACGGGGAGAAGCAAGTGCTTCCTTCGGTTACAGTGGAAGAGATCGAGGAGATGATTGCAAGCGGCGAAATATACGGCGGCATGATTCCGAAGGTTCGGGCTGCCATTCAGTGCATTCAAGGCCGCGTGCGCGAGGTCGTCATCGTAAGCGGGCAAGAGGCTGGCGTGTTGACACGGGCGGTACGCGAAGGCGGAGTCGGAACAAGTATCGTACAAAGCAAGCAAAGGCAGGTGTAATGATAGATGAGCGAGAATAAAACAGCTGCGGCTGGAGCCTCATTGCTTCCTACATATGCGCGGTATCCCCTCACGCTGATTAAGGGTGAAGGAAGCTGGCTGTGGGATGACGCGGGCAACCGCTACCTGGACTTTATGAGCGGCATTGCCGTCACCAATCTGGGTCATGCGCCAGCACGTATTAAAGAAGCATTGGTGCAGCAGTTGGATCAGCTATGGCATGTGTCCAACCTGTTTCACATTCCGAATCAAGCCGATGCAGCCAAGCTGCTGACGGACAATAGCTGCGGCGACGCCGTATTCTTCTGCAATTCGGGCGCGGAGGCGAACGAAGCGGCGATTAAGCTGGCACGTCGTTATCAGCAATTGGTCCAGAACAATGGACGTTATGAAATCATTACATTTGAACAGTCGTTCCATGGTCGCACGCTAGCGACGCTGACGGCTACAGGTCAAGCGAAAGTGAAGGAAGGTTTTGCTCCGCTGCCGGAAGGCTTCAAGTATATTGCTTATAACGATTTTGCAGCCCTTGAAGCAGCGGTTAGCGACAAGACGGCAGCCATCATGCTGGAGATGGTCCAAGCGGAAGGCGGCATTCATCCGGTTGACCAGACTTATATTCAGCAAGTTGCCGAATTGTGCAAGCGCGAAGGCATTCTGCTCATCGTCGATGAGATTCAGACAGGTATCGGACGCACGGGCAAGCTATTCGCCTACGAGCATTTCGGTATCGAGCCGGACATCTTCACCTTGGCAAAAGGTCTCGGCAGCGGCTTCCCGGTAGGCGCGATGGTCGCGAAGGAGAAGCTGCGTGAAGGCTTCAGCGCAGGCAGTCATGGCTCTACCTTCGGCGGTACGCCGATCGCAACGGCGGTCGTGAAGGCGACGCTGGAGACCATCGTCGGCGACAGCCTGTCTGCCAGAGCGGCAGTGCAAGGTGAATATCTCATGTCGCAGCTTCGCGAGAAGCTGGCGGGATCGAGCTTTGTGAAGGAAGTTCGCGGCCTCGGCCTGCTGGTCGGTATTGAATGCGCAGGACCGGTAGCGGATGTTATCGCAGATGCACAGAAGCGTGGTTTGCTCGTGATTACAGCTGGACCGAATGTCGTTCGTTTGCTGCCTAACTTGCTGGTAACTAATGAAGAGATCGATGAAGCTGTATCTATACTGGCGGAGCTTTTGAGCGCTAGATAATTAATTAGTGGATTTATAATATGTCTTTTGAGCCAAGGGAAGCGGAAAGAACCAATTGTTATGGAGAAACGAAGTGTTCGCCTTTGCAGACGGCAGGTTACCTTAGCAACCCAAATTCAAAACCTGCGGGCTGCAACAGCGATCGGAATAATAATTGGTTCTTGTAGCGGATTTCTTGGACCAAATAAGTGCAACTTTTATTGTCATGCTTACGAAGTGGTTTTACTCAAGCAAAACCTAAGTAACGCTTACGAAGTAAGGTTTGCTCCGCAAACCTAAGCTTACGCTTACGACGTGGTTTTGCTCACGCAAAACCTTTAGGAGGGAAAACATCATGCAAATAGTGAACGAAGAAATAGCCCATAGCTTGAAAGGGCGCGACTTTTTGATGCTGGTTGATTTTACGAAGGAAGAGCTGCACTACCTGATCAACCTGGCTATCGATCTGAAAAGAAAACAGAAGGCCGGCGAAACCCATCACATTCTGAAGGGCAAGACGCTAGGCATGATTTTTGAGAAATCGTCGACGCGCACGCGCGTTTCATTCGAAGTAGGCATGTACCAGCTCGGCGGACAAGGCTTGTTCCTGAGCAGCAACGATCTGCAAATCGGCCGCGGCGAGACTATCTGGGATACCGCTCAGACACTGTCCCGTTACCTGGATGGCATCATGATCCGCACATTCGCGCACCGCAAAGTGGTAGAGCTGGCTAGAGGCGCTACAATTCCGGTCATTAACGGTCTGACAGATCTGTCCCATCCTTGCCAAGCGCTGGCCGACTTCCAGACGATCTATGAGAAGAAGGGCACGCTGGAAGGCCTGAAAATGGCGTACATCGGCGATGGCAACAATATGGCTCACTCGCTTATGATGGGTGCTGCCAAGCTGGGCATGCATATGTCCATTGCAACGCCGGAAGGCTACGAGCCAGACTCTGATCTGGTTCAACAGACGAAAGCGAACGCGGCTGAGACAGGCTCCCGCCTTGTTATCTGCCATGATCCGAAGGAAGCTGTTGCCGATGCGGACATCATCTACACTGATGTATGGGCGAGCATGGGTCAAGAAGCAGAGCAGAAGGAACGCGAGCTTGCTTTTGCGAATTTCCAGGTGAACGACGAGCTGGCGAAATATGCGAAGAAAGACTTCCAATTCATGCACTGTCTTCCTGCGCATCGCGGCGAAGAAGTAAGCGAAAGCGTCATCGACGGCGCACAATCCATTATTTTCGACCAGGCAGAAAACCGTCTCCATGCGCAAAAAGCGATCATGGCGGCGATCATGTCCTAATGACATATATTTTATAAGTGAAGGGATGTAAGAGGAGATTATGGCAAAAGAAAAAATCGTGCTGGCTTACTCCGGCGGCTTGGATACTTCCGTTATTCTGAAATGGCTCAAAGAAACATACGACGCCGAAATTATCGCTTTTACAGCAGATATCGGACAGAAGGATGAACTTGATGGACTGGAAGAAAAAGCGCTGGCAACAGGCGCTTCCAAAGTGTACATTGACGACCTTCGCGCTGAATTTGCAAAAGACTTTATTTATCCGATGTTCCAAGCGGGAACGCTGTATGAGGGACAATACCTGCTCGGCACTTCCATCGCGCGTCCGCTAATCGCGAAACGCATGGTGGATATCGCTCGTGCGGAAGGTGCGACGGCAATCGCTCACGGTGCTACCGGCAAAGGCAACGACCAAGTTCGTTTCGAACTGACGGCTGCCGCGCTGGCGCCAGAAATCGGCGTTATCGCTCCATGGAGACTGGAAGCATTCCGCGAGCAGTTCCCTGGACGCGCCGAGATGATCGCTTATGCCGAGAAGCATGGCATTCCGGTTACAGCATCGGCAGCGAAGCCGTACTCCACAGACCGCAACCTGCTTCATATCAGCTTCGAGAGCGGCATGCTGGAGGACCCTTGGTTCGACCCAAGCGCCGAGGAGAATGAAGACATGTACGTGCTGAGCGTATCGCCTGAGCGTGCGCCAGACCAAGCGGAATATGTGGAATTGACGTTCGAGCAAGGCGACTGCGTTGCCTTGAACGGCGAGGCTATGAGCCCTCTTGAAGTCATGGAGCAACTGAATGAGCTGGGCGGCAAGCATGGCATCGGCCGCGTCGACATGGTCGAAAACCGTTTTGTCGGCATGAAGAGCCGTGGCGTATACGAGACGCCGGGCGGTACGATTCTGTTCACTGCTCATCGTAAAATGGAATCTCTGACAATGGACCGCGAAGTGATGCATCTTCGCGACTCCCTGATCGCGAAATATAGCCAGCTTGTCTACAACGGCTTCTGGTTCGCTCCTGAGCGTATTGCTTTGCAAGCGCTCGTGACAGAATCGCAGAAGAACGTAAGCGGCGTTGTACGCCTCAAGCTGTACAAAGGCAACGTAATCGGTGCTGGCGTGAAGAGCCCGGTCAGCCTGTACAACCCGGACATCGCAACGATGGAAGCCGATCCGTCGCAAGCATACGATCAAGGCGATGCAACAGGCTTCATCCGTCTGAATGCGCTTCGTCTGAAAGTTTCCTCTGGCGTAGAGCAAAGCAAAAACTAATAGCCGGATAAGGGCGGAAGCTTGTGAAGCATGAGCGCCGGGACTGCTCAGCAGTCTTGGCAGAGGACTTAAGGGGATGCGGCCGAACGCTGCTTGCTCCTCGGCCCTCGCATGCTGAACGGCTTCCGTTCCCTTGCATTCGGAAGGGAGTGCTGGATACAGTGAGCAAACTATGGGGCGGTCGTTTTACGAAAAAGACAGACCAGCTGGTAGAGGAATACACAGCTTCGATCATGTTCGACAAAGAGCTGGCCGAGGAAGACATTCAAGGCAGCCTTGCGCATGTCACCATGCTGGGCAAGCAGGGCATCCTGCCTGCTGATGATGTAGAGAAAATCAAGGATGGCCTTCATCGCGTGCTTCAACGCATTAAGCGCGACGATATCGAGTTCTCCATTGGCGACGAAGACATCCATATGAATATCGAAAAAACGCTGATCGACGATGTAGGTTCCGTAGGCGGCAAGCTGCATACAGGCCGCAGCCGCAATGACCAAGTTGCGACAGACATGCACTTGTGGCTTCGCAAACGCGTTGTGGAATTCGTAGATATGCTGCAGAAGCTGCAATTCGCGCTAGTTGAGCAAGCGAAAGCGAATACCGACACGATCCTGCCGGGCTACACGCATCTGCAACGCGCGCAGCCGATCTTGTTCGCTCATCACCTGATGGCGTATGTATCCATGTTCGGCCGCGATATCGAGCGTTTGCAAGACAGCTACAAGCGGATCAACGTATTGCCGCTCGGCGCTGGCGCATTAGCAGGCACGACGTTCCCGATCGATCGCCATTTTGTGGCGAGCCAATTGAAATTCGATCGCGTGTATGAGAACAGCCTGGATGCAGTAAGCGATCGTGACTTTATCTTGGAATTCCTTTCGCATGCCTCCATCATTATGATGCACTTGTCTCGTCTGAGCGAGGAGCTCATCATGTGGTCCAGCACGGAGTTCCACTTTGTTGAGCTGGATGATGCGTTCTGCACAGGCAGCAGCATCATGCCGCAGAAGAAGAACCCGGATGTGCCGGAGCTTGTTCGCGGCAAGACAGGTCGCGTCTACGGCAACTTGGTCGGCTTGCTGACCGTGCTGAAGTCGCTTCCGCTTGCTTACAACAAGGATATGCAGGAAGACAAAGAAGGCATGTTCGATACGGTGAAGACGCTGCAAGGCGCGCTTCAATTGTTTGCGCCGATGATAGCTACGATGAAGGTCAATACGGACCGGATGCGCCAAGCGGTCAACCAGGATTTCTCCAACGCAACGGACATCGCCGACTTCCTCGTGGGCAAAGGCATGCCGTTCCGCCAAGCGCATGAAGTAATTGGTAAAACCGTACTGTACTGCATCGAGCAAAACAAATATTTGCTGGATCTGAAAATCGAAGAGTTCAAGCAGTTCTCCAGCTTGTTCGACGATCGCATCTATGCGGTGCTTCAACCTGAGCAAGTCGTGAACGCCCGTAATGTGTACGGCGGTACAGCGAAGCAGCAAGTCGAAGCGGCCATTGGCCGTGCCGACGTGGCGCTCGCAGAGACAGCGGCATGGGTCGTAGAATATTTGGAGCGCAGCAGATAACAAGTGAACAAGATGTCTTGCCGCACTCATAGGCCGTACCCCATTATGGGGTACGGCTGGTATTGGCACGACGTAGACGCATAGAGTGTTACAAGCAACAAAAAAGACGGGGCTTCAGCTTCAGCCTCCGTCTTTTTTTTGTTGTCAAGGTAATTGAATCTACGTTGCTGCCAGATACAAGTCGCTTTCACCGACGTGTGCCTCTGACCCGGTCCGTGTAAGTCGGCACAACCGATCTAAAGCCTGCGAACCCCTGACTCGGTCCATCTAAGTCGGCGCAACCGACTTAAAGTGTGCGAACCCCCGATTTGGTCCAATTAAGTCGGCGCAACCGACTTAAAGTGTGCGAACCCCCGATTTGGTCCAATTAAGTCGGCCCAACCGACCTAAAGTGTGCGAACATCCTGACCTGGTCCATTTAAGTCGGCGCAACCGACCTAAAGCGTATGAGCACCTGACCTGGTCCATTTAAGTCGGCACAACCGACTTCAAGCTCCCATTTCACTTCATAGCTCCCGTCTAAGTTTTTGCCTGGTCCTTTTCAGTCGACATATCCAATCTAACTTCCAACACCCGTAATCGATCACAGCCCATCCTCAACCAGTGAATCGCCGGGCGACGGCGCAGCTTGCGGAGAAGGAGTTGCGTTAAGCGAGGCCGGACCTGTCTCGATTAGCGTAGGCTGGGCGCGATAGGTGTCTTTGGACACACGCTCGCGTTTGATAACCTTGCCGTCCCGTAGATGCGTACGGTAGGTTTCTACGATGTAACCGGGTTTACCTTTCTCCACGACAACCGTTTTTCCTACCGGGAGAGCCGGGTTGACCGATTGCTGCGTTTTCGGAGAGAGGGTATCCAGCGTGACGGATTCGATTTCGTAGCTTTCGTTGCTGGGCATGGTACCGAACAGCTTAATAGTCAGCTTCTTATTTTCCACCGACGTACGGATGAGCAGGCTTTTTCCTGTCGTGTTGCGGAATTTGAAATCTATCGCATCCGTCGCATAGGTCGCATCGTGTCCAAGCGGGAGATAGGCGACAGGCAGTGAATGATTGCGTCTTTCTTCAATGCCGAGTCCCGCACGCAGTATAGCTTGATAGAGGGTGCTGGATACTTGGCAGATGCCTCCGCCGATGCCGGGCACGAATTTGCCGTTGAGTATTACAGGGGCTTCGCGATAGGTATGCTCCTTCTCCGCTTTTGCAATCAGTTCACTATAAGCGAACACTTCGTCCGGCTTCAAATACCAATCGTTCAGCGTCTTTGCTGTAACGCTCACATTATGCGAACGTCCCTCTGCGCTTGAACTGAAGTCGGTCGTAAAGGACATAATGAGCCGATCGATCCCTTCATTCTTCAACTTCTCCAGTGTGATATCGGGATGGATCGTACTTATGGGCAGTTCGGCCACCATGGTGCCAAGATCATCCGTTACTTCTTGCCCGACTTCGTTCTCCTCCAGCAGAACCCATAGATCGGCTTCTTGCACCAGACCAGCCAAGTCTAATCGATAGGCATCAGTATGGGACGTGTAGATGACTTCGTCCTGCTTTGTGATTTCCCGCGAAGCATTCTGCGGCGAGTTGTTCTCCACCCAGCTCCATTGCTTACGAAGAGCGGACTCGAACGCGCTTTTTTCCCAGCTTTGCGACAGTGCGTAATGGTCAGGGAATTGATAGCGATAGCGAGCGCGTTCCCATAGGCCTCCCTTCTTTAACTGCAATAGGGCGTCCCTTACCCCGGTGAACTCTGCACGATACCCAAATTCGGATACAAGCCAGCTTCGGCTGTCCTTTGCAACCTGGTTCGCCTGCACGGTAATACTGCGCTTCTCTAATGCTTTCTCATACTTATCCAGCAAGGCGATAGCATCGTCAATGTACATGCCGCCGATTTGCAGCTTGCCTGCGGTCACACCTTCGGGGACCAATTCCTGATTGGCGTACTTCCATACCACGACGAATCCTGCTGCTGCCGCAAACAGCACAACGGCCAACAATCCCCACAACACCCACTGCAGCTTCCTCATGCCAAAGCACCCTTTCCCCGCATTCACACATTCCTACATCCATATGCGATTGTGCATCTCTTCATGCCGCAGGTACCTTCGCGTGCTGGCGAAACAACGAAGGCGGAATTTGCAGCGTTGCACTTGTCTCGCCCATACCGGAAATCAGCTGATTACCAACCGCAGCCAATTCGATCCTACGCCTCTACCATCATGCTGAGCCCTAAGCTGGCTCTATCAGGTTTACATTAAATGGAGGGAATTGCATCGTATTTCGACAAAGCCTTCGATAATGAGAATCATGAAAAAAGCGGAAAGCTCGCTTGAATTGAAGGAATTAGCCGCAAGCTGTCGAAATACTAAAATTGACTACATACAGGATGTGATACTGTGATCGAAATGCACGACATATGGAAGACGTACGCTGACGGAACGAATGCACTTCGTGGCGTATCTGTTCGAATAGATCGAAATGAGTTTGTTTATGTCGTCGGCCCATCCGGCGCCGGCAAGTCTACATTTATGAAGCTGATTTACCGTGAAGAAGTGCCGACCAAAGGCCAGCTATCGGTAAACGGGTTTAATATCGGCAAGCTGAAGCCTCGCAAAATCCCATATGTCCGAAGAAATATCGGTGTGATCTTTCAGGATTTCAGGCTGCTGCCGAAGCTGACAATATACGAAAATGTCGCTTTTGCGATGGAAGTAATCGAAGCCCCGCGCAGAGTGATTAAGAAACGTACGATGGAAGTGTTGGAGCTTGTCGGATTGAAGCATAAGCATAATTCTTTGCCGTCCCAGCTATCGGGCGGTGAGCAGCAAAGGGTGTCGATTGCCCGGGCAATAGTGAACAATCCGTCGGTAATTGTGGCGGACGAGCCTACCGGGAACTTGGACCCGGAGACTTCGGCAGGGATTATGAACCTGCTGGAGGAGATCAACTTCCGTGGTTCAACGATAATTATGGCGACACACAACAAGGAAATCGTAAACAGCATGCGCAAGCGGGTCATTGCCATAGAGAACGGCCTGATCGTCCGTGACGAGGCGAGAGGGGAGTACGGTTATGAAATTTAGCACAATCTTGCGGCATCTGCGCGAGGGTGCCAAGAACATCATTCGAAATGGCTGGATGTCATTTGCATCAATGAGTTCGATCTTTATCTCGTTGTTTATATTAGGTGTTTTTGTCCTGCTGGCACTGAATGTCAACTCCATGGCGGACCAGATCGAGAGCAGGGTTCAAATAAGAGTGTTCTTACAGACGGATGTGGAGCAAGCCAAGGTGACGGAAGTACAGAACAAAATCGGAAACCTGGAAGAAGTTAGCAAAGTGAAGATCGTATCCAAAGAAGAAGGACTTAAGATCCTACGCGATGCGATGGGCGTCGAAAACGGGGATTGGCTGGAAGGCTACAACAACGAAAACAATCCACTCCCTATTTCTTACACAGTAGAGGTGTATGACCCGCAGTCGGTTGAGACAGTGGCGTTGAAAATTGATGGCATCAACAAAGCGGATGAGACCAGTCCGATTAACCAAATCAAGTATGGGCAAGGCACCATAGAGACTTTGTTTAAAGTGACCAATGCGGTTCGCAATATCGGATTTGTTCTCGTCATCGGCCTTGGCGTAACAGCTATGCTGCTTATTTCCAACACCATTAAGATGACGATTATCGCAAGACGCAGAGAAATCGGCATTATGAAGCTGGTGGGCGCGACGAATGCGTTTATCCGCTGGCCGTTTTTCATCGAGGGGGCATTGATCGGCTTTGTCAGTTCGGTACTGACGACCGCGGCCGTACTCGGCAGCTACGCCCAAATTATTAAGCTCACGAAGCTGGACTTATCACTTATGATGGTCAACCTGATTCCGCTGAAGGAAGCGGGAATGAATGCAGCATTGTTAATTATGGCAATCGGCACATTGATCGGCATTTGGGGCAGCACCATTTCGGTACGAAAGTATTTGAAAGTGTAGGTGAATGGTTCATTTATGAAAAAGATAAGCGCGTTTATCATAGCTGTGACAATACTCGCCGTGTTTGTTCTGCAGCCTTCTGGCGGCAGCGAGGTCAAGGCGGCTTCGCTATCCCAAATCGAGAAGGATATTAAAGCGGCCAACCAGCAAATCAAGGAAGCAGAGCGCAAGGCAGCTAATGCAGCCAAGGATGCAAAAAATGCAGAGGCGCAGAAGCTGACGATATCCTCGAAGAAAGAAACGCTTCAGAGTGAAATCAGTGCCCTGAATAAAGAAATTGACAAAGTTGCCATTGCTTTGACGAAGAAGCAAGGGGAGAAGAAAGCGAAGCAAGAGGAGCTGGTGCAAACCGGCGTAGAGTTGGAGGAGGCTATTATACGGGTTGAGGAGCGCGAGGCGCTTCTTGAGACTCGTATGCGCATGATGTATTCGAACGGTTTTGTATCTTACATGGATGTGCTGTTTAGCGCAACAAGCTTTACGGACTTCCTCGATCGGTTCGATGCCTTGCAGACGATCCTGAGCTCAGACCGCGATATTCTGACTGCTCATAAAAAAGACCAAGCTCTCGTAGAGGAGAAGAAAGCCGATATCGAGGAGCAATATGCGGAGCTGGAGGCGCTCTATCATGAGCTTGAGCTACAGCAAGCCGATCTGGTCAAGAAGGAAGCAGACAAGGAAGTGCTCGTTGCTTCTTATAATGAAAATTTGACCCAGCTGTCCGAGACGCTTGAAATGCTGGAAGTCATCAGCGAAGAACAGGAGAAGCTGCTCGTCCAGTTGGCCGCGAAGGTATCTAAGCTGAATGCTGAGAAAAACCGCATCAAAAATCCGTATACTGGCGGCAAGCTCGGCATGCCGATCCAAGGCAAAATTCGCGTAACCTCAAGTTTTGGCACTCGGACTCATCCCATCACGGGCAAGAAGCATACGCATACCGGGATTGACTTCGGCGCGCCGCAAGGCACGGCCATCTATGCCGCTGAATCTGGTGTCGTTATCGTATCGCAGCTGTGGAGCGGTTATGGCAACTGTATCATCATCGATCACGGCAACGGGCTATGGACATTGTACGGACATATTCGCAACGGAGGTCTTCTTGTTGACGTAGGCGATCAGATCAAGAAAGGCCAGAAGATCGCTGAAGTCGGCAGCACAGGCAATTCCACCGGACCGCATCTTCACTTTGAAGTACGCAAAAACGAAGTACCGGTCAATCCGAGCGGATATTTGAAATAATAGGCCATCATACAGCAACAGCAAGCGGCAGCCCAGAATTGGGCTGCCCTTATTATTCAAGGCGCATCAAGCTCGAATTGGCATTGCCGCAAATAATTGCCTTCCGCTTGTCATATACTATTGGGGTCATGAAAGCTGGATAACAATGAAGGTGGTGTACCGAGGTGTATTTCAAGGGACGTACGGTTTTTGCTTTTGTCATGGTGACGATAATCGCCTCCGTACTGGTGACGATGACGCTTGCGGATCAATGGATTCAGCATGGAGCTCAGCGTCCCGCGTCTGCTGTAGCTGCAGCTGCTGCCGCAGATGAACAGGGCCGCTATCAGTTGAGTGCGGACGAGCTTGCCAAGCTGAATGCGGTGCTGGAGTTAATTGAGTCCAAATATTACGAGGATGTCGAGCGCGAGGAATTGCTGGATGGCGCAGTCAGCGGAATGATGAAAGCGCTGGATGATCCGTATTCTGTCTATATGGAGAAGGAAGTTGCACAGCATTTCTCGGAATCGATTGAAGGCTCTTTTACCGGAATTGGTGCGGAAGTGACAACGGAGGATGGGAAGATCATCGTCGTATCTCCGATTAAAGGCTCGCCTGCCGAACGTTCAGGCCTGCTTGCCAAAGACGTGCTGATCTCAGTCAATGGCGTCAGCTTGAACGGTTTGAACCTGCAGGAAGCTGTCACGAAGATTCGCGGCCCGAAGGGAACGAAAGCGAAAATCGTTGTACAGCGCAGCGGCTTCTCGGAGCCAATTCAGCTGGTGCTCATTCGCGATGATATCGATGTGGAGACCGTCCACGGTACAATGAGACCGGACGGGATTGGCGTAATCGAAATTCGCCAGTTTTCGCTCAATACTGCTAAACGGTTCAAGGATGAGCTGGAGAAGCTGGAGGGCGAAGGGATGAAAGGCCTGGTCCTGGACGTGCGTAATAATCCAGGCGGCGTTCTTCCTATTGTCGTCGAAATCTCGCAGCTGATGATGAAAGAAGGCTCCACCGTCGTTCAGGTCGAATACCGGGACGGGAAGCGGGAGAAGACGCAGGCCAAGGGCGGCTCACAGAAAGACTACCCGATTGCCGTGCTTACCAACAAAGGGAGCGCCAGTGCCTCGGAGATCCTGGCAGGCGCATTGCAGGAGGCGGCCGGAGCAACGGTTATTGGTGAGCAGTCCTTCGGCAAAGGAACGGTTCAGGTCAGCTATAACAAAGCACTTGGCGATGGAAGCCTGCTTAAGATGACGATTGCGAAGTGGCTAACGCCTGACGGCAACTGGATTCACAAGAAGGGCATCACTCCGAATCAGATCGTCGAGCCGCCGGATATGTATACGGTCGCCAGAATGAATGTGCTTGAGCCGCTGAAGGCCGACAGCCTGAGCGAGCAGGTTCGCAGTGCTCAGATCATGCTCCACGGACTTGGATTTGACCCTTCACGCGAGGACGGCTACTTCGACGAAGAGACCGTTGAGGCTGTGAAAAAGTTTCAGACGCAGCATCAGCTTCCGGTGACCGGAGAGATTGATGCCAAGACTGCGGCGCTGCTGGAGCAGGCCGTTGTGAAGTGGATTCAAAATAAAGATAACGACGTACAGCTTCTGGAAGCGGTAAAGTCTGTCAGCAGGAAATAGGCTAGCAGGTGTCGAATAAATACAAGGTTGGCTTCGCGTAGTCGGGGCCAGCCTTTTTCATTGGAAATCGGACAGATTGGGGAGTGTTCGCTTGGAGACGGTGCTGGCTATGCTGCAATTGCTTGCGGAATCCGCTTTGCAACTGCTGATACAACCTTTTTATTATATAGCGGTATTATTTATCATCTTGCAATATAGCAGGCAAATGAGAATGGAGCGGCAGCTATTTGCGGTCAAACTTCATAGCTGGATTAATCTGACCGCAAAGGCGGTGCTGACTGGATTATTGGCAGGACTTGCGGTATCGGTCACAGGAGCGTTCATAGGCTCTACGCTTACACCTTCCGCTGTTCTCTGGTTATGGGCGGTTGCAGCGGTACTGATGCTGATTCGCATCCGATATCTTTGTTTTGCTTATAGCGCGGGTATCATTACGCTCTTGCAATGGGGCTTCTCTTTCACTCCGCTTGCGGAACGGACGGACTGGATCGGCAGTATGGCCGCCTCGCTTGCTCGCGTAGACGCAGCAGGATTGCTGCTGCTTGTGGCTCTGCTGCATCTTGCGGAAGCGATACTGGTCAGGCTGCAAGGCAACCGGCTGTCAACGCCGCTCTTCCTTGAGGGCAAACGCGGCAAGCTGGTTGGCGGCTATTTGCTCCAAGGCTTCTGGCCTGTGCCGCTATTCCTGCTCGTTCCGGTGACCGATTCGGTAAGCGGCAGCGTCTCGACTACGAGCCTGCCCTGGATGCCGCTCTTCGGCGCGGATTGGTCGCAGGGCTGGACATTTGTCGCGCTGCCGATGATTATCGGCTTTACAGAGATGACGCGGACGATGCTGCCGCAGGTCAAGGCCAGACATGCCGCACAGGGGCTTCTCATCTACAGCCTCCTTCTGGCTGGAGCGGCGATTGCAGCCTGGTGGCAGCCTGCCTTGCTGCCGCTTGCGGCGGCCGCATCCATCTTGCTGCATGAGGCGATCGTCTGGCGGAGCAGGCTCGCTGAGTCGAAGCGAACGCCGTTGTACGTGCATGACGCGCGCGGGCTGCGCATTCTCGGTGTTGTGCCGGGGACGCCTGCTGAAGCAATGGGCCTTATGGCTGGCGAGATTCTGCATAAGGTGAACGGGACGCACGTGCTCACCAAGGAAGAGCTGTATAGCGCGCTTGCGATTAACTCTGCATTCTGCAAGCTGGAGATTTATAATATCGAAGGTGAGCTGAAGTTTGCCCAGCGGGCCAGATTTGCCGGCGAACATCATCAGTTAGGGGTCATTCTGGCACCGGATGAGCAGGCGAATTATTATGCCGCGACCGGACCGGCTTCGATTGTTGGACTGCTTCGCGGCATGAGGGCGGCGAATCGCAGAGGCAAGGGCGAGGCACGCGAAAACAATATGTAAGCAGAAAGATGTAACAGGGCTGTTCGTGAGGGTGCGGGCAGCCCTGTTGTTGTTTCCGGCAACTGGAAGAAGCAAATTGGAAAAAACGTGAGATCATGCGTTGCGCGAATAAAAGGTAAGAGCTATAATAAATGGGAACACATATTCCTATGATGTGCTGTGCCTGATTTCCTTAGAAGGCATTTGACTATAATGATAATAGATAGAGAAGGTTAGGAGGATAAGGAGTGACGGAGAAGGACATGAGCGACCGATTATTTGAAATCAAGTCCGAATATAGTCCGCAGGGCGACCAGCCGAAGGCGATTAAGGAACTGGTCGAAGGCGTAAGGGCCGGCATGCGGCATCAGACTCTGCTCGGTGCGACAGGTACGGGCAAGACGTACACCATTGCGAATGCCATTCAGGAGCTGAACAGGCCAACGCTCGTCATTGCGCACAACAAGACGCTGGCCGCGCAGCTTTGCAGTGAATTCAAATCCTTTTTCCCCGACAATGCGGTTGAATATTTCGTTAGCTACTACGACTACTACCAGCCAGAAGCCTATATCCCATCCACCGACACCTTCATCGAGAAGGATTCCAGTATCAATGATGAAATCGATAAGCTGCGCCACTCCGCTACAAGCTCGTTGTTCGACAGGCGGGATGTCATTATCGTAGCCAGCGTATCCTGTATATACGGCTTGGGCTCTCCGATTGAATACGGCAGTCTTGTGCTGTCGCTTCGTGTAGGGATGGAGAAACCCCGCGATACGATTCTGCATAAGCTCGTGGATATTCAGTATAAGAGGAATGATATTAGCTTCACGCGCGGCACATTTCGGGTAAGAGGGGATATCATCGAGATATTCCCGGTGGCCAACAACGAGAGAGCTCTTCGCGTCGAGCTGTTCGGCGACGAGATCGAGCGCATCTCAGAGATTGATGTGCTGACGGGCGAGATTGTGGGGGAGCGCCAGCATATTGCTATCTTCCCGGCATCTCACTTCGTAACCCAAGAAGAGACCATGAAGCTGGCGCTCGTCAATATCGAGCGCGAGCTGGAGGAGAGGCTGGCGGAGCTGCGGGAGGCCGGCAAATTGCTTGAGGCCCAAAGGCTGGAGCAGCGTACTCGGTATGACCTGGAGATGATGGCGGAGATGGGCTTCTGCTCTGGAATCGAGAACTATTCAGGACCGCTTACGTTCAGGGAACGCGGCGCGACACCGTATACGCTTCTCGATTATTTCCCTGACGACATGCTGGTAGTGATAGACGAGTCTCATGTATCCTTGCCGCAGATCCGTGCTATGTTCAACGGTGACCGGGCCCGTAAGGAGATGCTGGTCAATCATGGCTTCCGACTGCCGTCAGCTATGGATAACCGTCCGCTTCGATTCGAAGAGTTCGAAGAGAAGACGAAGCAATTGATCTACGTATCTGCGACGCCGGGACCTTATGAGCTGGAGCATTGTCCGACCATGATCGAGCAGATTATCAGACCGACGGGACTGCTTGATCCCATTATCGAGGTTCGTCCGACGAAAGGCCAGATTGATAATTTGCTGGAGGAAATCCGAGACCGGATTTCGAAGGACGAACGCGTGCTGATCACGACTTTGACGAAGAAGATGTCGGAAGATCTTACTGACTATCTGAAGGAAGTCGGTATTAAGGTCCGTTACCTGCATTCCGATATCAAGACGCTGGAACGGCTAGCTATTCTAAGGGATCTTAGGCTTGGCGTATTCCATGTGCTGGTGGGCATTAACTTGCTCAGGGAAGGACTTGACCTTCCGGAAGTGTCACTTGTTACCATTCTTGATGCGGACAAGGAGGGCTTCCTTCGTTCCGACAGGTCGCTGATCCAAACGATCGGACGGGCGGCCCGGAATAGCGAAGGGCGAGTCATCATGTACGCCGATAAGATGACGGATTCGATGGATCGCGCCATCAAGGAGACGGAACGCCGCCGGGCCATTCAGATCGCATATAACGAGAAGCATGGCATTGAACCGCAAACGATCCGCAAGCGTGTCCATGATGTAATTGAAGCTACGAAGGTCGCCGAGCAGAAAGCGGATTACCTCGCTGGAGCGGGCACAGACAAGATGTCGAAGAAAGATCGCCAGTCACTCATCGAGCGTCTGGAGAGCGAGATGAAGGAAGCGGCCAAGAGCTTGCAGTTCGAACGTGCTGCAGAGCTTCGGGACGCGTTGCTTGAGCTTCGAGCCGAGATGGGATAGTAGGAGGAAAATCCAGTGGCAAATGATAAAATTATCGTAAAGGGCGCACGCGCCCATAATTTAAAAAATATAGATGTGACGATTCCCCGCGACAAATTCGTTGTGTTGACGGGCTTAAGCGGCTCGGGCAAGTCTTCTCTTGCATTCGATACCATCTATGCAGAGGGGCAACGCCGCTACGTGGAATCATTGAGCGCGTATGCTCGCCAATTTCTGGGACAGATGGAGAAGCCGGATGTAGACTCCATCGACGGGCTGTCTCCCGCGATCTCGATTGACCAGAAGACAACAAGCCGCAACCCTCGTTCCACCGTAGGTACGGTGACGGAGATTTACGATTACTTGCGACTTTTGTTTGCTCGTGTCGGACGGCCTCATTGTCCAGAGCACGGCATCGAGATCTCGTCCCAGACCGTTCAGCAGATGGTGGACCGGATTATGGAATATCCGGAGCGCACCAAGCTCCAGATCATGGCACCGCTTGTATCAGGCCGCAAGGGCGAGCATGCGAAGCTGCTGGCAGATGTGCAGAAGCAAGGCTTCGTTCGCGTGCGTGTGAACGGCGAGCTGCGTGAGCTTAGCGAGAAGATCGAGCTGGAGAAGAACAAGAAGCATACCATTGAAGTGATCGTGGACCGGATTGTTGTGAAGCCGGACATCCACGCACGTCTGGCCGACTCGCTGGAGACGGCATTAAAGCTGGCGGATGGCCGCGTACTCGTAGACGTGATGGAGAAGGAAGAGCTGTTGTTCAGCTCCAATCTGGCTTGTCCGGAGTGCGGGTTCAGTATCGAGGAACTTGCTCCGCGCATGTTTTCTTTCAACAGTCCATATGGCGCATGCCCGGATTGTGACGGACTTGGCGCGAAAATGATTGTCGACCCCGATCTGCTGGTGCCAGACAACAGCAAGTCGATTGAAGAGGGAGCTTTCCTGGCATGGGCAGGGAGCACATCGAATTATTACCCGCAATTTCTAAGTGCGGTATGCGTGCACTACGGTATTCCAGAGAACGTACCGTTATCGGAGCTGACGACGGAGCAGATGAAGAAGCTGCTTTACGGGACGGGCGGAGAGCGTGTTCGCTTCTTGTACGAAAATGATTTTGGTCATCGCAAGGAAGCATTTGTACCGTTCGAAGGTATCGTGAACAACTTGGAACGCCGCTACCGTGATACGGCTTCTGACATGATGCGGGATCATATCGAGAATTACATGAGCGCGAAGCCATGCGGCGGCTGTAAAGGACAGCGTCTGCGTAAGGAGACGCTCGCCGTTACGATCGGCGCGCAGAACATTTCACATGTAACGGAGCTGTCGATTGGAGAAGCCCAACGTTACTTTAACGGATTGTCGCTGACGGATAAGGAGCAGACCATTGCTCAACTGATTCTGAAGGAAATCAACAGCCGGTTAGGCTTCCTTGTCAATGTCGGCTTGGAATACTTGACGCTCAGCCGTGCTGCGGGTACATTGTCCGGCGGCGAGGCACAGCGGATCCGATTGGCTACGCAGATAGGTTCTAGTCTGATGGGCGTTCTGTATATATTGGACGAACCGAGCATTGGCCTTCATCAGCGGGATAATGACCGCCTGATTCAGACGCTGGAGCATATGCGCAACTTGGGCAATACCCTTATCGTTGTGGAGCATGACGAAGACACGATGATGGCTGCTGATTACATTATTGATATCGGCCCAGGCGCAGGCATTCATGGCGGCCAGATTATTGCACAAGGAACACCGAAGGAAGTCATGGATGATGAGAATTCATTGACTGGACAGTACCTCAGCGGCCGCAAATTCATTGAGGTTCCTCTGAAGCGCCGTGCTACGGGCGATAAGTGGATTGAGGTTCGGGGAGCGAAGGAAAACAATCTTCGCAATGTAAACGTGAAGATACCGCTGGGCGTATTCTCCGCTGTAACGGGCGTCTCAGGCTCCGGCAAGTCGACATTCGTTAATGAGATACTGTACAAGACGCTGGCGCGCGACTTGAACAAAGCGAAGGTGCGTCCGGGTCAATATAAGGAGATGAGAGGCATCGAGCATTTGGAGAAGGTTATCGATATTGACCAGTCTCCAATTGGCCGTACGCCGCGCTCCAACCCGGCGACATATACAGGCGTATTCGATGATATCCGTGACCTGTACGCCAGCACAAATGAAGCGAAGGTACGCGGCTACAAGAAAGGCCGCTTCAGCTTCAATGTCAAGGGCGGCCGCTGCGAAGCCTGCCGCGGCGACGGAATTATCAAGATCGAGATGCACTTCCTGCCCGATGTGTATGTGCCATGCGAGATTTGCAAGGGCAAGCGCTACAATCGGGAGACGCTTGAAGTGAAGTACAAAGGCAAGAACATCTCCGAAGTGCTGGAGATGACGATCGAAGACGGCTGTACGTTTTTCGAGAACATTCCGCGTATTCACCGTAAGGTGCAGACGCTGCTGGATGTAGGCTTAGGCTATATGAAGCTTGGCCAGCCGGCAACGACGCTCTCCGGCGGCGAAGCGCAGCGCGTGAAGCTGGCAGCGGAGCTTTATCGCCGGAGCACAGGCAAGACGCTTTATATTCTGGATGAACCAACGACGGGCTTGCATGCCCATGATATCGACCGTTTGCTTACGGTTCTGCATCGCTTGGTTGATTCCGGCGAATCTGTTCTTGTCATCGAGCATAATCTGGATGTCATCAAGACGGCGGACTACCTGATCGATCTTGGTCCAGAAGGCGGCAACGGCGGCGGTACGATCGTGGCTACGGGAACGCCGGAGCAAGTGGTTAAAGTAGAACAGTCTTATACAGGACGTTATCTGAAGCCGATTCTGGATCGGGACAGAGAACGGACGCAGCAGCGCTATAATCATAAGGAAAGTGTTGGCGCGGGAGCGGCTGAATAAGTTTGGTATAGCATGTTTTCGATCAATTAGCGAGACTATTCGGAAGTTGTAATTAGATAAACATGGAGCTGTGGATAGGAAGGATTATCCTTTCTTTTCATGGTTCCTTCTATGAGTATTCGATGTCGACTGATGTTGAAAATATGCAAAAATCGTTGCGCAGCTGAAAAATATGCCGACTCTGGTAATAGTTAAGGGAAGAGATGGACATTTTAAAAAAAGCGGGAAAAGTTGTGCCAGGGTGTAAGGACATGGAAAACTACATATGTGAATAAATCGTGACAAACTTGTTACGAAAGTGGATTCAGACTTGCATCGGGAGCGTTGAGAGGCTAACATAGATTAATATTAGGTTACGTGTGACTAAAGGAGGTCCCCTTATGTTTCTGGCGGAAGAAGCGGTAGAAGCTGTCAAAGGATTCGAACCGTTCGATTACTTCATGCTTGCCTTTACAGTAATCATTGCGATCGGGTTCGTGCGACTTCTGATGGCGCGTCCAAGGAAAAACTTGTTCGCCATCGGCTTCACGGCTGTAGCGCTCGGATTGTTCCTGTTTATTGACTATGTGATGATTTTCAAGATTGGTCTGTACCGCGTCATTGGTTAATGACAGGAAACAGAAAGCACCGCCGGATATCTCCGGCGGTGCTTTTTGTTTGAAGCGTTATGGCTTACACCCACCACATGTCGCCTAGCGGCTCGCGGATCAGCACTTGCTGCAGGTTTTGAACGGCTTTGGTGAAGCCCTCATCAATGGACATCAGGCCATCTTCATGCTCGATGCTGACAACGTAGTCGTAGCCTACGAGACGAAGTGCGCTGATGATGTCCGCCCACACCTTCAGATCGTGGCCGAAGCCAACAGTACGGAACTGCCATGCGCGGTCCAGCATAAGCGAATACGATTGCATATCCGTTACGCCGTGACGGTTTACGTTGATTGGATCAATCGTCGTGTCTTTTGCGTGGAAGTGATGGATTGCATTTTCACGTCCCAGAATTTGAACGGCTTGTACCGGATCGATACCTTGCCACCACATGTGGCTTGGATCAAGGTTGGCGCCAATGGCATCGCCGGCTGCTTCACGCAGGCGAAGCAGTGTACCCGGGCTGTGAACGGAGAATCCGCCATGCAGCTCAAGTCCGATTTTGACACCTGCATCCGTAGCGATCGAACCGATCTCAGACCAATATGGAATAACTTTTTGCTCCCATTGCCATGTCAAGATTTCTTGATATTCGTTCGGCCATGGAGCGACAGGCCAGTTCGGATATTTGGCATCCTCATGGTCGCCAGGGCAGCCGGAGAATGTGTTGACAACGCCAACTTCAAGACGGTTGGCCAGTTCAATCGTTTTGCGAATCAGCTCGTCATGCTCCTTCGCGATTCCCTTCTGCGGATGAAGCGGATTGCCGTGGCAGCTCAGTGCGCTGATCATTAGCCCGCGTGATTCTACTGCGTGTTTAAACGCTTTCAGCTTGCCCGCGTCAGCCAGCAACGTATCCGGGTCGCAATGGGCATTGCCTGGATATCCGCCTGTCCCGATCTCCACAGCTTCAAGTCCCTTGGACGCGATATAGTCGAGCGCATCATCCAAAGTCCGTCCCGAAAACAGTACACTAAATACGCCTAATTTCATAAATGATTAACCTCCTGAATCCATGTCGATGGATCGAATTCAAAGTCAGCTATAGTATAGCATCTCCCATTGTGCAAGAGATGTGTGCAACTTCATATTTGGCAAAATAGCATAATAACTGGGCAAAAGCGATATGAGCAATGAGCTGGCAGCAATGTGTTGTGGAATCAAATGGCGCTGTTTGTTAGAATAGTAGAAGCAAAAGGCAATGCTTATAGATGAAAGATATGGCGCAAGTTGTGATAATCTTGCGATGAGAGGAATCGAAAATAGATGATAACAAGATCGGATATAGAATTGCTGGCACCTGCCGGCGATTGGGATTGTATGCGGGCGGCTGTCGCCAACGGGGCAGATGCGATTTTTTTTGGCGTGGAAAAGTTTAATGCAAGAGCACGGGCGAACAACTTCCGTTCGGAGGAGTTGCCGGAGATTATGGCGTTTCTTCATACCTATGGAGTTAAAGGTTTTCTGACCTTTAATATTCTTGTCTTCGAAGATGAGCTGCGAGATGCGCAGAAGCTGATCGAGATGTGTATCGATGCCGGCGTGGACGCTGTCATTGTCCAGGATCTGGGTCTTGTGAAGCTCATTCGCGAGCTGTCGCCGGATTTCCCGATCCATGGCTCCACGCAGATGACGATTACTTCGCCTGAGGCCGTAGAGTTTACGAAGCCATTCGATATGGAGCGCGTCGTGCTGGGACGGGAAAACAATCTGAAGCAGATCCGTACAATCGGCGAGCAGGCGAAGCTTCCGATGGAAGTATTCGTGCATGGAGCGTTGTGTGTGTCGTATTCCGGCCAATGCTTGACGTCGGAGATGTGGGGCGGGCGTTCCGCTAACCGCGGCGAGTGTGCGCAAGCATGCCGATTGCCTTATGATCTGATGGTGGATGGCGAGCATAAGCCGATGGGCGATGTCGCTTATTTGCTCTCGCCGAAGGATCTGGCGGCGATCGATCTGGTGCCGGAGCTGATTGAAGCGGGTGTCACTTCTTTTAAGATAGAAGGAAGGCTGAAAAGTCCTGAATATGTAGCGAATGTTGTAAGTAAGTACCGTGCTGAGATTGACAAGTATTTTGACGGCGATCGTTCCAAGCCGTCGAAGGAAGACGTACGAGAGCTGCAACAGAGCTTCTCTCGCGGATTTACGCACGGCTTCCTGGATGGCACGAATAATAAGCAGCTGGTGGAAGGCACCTTCCCGAAGAGCCGCGGCGTTTATCTTGGCAGAGTAGAGCGTGTGATGCGCGATGCCGTAACGATTCGTCTGGACGCGCCGACCAAGCGCGGCGACGGCATTGTCTTCGATGCGGGTGATCCGACGAAGAAGGAAGAAGGCGGACGGATCTATGACTTGCGGCGTCAAGGCGTGAAGCTGGAAGGCGAGGCGCCTGAAGGGGCTTTGATCGAGATTGTGCCAGGCCGCAATGATGTTGACTTGCGGAAAGTCCATGTAGGCGATCGGGTATGGAAGACTAGTGACCCTGCGCTGGACAAGCGGCTTAGAGCGACCTTTGAGACGGAGAAGCCCTACCGGGTATTCCCGCTGCAAGTCCGCGTAACGGGAACAGTCGGCGAGCCGCTTCGTACGATTTGGACGGATGTACAAAAAGGAACGACAGTCGAGGTCGTATCTGAGATGCCGCTTGAAGCGGCACAGAAGCGTCCGATGGATGCTGCCCTGCTGGAGGACCAATTGGGTCGTCTCGGCGGAACGGTCTATCAGCTGGATTCACTGGAAATTGCCTTGCAAGGCGATTTGATCGTGCCGATCCGTGAGTTGAACCGGATTCGCCGCGAAGCGGTGGAGCAGCTGGCAGGCGAACGTCCGAAGCCGCCGAGATATATCAAGCATGAGGTGGATGCTTTTGCGGATGCGCATCAGAACAGCGATGCATCGCTGGTCGCAACCCGAAATGGGAAGAACGCGCAGCTGACGGCGCTCTGCCGGAGCCTGGAGCAGGTTGAGGCAGCGATTCACGCAGGCGTGTCGTATATTTACGCCGATTTCGAGTTCATTAAGCAATTCCCTGCGGCCGTAGAGGCGGCACGCAAGGCGGGCACTCCGATTGCGCTTGCTACACCGCGCATTCATATGCCTCGCGAGAATGGCTACCATGCCAATATTCTGAAGCTGCAGCCGGATGCGGTGCTGATACGGAATACGGGCGCGCTGTATTATTACTTGCGCGAACGCAGGATGAACCCGGACAAGCCGTTCCCTAAGCTGATCGGCGACTTCTCGCTTAATGTGGCGAATCATAAAGCCGTTAAACTATTTGCAGAGGCAGGGCTTGATCTGATTACGCCTTCGTATGACCTGAATATTCAGCAGATGGTCGATCTGCTGGAGCGTTCGGATACGACGAAGCTGGAGGTTGTGATTCATCAGCATATGCCGATGTTCCATACGGAGCATTGTGTCTACTGTACGTTCATGAGCGAAGGCACGGATTATACGAACTGTGGAAGACCTTGCGAAGAGCATCGGGCTTCACTGCAAGACCGCATCGGCATGTCCCATCCCGTACGTGTGGATGAAGGCTGCCGCAACACGGTATACAATGCGATTGAGCAATCCGGTGCGGAATATATCCGCAACTTCATAGAGCTGGGCGTAGAGCACTTCCGCGTGGAGTTTCTGGAAGAGACGGGCGATAAGGTAAGCGAGGTATTGTCATTGTACCGGGATGCGCTCGACGGAAGGATTAGCGGCACGCAAGTATGGCGCAGCCTGAAAGCGACTAATCAACTGGGCGTAACGCGCGGACAATTGGTGAAATAGAGAGTTGAAGAGAGCCTTCCTTAGTGGAAGGCTTCTTTTTGTATAAATATGCAACCTGAAGGCATGTTGAACGCATCGTATACTGTAGAGAGGTGCGACAGGCTATGTTTACCCGGTTAATGATTGATGGTATGAAGGGTTAACGCATGTTATGGACCGGTAAGGCAGGTGAGAGGATGGACGGGGAACGGCAGCGGATCGAACAATTGAAGAGGGGCGACGAGATCGCATTGGCCTGGTTGATGGAGCGTTATGGCAGCGATGTGCTTCGAACGGCTACGTTGCTGCTGAAAGATAGGTATCTGGCTGAGGATGTGAGTCAGGAGACCTTCCTGACTGCATTCCGGAAGGCGGATCAATACCGGGGAGACGGCACGTTGAAGGGCTGGCTGCTCCGTATTGCGATTAATTTGTGCAGAAGCCGGATGAGGCGCGCGTCCTGGCAACGGCTTTTTTTGAGAGAGCGTATGGATCTGGAGAAAGTGATTGAGGACGGATCTATGTTGTCTGGCAATGAGGAGCCCGGATCCGCGAACTGGCTGAACAAAATGACCTTGCGAGAGGAGATCGGCAGATTGCCCATGCTCTATCGGGAAGTTGTCGTCCTTTATTATTTTCATGAGATGCAGACTGTAGAGATAGCCGCTGTATTGCAAGAGTCGGAGGGCACGGTGAAGAGCAAGCTGCATAGAGCAAGAAAGAAGTTGAAGCAGCAATTGGAGGAAGGAGGCTGGGAGTATGAATCAAGCTGGGGAGGATAAAAAATTTCGTGATCAGCTTCGCGGGGAGATGGAGCCAGTGGTGTTCAGCGAAGAAATGCAAGCGGCCGTTCTGAGGCGCGCTGCTGCGCCGAAGCCTTCATGGTGGAATCGGGAAATTCGTATTCCGGCGCCGGTCGCTGCCGCCGTGATGCTTCTAATGATCGCAATACCCCTGTATGGCTGGCAGCAAGCTCACTCCATGCAAGCGAATATGACGGCGGATACGTCAGAGAAGGATGCTCAGCAGGAGGAGCGAATCATCGTATCGACCGCAGGCGTTTTTTATGCCTCGCAATTGGAAGGGGAGAATCGCTAATGCGGATAAAGGTAAGAACATTGGCGGGTATGTTGGCTACGCTGTTGCTGCTGGGATGGTTCGGCTATAAGGAGCTCCCGTCTTATTTATACCATCAAGGCTATAATCAGGCATTGCTGCAATGGTTCCCGAATGATGAGTATGCGAGACCTGCCATTAATCGGCTTGCTATGGATATCACGAGCGAGATGGGGATAGGCCAGATGGATTATATTTTCGTCAAATCATCCGGAGGCGCATCATCCAGTGGTAATGGCAGTAAACAGCTTAATCGTGAGGAGCGTACGGACATCATCAATAAGCTGGAGAAGCTGCTCGCACAGTATGGTCATTCGGAACAGATGTCCAATGTTGCTTATAACCTGGCATTGATGCATTTCTGGATGGGCAATTGGGATCGCGCGGAGAATCTGCTGCTAGAGATAGAGCGGCTCGGCCAAGAGGGGTGGCGATCTCAGGAAGAACAAGGGGCTTATTTGGCCATACTGGAGTCCAGGCATAAGCAGAAAGGATTGCCGTCTTTGGAGGGCGTTGTCCGCATCGGCGACCAGCCTGTTGCGAATGCTTTTGTCATGATTCAGCGTGCGAACGATTCAACCTATCACTCCCCTCCGCTCACCCATTACCCGGCAACGATTACGGATGAGGACGGACGGTATCGGTTTTATGGCATTGACCCAGGCGAATACGATGTAGCAGTTGGGGTACGGACGGAGCAGATAAACGGGTATTACATGACGGAATCCGAATCGAAGACGGCTGTCATTGACGATGTGGCAACAGCGGTGCAGGATGTGCAATTTGTGCCGCAAGTAATGGCGGTATCCCCGGGGCGCAATGAGCTCATACAAGGAGATGAATTGCGGCTTCAGTGGAAGTCTTATGAGGGAGCGGCTTATTACAAGCTTAACATTACCTATATGCACCGCGATCGGAACGGCAAGTACAGGGGTGCCACGACTACCGCGTTATCAGATCATAAATATACCGGCCAAGAAGCTGTATTTTCCATTCGTGAGCGCAATAGCAACTATAATATGTATGGAAAGAGCTATGGGCAAGATGGAGAAGTGACCCTCAATACGGCCGGACTGCTGGGTATGCTCTATCCTGGCGGGGAATTCGCATGGTCGGTAGACGCGTACGACGAGCATGACCGCAAGCTGTCGAGCTCAGCGGGATACTTCCTGCATGAAGATGCGGTTACCCCGATTTTCCGCATGGCGGAAGAGGGGCTGTCTGAGGGGGACCGTCTTGTGGTCGCCGCTCGTTATGAGGAAGCGATTGAAGCGTATAAGCGCGAAGGAGACAATGACCATGCGCTGCGTGTATTGGCAAGGATGACTGATCAAGGTATTGGTAAGGAAGATGGCAATCCTGCAGAAGCGCTGGCTTATATGGAACGTATTCAAGAGCCAGAGGGGTCGGATCAGGAATTTATGAATATGCTGCGCGAACGCATCCAGAAGCAGAAGCGGGTTTGACAGACGACATGCCCTGACTTAGCATAGAGGAATACGGCTGCCGAACAGACTTGCACCATTTCGGTGTAGGGTACGGTCAACGTTATTCTGATTGGATAAGAAGCGAGGCGTACAGATAGATGAAGGAAGAATGGTTTGGGAAGTGGCGGCATGTCTTTAAGCTTGATCCCGACAAAATGATATCGGATGAAGCGCTTGACGCCCTCTGCACCTCCGGCACAGATGCGATTATGATCGGGGGCTCCAGTGGCGTAACCTTTGAGAATACGGTTGATTTAATGTCGCGTGTCCGCCGTTACGAATTGGATTGTGCGCTGGAGGTATCCACCATGGATGGAGCGGTTCCGGGGTTTGACGGGTATTTCGTTCCCATCGTGCTGAATACGGATCGCTCGGAGTGGATACTCGGCAACCAAATCGAAGGTTTGAAGGAGTATGGGACGTTCGTGCCGTGGGAGGAGACTGCGGCGCAGGGCTACCTTATATTGAACGAGGATGCTACCGCTGCCAAGCTGACGGGCGCCAAGACGGAGCTTGGGACTGATGAGCTGATTGCCCATATCCGTATGGGGGTGCAGCTGATGAGATTGCCCCTCATTTATATCGAATACAGCGGCCGATTCGGAGACATGGAGATGCTGCGGAGTGCCAGAAGTGTTTGCGGCGGAGCGAGACTATTCTATGGCGGGGGCATCGATTCTGCTGAGAAGGCGAGGCAAGCGGCAGAGTTGGCGGATACAATCGTCGTTGGCAATATCATTTATACGGATCTTGCAGCTGCATTGTCCACAGTCCTTTCTGTAGATAGTCTGCAAAAATAGACCTTTGACGGCGGCCTTATGCTCCTCTTCCGACTATAATGGAATAGAAGTCGAGAGGCGGGGCGGGAATGAGAAAATGAAAGCAGCGATTGCCAAGCTGTTGAAGCGACGTCGGCGAGCGCTTAACAGAACTGCCGGCTGCAGGAGTCGATGCCGGAAGTCTCGGAGAAGAAAGCGCCGTACCTGGCTGCGCGTCTATTATTATTATGCGCAAGGAGACGGTGTGAAGCGATCGTTCTGGAATGAGGATGCGACGCCAGGGTATAAAAGCTGTATACCGGCAAGGGGGAAGCTGCTGCTGGCTAATGTGTTTGTGGACGGCATGCTGCAAGCGCCAGAACTATATCATATTGCTCATGGCGGCATCCAATTTCAGTCCGATCAGCCGCCGCCAGTTGATTCACGCATCATTGCGCAATTTATTGTGATGAGACCATAACGAACCGAACACCCTGTAGCCAGTTAAGTCTACGTCAGGTGTTCGGTTGTTTTGTTTGTGGCGATTAAGAATACGTGGTGACGACCTGGAAGATGGTGAAAACAACACGGGCTTCCGACGGAATGGTCGCCGCTGTCGCAGATGTAAGCGAAAGCGCGGTATCCGTTACGGTTGTCACGAGTCCTTCTTCCTGGACCTGGCCGTCCACGATAAGCTGATAAGCATATTCCGTTCCTGGTGGAGGAGTGCTGACGTTAACGGCGAATTGGGTAACGGCAGTGCCGGTGTCGTCAAGCCATGATTCCTCGGCAGGACCAATATCCGTTGCGGTATTGGCGGCGAGCGCTATGCCGCCGACAGGCGCCGTCATGAAGTAGTTCAGAATGGAATAGTCGACGGCTACCGAAATCGAACGTGGCAGAATCAAACTAGCCATAGGATCACCTCCTTTCCCACTAGTAGATGCGGCTGCCGGACAACCTGCAACGGACATATGCTCTCCGGCAGCTGTCTCTAGGGGGGAAATGCCGAATTTCCAGCGATAATCGGAAACCGCAAATTGACACGCATGTAGTCCTTGTCTAAACTGAAATAAGGCGAACAAATGGCGAACAAAGGGGTTAGAAGCATGTTCAATATGTTCAATAAAATCGGGATCGACGAAGCTGTACAGAAGCTTAATCCGCCGCAGCGTGAAGCCGTGCAGGCGACGGAAGGTCCTTTGCTCATTATGGCGGGAGCGGGCAGCGGGAAAACCCGCGTGCTTACGCACCGCATTGCTTATTTAATTGAGAAGAAGCGGGTGGCGCCGTGGAGCATCTTGGCGATTACATTTACTAACAAAGCATCTAGAGAAATGCAGGATCGGGTCAGCTCGCTGGTTGGGCCATCCGGCAGAGATATCTGGGTGTCCACTTTCCACTCGATGTGTGTGCGAATTCTGCGCAAGGATATCGATCGCATCGGCTTCACCTCCAACTTCTCGATTCTGGACTCATCGGATCAATTGTCTGTCATTCGCAACTGTATGAAGGATCTGAATATCGATACGAAGAAGATTGAGCCGAAAGCGGTACAAGCCTCCATGAGCACTGCCAAAAACGAATTGATCTCACCGGAGCGATATGAGGAGAAGGTCGGCGATTATTTCGAGGGTATCGTGGCAAAGGTGTATACGATGTATCAAAAGCGCCTGAAGAGCAATAACTCGCTGGACTTTGACGATCTTATTATGAAGACGATTCAGCTATTTAAAGAAATGCCGGAGGTTCTGGAGTTCTATCAGAACAAGTTCCGCTACATTCACGTTGACGAATATCAGGATACGAACCGCGCGCAATACATGCTGTGCCGCATGCTGGCGGACAAGCATCATAATATATGTGTGGTCGGCGACAGCGACCAGTCTATCTACCGCTGGCGGGGCGCAGATATTACGAATATCTTGAACTTCGAAAGCGATTATCCGGAAGCTCGTTCGATCATGCTGGAGCAGAACTATCGCTCATCTTCTAATATATTGGACGCAGCTAATGCGGTTATTAAGCGCAATACAGGGCGCAAGCCGAAAAAGCTATGGACGGATCAAGGTCCTGGCGACCGGATTGCCTTGTACCAAGCCGACTCCGAGCATGACGAAGGTTATTATGTGACGGGCGAGATTCGCAAAAATGTGAATAAAGGCCGCCGATTCTCCGATCATGCCATCTTGTACCGTACCAATGCGCAATCGCGGGTAATCGAGGAAATTTTGATCAAATCGGATATTCCTTACCAAATTGTCGGCGGCATCAAGTTCTACGACAGGAAAGAGATCAAGGACTTGCTTGCTTATTTGCGGCTGATCTCCAATCCCGATGACGACATTAGCTTGACACGTATTATCAATGTTCCGAAGCGGGGGATCGGCGATACGACCGTTGGGAAGCTGGCCGATGAGGCGGCTCGCCGAGGGACGTCGATCTATCGAGTGCTTGCAGGCATGGGCGATCTGGATGTGAATGGCCGGACGCGCACGCTGCTCGGCGAGTTCTATGGACTTATCTATAACTTAACTGCTATGGTCGATTATTTGACTGTTACCGAATTGACGGAAAAGGTGCTGGAGCTGTCCCAATACCGGATCGAACTGCAGCGCGAGAATACGCTGGAATCCAAGGCTCGTGTGGAGAATATCGACGAGTTCCTGTCGGTAACAATGGACTTTGAGCAGCGGAATGAGGACAAGTCGCTCGTCGCCTTCCTGACGGATCTGGCCTTGATCGCAGATATCGATTCCATGAATAAAGACGAGGAAGAAGAAGGAAAGGCCGACGATGCGGTCATTCTCATGACGATGCACAGCGCCAAGGGGTTAGAGTTCCCGATGGTATTCATCATTGGAATGGAGGAGTCGGTCTTCCCTCATAGCCGCGCGCTGGCGGACAATGAGGAATTGGAAGAAGAGAGGCGCCTTGCTTATGTAGGTATCACACGCGCCGAAGAGAAGCTCTACCTGACCTGTGCGCGGATGCGTACGCTGTTCGGACGGACAGGTATGAATATGCCTTCGCGCTTCCTTGAGGAGATTCCGGAGGATGTGAAGGAAGGCGTATCGACAAGTATTGGCGGCAGCGGATATGCGCGTTCCGGCGGGAGAGTCGGGATGAGTGCGCCTGCACCTTCCAGCTCAACACGTACGCCTGGGTTTGGCGCGGGCAGCAGCCGTGCGCCGGGAGCGGGCGTTCGCGTGACGACTTCGCTCGATACTGCAAGGGGAGGCAAACCTTCGCCTGCCGGAGGCGGAGCTGCGTCGTCTTCGCCGTCAGAATTTGCAGCGGGCGACCGCGTCGCCCATGGCAAATGGGGAGAGGGCACGGTTGTGTCTGTGAAGGGAGCAGGCAACGATATGGAGCTGCAGATTGCATTCCCTGCCCCTGTCGGCATTAAACGCTTGCTGGCTGCTTTTGCTCCGCTGACAAAATTATAATAATCTCTTCCCGGCCAAAAGGAATGAAGCCGGGTTGCGTTGAACATAATCGAGAAAGACGATGCATGAAGGAGGCTTGCAAGTGAACGCAGGCATGGAACGGATGAAAGAGCTTGTTGCTCTCATTACGGAGCACAATTATTACTATTATACGCAAGACGAACCGAAGCTGAATGACGCGGATTATGACAAGCTCTATGATGAGCTTGTGTCCCTGGAGCGTTCCCTTGGAGTGACGCTACCGGAATCTCCTACGCTGCGAGTTGGCGGGGAACTGCTCAAGGGTTTCGAGCCCCATCGCCATAGAGCGCGTCTGTGGAGCCTGGACAAGGCGCAGGATCAAGAGGATCTGCTCGCTTGGAATGCCCGCGTGCTGCGAGCCATTGCCGACTTTAACGCAAAGAATCCCGATCAGGAGCCGTTGCCCCAGCCTAGCTATGTGATTGAATTGAAATTCGACGGCCTTACGCTGAATCTGACCTATGAGAATGGGGAGCTTATCCAGGCGTCCACCCGCGGCAACGGTACGATTGGCGAAGGCATTTTGTCTAATGTGCGTACCATTCGTTCTGTTCCGCTAACGATTCCGTTCACTGAAGGCATTATAGAGGTGCAAGGAGAAGGCATCATGGGCTTATCCGTGCTTGCCAAATATAACGAGACGGCGGTTGAGCCGTTGAAAAACGCGCGTAATGCGGCGGCAGGCGCTCTTCGCAATCTAAACCCTGCTGTGACCGCGGAGCGGAAGCTGGACGCTTTTATCTATAATATTGGTTATGCTGAAGGTGTATCGTTCGCCGATCATCGGGAAATGCAGCAATTCTTGAAGGATAACCGTTTCAAAGTGAATCCGTATGTGAAGTATGCGGATTCTATAGAGGATGTAGCTGCGGAGCTGGTTCAGATTGCGGCGCGCAGGGACTCGTTCGATTTTCTGATCGATGGAGCCGTTGTGAAGCTGACCGATATGAGAACAAGAGAAGCCCTTGGCTATACGGATAAGTTCCCTCGCTGGGCAGTTGCGTTTAAATTCGAGGCGGAGGAAACGTCGACCGTTCTGGAATCCGTATCGTGGGAAGTTGGCCGTACTGGCAAAATCACGCCGGTGGCACGGGTAGAAGCGGTTGATTTGGCAGGGGTTACGGTACAGAACTGTACGCTGAACAATATTGGAGACATTGAGCGCAAGAACTTGAAGCATGCGCTTGGAACGCTGGTGACGATCCGCCGTTCGAATGATGTTATTCCGGAAATACTGGGGAAGGCGGATGACGAACCAGGCGCAGAAATCGTTTTTCCAGTTGTCTGCCCATCATGTGGAACATTACTTGAGCAGAGAGGTGCTCATTTGTTCTGTAACAATAAGCTGGGGTGTCGTCCGCAAACGATTGGACGGATTACTCATTTTGCCTCCAGGGATGCTATGGATATTGAATCATTCAGCATCATGACAGCAGAACAGCTTTATTCCGATTGTGAAGTAAGAGATCCGGCTGATCTGTACGTGCTGACCTTTGACGATTTAATTAAGCTCGAGCGATTCGGCGAGAAGAAGGCCCAGAAGCTGTTAGATGCGCTGGAGAAATCGAAGGGACGAGATCTGGCTGCCTTCCTGTTCGCATTGGGTATTCCGAATACGGGTAAAGCCACAACCAAAATGCTGGCCGATCATTATCGTGATTTGGATGCGGTCATGCAGGCAAAAGCTGGGGAGTTGGTCTCGCTGCCCGATGTCGGAGGCATTGTAGCCGACAGCATTGTCGGATTCTTCTCTGACCCGACTATGATTGATAGTATCAATCGGATGCGCGCGGCTGGGATTAGAGCAGAAGCTGAGAAGCTGCCTGAAGTACGTACGGATAGTGTGTTCAGCGGCAAGACCGTTGTGCTTACAGGGACCCTGCCAACCCTGACGCGTGATGAGGCAGCGAAAAAGCTGGAGGCGCAAGGCGCAAAGATATCGGGCAGCGTATCAAAGAAAACCGATTTCGTTATCGCTGGCGAAAGCGCTGGCAGCAAGCTGACCAAAGCTCGTGATTTGGGTGTGACAGTCATTGATGATGAAGCGGAGCTGCTTCGGTTGCTTGGTTAGTAAACTCTCTATATAGCCATAGCCATAGGAAAGTCGGTCCTTCGGGGCCGGCTTTTTATTTAAATAGTCATTTGTAAAAAACTACAAGTTGTATTTTGTTTTTCGATGTGGTACATTATTTCTTGTCGCTTCCGAGACATGAGGGTCAACCGAATGAGCCACAATAAAATGTGAAACAAACGCTTGACACGAAGAACGGAAGCTGGTAACATAACATCTTGTCACGGTGAACGTGCGAGACACAAGTTCCTTGAAAACTGAACAAATGGATCACGTCAAAATCCAAACAACAATACGATGGATTCCAATCGGAAGACATCATAGCTAGTAACGAATTGAGCATTTCAAACACCTTGAAGATTTTCTCATTGGCTCTGCCAAGTAAGAAAACTTCTTTTATGGAGAGTTTGATCCTGGCTCAGGACGAACGCTGGCGGCGTGCCTAATACATGCAAGTCGAGCGGACTTGATGGAGTGCTTGCACTCCTGATGGTTAGCGGCGGA
>NZ_JBWDNN010000018.1:0-2130 GCF_056269225.1 Paenibacillus sp. J31R120 | reverse complement strand
AATTGGGAAATCTCATCTTGAAGGGGGCTTCACGCTTAGATGCTTTCAGCGCTTATCCCGTCCGTACTTGGCTACCCAGCGGTGCTCCTGGCGGAACAACTGGTACACCAGCGGTACGTCCATCCCGGTCCTCTCGTACTAAGGACAGCTCTTCTCAAATTTCCTACGCCCGCGACAGATAGGGACCGAACTGTCTCACGACGTTCTGAACCCAGCTCGCGTACCGCTTTAATGGGCGAACAGCCCAACCCTTGGGACCTACTTCAGCCCCAGGATGCGATGAGCCGACATCGAGGTGCCAAACCTCCCCGTCGATGTGGACTCTTGGGGGAGATAAGCCTGTTATCCCCAGGGTAGCTTTTATCCGTTGAGCGATGGCCCTTCCATGCGGTACCACCGGATCACTAAGCCCGACTTTCGTCCCTGCTCGACTTGTAGGTCTCGCAGTCAAGCTCCCTTATGCCTTTGCACTCTTCGAATGATTTCCAACCATTCTGAGGGAACCTTTGGGCGCCTCCGTTACATTTTAGGAGGCGACCGCCCCAGTCAAACTGCCCGCCTGACACGGTCCCTGCACCGGTTTCACGGTGCCAGGTTAGAACTCCGATACGATCAGGGTGGTATCCCAACGGTGCCTCCACCGAAGCTGGCGCTCCGGCTTCAAAGGCTCCCACCTATCCTGTACAGATCGTACCAAAGTCCAATATCAAGCTGCAGTAAAGCTCCATGGGGTCTTTCCGTCTTGTCGCGGGTAACCTGCATCTTCACAGGTATTAAAATTTCACCGGATCTCTCGTTGAGACAGCGCCCAAGTCGTTACGCCATTCGTGCGGGTCAGAATTTACCTGACAAGGAATTTCGCTACCTTAGGACCGTTATAGTTACGGCCGCCGTTTACTGGGGCTTCGGTTCACAGCTTCGGGTTACCCCTAACCGCTCCCCTTAACCTTCCAGCACCGGGCAGGCGTCAGCCCGTATACTTCGCCTTACGGCTTCGCACAGACCTGTGTTTTTGCTAAACAGTCGCTTGGGCCTTTTCACTGCGGCCCCCTCGGGCTATTCACCCTACCGAGGCACCCCTTCTCCCGAAGTTACGGGGTCATTTTGCCGAGTTCCTTAACGAGAGTTCTTCCGCGCGCCTTAGCATGCTCTGCTCGCCTACCTGTGTCGGTTTGCGGTACGGGCACCTAGATCTAACTAGAGGCTTTTCTCGACAGCCGGAGTACATGACCTTCGCTACTGCAATTTTCGCTCCCCATCACAGCCCAGCCTAACAGTTGGCGGATTTGCCTACCAACTAGCCTCACTGCTTGGACGGGCTATTCCATCAGCCCGCGTCACTGCCCTTCTGTGTCACCCCATTGCTCAAACAATCTTCGGTGGTACAGGAATTTCAACCTGTTGTCCTTCCACTACGCCTTTCGGCCTCGCGTTAGGTCCCGACTTACCCTGAGTGGACGAGCCTTCCTCAGGAACCCTTAGGCTTTCGGCGGACAAGATTCTCACTTGTCTTTTCGTTACTCATACCGGCATTCTCACTTGTATACTGTCCACCAGTCCTTACGGTCTGACTTCAACCTATATACAACGCTCCCCTACCCAATGCAGCAAGCTGCAATGCCATAGCTTCGGTGGTGTGTTTAGCCCCGTTACATTTTCGGCGCAGAGTCACTCGACCAGTGAGCTATTACGCACTCTTTAAATGGTGGCTGCTTCTAAGCCAACATCCTGGTTGTCTGTGCAACTCCACATCCTTTCCCACTTAACACACACTTGGGGACCTTAGCTGATGATCTGGGCTGTTTCCCTCTTGACAATGGATCTTAGCACTCACTGTCTGACTCCCGGTAAGCATGTCTATGGCATTCGGAGTTTGACTAGACTTGGTAACCCTTGGCGGGCCCCGCACCCAATCAGTGCTCTACCTCCACGACACTCATATCCGAGGCTAGCCCTAAAGCTATTTCGGGGAGAACCAGCTATCTCCGAGTTCGATTGGAATTTCTCCGCTACCCCCACCTCATCCCCGCATTTTTCAACATGCGTGGGTTCGGGCCTCCAGTGCGTGTTACCGCACCTTCACCCTGGACAGGGGTAGATCACACGGTTTCGGGTCTACGACCACGTACT
>NZ_JBWDNN010000010.1:0-197300 GCF_056269225.1 Paenibacillus sp. J31R120 | reverse complement strand
GAATCGGTCATGCGACCAACTCGCGTATCCGGTATTAGCATTCGTTTCCGAATGTTATCCCAGTCTTACAGGCAGGTTACCTACGTGTTACTCACCCGTCCGCCGCTAACCCCACGTTTCCGAAGAAACGTTAGGTCCGCTCGACTTGCATGTATTAGGCACGCCGCCAGCGTTCGTCCTGAGCCAGGATCAAACTCTCCATAAAAGTTAGTTTGAAATGCTCATTACGTTGTTGCTTTTCTGTCATTAATGACAGGGCATTTTCGCTCGTTGTTCAGTTTTCAAAGAACAATCTTATGTCTTTCATTTTCTTGCGTGTCAGCCGTTTCTCTCAGCGGCGACTTTTATAATATATCACAGGTGCCTATCTTATTGCAAGTACTTTTTTTCGACTTTCGACATTTTTTTTAATCTTGTCTGCTGTCGATTTGTTTCACTCGCAAAAGCGGCGAGTTCTAATGTATCACAGATCTCTAGAGCTCGTCAACACCAAATGACATATTTTTTGCATGCCTCATGTAAAGAGACGCACCAAGCTTATTCCGCTCAGTACGTCTCCCCTTAACCCGTCTACGATGTGGCGGTAACCATATATCTTAGCTCAAGGGCTCCAGACTCTTTGGGCTCCTGCATAACAGCAACTTCTCTAATGTAAGCACGCTTGACTAACTTGTGAATGACCAGGGATAACTCGATTTGCAAAGGACTGATCGACGGATGGCTTTGCAGCTCCCCGATACTCCAAGGCTCCTCGCGGCTATTCATAATATCCAATAAGATCGAACAGCATACTTTCATCTTGCTCATAACGGAGAACTCGCACGCCAGCATAACGAGCTGCACCCGCTGCTCCAGCGTCTCCGGACTTGCCGTCAACTCTTCATATAACTTGTACACGCCGGGATGTACCCGTCTAAGCTGCTTCCATACGGTAAGCTCCGGATGTCTTCCTTCTTCTATAAGTACAATATGCGCCCAATGATGAAGAGCCGTCAGCACATGACTGTACGCATCAAGCATATTGCCATCCAATAGATCCTGTTTTGCCTGCAAATACGTTCTCAGAAATCCCGTAAATTCAATGAATTGCTTTTGCTCGCGCATGGATTCAGGGAACAGAAGCAACCGTTCACGAACGCCTGCCAGATAACCGTCGCGATCCAACCATATCTCCCCCCGCACTAACCATTCAATAATATTGCGATTCTCGCCGCCTGTAATCCACTTATCCAGCTCATCACGATGTACCAATCGAATAAGCGCTCGTTCATCGTCCAGTTGAACATGCTCCGCGGATTCCACGTCGACAGATCGCTCGGTCACGAGAAGCACTAGCATATCTAAACCATCAATAAGCGGGTTATAGGAGTACGGGTTTTTGATGACAGATATGGCCAACAATCCAGGCAGTTCCCGAAAGGTGTCTATTACATGCTCTCTGATATGCTCCACTGGGTTCCTCCGTATAGCTAATCGAAGTAGATTAGGCTATAATAATAATCTACAGATTTATTCCTTTTCGACAAACCGGATGCACTTTCCTGCTTTCCGTCGTAGAAATTGAGTCTTATTTTCGTAAGCCAATAGTCACAGGAAGGGTATGAATAATGAAAAAGATCTTTTTTAAATCGGCAAAAATCAATGAATTCCGCCTTTGGGGACTTGTCTTTACGCTAGTCGGCATGGGGATTATGATACTGGGTACCGCAGGTATTGTCCTCTGGGGACAAGCAGGCAAAATCATTGCGGGAATCTTCATGGTATTCGGCATGATAGCGCTGCTTATAAGCGTGGCCATCTACTTCTGGGCCGGCATGATGTCGACAAGCGCCACCATGCTGCAATGCCCGGAATGCGGAAGACAGACCAAGATGCTGGGCAAAACCGATCGTTGCATGTTCTGCCGTACGATCCTTACGCTGGACCCGTCCCAAGCGACTGATCTGAAGGTGGAAGACATCAAAGCGTAACTCATCCGTATACATAACGAGACCTCCGAGCGATAACGCCCGGAGGTCTTGTTTTATTAGGAAGAACGTCATTATGGCATCTTGGTCAAAGCCTCATCAATAGCTCCCCAAATGGAAGGCGTCTGGAATGAACGCTGCCAAGTGGCAACTCCAGCCAAATCATATTTTCGCGCAATCTCCACTCTCGACTTCATGGAGAGCTCATCTTCGATCCAGATCCGCTTAAGCGCGCCTTCTTCCTGATATTCCACATAATGCTGTCCAGCAGCTTCGTCCAGTACCGGCTTCAGCTTCTTCTCGCTAATGATGGATTTCACCGTCTCCATCCCTACAGCTTTCGAAGAAACCTTCACAGCCCCGGACTCATCCTTCTGCTCTGTCCAAATTCTCGTATATAACGGCATGCTCAGGATAAGCTTGCTTGCTGGCACGCCGTCTTCCTCCAGAATACGGGTCATGGATTTCTCTACCCAAGGCAGCGAAGCGACGGAGCCGGCTTTCGGGCTGGAAGCCCAATGCTCATCGTAGGCCATGACCATCATATAATCGACGACCTTGCCAAGTGCGGGACGATCCAGGAAGACCGACCACATCTCGCTGTTCGACTTCGGCGTCACATCGATGGAGACGACGAGTCCCTGCTCATGAAGCAGCGGCGTCATTTCCTTCACGAATTGCACCAGATTTTCCTTATCCTTCGTATAGACGTTCTCAAAGTCAATGTTAATCCCTTGCAGGTTGTAGATTTCGGCGAAGGCGAGCAGCTGTTGGATCATAGAGAATCGGGTCTCAACAGTCGACAGCGCTTCGGTCGTCTGCTTCGGCTCAAAGCCGTTGCTGAAAAGTCCCCACACCTGATAACCACGATTATGCGCCCACTTCACGTAAGCCGGGTCCGCTTTTCCTTCAATGGTGCCTTTGGCGTCCTTCAGCTCGAACCAGGTTGGACTGACGACATTGACACCCGGCATGTCCCCAATCTTGGACGTATCCGTCTTCCGGTTATAGACTGCTTCCCATGTCAGATTAATTTTGCTGCCCATGACCTTCCATGGGATAAAGGCTTTTGGCTTCTCACGCTCCGGAATCTGATCGATCTTCGTTAGTCTCAGATCCTTTTTGTTCATATACCCGACATGACCTGCTGTGTTCTGAACAAGCATCCATCCGTCGGCTTCTTCCCATATGCGTACTGTATCTCCTTGAGGAACCTTGAACAAATACGGCTCTCTAATAGAAGGAGCAACTCGAATGGCCGAGCCATCCTTCGACGTAGCTTCCGCCAGTTGAATGGCTTCGGCTTCCCGAACGATCGTAATGATCGAGCTGGCCTCGTCATATTCGGCATGAATGCCGAACAATTCCTCAAGCGGCTCCGTAGGAATATACACGGTATTATCCACGACTTCCGCAGCTATCGTTAACTTGTAGTCGCTTTGATTCATAATCCCGGTCAAGGCATCCGTCTTCAATCGCAGCACCTTGTCTGCTGTAGTCATGACAAGCGTCTTGGACTCTTCTTCATAATGAATCGGCTTGTCCTCTCCGAGCAACGTCTCAAGCAGCGGAAGCGGAAGCTTCACTCCCCCGTCGTCTATGACAGCCCCGTACCCCGTATCCTTACCGGATACGACAATCGGGTTCGCCGAGCTATAGCTTGGTGCTTGATGTTCATTGCTTGGGATGAACTTCATATATCCGAACCACCCGAAGGTAATAATGGCCGCCGCAAAAAACAATACAAGCATTAGACCGCAGCCGCCTCTTCGTCTCTTGCGGGTTGCGCGCCCTACATTCGTCTCCAATCTCTCACTCTCCAATCCACGTATTGAATCAAGTCTCCTCTCAAACAAAAACGTGCAGTGTAGCGTATGATCGCTTCCGGCACGTTATGTGTAAAGACTTATCTAGTTTATATACGTTTTATTTCGCGGTTGTGTTGCAGGAAGTACACAATCCGTATATTTCCATCCGATGACCCTGTACCGTAAAACCCGTCTCTCTCGAAGCAGCCTTCTCCACTTCAAGCAGCGGCGGGTAACCAAAGTCGACAATTTGTCCGCAGCTCTTGCAGATGGCGTGATAATGATCGGATAAATCCGCATCGAACCGGCTTGAATCGTCGCCATACGTAAGTTCACGCACTAAGCCAGCTTCTACAAACAACCTGAGATTGTTGTATATGGTCGCTACGCTCATGCTCGGAAATGCCGGTGAGAGCGCCTTATAGATCTCATCTGCTGTAGGATGAGACTTGGAATCCATTAGATAGCTTAATATGGCGTGACGTTGCGGGGTCATCCGGACGCCATTCATCTTCAGTTGCTCTAGTGCCAATTGAACGCTGGCCGCCATTCCCCTCACGCCTTTCTATATAGTAGTTATTACTATTGTACGTTCACGTTCGCAAATTTGTCAATGAATGCGCCGTTCGCCTAAAGTCCCTGACCATGTATCGATATGCTGTTCGTCGCATTAATATGAATGCGATAATCACCGTCTCCAATGACACCGCGCAGCGTTTTGCGCGTCTGGACCAGCGGAAGATCGGTCGTAAGATTGCCGAAAGTTACCGATCCGTACACCGTATAGCTGCCGCTGTAAGGAACGCGAAGATTGATCTCTCCCACGGAGCTGTCCAGATCCCAGTTGCCGCCAACGATAGGACTGTCGATCTCCACGTTGCCGTTCAAGGTGTTCGCTTTAATGTCCATTGCAGCGTTCGAGATCCGAATACCGCCGTTTTTCGTCTCGGTGTCCAGATCGCCATAGATATCACTCAACTCCAGATTGCCGTTCATCGTGCTTGCGAAGACATCATCAGTCGCAGATTCGACTTTGATGCTCCCGTTCTTCGTCACGAGACTGCTCTGCCCTTGAATGGAATACGCTTCGAGACTGGCGTTAATGCCCTCCACCGAAATATCACCATGGATGGCGGTCAACTGCACGAGACCGCTCGCGCTCCGAACAAGCACGCCGCCCTTCGCATACACATCCATGACTGTAACCGAACCATTGCCGCTGTTAATGTTCACCTTCAATTCTCGCGCACCAGGCGCTCTCTGTTCTTCCGAACCTATAGAGTTATCTGTGTCGATACCCGGCACCGGACCGTCTTGCACCTGATCTTGATCCGCATCGTCTTGCGAAGTGCCGGAATCGCTCGCCAAACCGTCTTCAAGCGCAGTATCGCCCGACTCAACCGGCGTATCCGCCTCTTGCGGTTCTACGGTATGATCAAGCGAATTCTCCGCTAAAGGCGTGCCGGAATCTTCTGGTACAAGTGAGCTTTCTGATGCGCTGTCACCTTCAGCCTCTTGGGCGCCTTCAGTTTGCCCGTCATCGAGCTCCTCCGGGGGTGGAGTTGGCGGCCCCATGATATCTTCCTGCGGCTCGTCCAGCTTCGGTATAATGATCTCTACGTTCATCTTCGGCAACCGATTGCCGTTCGCTCCGTAGGCTTGCCCCTTCCCTTCTAACACCGTCTCCGCACCAGGGACGGCATGAATGAGGGACTGCTCCGCAACAGCCTTGGCCTCAGCCTCGTCGGTCAGATCAACCCATACGGTCGTATAGATCTCGATTTCATCTACTTCGCCCATACGGACATGAATATCACCATTGGCATTCTCAATCCGCAGCGATTCCACGCTATCGTCGAAGGGCACCTTCATCACATTTTTGTCAAAACGGAAGCCGTTCTCCTCCGCATATTCCTTCCTGCCATTCAAATCCACATTGAACTGATCGAGCCACTTCACCGGAAAATCCGCATACTGCGTCACCGCATAGGCTGTGACTACAATGACAAGAGAGGCGGCTATGCCCGCGGTATCCAGCCGGAGACCCGCTGCTTTCCGTTTCAGCAGCGTGCTGTACAAGATAATCTCCATGCCGAGGAACACAAATACAAGCGGCCACCAATCCCTCAGCAGCGCAATGTCATTGCGGCCCCGAATATGGTCCCATAGCAGCAAAGCGCCAAGAACCAGCAGGATGATGCATGCCGTTATCCGCCCCAGCCTGAACATAATGCCTTCTCCCTTCCTTGTTGCGCGCAGCCATAAGAGCGAGACGAGCATAAGCAGCGGTCCGACCGACCACTCCGCCAGCTCATTCATCCAAGGCAGCATAATGGCAGGCGGCTTCAGCAGAATCAGCATGAACGCGCCTGCAAGCGTCAGCCATATGCCATCCCTAAGCCTTAGCGGGGGATCTTCCTTCTTGTGCTCGTGATCAAATTGCAGCACCTCAAAGACGCTAATGAAATAGAACACAGGCAACAGCAACACCAAATATACAATGAGCAGAAGATGCCTGCCTCCGTCGGAATCCGCCAAACGGAAGATCGCGACATAGTCGAGCAGCAGAGCAGCCAGCAGAAGAAAGCCTCTGGCATACTGCCCATTCCGAACATGGCCGAGACCTGGCAGCGCAAAAGCAAGCAGGATGGAAAGCAGCCTTCCGGCCCGCCGTTTTATTCCGAGCTTACCCAACGTATGCCCTCCAGTTTCTTCAGTTCGTCCATTAATTGCATCAGCTTCTCGTTCTTGCGCTGCGGCATGATAATATGCAGCACAAGCTTGGTCAGAGGCTCATCGCTGCCCTTCCGCTTGTCGCTATCCGCAACGTCTTCCATATACATTTTTTTGATCGTCACTTTGCGGTGATCCAAAATGTGATTGAGCTTGTTCATCACTGCAGACAAGTCCGCGGCATGGACGCTGATGAGATGTTCCTTTTTAGCTTTAATATACCGCTTCTCCAATTTGTTAAACAGCCATAGCGTAAGTAGAGCCATGACCGTGACGCTTGCGGATGCAAAATAAAACCCGGCGCCTACTGCAAGACCAATCGCTGCAACCACCCAAAGCGATGCCGCAGTGGTCAGTCCTGTTATCGACTTGCCAGTGAACAAGATGGTGCCAGCGCCCAAGAAGCCGACACCTGTAATGACTGCCGCTGCCAGACGAGCGGGGTCGACCCGTACATTCGGTTCTTCTACGAAATCCGAAAACCCGTATATGGACAAGAGCATCAGCAAGCAAGCGCCCAGACAAACCAAAATATTCGTACGCAGGCCTGCAGCGTGATTCGATTGCTCCCGCTCCAATCCAATCAGGCCGCCAAGCAGCAATGCTAATGATAAACGGATCAATATGTCCACTTCATCAATAAACCATGGATTATGCAATGCGCTCAATGTCATCATCGTCGATCTTGACCTCTCATCTTATAATCTTAGCACCCTATCCCTGCCTACCTAATCATAATATGCGGCAAAAGGCGCGACTCATCTCTACATGATGAATCGCGCCTTACAGGATACGAGGTCAATCGTTATTGAAGACGCTCAAGCAGCAGCTTGTTGACAAGTGCCGGATTCGCTTTGCCCTTCGTTTCCTTCATAATCTGTCCGACAAGGAAGCCAATTGCCTTCTCCTTGCCAGCACGGAAATCTTCGACAGATTGCGGATTCTTCTCGATGATTGCATCGACAATGGCTAGAATCGCACCTTCATCGCTAATTTGAACGAGGCCTTGCTCCTCTACGATCTGCTGCGGCAGCTTGCCGCTCTCCAGCATGGCTTTGAATACGGTTTTGGCGATTTTGCCGCTGATGGTGCCTTTCTCCAGCAAGCCGATCATCTCGCCTAGTCCTTGTCCGGTAATCTTGACATCGGACAATTCAAGGCCGTTCGCATTCAGATAGCCCAGCAAGTCTCCCATAATCCAGTTCGAGACGGCTTTCGCATCCTTCGTGTAAGAGAGGCTCTCCTCGAAGAAGTCAGCCAGCTTCTTCGATGCGGTGATGACCTCGGCATCGTAGGCCGGCAAGCCGTAATCCGCCGTATAGCGGGCTTTGCGCGCATCAGGAAGCTCCGGGATGGAAGCGCGGACGCTCTCCTTCCACTCTTCGCTAATATGCAATCTGACCAGATCCGGGTCCGGGAAGTAGCGGTAATCATGCGCTTCTTCCTTGCCGCGCATCGAGAACGACTTGCCCGCTGCGTCGTCGAACCGGCGCGTCTCCTGTACGACTTCCCCGCCCGCGTCCAGAATCTCTGCCTGACGGAACTGCTCATATTCCAGTCCGCGCTGTACGCCGCGGAATGAGTTCATGTTCTTCAGCTCGGCGCGCGTGCCGAACTTCTCTTGACCGTATGGACGAAGGCTGATGTTCGCGTCGCAGCGCAGGCTGCCCTCTTCCATCTTCACATCAGACACATCGCAATACAGCATAATGGCCTTCAGCTTCTCCAGATATGCCTTTGCTTCCTCTGGCGTGCGGATATCCGGCTCCGATACGATCTCGACAAGCGGCGTGCCGACCCGGTTGAAGTCGACCAGCGATGCGTACCCGCCGTCTACGTGCGTCAGCTTGCCCGCGTCTTCCTCCAGATGAAGGCGCGTAATGCCGATGCGCTTCGTCTCGCCGTTCACTTCGATATCTAACCAGCCATTCTCGCCGATCGGCTGATCGTATTGCGAGATTTGGTACGCCTTCGGTGAATCCGGGTAGAAATAGTTTTTACGGTCGAATTTGCTGACGTCGGCAATGGTGCAGTTCAGCGCCATCGCAGCTTTCATCGCGTATTCCACAGCCTGGTGGTTCAGCACCGGCAATACGCCGGGATGACCTAGGCATACCGGGCAGGTATGGGTATTGGGCGGTGCGCCGAAGGAAGTAGAGCAGCCGCAAAAGATCTTGCTGTTCGTATGCAGCTCGACGTGCACTTCCAGCCCGACGACCGTCTCGTATTTGTTCGCTACAGACATTCTTATCGTTCCTTTCCTAAGCGTCCTACTTGTACGCGATAATTACAGCTGCGGGCGCAGCTTGTGATGGTCGGTATGAGCCTCGAAGGCATGCGCGGCGCGAAGCACCGTCGATTCGTCGAATGCCTTGCCGATAATTTGCAGGCCGATCGGCAGGCCGTCAGCCGTTCCGCACGGAACGCTGATCGCCGGAATGCCGGCCAGGCTGACTGGAATCGTACATATATCGTTCAGATACATCGTTAGCGGATCGCCGACTTGCTCGCCGATGCGGAAAGCTGGAGTCGGAGCCGTAGGTCCGATGATCAGGTCGTATTGTTTGAAGATGTTGTCGAAGTCGCCTTTGATCAGCGTGCGCACCTTTTGCGCCTTCAAGTAATAAGCGTCGTAATAGCCGGAGCTAAGCGCATAGGTGCCGAGCATAATGCGGCGCTTCACTTCCGGTCCGAAGCCTTGGCTGCGCGACTTGCGGTACAAGTCGATCAGGTTGTCCGGATTGTCTGCGCGGACGCCATAACGAACGCCGTCGAAGCGAGCCAGGTTGGAAGAAGCTTCGGAAGAAGCAAGCAAATAGTACGTCGCGATCGCATAGTCGGTATGCGGAAGCGACACTTCCTCCCAGGTTGCCCCTAGCGATTCGTAGACTTTCAGCGCATTCATAACCGCTTCCTTCACGCGCGGATCGATACCTGCGCCAAGGTATTCCTTCGGAACACCAATGCGCAGCCCCTTCACGTCACCTGTCAGGGCAGACGTGTAATCCGGAATGTCGACCTTCGCGGATGTGGAATCGCTGGCGTCATAGCCTGCAATCGATTGGAGCACATAAGCTGCGTCCTCGACATTCTTCGTCAGCGGGCCGATCTGATCCAGCGAAGATGCGAAGGCGACCAGGCCAAACCGCGACACGAGGCCGTATGTCGGCTTGAGGCCTACAATGCCGCAATAAGCGGCCGGCTGGCGAATGGAACCGCCTGTGTCAGAGCCGAGCGAGAAGTAGACTTGTCCTGCCGCTACGGACGCCGCAGAGCCGCCGCTGGAGCCGCCCGGCACGTAGTCGGTATTCCACGGATTGCGCGTCGGATAGTAGCTGGAGTTCTCGTTCGAGCCGCCCATAGCGAATTCGTCCATGTTCAGCTTGCCGATCGTGATCGCATCCGCGTCCTTCAGCTTGCGCGCGCTTGTCGCGCTGTAGATCGGATTATAATTGCTCAGGAATTGGCTTGCGCAAGTGGTCAGCAAGCCTTCCGTTACGATATTGTCCTTAATGCCGGCCGGAAGGCCGAACAGCAGGCCTTTGTCGCCGCCTTCTTGCAGACGCTTGTCCATTTCATGCGCTTGCGAGCGGGCGCCGTCTTCATTCAAGGTAAGGAAAGCCTTGATGGATTCATCGGTTTCCTTGATTCTCGCGTATGACGCGTCTACGAGCTCCGTTACGGACAGCTCTTTGTTGCTTAGCTTGTTATGTACATCCTGCAGGCGTAGGTCAAACAGTGCCAACAGTAGCTCCTCCCTTCAAATAAACCCGTAATTTATTCAAGCACCGCCGGCACTTTGAATTGACCGTCTTCCTCGTCAGGCGCGTTAAGCAGCACCTTCTCGATCGGAAGCGATTCTTTCTTCACGTCGTCGCGCATGACATTCGTAATCGGCAGCACGTGGCTGGTCGGCTCAACTCCGTCTGTATCCAGCTCGTTCAGCTTCTCTGCATATTTCAATATCGCGTTGAGCTGCTCGGTGAACTGAGCTTTCTCCACATCGCTCAAATCCAGACGGGCCAGATTGGCGACATGCTCAACATCCTTTAATGTTATGCTCATCAGGGTACTCTCCTCTGCAAAAGTCATTCTTTTTATTATAGCCTACATATGCGCCGATCAGCAATGATAGGGTACGGATTGATGCAGGCCCATTCAAAACAAAAAAGACGGAGGGGACCCAAGTCCCAAGCTCCGTCCTTCCGCCTGCGCGAACCGTTGCCAGACGCGGGGCGCAACAGGGTTATGAACCACTGCGCCGATCCGGTCTTATCACTAAATCCACGCCTTCAGGTTAACCTGGCGGATGAAGTCCTCGCGGCTGATGGGCTCCTTGCCCGCATGCTCTTCCTCCGCTTCTTCCTCATCGCCCTTCATAATCCGCTTGAACAGTTCTTCGTTATGCGTGGCAAGCGCATAGTCAATAAGAGTCTCTCGCTCAATGCGGTCTACTTCCAATTGAATCAGCACCTCTTCCAGCTCCACGTCCTCATCCGGAACGAGAAAGTTGCGATTCGCCTTCGGTACCCGCACCACATAGTCAAACACATTGTCTGCATTGCGGTCGTACGCGATTATATAGCCATACTCCCCAATGGGAAGCTTTTGTTCGAAATGGTCAGCCACTATGACAACCTTGGTTCCTAGCTGCAGCATAAGTCTCAACCCCTATTTCATCGTCGCTGTGCTTTTTACTTGTCTATTATCCTACTAGAAATTAATATTCATGTCCAATAGGAGAATCATAGAGTGGAGATTGGAACAGCAACGGGAAGTAAAAGAGGGGTTAATTCCCTTCTCTTCCAAGCTCAAACAGCGCGGAAGGCAGCTTGAACTGCTGGTTGCCAATAAGCAATTGCGTCAGTTCCTCCGCACCGTCCTCGCCCTGCGTTTCCTTAATGACGGAGATTTCCCGGTGCAGGCGCTCCATCTGCAGATCAAGCCGATTGGCGGAGTCAGATGCTTCCTTCAACTCCTGAAGGAGGCTGGATGGAACGGACTGATTGTATTTGTAAAATATTTTATGCTCCAGACTCGCCCAGAAGTCCATCGCAATGGTACGAATTTGAATTTCTACGCAGACGCTCTCCTGCCCGTCCGACATAAAGACCGGGACCTCCACTAGAAGATGAAGACTCCGATACCCGTTAGGCTTCGGATTCTCGATATAGTCCTTCTCCTCATTGACGCGGAGACCGAATTGGTTCGTCAGCATATCGCGAATATGATAGATATCCTTAATGAATGAACAAGTAATGCGAAGTCCTGCGATATCTTTGATTTGATGCTTGATATCCTCCAGCACGAACGGAATGCCTTTGCGGCTAATTTTTCTCATGATACTCTCAAGCGATTTTACTCTTGATTTGGTATGTTCGATCGGATTGTAGTCATGCAGAAATTGAAATTCTTCCTTTAATATCTCTATCTTGGTCTCCAGCTCATTTAGCGCGAACTGATACATCATCATAAACCGTGTAACTTCATTCTTCATCTTCTTGAACTGTTCGAATTGTATTGGCTTCATAACGAATCTCCCTCTATAGGAACGGCAAGCGCCGCCCTTCACTTCGGATGAATCCATCTTAGTATGAATGAGACTGCAATTGCAAATAAGACAACCGGAAACATCCTGTATATGGAAGAAAGGGCATTCCGCTCTGCAGGCGATCTGCAGGCGGAATACCCCTCATGCGCAATATCAAAACGGCTCTGCCGCTATTCGGTCCGCTAAACCTTCTCCAACACTCCGCGATTGTCGGCCGAGCGAATCTCAGCCTCTATAATCTCGAGCGATGCCGCTGCGCTCTCCGGCGTGCACACCTGTACCGGCTGCCCCTTCGTCACAGCTTCCAGGAAGTACTTCATCTCCCTGTAATAGCCCATATCCGCCGGCAGCTCCGCGATGAAGCCGGGCTGATCGTTCGGATTGACGCGAAGCTGATCCCGCTCGAATATCAGATTGCCGCCCTCGAAGTTGATGCGGTAGGACATGGCGAAGCCGAAGTCGCCTTGAAGCGACCAGTCAGCCTGCGCGTTCAGCACCTTGCCGTCCGCATAGATATAGTTGGTCGAGACGCTGTCGTAGGCGCTGCCGGGAATGACATTTCGCGCGATGGAGGATACCCCATCCGGCTTGCCGAACAGCCAGTTGATCATATCCGTATCATGAATATGCATATCCAGCATGCAGCCGCCGCTCAGCTCCCCGTCCAGGAACCAGCCCTGCGGCGTCCCGCTGCCGCGGAAGAAGCTGCCGGACAACACGTTTCCGTAACGCCCATCGGTCACGCATTGCTTGGCATACTCGTAAGCCGGCCAGAAGCGGAGGCATTGTCCAATCATTAACGTCTTGCCCGTCTGCTTGGCCGCCTCGGCCATCCGATGCGCTTCCTCCGACGTGCGGGCGATCGGCTTCTCGCACAAGACATGAATGCCCCGCTGAAGCAACGAAATCGTCAGATCGGCATGAAGAGGTGTCGGCAGTGTAATGTTGACGACATCCAGCTCTTCCTTCTCCAGCATCTCCTCAATACTCTCATACAACTTGTAAGGCGACAGATCGTACACCTCTTGGGCCGTTGCAATGTTGCCCCATGCAGATGCGTTCTTCAGCTCTTCAATACGAGTATCGCATACGGCAACCAGTTGCACCTCTGCTCCTTCGTTCATAAGCCGCACGTAATTGTCAAAGTGCATCCGTCCCATAAAACCAAATCCGATAAGTCCTACTCTAAGCATCCTCATCTCTCCTCATCATGTAGGTTAGGGGCTGGCTTTAATTAGCTGCGGCCCAGAATGGCATCCATTGCTTTGGAAGTATTAAAGATGATTTGATCCGTGTGATGCGTATAAGGCGGGATCATCTCAGCCGTCGCATAGCCCTCATAGCCGATATCCGTTAATGCCTGAACAACTGCAGGATAATCGACATCGCCAGCCAGCAGGTCTACAAACCCGTGCAAGCCGCCGGCCTGTCTTCTGTAGTCCTTGAAATGAACCTTCTTGATCCGGTGGCCCAATATCCGAATCCATTGCTCCGGGTAGCCGCTGTGTACGACGTTCCCCACATCAAAGTAGGAGCCGACAAACGGGGAGTTATGCGCGTCGATGAAACCGCGAAGCTCCAGCGGCGAGAGCAGGAACTTGTTCCACACATTCTCGATGGCGATCGATACGCCTGCTGCTTCCGCATGCGATGCCAGCTTGCCAATCGCCTCCGACGCCCGATCATAAGCACGGTCATAGGACACAACCTCAGAGCCTGGAATAAAATCAACACCTACTGCGCCCGGGATAACCAGAATGGCATCCACGCCAAAAGCCGCAGCCAGCTCCAATTGTTTTTTGCAAATATCGATAGCCTTCTGGCGCTTGCTCTCATCCTCGCTCGTCATGGCGTAATCCCAATACAGTCCCGTCGCAAGTCCCGCGATCTCCAGTCCTTCATCCTCCAGCATCGACTTGATGGCAAGGACATCCTTGTCAGTCGCTTCAAGCCCCAGCTCTCCAGTCCCATTCAACGACAGCTCCAGACCGTCAAAGCCGGCTTTCTTCGCAATCCGGGCGCATTCCAAAATGGTGCGGTCAGCACGGAACGACCAAATGTTAATTCCTTTTTTCATCCGTAGTGCCCCTTCCTCTTTGTCGGATTCCGTTCAGTTGAGATGAACGGTTATTCATGCCATAATACCTTTATAATAACCCCTTAATAACCATTAATATTTAGCGGGAAAAGTTATTATTTGCACAAATCCGTTCAATTGATTGCAGATAATTTAGAGGAGGAGAACGACATGGAGGAGAGCAGTTTTCCGCTGCGGCGCCATGCCCCGGTGAAGGAATGGTCGCCGCGCATCCATTACGCCCAGTTCCAGCGGATGTCCACCGGCTACCTTCCCGAGAGGCGCATCTATGACTTCGAGCTGCTCTATGTAAGCCAAGGCGAAGCGGCCACTACGATGCAGGGCCAGCGTCATGAGCTGTCCGCCGGGCAGCTGATCGTGCTGCCGGCAGGCGTCTACCACCGGAATGAGGCGGTATCCAGTCCGGATACGCGATTTTTGGGCATTCACTTTGATTTCTTCGACGAATTGGATATCCAGACGGAAGCGGATATGATCGTGAGCGAAGATCATGTTCAGCATCACCGCTTTGCGCATGAGGCCGTCGCTGACGGATTCCAGCCGTTATCGCTGCAGCCCGTCTATACGCCAACATTGGCCTGTGTGCAGCTATTGGAGCAATTGGTACAGGAATTTACGCTTCGGCCTATGGGCTATGAGCTGGCCTGCAAGGCTTTAATGCTGAACATCCTGACACATCTGCTCCGGCTGCAGCAGTCCCGCTCCCGCTCGCTCGCTACACAATACAGCGGCAAGCTGATGGAGATTATCGACGAAATGGAGCGTAAGCCTGCCGAGCCATGGTCGAATGCGGGCATTGCCGAACGGATGAATCTCAGTCTCGATCATGCCGCCAAGCTGTTCAAGCAGATGGCCGGCTTGCCGCCCAATGAATTTCTGCATAACGTCCGCCACCGTGAGGCGCGCCGCCTGCTTCGGGAAACCGATCTGTCCGTGGAGCAAATCAGCGAGCAATTGGGCTATTCCGGCATTCACTACTTCAGCCGTCTGTTCCGCAAGCATGAGGGTATATCCGCCACGGAATACCGCAAGCTGTCCCGAGTGCTGTGAGTCCTTCGTTTGGGCCGCAAGCTGCCCATGCAATCTTCTGATACGCGGGATGCGTCTGATTGCGGACATGCAGCACCCATTCGTATGCTTCAGATTCCGCATATGTATAGGCATCTATCACATTCATCTGGGCGCGAACATACACTGATCCTGTCAAAACTCTCTACTGAAAGGCAGGAACTACACGCATGGCTGATTCCTACATGGACTTCACATCGCCGAACACCCAATTTACTTATACACTGTCCGACAATCCTTTTTTCAAAAAAGATGCCCAGAACATCATTAATACGCTGTCGATCAATCAATTGAATACGCTAGGCAATGCATCTCTGCTGGATATCTTCCTAAGCAAAGACAATGTGGTCGAACCTCATATTCATCAGAACGCGACCGAACTCGTGTACTGTATTGCCGGCGGGGCAGTCGTATCGCTCATCAATCCTTTTACGAAAGAGCTGCTGAACTTCACGATCGCGCCTGGCCAAGTCGCTAATGTGCCGCAAGGCTGGTGGCATTATGAGGTGGCCAATCAGGACAACACCCATCTGCTGGCCATCTTCGACGCTCCGGTGCCGGAGGTCATCTTCGGCTCGGATATCTTACGGCTTACGCCTGCCCATGTGCTGGCGCATACCTATTGTCTGGATGAGGCCAAGGTGAAGGATACGCTCGCTCCAATTACAGACACCGTCATCATCGGACCTCCCGCTTCCTGTTCCAAGCAGCATCCGACTCAGATGCAGCCGATGATGAATCACGGCGGCATGAATATGTCACAGATGGCTCCTGCCCCTTATCAGCAAGCGAACCAGAACCAGACCTATCATTATCCGAACCGACCGATCTCCGGCGAATCCGAGAGCTGCTATGCACCGCTGGATCAGCCCTTTCATCCGATTCCATTCCTGTACCGGAGATGGGATTAACGAAGGCCTCAGAGCCATTCGAGGGACTATAAGCAAAGGAGTTACGCCGCATCAGCTGACGTAACTCCTTTATTTGTTCGAGCTATGGAAAAGTAGCTTTAATTTCATACAAAATAGAGGTCCTAAAACAAAATCACATCATCGTCAACGGAATAACGCTTGTCCTCCAGACGCTTTTAGGATTACATTCGAGAACTCCTCAAACGACTGGGCAATGACGTCTTCGTTGATTGATTTCTTCCTCCGAGGCAGGCGGGTTCATCGTGTCGCAGATCGGTTGCGACACCGCTTCGATGTGCTCTAAAATGCCAGCCCAGACATCCTTGACCATTCCTGCTTCACCGCCACCACTATTGTTAGTCTCCATTCGAGGCAAGGTTATATGATAGAACGCATCCTAATCTGCCAAAGAAATCTCATGCTTAGCAAATCGGTCCCTTAGCTCCGCTTCATGCGGAACCCACTCCCAGTCGCTCCATATCGATAGACCTGTGAGCTCGGTTAGCTTGTCTACCGCTTGTGCCGGACTCGTCATGCTTGCGAGCTCATCCATCTCTTCCTGAGGGATATCCAGTGCTTCCCGCAGATGGTCATCATGAAGCCGCTCTTCCTGAAGTCCATACTCGCTTCTGGTCCACTCTTCGCAAAAAATTCGTTCGGCCTGAATCTCTCCATCCTGGAATATGGACAGCTCGAAAATCTCATCATGAATAAATCCGACCGTCATGACTGGCTCTGCGACAAGCCTGGACAGCGATTTGCCGATACGCTTCACCGTCCCCCATACAAAATAGTCATGGAGAACACTGACCCACTTTTCGTTGTTTTCGCTTATATACAGGACAAGCTTGTCCTTATCGGATTCATGGTGTGTCCCCGTTATGTCCGTGTCCCTCTGATCCTCATCCGATAACCCTAACAAGTCAGGGTTCTGTGTCGCTAACGCTCTGAATGCTTCAATCGACTTCTCCAAGCTGTCCGACTTCATATGCAGATTCGCAAATGATCTTCCCAAAGTCTCGCCTCCTGTATTCTGCCGGCAACCCTACGCTTCTTGCAGGCATCATGTTGGTATCTTATTTCCATTATAGGTATTGACCCTCCGCGGTCTACCGACTTTTTACCTGAATTTGGGGGCGTTGGGTCCCGCTTCTTACCCTTATGAAAATAAATAAGAGCCCCAAGCCATATGGCTTGGGGCTCCCGCTACTTGCATAAACCATCCATCCTTATACTGCGTTCACAACAATCTCCTCATCATCATTGCGATTGAACGCTTCGCGGTCGAACTCGCCTTCAGAATTGGCTACAAGGAGCGACGTAACCGTTGTGCCTGTCGCATTGACCGCTGTGCGGCCCATATCGATCAGCGCTTCGACGCCAGCTACTATCGCAATGCCTTCAAGCGGCAGACCAAGCGCCGTCAATACGACCGTCGTCGAGATAACAGCCGGACCCGGCACGCCTGCCACACCGATGGACGAAATGATGCTGACCAGCACTAGAATAATGTAATCCGTCAGGGACAATGTGATGCCGAACAGCTGCGCCGAGAAGACGGCGACGATAGCAGGCCATACCCCGCCGCAGCCGTTGAAGTTGACCGACGCGCCCAGCGGAGCGACGAAGCTCGCAATCCGAGGAGAGACATGCAGCCGCTTTGTAATGACTTCGAGGTTAATCGGAAGCGTAGCATAGCTGCTTCGCGTTGAGAAGGCGACTGCGATCATCGGATAGATTTTGCGGAAGAACTTCAGCGGGTTCACTCTGGCTACCAGCAAGACAAGACCGCCGAAGATAAGCACAAAATGCAAAATCAGAGCCACATAGGAGGATATGATGACACTGCCAAGCTCCGTCAGCGTCTCCCAGCCATAGCGGGCAGTCATGCCTGCGATTAGGGCGAATACGCCGTATGGCGTAAGGCGAATGACGAATTTGACGACCTGGTGAAGGATCTGAGTCAGCGAATGGATCAGATCGCGAACCGGCTTCACCGTTTCTTCGTTTTTGGAGCCTACTTTAATAATGGCAATGGCAATGAAGATCGCGAAGATCAGGACAGGTACAACCTTGCCTTGCGCCGCTTCATTAATCGGATTGGAAGGCACCAGCTCCAGAATAACCTGCGAGAAGGTCGGAATTTCGCGTGCGGCAAATTCAGCCGGAATATCCAGATGCAAGCCTTTGCCCGGATTGAAGGCAAGCGCGACCAGTAGACCGATAATCGAAGCGATTCCCGTTGTTCCAAGGAACCAAGCGAACGTCTTAAAGCCGATTTTCCGCAAATAGTCCAGACTCTTCAGCGACGCGATGCTGTTCAGCACCAGTACGAATACGAGCGGAATAACGAGCATTTTGATCAAGTTAACATAGATGCTGCCGAAGGTCGTAATGCCTTTGATCTCGAATGATTCGAGGCTTTGGAATACGATGCCTGTAATAACTCCGATCCCTAAAGCAATCAATACCCGGGTACCGAATCCAACCCGCTTCCGGGCAAGGAAAAACAACAGCGCAAACACAAAAACGGAAACGACAAAGCTGTACCAATTCGTTTCGATGGCTAGTAACAAGTTGTTATCTATTTTATCCATCCGATTAAACCCTCCTAATCCTATAATTTTTATCGGAATATCGTATTCAATTTACAAACAATAAATGACATTGTCAATCCGTTTTACGAAAAATAATTTTATGGAATGTTATGGGAAATGATGTTTTTCTTTAATTCCGACAAAAACTATAGGAAAAATTAAAATAATCATTGACATCGTGTATCGGTCCGCATACACTAAAGCCAGATACAGTAGGAACAGCCACTTTTATAGGGACTGCGAACGATCAAATTAATCGACTGGATAACCAGAGATTCAATGAGAGCGAGTTTTTGCTCTTGTTGGGTCTTCTTTTTTTGTCCGAATTCATAATAAAGGAGGGTCTAGGGCGGACTGTATCCCTCTCGTACAGCAATTGGCAAGCAACGACTACAAACAAGCTCCTAGCATGGAGCCATCGCGAAAGGAAGGTCTACCAATCATGAAAAAACCAAAGGTAAACAAACTGTCCATTACACTGCTCGCATCTGTCGCCGCGTTCACCGTGCTTACGTATGCAGCCGTATCCGCCAACAAGGCTCAAGAGGAGTCTTCCCATAATGATCCGGGTACGCAAGAGATTGTCGCTGCCGCTGCCAACGAGTCGGAAGCTCCGGCTGCTGAGGAGCCGGTTGCGCCAGTGAACGAACCGTCTCAAGCGGTTGCAACGGAAACGGCTGTAAACGACGCTGCTGTCGAAACAGTGGCACAGGTTGAAGAAACAACGGAAGAAGAAGCTCCTCTTGCAGTTGATGCTCCGGCAGCGCCTGCCGCAAAGACAGCTGTAGAAGCGCCAAAGCAAGAATCGAATAACGGAGCAGCGAAGACATCCGCTCCAGCTCCGGCAGACAATAAGACGGCAGTAGAGACGGCAAAAACCGAGCCTCAGCCATCTGCGGCACCGCAGAAGGAAGCTTCTGCTGCGACAATTCCAGCGAAAGAGAGCAAATCGCCTGCGCCTGCTGCTACGACTGAGCCGAAAGCCGCGCCAGCACCGGCCGTTGAATCCAGCCCAAGCAAATCAATTAATTTCGTCAACAATTCCAATTCGTCCAAACCAGTGACAGTTGCAAAGCAGGAGCCTGCTAAAACGAATAGTTCTTCGGAATCGTCGTCTTCCGGTTCTTCCTCTTCGGGCTCGGCTCCGGCAGCTCCTTCGAAGCCGACGACGCCGGCGCCTGCCACACCTGCGCCAGCGCCATCAACTGGCGGCGATAGCAGCTCGGAAGAAGAATGCTAATCCCATTACAATCAGAGGAGAGATACAACTATGCAAAAGCGCAGCTTTAAAACAATACTAACGTTGTTATTGGCGCTCACTCTGGTGCTGCCGGCGGTCTCCGCCGGCCCTGCCAGCGCAGCGGACAACGCTCCTGCGAAAGTCGCCAAGTACGGCACTTATACCTCCTATTTCTCCGACTCATACAGCGAGCTGGCTGGCAAGTCGAACGTATTCGAAACCTTGACTTACCACCAGCTGTGGAACTTGTTCAATTCAGACGGTACATACGTCGTTCTGTTCGGTGGCGCGTGGAGCGATCACACGCAATCCGTCATTGGTTACATCAATGATGTAGCGAAAGAATACGGCGTTAAAGCAATCTACAACTTCGATACGAGATTGGACGGGGACACGGCTTCCGCCGATATTGCGGACAGCAGCAGCCCGGATACATACCGCAAGCGTTATGTGGAGCTGGTGAACCAGCATTTGACGAACCTTGAGCTTGAAGGCGCGGCCAAAATCTCCTATACCGTCGGCGCCCAATCTGGCGAGGCCGACCGTATCGAATCACCTTATCTGTTCGTCTATAACCGGACCAACGGCGATGGAGCAGCCCCGATCGTATCGGACTTGCAGGAGCTTCTGACCGAGGCAGACTTCCAGACCGATGGCAAGATCGATCCTGCCAAGGTGGAAGCCTATAAGGCAAAGGTACGCGAGGTATTCGATCCGATCTCCAAGGAAACGGACGGCAAGAAGGCAGCCATCCACTCCCTGATCGATAACGAAAGCTATTTCAGATCCACTTACAATGCAGCGGCGGGCCGAACGGTCTTCACAGGCAGCCGCGTTGTATTCCAGACTGTCACGTATGACGAGCTGAAAAAGCTGCAAGAGAGCTCCGGCGACTATGCCATCCTGTACGGCGGTCCTTGGTGCCCGAACACGCAGCCGGTCATCGATCTGATTAACCAATGGGCGATTGACGAAGGCATTCAGACGGTCTATACATGGGATACAAGACTGGACAACGGCTTTGACCCGGTCACAAAAGAATTCAAGAGCGCTGAGCTTCATGTGCGCGACGTGAATCATCCCAATGCCCGTATCTATGTCGATCTGGTCAATCAGTATTTGACGAACATCACGACAGCGAACAGCAAGCATGCGAACGGCAATCCCGCTGCACCGCCAGAGACGCCTAGCGGCAGCTATCTGATCTGGTCCGGCGAAGGCGAGGGCAGAGTCTATGCGAAGCGCCTGCAAGTACCTTATGTATTCACGTATAACAAAGACAATGTCGACTCTACTGGCACTTCCGCTCCAATCTACGGACATGTTGAACTGATGTACACTTGGACTAACATTGAAGAAGGCCATACAAGCGGCAACCGCGACCGTTTCAACAAAGCGCTGAATCTGCTGTCTACCAGACAAGAGTCGGTACCGACTGATCTGACTACGGTCAATGCTTCTTCGTCCAGCGCCAAAAATGGCCAAATTAAAGGCGTATCCGAAGCGCTGGAATACAAAGCGAACGGTTCCGATGCTTACCTGCCTGTAGAAGGCACATCCATCACAGGTCTGGCGGCTGGAACCTACCAAGTCCGCTACAGGGCAAAAACAGGTTATAATGCAGGCGCTACAGAGCCTACAGAACATTATTATGCAGCCGGACAAACGGTGGATGTCATTGTGAGAGCGAACTCGGGCTCCCCGGGAAGCGGAGACCCAGGTCCTTCAACTCCATCTCCGGAGCCAACTACAACACCTGAACAATCGGGCAGCAATGGCAAGCCTGTTGCCGTGACGCTCCCTGCAAGCAAGGATGCAACAACCGGGATCACGGTTGCGGTTGTAAGCGAAGAGGAAGCTGCGAAGCTGATTGAGGTTGCGAAGCAGGATGCGGCGGCGGGCAAGCCGACTGCTGTAGAGCTGAATGTGAAAGCCGACTCTGCTGAAGGCACGACGCAAGTGACGCTGACACGCGAGGACTACAACAAGCTGATTGCCGGCTCCAATGTGGAGCTGAAGGTAAATGTAGGGTTAGCCTCCATTGTGTTCGATTCCGCAGCCTTGAAAGCGATCGGCGAGTCGAAGGATACGGGCGACATCAGCTTTATTATCGCCAAGTCCTCGCTCACAGAGGATGGCAAGCAAGTGCTCGGCGACAGACCGGTCTATGACCTGAGCGTATTCGCCGGCGAAACATCCGTATCGGAATTCGGCGGAAGCGAAGTGTGGGTCAGCATCCCTTACCGTCTGCAAGCTGGCGAGGATGCGCAAGCCATTATCGTCTACCATGTCACAGATGAAGGCGAGCTGCATACGGTGCGCGGTCAATATTCCGCTGCTGCGGGAGCTGTAGAATTCACGACAACTCACTTCTCGCAATACATTATCGGTTACAACAAAGTGACATTCACCGATGTCCCCGCAGGCGCTTGGTATGGTAATGCCGTCACTTTCCTCGCTGCCAGAGACGTGACGAACGGCTCGGGGAACGGCGAATACAATCCAGGAGCAGCCATTACACGAGGACAATTCATCGTCCTGTTGCTGAAAGCATACGGAATTGAAGCGGATGCTGCGAATGCAGCCAACTTCTCCGACGCCGGCAACACGTATTACACCGGCTACCTGGCTGCCGCGAAGCGCCTGGGCATTACGACAGGCACAGGCGACAATCAGTTCAAGCCGAACGACCTGATCACACGTCAGGATCTGTTCACGCTGCTGTACCGTGCGCTTGAGGTTCTGAAGGAAGTGCCGGCGAAGCAATCGAATGCTTCCACGGCGGACTTCAGCGATGCGGATCAAATCGCAGCGTACGCTCAGAAAGCGTTCGAGACGTTTGTGGCTAGCGGAGTCGTATCCGGCAGCGACGGCCAGCTGTTGCCAAAAGCGAATACGACAAGAGCGCAAGTCGCTCAAGTGCTGTACAATTTGCTGGCATCAAATTAATTCCTTCTATATAGAAGGTTCTCTACCAAACGATTGAACAATTTTAGTATGATTGCACAACAGGCAGCCCTCGGCTGCCTGTTGTTTTTGCTGTTCATAAAGTGCAACGTTAAAGAGGCAATATCATGGCATCGTCGCTCCAATTGCGTTCTTTTCGCTGAATACGGGCATTTAGCGCTTTAATCGGATAAATCTCCGCAAGTGTGCAGAAAACGCTTGCCAATTACTAAGGAAGTCTGTAGAATCATCAAAGGAATTTGTCGAATTTCATTAAAACTTCAAGGAGAATGATCTATGAGTAAAACGATCGGCGTCCACGAAAGACCGCCAGCCGTCCCAAGCCTTCTGCTCAGTCTGCAGCATCTATTCGCGATGTTCGGCTCGACGGTACTCGTACCCAACATTTTTAAGATCGATCCCGCCATCTGCTTGCTGATGAACGGTATCGGCACCCTGCTGTACATTCTCGTTACAAAAGGCAAGATCCCGGCTTATCTGGGTTCCAGCTTCGCCTTCCTCGGACCTGGCGGCGCGATTATCGCCAGTGAAGCGGCAGGCGGCGGCTATGCGGCAGCGCTTGGCGGCTTCATCGCGGCAGGCGTTATCTTCACCGTTCTGGCCTTCATTATTCAAGTGGCCGGCACGGAATGGCTGAACGTTGTCTTCCCTCCTGCGGCTATGGGCGCGATCGTCGCGATTATCGGTCTTGAGCTTGTGCCAGTTGCAGCTAAAATGGCCGGTTATATTCCTGGCGATAAGGATGATCCTCTTACTTGGGTGATGAATCCCAATCTCGTCATCATATCGACAGCAACACTAGCTGTTACGGTTCTCGGTTCGGTGCTATTCCGCGGTTTCATGAGAATTATCCCGATCCTGTTCGGCATCATCTTCGGCTACGTACTGGCTTACTTCATGAAGGAAACCAACTTCGACAATGTGGCCGATGCTTCCGTCTTCACCAGCCCGACCTTTACATTCCCTGAGTTTCACTGGTCGGCGATTATAGCGATCGCTCCGGTCGCGCTGGTTGTTATCGCTGAGCATATCGGCCACTTGATCGTAACAGGCAATATTGTGGGCAAGGATCTGACCAAAGACCCCGGCTTGCATCGTTCAATGCTCGGCAACGGGATCTCCACCATTCTGTCCGGCTTTGTCGGCTCCACGCCGAATACAACCTACGGCGAGAATATCGGCGTACTGGCGATCACGAGAGTCTACTCTACTTTCGTCATCGGCGGCGCAGCGGTGATCGCCATCGTCCTGTCGTTCTCCGGCAAGTTCTCCGCGCTTGTATCCGGTATTCCTACCCCGGTTATGGGCGGCGTATCGCTGTTGCTCTTCGGCGTTATCGCAGCCTCCGGCTTGCGGATGCTGGTGGAATCGAAGGTCGACTACAGCAAACCGACCAATCTGTTCCTTACAACTGTCGTTCTGGTCATCGGCCTGAGCGGCGTGAAGCTTACGTTCGGTGACGTATCCTTCAGCGGCATGTCGCTGGCGACAATCGTAGCGATCGTGCTTAGCCTGCTGTTCAAGCTCTTCGAAGTGCTTCGCATGACGAACGACGACGACGCAGCCGCTCATTAATAGGACAAGCTGCCCTGCCAGTGAACCTTCGGGTTCACCGGCAGGGCTTTTTCGTATTATCGAAACGAAACAGGTCCGGCAATCGTATGTAAAGTCATATATCGATGAATTTGGAACATGTTGTTCGTTCTGTAAGGAGGTATGCCCTATGTCCGGATTCGGACTACTTGGTTTGCTTATGCTGCTTATTATGTTCATGCTGTTTCTTCTGAATATCGCCTCCAGCGTATGGGCCTATCGCGATGCAAGACGGTTGGGCAAAAACAATGAATACGCTTTACTCGTTCTTGTCGGCACGATTGTGTTCCCCGTTGTAGGCTTCATTATTTATTTGGTTATCCGCAAAGACTAACCCGCTCCCCACCTTTGCGCTTCTGCCACATCATCCTCTCGTGTAATACCTGAAGCTTCCAGTCACAAGCGTCTCGTCCAATCATCGCGGCCGATGGGCCGCATCCTTTCTCCTTCCTCGCCGTCTGCAATTTCACAATCTTGCTTTTCCATCTTATACAGCGTACATTCGTTCCGTCTTTCCGCTATACTAGGAGCAGAAGGAGTGAGACGGATGGCGAAAGAGCCAAATGATCGATTAACGACTAGTCTGGCAGCTCATGCTCATAAAAGACGACCCGGCATCATCTCCGAGGAGCAATGGACCGCCATCTGTGTGAATGACGGCTCCTATGACGGGCGGTTCTATTATGCGGTGCGAACAACGGGCATCTATTGCAGACCTTCCTGCAAATCCAGACCCCCGAAGCGAAGCAACGCGGAGGTCTTCCCCACTTCAGCAGACGCCGTCTCTGCCGGCTACCGGCCTTGCAAACGCTGCAAGCCTGCTGGCGAACGTCTGCCTGACGAGGAATGGTCAGCTCAAATTGCCGCATATGTGGACCGGCATTATATGGAGGAGCTTGATCTTGCGACGCTGGGCGAGATTTGCCACGGCAGTTCCTATCATCTGCATCGCACGTTCAAGAGAACAACGGGTATGACGCCACTTGCTTATATTCAGCAAATTCGGATGCAGCATGCTGCAAGACTGCTAGCCGAAACGGACAGCCCGGTATCCCGCATAGGCGAGCTCGTCGGCATTCGCAATACGCCTTACTTTATTACCTTGTTCAAGAAAACAAACGGATTGACGCCTGCCGTATTCAGGCAGCGGCAGCATATAGGAGGGATATGAGGATGGCAACACTGACGCGAACTCGCGAACAAACCGTTTACGGAGCGCTGCTTGAGCACGGCAGCTGGAGTGTGCCGATTGGGGCTACCGAGAACGGGCTATGCTGCGTAGGAGCAATCGGAGAATCACTAGAGGATTTGATCCGGCGCGAATCTTCCCGCTACGAGGCGTCACATTGGGTGCGAGATGACGACAAGCTTAAGGTGTATATGAACCAGCTTAAGCAATATTGGGACGGAGAGCGCCTATCGTTTTCGTTCCCGCATGATGTCAAGGGAACGCCCTTCCAGCAAGCCATCTGGGAGGCGCTACAGGCCATACCATACGGCGCTACAGTCTCCTATTCGGATATTGCACAAGCGATCGGCAAGCCCGCAGCGGTACGGGCGGTCGGAAGCGCGATTGGAGCCAATCCCGTGCTGATCACCGTCCCATGCCATCGTGTCGTGGGCAAAAACGGCGCGCTCACAGGTTACCGCGGCGGCCTCCCGATGAAAACCAAACTATTGGAGCTGGAGCATGAACATGCGAACCGGGCTTTATTATAAACAACCAAAAACCGTACTGAACAAAGGGACAGGCTTCCTCTCCGGCTACACCCATTCGCTTAACCCGTATGCGGGCTGCGCGTTCGCTTGTTCCTATTGCTACGTCAGAGGCATGCCCGTCTCTCTCTTCCGTCAGCAGGAATGGGGGACATGGGTCGACGTCAAGCAAGGCGCGGCGGAGGTGCTTCGGCGCCAGCTTCGCACGGCGAAGAAAAGGGGCCCTGTCACCATCTTCATGTCATCGAGCACAGATCCCTATCAGCCCGCCGAATATGGAGAGAGGGTCACAAGGTCGCTGCTGGAGACGATGGCCCAGGAACCGCCGGACTTTCTGCTCGTACAGACGCGCAGCCCGCTGGTCACGCGCGATATCGACTTGCTGAAGCGGCTGGGAGATCGGGTGCGCGTCAGCATGACGATCGAGACGGACCGCGAGGATATGCGCAAGCTGTTCTCTCCGTCGGCTCCTCCTATTGCCGCGCGACTGCGGGTGCTGGCTTCGTTAAGCGAAGCAGGCATTGCCACGCAAGCGGCAATCGCCCCGCTTCTTCCTAGCAGCGAGAGCTTTCCTCGCCTGCTTCGCCAAGCGACCAGGCGCGTATGCATCGACGACTACTTCAACGGCGATGGCAGCGGCGGCAAGCGGACGCAGCGGCTGGGTCTGGAAGCTCTATATCGTAAGCATGGCTTATCGGAATGGTACCATCCGGAGGCTTTGCAGCTTGTAATCGAGCGCATCCGCCAGGAATTCCGGGATGGCGAATGGCTCGTTAGCCAAGAGGGCTTCGAGCCGTAACAGGGAGCCATTACAGCTTCTCGTATCCTTATCGCGAGAAGCTTTCAGTCAGGCGGAAGAATGCTTTTAGCATATCAGGATAAGGGTTGAGCAAATAGAAAGAGCGGCATCCAATGGATGCCGCTCTTATCTTTATAAGAAAAAACTCGCAATAATGCCGCCTAACGCCGCCAGCGTGCTTATGGCGCCGCCGAATCGAGTGGAGAGTAAGTAGAGAGCGGAAGGCTCGGTCGCATCATTGGACTTCCACGCCTCGGAAATGGCCCATATCCATTGCGGCTGAATGAGCATTACAAGCCCTTAAGGCAATAACAGGATCGAGAGAATGAACAACATTCGAACAGCCTCCTCCTACTATGAACCATATACCGCGCTCATAACTATTGCTTGGCAGCCTCGCAGAACTGGCGCAGCGCCTGCTCCACAATAAACCGCGGACAAGCCAGATTAACGCGCAGCCAGCCTTCGCCCTCTACGCCGAACATAGAGCCTTCGTTGAACGCAACTTTTGCTTTCTTATGCATCAGCTGCTTGAGGCCGTTCTTGTCAAGGCCAAGCGCACGGCAATCCAGCCACAACAGATAAGTGCCGTCTGGCTTCATTGGCTTCACTTGCGGCAGATGCTCCTCCAGATAAGCGAGCGCATAATCTAGATTGCCCTTCACGTAGACAAGCAAATCTTCCAGCCATGCCTCGCCTTCATTATAAGCCGCCACAACCGCATCCTGCGCGAAGTGCTGCGCCATATGAATACTCAGCGTCTTGATCCGCTTATCAAGGCGCGCTCTCATCCCGCTGTTCTGCACGACCATAAAGGAGGTATGAAGGCCCGGCAGATTAAAGGTTTTGGTCGCAGCCAGGCACGTAATCGTAATGTCTGCAAGCTCATCCGACAGCGTCGCGAACGGCACATGCTCATGGCCGGGGAAGATCAGATCGCAATGAATCTCGTCCGAGACGACAATAACGCCATAACGAAGACAGAGCTCGCCCAGTGCCAGCAGCTCGTCCCGGCTCCATACTCGCCCGCCCGGATTGTGAGGGTTGCAGAATAGCAGCAGCTTCGCGCCGTCGCGGAACAGAGACTCCAGATGCTCCAAGTCCATCTCGTAGCGGCCGTCCCGATTGATTAGCGGATTAAGGGCCAAGACGCGCTCGTTGCTCTCGACGACATCGTAGAATGGATAGTAGACTGGCGTCTGTATAACGACTTTATCGCCAGGCGCAGTGAACTGCTCGACAGCCAGGCTCAGCGTCGTGACGACACTTGGGCTGTCGACAATCCAGTTTTTCTCGATCTTCCAATGATGTCTGCGCTGGAACCAGCTCATAATGGCGTCAAAATAATCATCCGTACGGATCGCATAACCGTATGCTCCAAGCTCTACCCGCTTGTGCAGAACCTCTCTTACAGCTGGAGGGCTTGGAAAGTCCATATCAGCCACCCATAGTGGCAAAATATCCTTATCTCCGAATAGTGGGCCTACTTGATCCCACTTGTAGGAACGCGAATTTTTACGATCAATCAACTCATCAAAAGAATAAGACAAAGCTATCACCCCGTCGTTGTTATCGCTCCTCATGCCCGAGCTGGTCTATTTCTCTATCTTAACCATTCCTCTATCTGAAATCAAAGAAAATCAGCAGCAGCAAAAGATCGCCATCTTCTGCCGCATGAAGCGAACGAGATGGCGATCTGTACATAATCGGGTAGGTTAGTCGAATGCCGGGATAACTGCTCCTTTGTAGGTATCGCTAATAAAGGTTTCCACATCCGGCGATTTCAAAGCCTTAACTAGCTTCTGTATGGCGTCACTGTCCTTATTGTCCGCCCGGACGGCCAATATATTGACATAAGGGGAGTCCTTGTCCTCGATAAAAAGCGCATCCTGCGTCGGATTAAGGTCAGCTTCCAGCGCGAAGTTGGTATTGATCGCCGCGATGTCCACCTCATCCAGCACCCGCGGCAGCGTAGCTGCTTCCAGCTCCACAAACTTGAAGCCGCGCGGATTGTTCTTAATATCCGATACCGTCGCTTCGACGCCGGCGCTCTCATCCAGCTCAATCAAGCCATGCTGCGCCAGCAGGATGAGCGAGCGGCCGCCGTTGGTCGGATCATTCGGAATGGCGATTTTGGCCCCGTCCTTCAGTTCATCGATCGATTTGATTTTATGTGAGTAGACGCCGAAGGGCTCAATATGAACGCCGGCTGCCTTCACCAGATCATAGCCGCGATCCTTATTGAATTGAACAAGATAAGGCTCATGCTGAAAGAAATTCGCGTCTAGCTGCTTCTCGTACAATTGCACATTGGGCTGAATATAGTCGTTGAATTCCACGACCTCCAGCGTGACGCCCTGCTCCTTGAGCACGGGGATCAAATGGTTCAAGATGGCGGCATGCGGCACCGGCGAGACGCCAACCTTGAGCTTGACGCTCTCTCCTTGCGGCTGGCCGCCTTCCGTGCCGGGGGACGGCGAAGCGCCGCCCGTTCCGTTGTTCGCTCCATTGTTGCCGCAAGCTGCCAGCATCAGAGCCAGCAGACATAGAATCAGCATTTTAATCGAATCGTTTCTCATGTGTACCTTCACCTATTTCTTATGGAATGGTTGGATCGTTACCTTCGGCTGAACGTCCGGACCAGCATATCGCCCACCGTTTGCAAGATTTGAACCAGAATAAGCAGTAAAACGACAGTTACGATCATGACATCCAGACGGAAGCGCTGGTAGCCGAAGCGCAAGGCAAGATCGCCTAGCCCGCCGCCGCCAATTACGCCAGACATCGCGGTATAGGAGACAAGCGTAACAGCCGTTATCGTAATCGCCGCAATCAACCCCGTTCGAGCCTCCCGAAGCAGCACATGCAGCACAATCATGCCCTTCGAGGCTCCCATGGCAGTCGCCGCCTCGACGACTCCCTTGTCAACCTCACGCAAGGAGGTTTCCACCAGCCGGGCGAAGAATGGAGCGGCTGCTACGACCAGCGGCGGTATCGCTCCCTTCACGCCAATAGACGTGCCCACGATTATTTTCGTAACCGGCATGATCAGAATCATCAGGATGACAAACGGAACGGAGCGCAGCACGTTCACGATAACCGACAGTATGCCGTACAACGCCCTATTCTGCAGCAGTTGGCCTTCAGAGAACAGGAACAGCACAATGCCCAGCAGTAGCCCCAATATAACTGTGAACAACAAAGAGAATACGAGCATATACATGGTTTCATTCGAAGCTTTGAAGACGTCGTCCCATCGGACATCCGAGAAAAAAGAAAACGGGTTCGAACCAGCCATTGTGGCCACCTTGCCTGTCATAGTCTGCTCACCCCTAGTCCCTGCTGGCCCAACTCTTCAATAATGCGATCGACCTCGGCATCGCTGCCCCTTAGCTCTACAATCAACTGCCCATACGGAACATCCTTCATCTTGGATACGGTGCCTTGCAGGATGGCGAATGTCGCTTCCGTACGCCGTACGGTCTCATACAGGACAGGCTCATAGGTCTGATCTCCCCGGAAGTGAATACGCACCATTCTCCCTTGCGCGCGATAAGCGTCAATCGCTTCGCTCCCGAATGTATCGGACACTTCACTGACGAACTCTCTCGTGATTTTGTCCTGCGGATTAAGAAAAACGTCCAGTACCGTGCCGCTCTCCACAATTCGGCCATGCTCCATTACGGCGACGCGATCGCATACGGAGCGAATGACCCCCATTTCATGCGTAATGAGCAGAATGGTGATGCCCATCTTGCGATTGATCTCTTTCAACAGCGTCAATATGCTGTCCGTCGTCTGCGGATCAAGCGCCGAGGTCGCCTCATCGCAGAGCAGCACCTCAGGATCGTTGGCCAGCGCTCTGGCTATGCCGACGCGCTGCTTCTGTCCGCCGGACAGCTGCCTCGGATAATGATGCTGATAGGCAGTCAGACCGACCAGCTCCAGCAGTTCATCGACACGCGTCTTGATCCGGTTCGCGCTGAGCCTGGCGATCCGCAGCGGGAACGCGATGTTATCCCGCACGGTCGCGGTCGTAAGCAGATTAAAGTGCTGAAAGATCATCCCGATCCGCTTCCTTTTCTCCTGCAGCTCCCTTTCTCCTAACGCCGTTAACTTGTCCCCGCCTACAATAACCGTGCCCCCGGTTGGCCGCTCCAGCAGGTTCACGCTGCGAAGGAGTGTGCTTTTCCCCGCTCCAGACCGGCCGATTACACCGAATATTTCTCCCTTTTCCACCTTCAAGTTAATGCCGCGCAGGGCGATAAAGGATGATTTCTTGCCGGTCCGGTATACCTTCTCGATGTCGATGAGATCAATCAGCGGGAACACTCCTTTCTGGATGTGAATCATACTCGACGATAAGGATGGAATATCTGCTTTCCGTTACACATTCAGGATTGACCCTATTTTTCATATTAAGCACCCATAATATTCATAGGACCCCTGCCCTTCATGAAGCAAATTAAGCCAGTCAGGAATGAATGGAGGGGGAATCCGCAGTATCCGACAACACAGCTAAAGGCTAACCCGTGAGACACGGATTAACCTTTAGCTGTCACGTAACTAATAATGGTACTCTCTCTATTGCTTCCTTAAAGAGTCACATTGCATTCGGCATGGGATCGGCGAATGTCCGCCAATCCATCTCCAACTCCTGATCGGTCAGCAGACAATCATCAAGTCCTGCCGTAATACCTTCCCTGTCCATACTGATGCCGATAAAAACAAGCTTGTTGATTCGGTCCCCATAATCCGGATGCCATTGTCTCGCCAGATCAGGCTCCTCCAGCAGGATGGCTTTCTGTTCCGCTGCCGGAAGCGCGGCTACCCAGTAACCGGACGGGCCGAATTGAACGGATGGCCCCGCTTGGCTGAGGCTTTGGGCCAGCTCGCTGCGTGTAGCCAGCCACACGATTCCTTTTGCCCGGACCACTTCAGGCGACCAGTCCTCCATCCAGCTCATAAGCCGAACGGGATGGAACGGTCTTGCGCGCTCATAGACAAAGGATGAGATACCGTATTCCTCCGTCTCCGGGGTATGGACGGGCTTCGACAGCTCCTTCATCCAGCCCGCTGAGACGCTGGCCTCTTCAAAGTTGAACAAGCCCGTATGCAAAATATCGGACGGCTTCACGCGTCCCTGCTCTGTACGGATGATACGCGCTCTAGGCTGCAGCTTGCGCAAGACTCCTTCCAGCTCGGCAAGCTCCTCTTCCTCCACCAGATCACATTTGTTAAGCAGCAGCACATCACAAAATTCGATCTGATCCATCAGCAGATCGACCACATCGCGCGTATCCCCTTCCCCTACCGCCTCATTGCGGTCCAGCAGTGATTGACCCGAGGAGAAATCATGCCAGAAGCGGTAGGCGTCCACGACTGTCACCATGCAATCGAGCTGGCAAAATTGCGAGAGATCGATGCCCAATTCTTCATCAACGTAAGTGAACGTTTGCGCGACGGGCACCGGTTCGCCTACCCCGGTAGATTCGATCAATATGTAATCGAACCGCCCCTCCTTCGCCAGCCGCTCAACCTCTTGCAGCAAATCATCGCGCAGCGTACAGCAGATGCAGCCGTTGGACATCTCCACCAGCTTCTCTTCCGTCCGGCTGAGCCCGCTCCCGCCCCGCACCAAATCGGCGTCTATGTTCACCTCGCTCAAATCATTGACGATCACGGCTACGCGCAAGCCCTCCCTGTTGTTCAGCACATGGTTAAGCACCGTCGTTTTGCCAGAACCGAGATAACCGCTTAATACCGTTACCGGGAGCTTATTGGGATTGCCAAGGGTGGTTTGTTCATACTTCATGTCATTGCACTCTCCTTAATCGTAATTATTACGATTATAAGACACGAAATGAGGAATAGCAAGTTTGAAATAGGATTGGCTCCCATGCAGCGTATGTAGATGAGTTACCTCATATTGGTTCATACTCCCGACAAGTTGGGCTAAGATTGCCTGCTGATTGCATCACCTGTAGGCGGGCATCGGCATAGAATACAAAAAAAATCAGCACCACAAGTGCTGACTTCTCAAGCTTTCCTCGTACGTTCATTTTGATGAAAATGGAGTGATTTCATGTCATATTTTCCGTTCGGCCCACCCTTTGGGCCACCCGGGGGACCTCCAGGACCGCCGCCAGGCACTGGACCAACTCCCGGTCCTCCAGGCGGTCAGCAAATGGCGCCAACCTCGCCGCCGCCTTCATTTGTTCCACAGCAGCAATCCGCATCCTTGCTAGCTGTCGATCCGGGCGGAATTCGCCGCTGCATGTTCCGATTTACGTATATCTGGATGCATCACGGCCAGCAATTCTGGTTTTTCCCCGTGTTCGTAGGGCCAAACTCAGTAGCAGGATTTCGATGGACCGGCTTCTCCTGGATGTACGCCGGCTTTGATCTGAGATCGATTCAATCTTTTACCTGTGTTTAAGGACGATCATCTTATCTTTGCAGATATAATTAAACTTCGTATTCAGTTTATCCGGGCCAGCCTTCTTCAGCAGCTTGAACACATGTTCATTCAATTTTCTCACACGCTTCGGAATAGGCACACAGATATAGCCGGGGTGATGTTCTTGATCACAGCACGAACAGCATCCGCCTTTTTTCGATGAAGAACCCGCAGCTGCAGCATTGTTCGCGATGGGAGAGAAGGCATTGGCCTCAGCCATAGCTGCCACCGGGGTTGCGCCGGCATTCTCGCGGATGACTCGGCTTTGGCTCGCCACGTTGCATTGCGCAGCATTGATGAACGGGTTGCTTGCAGGGATAAATGGGAACATGACATTATTCGGGACGTTGTTATGCGCTTCTCCAGGGTTGGAAGGATCGTTAATCGTAAAGCTGTCCGAGTTATTATTCAGGAATCGGCCAAACAGAACATGTCCCGCTTCATGCGCCAAAGCGTAGGTATCAATTGCATCGTCACTCATGACACAATTACCTACAATACGGAAATTTGTTGTGCTGACAAAATTGTCAAACTGCGGACCAGCATTGCCGATCGCTCCTGAGCTTAAGGTTGGCCCGCTCACATAGACGACGTAAATTGCTACCGCATTATTCGTCGCCGCTTTCGTCTGCGAGATCAGATTGACGATTCTGGGATCGCTAATCCCCGGTACAGTGTTCGCAACCAGCGTCACGTCATCTCGGAAAATAATCTGCAAGTTGTTGAAATTGATATTGCAGCTTACGCCAGGGAAAAAACCTGTGCTCCATACCGCTGTCGCTCTTGCAATATCATTCGCCACCCTTGCCAGACGCAGCTCAGCCGTATCACTTGACCTAGCGCCTCTTGTGAATATACTAACTACGTCAACTGTCGCCATTCATAAACCGCCTCCTTCAAAAATCTAAATTAAGGGTTGTACAATAATAGAAGATGCAGCAAGTTCAAGAATGGCTTGGACAAACAGACACGACAACCATCTGTTTTTTCTACAAATAAAAAAAGCTTAACCAGGCACACAATGTCCGGTTAAGCTTTTTATGATGGTTCGCTGGCCAAAAACGGCATATCACCGTTTTCATTTCTTCGTTATTTCTGGATTCCCCTTGTAAAAATGCGAAACGCCACCATCAATTGATCTCCGAGTTTCCCTTCAACTCCGCTAGTACACCAATCCATTAAGGTGCCTTTATATAATTTCAGCGCCGTCTGCGCCATCTCTTCAGCTGGAATGTCACCGGTCAGCTCCCCTGCTTGCTGGGCTTTTTGGAAAATAACCGTCAGAGCATCTATCTTTGTCTTCATGCTGCCTTGAATCGTTCCGGCCGAGCCGGCGGACAGGAGCTGCTGAAGGGATACCCTCACCAGAGTCCGGTTGCCATTAAACGAGTCTCCTAATTCTTTTACCAGAGACAAAATCTTTGGCGTAAAGGGAGCTTCTGCCCGCTCGCTGATTTGGGTAATTTCGCTAAAAAACAACGCTTTTTGAATGCGGACTAATACTTCGTCTTTCGTACGAAAGTAATTAAAAAAGGTGCCCTTTGCTACACCAGCTAATTCGGTAATATCAGCTACGGTTGTTAGGTCATATCCTTTGCTGGAAAACAATTGATAAGCCGCATCAATAATGTTTTCTTCTGTTATGCGCTTCTTCTCTTCCCGATTCACACATACAGCCTCCCTTGCCACTCATTGTATCACGACATCGGCTTTTCTTTAAGACGAACCGCCGAGCTGAAAGTTGACTGACAGTCATAATTTTGTGTATAATTCAAATTGCATGCCAAGTCATGCTTGGGAAGCATTAAATCAATACCATGATGAATGGTTCCGATCGAAATTAAAAAGCAAAGCGGCCATAGATACTTGATCTCTGCTTATACGAGGTGATGCATTTGTACAGTCGATTTTATAAAAATATGAGGCATAATAATCTCGTCAGAAAGAAACTGGGCATGCCGCCGTTTCGAAAACCCTGTTTTTTTTATTTCAGAAAGTTGTGTTTCTTTAAGTGAAACCACTATAACCATGTGTACAGCAAAAAGCCCGGAAGAGATCGATCGCGAATCGATATCTTCCGGGCTTTCCTTTCGTGCAATCGCACCTCCATCAGCGCTTCGGATACAGCGGATAATCAACCGTCGGCGGCACATCAATCAGAATGAGCCGGAGCGGCATGTCTTCATCGGCTTCGATGATGACATCATGATCATTATCGGCACGCGCCACAATGAAGTCTCTTGGCTTGAAGGGAGTCGAGGCGCTGCCGTCGCCATCGGACCATGTGCCGCCTCCGCGAATGGCGAGCGCCGTCAGCGCCCGGCCGCTTGATACCGGATGCCTGTACGGCCTGCCGGCATCGATGACGACGTCCCACATTTGTGCGTCGACCGTAAGGGAGATGGGCGAGCCGTCGCCTATAATCGTTTTCTTCAAGTAGCCGTCTCCCGACTCCTCGGGAAACTGATCGTGCTCGTATTGGTTGTACGTCGGTTCCATCTGCAGCGCCTTCTCTATATGAGGCTCGAACCAGATTTGGAAGCCCTCCATGTTCGGACCGACGAACCGTTCCTCGTGGCTGACGCCCGACCCGGTCTGCATGAGCTGCACGCCGCCGGCGCCAATGGAACTGCGTGTTCCCAGCGTATCGCCATGCTGGGCTTGGCCGGAGATGACGTAGGTCATGATTTCGAATGCCTGATGGGGATGAAGCGGAATGCGGCCTTCTATTGCCGTCTTTGCCCAAGCCCAGTAGAATAGCGGTCCAACCCGTTTGATTACCGAGCCTTCTCCGGAGAAGCCGATTGGCTTCTGCTCCGTAATATTGCCCCCGTCGAAGGCGCCGATCGCTTGAAGTGCAGGTCCATATACCATCGTTTGCATGATGTTTCCCTCCTGGAAATGTTAGTTTGTATTCTTTTGCCCTTATGTTGCGAGAGCAAGATGTGCTTAGCGGATTACCAGCTGCCGATAGCATACGCTCCCGGTCCAATCAAGGCGAGTCCGACAGCGACGACGATGAGGATCAGATTGTATTCCATGCCGTTCTGCGTAATCCACAAGCCGTTCTTGCCGTGAACCTTGACGATTGCTCCAATCATCGGAATAACGATCAGTGCGGCAGCGATCGGCATCCAAAGGCCGAGCGCCAGCAGCAATCCGCCGATTACTTCGAACAGCCCGATCACGATTGCTGCTCCGACACCAGGCTTGATGCCGATGGAATCGAACCACCCTCCGGTTCCTTTAAGCCCCGGGCCGCCGAACCAGCCGAGAAGCTTCTGGGCGCCATGCCCGGCAAAAATCAAACCAATAACCACTCTCATAATAAGCAACCCTGTATCCATATTCATGTCTCATTCTCCTTTAATTTAAAGTTGTAATTCTTTAATTTAAGATATAAGTTATATTTTCATGCCCTCTATGAGCGAGTCTTCCTCCGTGCAAAATGAGAAGTACGTGATGCTAACGCTCATCATCCGAATTTTCATGCTTATCTGTTGTATGAACTATTCCCCTAGTGGGCCCCCGACAATACGATAAACAGCTGCAGCAGATTGCCCTGCTGTCCTTCATATGGTTTCCCTCCGCCTCTTCATTTATCTTAAATTTAAGATATATGAAATTAAGTTAATTGTCAAGGGCCTTTTCAAAAATAAAAATGGGCTCCGGAAAGACGAACGACCGCTTCCCGGCGGAATACCGAGTAGCGGTCGCATTCATCTAGGACAACCGTACAACAACTAAATAGATGCCTCTACTTCGTAAATCTGACGGTAAACGTCCGGCCTTTCGCTCCCGCCACATTGACAGTCAATTTGATAGATGGCGATACTTGCTGCACCGTTATGGCCGGATCGCTCGAATCAAGCGTCCATCCCGCACGGCTGAGCTCCATCGAGATTGTAGATTGGCGCTGGGTCGGATCGGACACCGCAATGACAAGCTCGTTGCCCGTCTCCTTCACAACGGCCGAAGCCGGTCCTCTCGCGGCAATTCCATCCACTACGGCAGAGGTCCAGTAGTTGATCGCCGTCAAGCCAAGCGTATGCTCCCTAACCGATTGGACGCTTGTGCCGTTGCTCAAAACCGTAATGTCGGGTGATTCGCTGTAGCTTTGCGTGGTGGCGGCGTCGGCATTAGGAAGCAACACATAGGAATAGTGACCCATGTTCGGATTTGTTCCGTGCGGGAAAGCTACGCTCGTATATTCCCTTGTGACCGGAGCTGTGGAACCCCCGCTGTTCACCTCGCTCCAGGAGCCCGTGCGCAATTCCCGCTTTCCTTGCAGCGTAGCCGCTCTCGGGAAGTAGTAGCCGATATCCCCTTTGCCATCGCCGCTCAGATGTGCCCAGGTCACATCTGACCATACCGTATTCCAGCCCGGCTGCACAGGTTGAACCGTTCCGTTGACCGTCAGCGCCTGGCCGCCGCTCTGCACCTTGCGGTTGTCCACGATCGTCTCCACCGGACGCCCGTCTCCGCCTGTAATACCTGTTCCTATCGCAACAATTTCATTATCGAAGAAGAACCATGACTTCTTGCCGGTCAACGAGCTGTTCTCCATATCGAGTTCCATGCCTGCTGCCCCGTAAAGCCCATCCAGAGTAGCTCCGCCCGCCCATGGCTTGGAGCTGAAATAATATTTCCAGTCTGTTAGCGGAGCTGTCGCATGATCCGATGTAATGCCGGGCAGCCGAAGCATATCCGCCGTTGCCCAGTACCCGTCGCTGAATTGAGTCAAATCATTATTGTACAGATAAGTCACGCCATTGCCGGTATGCCAAGGCTTCTTATTCTCGCCGTTGCCGTATTCATAGCTGGCAATACGGCTTGAAGACATGCTGATGCCAACGGCGAAGCCTGGCCGCGCATGAACGACGCGATCCATGGAGGCGAACACCTTGTTCCGGCTTCCCTCCTGCTCCGGCAGAACAGCGGAATCATTGAGCAGGCGCTTGAGTTTGTCAATATCGTATACGCTTAAGCCGACATAGTAATTATCGAAGGAGGTATCCTGCTGAAGCCAGCTCTTCAGAACGGACTTTATACGGTCACCTTCGGCTGCCGGCGCCGAATGGGCCAGCCGAAGCATGCTGCGGATGGCGCCCCGGGCCGTCGTATGATCCGTGGACTGTTCCCGGGATATAGCACGCCCTCGCACCATATCCATCATGGCCCCTTTATAGATAAGAGGCTCGAAGGAATCTTCGATCCAGCGATACACATTGCCGGCTTCCGGGTCGTCCGGCATCCATGGAGATTGATGCAGCAGGTCGAACAGGTCGCCCAGCCGGTCCAGCAGCACTGTGCCATAGCTTCCCGTATAAGCAATATATCCATGTTGGACGAATGAACCGTCCCTGTAGAAGCCGTCCCCTTGCGTCACAAAACGAAACACGGGACTAAGCGCGTTCTTCGCTTGAGAAAGCTTGGAAGCAGATTGCCCCGTAGCTCCGCGCAGCGCAACGACAAACACTTTGTCCGCGAGATTGGCTCCCGTCTCCACCAGGCTCGGCTGAACCGTCCTCCGCGCCGGGTCGGGAACAAAACGATCAATCGCCCGATTAAAATTGCCTAATTGAACGGATGACAGGTTGTCATACAGCAAAATCACAATATCGTTCAAATGCTGCGGCGAGCCAATCTCCCAATCCCACCAATTCTTATAAGGAGAGACGGTCTCCTTGTACCGATTCGCATACATCCAATCCAGCGCAGCCAGCAGATCCTGCAGCAGCGCTTGATTGCCATATAGCGGCGAACCTGCTGTCGCATAGGCAAGCGCCATGTCCTTCAATCGGCCATAAGCCCCCGTAACATGGGAGGATTCCGTCTTACTGGACAGATCGCTCCATAGATAGCTGCGGACGCTTTGCTTGTTCATCCGATCCCAATGTCCGCTGCCGCCGCTATTGCTTACTCGGCTTGCCATTGCGGCAACAGCAGCGTTCATATCCGCATCCGCAGGATTGTAATACGCGTTGCCGGTCAATTGCAGCAGCCGCTTCTCCCGCACTGCGCTGAACAAGGACGAATCGACTGGCGGCTGTGAACCTCCGCCGCTGATGGATACCGCGTCGAACCAAGCCGTTCCAGTAGCGCTTTCATAAAACAATTCGATTTTGACTCGCGTCACATTGGCCGGAATAACGAGCTGCAGCGTTTGCTCCGTCCATCCCGTCGTTCCCTTGATCGGTGCCGATGCCGGACCGTCGCTCATTTTCACATTGGCGCTGTTTAAGTATTGCGTCCTTATGAATGCACCGCCATTCGATAAGCCGGATTGCAGCGCTTCCGTCTTGATCCACCCGCTTAGCAGATACGTCTCTCCCGGCGCAACCTCGACCGTTTGCAGCACATCAGCCCGTGCCGAAGCCGCTGCGCTGATCCGAAGCGAACGGGAACCTTCATAATAGACGGCGGAATCGACGGCTAGCACCGGCGATCCCACAGGAACCCAGTGGGTCCAAAAAGCTGGCTGGGACCCTTGCCAATAGCCTCCGGCGGACTGGACCGTCTCGAAGCCGCCATTCAGCACATCTGCCGCCGCCGCTTCCGCAACGGATCGACCCGCTTGCGGAAGCACGCCCGCAATCAAAACAACCGATAGTAGAATACTTGTCGCATAACGCAGCCATACGCTCATATTACATTCCTCCTGATCATTTAATGTAAGCGCTATCATTTATAAGAATGTGATCACTATAACTTGTTTCTTTTTGTAATGGAGGGTCTATTTTTGACTTTGTTGTGCGTTTTTTTGTCCAAGCACAATAGGCGCTCGCCGGATAGAAGCTATGCTTCCTCCAACGAGCGCCGATGCTTGGTGATCGCTTGACTGCTATATCACGATTAGACGAACCTCACGGGGAGCTGCGCCCAGCTCATCGAAGATGAGCAGTTCATTATGCTCCCGCAGCTTGTCAGCCGGGATTTTATAATACTCCTGAGGCCCGATCCCCCAATATCGTCCGATGCAGAAGCCGTTCACCCAGACCGTTCCTTTGGTCATGCCGCCAAGGAACAGCTTGAGCTTGAAGCCCGCTTCCCCTGCTGTTGCCATATCGCTGCCGCTCCAGTGGAAGCTCGCCCTCCACCAGCGCGGGTTAGGTTCTAGTGAGGCGATGGCCGCTTCCATATCGCCGACAGCGCTCCATTCGCGCCTCCGCTCCGGCAGAGCGGCGGGCATCGTCATCCACGAATCCAGCATGTTCGAGCTGTGATACAGATACAGGCTCAGCTTCGGAATGGAGGTTAGGCCCGCAGCCTCCAGCTCCAGCAGATTGTCCCCTGCCAGCAGCAGACTGCTGGCATCAGCAACGCCATAGGGAGCGTCATCCCGGTTCCATGCCGAATCATTCTGCAAGCAAAGCGGAACCTGATGTCCATTCAGGCGCAATCTGGATAATCCATAACCAACGATAATCGCCCGGTCATACCCTTGCTCGTTGCTCCATGTTTTGTATAAACCAATCCGTCCCTCTATCTCCGGCAGTTGCCGCAAGGAATGGGCGCACCCGGCTCCGTCTACCTGCCAGCCCTCCAGCAGAGAGATGCGGCGGCCATCCAGCGCAGGCGCTGCGCTAAGCCCTTTGGGCTCCCCCAGCGTCGCCGTAAAGTTGTAGCGCCCCATATTCTGGCACCAAATCTGCAGCAGGTTGCTGCCCTGCTGCACAGGCAGGGTTACCGCAGCCGCCCCGATCTCATCGCTTCCACCGGCATATGCGCCGTTGATGAACACCTGGACAGGATCTTCAATTCGCGGTAGAAGCAGCGTCCGCTGATCCGACCGTTCCGCTTCGAATCTCGTCTCATAGAGCAAATGCCCGCTGTGCTTGCCGAAGGTGCTGAAGTCCAGAGGAGCCTGCGCCACAATGCCGGCTTCCCTGTAATCGTCCGGATTCTCCGGCGCATAATGCCAGCCTTCCAATACCGGGTGGGCTGGGTGCTGCAACGCCGCTCCATTCGGCACGCCGGCTTCCTCTACCGCTGCACGATGCGTCACCTCTAGCTGCAAGAGCACAGCTTCCCCGCTCCGAATTGTAATCATTCGCGGTTCAGAACCGTGGAAGAGCTTGAAGTGAAGATGACCTCCCTCCAGCTTACTCACTTGAAGCGGAAGCGGACAGTCCACCTCGTAATTCACGATGCCGCCCATATTCAGAACGAGGGAGGATCGCTGGCCCGGCTCATGATAGAGAACGCCATGGCCACTACGGATACCGGTCGTAAAGCTTGTCAGTGTGTCGATGACGATTCTCTTCCCGTCTTGCGTCTCGCTTGCGGCCACGCCTGTAACAACCGGCAGCATTCCGTCTCCTTCCACCGTAAAGTCAGCCCATACCGGCAGCTCTCCGAATATCGCCTGCCCGCTGGCTCTCTCTTTATCCCTATTGGTCACGAAATGCAACATGCCATCGGCATGCCGCAGCGTTCTTCCCGTGAAAGTCTTGCCCAGCGGAACAGGACAATACACCTTCTCCGCTTCCGTCAGCACGTTCTCCATCCAGCTGACGAAGGCATGAAACCGCTGGAGCGCCTTATACTTGGGAGTAGGGACCAGATATTCATCGAGCGGCGCATCGTAATCGTACGAGGTAACCATGAACGTATCTTCGCCGATCGTGCGTCCTGCCCAATGATCGAAGTTCGTCCCGCCGAAAAACATATAATAGTTGATCGCCGTAAATCCTGCCTGCAACAGCTCGTAACATGCGCGCTCCAACTGCGGCGCGCTCTTCTGGCTGGCCTTGGCTCCGCCCCACTTCTCGAACCAGCCGATCCAGAATTCCATGACGCCTTTGGGCTGGTCCCTGTACCGCTCCTCCAATATGCGGGCATGCTCATCCGCGCCAGACCAGAAGTTGCGGAATTCCACTGCTCCCTCTACCCCGCCATAGCAAGTGACCAGCGGCACATCAATGCCTCTCGCAAGCAGTCCGTCCCGCAAATATTCCATGTAAGCCCGGTCCGGCTGCCCGTAGGCCTGGAATTCATTCTCCACCTGTACCATAATAACGGTTCCGCCCGTGGGCCATTGATGCCTCGCTATCCGGGGTACGATCTCATCCCAATAGCGATCGACATGGCTCAGAAACCGTTCATTCATCGTTCGGTACTGGATGCCTTCCTCCGCCGAGAGCCACCAAGGCAATCCGCCGAAATCCCATTCCGCGCATATATATGGACCGGGACGGACAATGACGTAGAGACTGCGCTCCGCGCATAAGGTGAGGAAATGCTCCAGGTCCTTGTCCCCGCTGAAATTCCAAAGCCCGAGAGCTTCCTCGTGCCAATTCCAGGGGATATACGTCTCCACAGTATTGCACCCTGCCAGCAGCACCTTGTCCAGCAGCTCGGCCCACTCGCCCCTTGTCAGCCTGTAATAGTGGACGGCTGCGGAGCGGATGAACAAGCGTTCCCCCCCGATTATCCAGCTATGCCGGTCGTAAGTGATACGCTTATCTCCATGTTCCTGAGCAGATGCCGCTCCGACTGTTTCGTGCGTCCTCCTATCATCCCGGTCGTTCATGATATTGTCCTCATGCCTCTCCTTCATCATTGCCCTCCCCGAGCCGCTTGCAACGGATACCAATATCCGCGAATGCCGCGCTCCAGCCTCATTAACGCTTCCAAGTAATAATAGTCGCCCCAGACCGTGAAATCATCCGGCGCAAGATTGCCCCTGACATAGTACGAGCCATGTCTTAGCAGCCCTTCCACCTCAGGGTCGTCCATCGTTGAATAACGCGCAATTAGCGAATCGACCGAATCCGTTAATCCCGCCTGAAGCTCGCCTTCATCGGGATCACCAGCTGGCAGATGCTCCAGCAGCTCCTGCAAGCCGGAGGCGACAATCGCGGATGCCGAGCTGTCCCGGTACGTATCAGGTCCCACCGGCGCATGAAAGTCCCAATAAGCGACATGATCCTCAGACAGGCGACGGAGAAAATATAACGCCATCCGCTTCGAGGTATCCAAATAAGCCTTGTCGCCCGTATATCGGTAAGCCAGCGCAAAACCGTACACGCCCCACGCCTGCCCCCGTGTCCAGGTGGAGCCATTGCTGTAACCCTGATGCGTCGTGCCGCCAATCGGCTCGCCACTCTCCTGATTGAATATAAAGGTATGATATGAGCTGTCGTCGCCGCGCACCAGGTATCGCCTCGTCAAATCCGCTTGCCTCACGGCAGCTTGCCGGAAGCGCTCCTCCCCCGTCTCATTGGCAGCCCAGAAGAGAAGCGGAAGATTAAGCAGGCAGTCGATTATAATGCGACCGCCTTGAGCTTCATCGCCAGCCGGTCCCCACGCTTGAATGTACCCGCCGGCATCCCGCCAACGCTCCATCAGCTTATCCGCTGCCCGCAGAGCAAGCTCTCTGGCATCAGAGTGGCCCAGCACCAACCATTCCGCTTTGGCCGACAGGGAATACAGGAAGCCGATATCGTGATGATCCAGCACCGTATTATGCTCAAGCCTCAGCCGGAAGCTGTCTGTCACCTTGCGGGCGGCATCGGCAAACGCCTGATCACCGCTATATTCATAACAAAGCCACAGCATACCCGGCCAAAAACCGTTCGTCCAATCATCGTTTTCGATACGTTCATATGCCCCGCCATTGCTTCCGATATGGGGAAACTTCCCGCCAAAGGCGTCGATATTCCGCCTGATTCGTGCCACGGCATCCTCAATAGCCTGCTTGCGCATTCTCATCACTCTCCCAAGCTTTGCATTTGCTCAGCATTGTACCGCTTCCGGGGCACGCGACCTAGGGCGTATTTTTGCTCCAATGTGCACTATTTTGATCCTGCACGATTCATATGCCGTTTCCAGCACCTCTACTGCATTCTATGCTTGCCAAAGGACAAAAAAAATCCCGGAAGTCCGGAACTTTACTTGTCCCGATACTCCCGGGGCGTTGTGCCCATATATTTTTTGAAAACCTTGGAGAAATAGGTGCGGTCCGAATAGCCCAGCTTCAGCGCCACCATCTCTACCGATTCCTCGCGCTGCTCCAGCATGCGGGCGGCTACCCCCATCTTATGGCGATGCAAATAGTCGGTAAAGTTTTCTCCCGTCAGCCGCTTGAAATAGCGGGAGAAGTAACTGGAATTCAGGCACAGATGATTGGCTGCATCGATAGACGTAATATTGTCGAACAAGTGGTCCGCAATGTAATGATCGATTTCTTGCAGCTTCGGCTCCTTGTTCACGCCTTCATCCTCTGCCGCGCGCATGTCAAGCAGCCGCTCCAGCCTCCAGCGGAGCATGCCAAGCGTATCCTCCAGCGTCCCTGTTCCTTGCAGACAGGCGTAATATTGCTCGCTGACCGTATGCGGCGCGTATTGCAGCTCCAGGAGCCGCAGCAGCTGCACGGCGAATTGAATCAGCTCTGCGGAATCGATCCCGCGGCTGCGCGCCGTCCCGGCTACGCTCTCCAGGCTTTGCAGAAGCTTGTCCCGATTCTTCTCCCGAACGGCATCGGCGATCTCCCGCTTCTGCTGCTCCAGGAAATGGCCGAGCGGATAAAAGAAAGGCTCCTCTTTATTCCCCGTCCAAGCCAGCAGCGCGCCCGGCGCATAATAGCTTCTCTCCTTCAGACGCAGCAGCCGCTTGTAGGCAGCGCCTATGGCGGACGCTTCCAGCTTGCCCGGGCCGCACAGCATCCGTACTTGCACCTTGAGATATTGGCTGCACCGCTCTTGCACTTCTCTCAGGTATGCCTGCATCCGCTGCTCATAATTGACGGTGAGGGACGGCTTATAATTTTGCAGCGCGATCAGTCCGCGTTCCTCGTCGAATACCGTAATACCCTCGTAGCCCTTGGCTACTTCGCTTGCTATGTTATAGACCGAATATCGAATGAGATGGATATCCTTCGCTTCATAACGCGGAAGCAGCGAGGCGTACTCCAGCATGCCGAGGGCCAGCATGTAGGACGGGTAATGCCATGCAATGCCAAGCCGCTTCGCCGCTGCAATATGCGCTCCCGTGTCTCCGCCCTTCACCAGCTGCCGGAACAGGGACAGCTTCAGCACATCCGCATTGCGAAGCAGATCATCGCGATAGGAGATTTCATCTGGCAGATGGGCGGCGGAGCGGAGGCTCTGCACACAGCCCAGCAGACTCGCCTCCAACTGCTCCGACGTCAATTCATCCTTGATGAGATAATCATTAGCGTTCAGCGTCAGCGCCTTCTTCGCGTAATAGAAATCCTCGTGGCAGGTCAGAAAGATTATGCGCGTCTCGGGACTTTGCCGCTTGAATTCCGCCGCCAGCTCCAGCCCGTTCATCTTGGGCAGGCCGATATCGGTGATGACGATATCCGGCTGCAGCTCCTGGAAGAGCTGAAGCGCCTTGACGCTGGAGTACGTATCACCGCAGACCTGCAACCCAAGCCCCTTCCAATCAATCAGCTGGCGCAAATATTTGAGCATCGGCACATCATCGTCTATGAGCATCACTTTGTACATCTTAAGTCACACCCCCCTTTCCATCGCTGAACCGTCCGCCGGTATTCGAATTTCGGCCATCATGCCTCTCTCCTGCTTTCGGGCAAGCCTAAGCTCCGCGCGGGAGCCGTAAGCGAGCTGCAAGCCCTGATAGACGCTAATAAGGCCAACACGCTCATAGGATGCATGCTCGGACGCTTCCCTCGGGTCGAACAGCCTGTTCAGCATCTCAAGCTTATCGTCCGGCATGCCCCCGCCGTTATCGGTCAACGTAATGATAACCAAATCTGACGCCTCATCACGGCGAACCTTGACCCCGATACAGGCTTCCTCCTCCAGCTCCGCAAAACCGTGAACAATCGCATTTTCCGCCAAAGGCTGGAGCAGCAGCTTCGGAAGCATCACATCCTCCAGCTCCGCAGGAATATCGGTCACGAATGCGATATGCCTGTCGTTGCGCATCTCCATAATCTCGATATAATGCTGCAGCAATTGGCATTCTTTCTTCACCGACGAAGGTTCGTTCACCTTCATATAGGCACGCAGCAGACTCATCAGAGCATCGATCTTCATGCTGTGCTCGCGGTCGTTGTGAACGGCTAGGCTGCATTTGATCGAATTAAGCGTGTTCAGCAAAAAATGCGGACGGATCTTGGAGAAAATCGCCTGCATCTCCATCACCCGCTTCTGCTCCTGCTCCTGCTCAATATCGGCAATTAACTGATTGATGCGATCCAGCATATCGTTCAGCGTACCGCCAAGGGCATTGATTTCGTCCTTGCCCCTGACTGGAAAGCGCACCGTATAGTTGCCTTCGCCGAATTGACGTGCAACCGCTTCCAACTTGCGAATTGGACGGTGCAAACCTCTGGCCATCAGCAGCGACAGCAGATAGAAACAAGCGACGAACGCCACGATCAGCATCGCGCTGGCAAAATAGGTTTTGGAAATTTGGCCGAGCACATTTTCTTCCGGCAGATCATAAATGAGCCGCCAATTCGTTCTTGATATCGCAACCTCGCTGCGGACGGAGCTGATTTGATCTTCTTCCAGCAGGGAAGCATCTCCTGCGATCAACGAGCCTTCGCTGTCCAGCAGGGCGTAGGAGCCCGAGCTGGTCTGACTGAACAGCTTCTCAAAGTAGCCTTTGGAGATGCCGATCACGATCGAGGCCATATATTCATCGGCGCGATAGTCGCGCATCGCTCTTGCCGCATAATAATATTCATTTTCGCCTTGCCGCTCGCCATGCGCCATGCCGAGCCACTGGACCCGTCCCGACAACGTCATATCAAGACTGCCTTTCACCTGATTCCAGTGTCTCTCCAGATAGTCCATGCCACCGGGACTCTCCGCAGACGGAATGATAAACCCTTCCGGATTGACAAGGAACATATGCAGCTCCGAGTTCAGCGCCTTCATCGAAATGGGGCCGAAGCTGTCCTTAAGCGCAATATATTGCTCATAGTCCGTAAACTGCTCAATTCCCTTCATCGTCATAAAATGCTTCAGCCGGGGACGCAGATTCGCATCCTGAATCATAAAATCGGACGCAAATACGAGATCATCCACCGTCTTGGCAATATCGCGCGCCATAACGTTCAGCGTCCCCTGATTAGAGGCGTGAATCTTATCGACAATATTGGCCTTCGTCGTATGATAGGACAACAGCGATACCGCAATGAGCGGCAGCAGCACCAGGATCAGGAACGAAAGCTGGATACGTCTATAGTATGAAAATTGGAACATGTCCATCCTCCTTCCGCCTATCCATTATACTGGCCGCCCTCTGACATGAACAGAGAGAGGAAAGGGAAAAGGGAACATCCGATAGGGATGTTCCCGGGCGCTAGCGTAGCCGCCTTGTTATTTGCTGTTCTTCTGAATGACTTTATTGGCTTCGTCAACCATCCACTGCTGCGCTTCATCTGCTGACTGCTTGCTAAGAATGAATTTGCTGAAGCCGTCGGTCAAAATTTGATCCAGCTCCTTGTCGTATGAGACAACCACATTAGAGGCAGGAAGCGGCTTGATCTCATCTGTGAACAGCGTGTACATCAGCGAATCCAGATCGTACAGCTCCTTGTTCTCTCCGATCAGGCGCTCCACGATTGGCTTCGCGTCTCCCTTGATCCAGCCCGGCAGCTCGATACGCGCTTCGCCCAAATTGGTAGAGATGAAACGAGCGAACTTGTAGGACTCTTCTTTATGCTTCGAGCTTGCGCCTACCGATACAAAGTTGCCGCCGATAAAGACGGATGGATCTGCTCCTTTGGAAGGCAGCGGCACAGGCGCAATAGCCGTCTTGAACGTATGCGGATATTTCTCCGTATCGCCGATCTCCGAGATCATCCAGCTGCCTGTCAGCATCATCGCTGCTTTGCCGTCGAAGAACTCTGTGCGGTAAGCCAGCTTCGCACCAATAACATCGGAATACGGCTTGGCCGACTTATCTTCCGCTTCCATCGCGCGGCGAAGCTCGAAGAAGTACTTGAAGGTAGGATCGCTGAAGTTTGTCTCGCCTTCCTCCGTCAGGAACGGATGGCGCATATTCACTTGCGCTGCCGGATTCATATACAGCGGCCAGCTATGGAAGTAAGCTCCGAACTGCTTCGTGCCGTTGTTGTCCTTTGTCAGCTTTTTGGCATAGTCACGGAAGTCGTCCCATGTCCAGCCTGCCTTCGGCACCTCAAGCCCCGCTTCATCCAGCGCATCTTTGTTCAGCACAATGAAGTTTGTTGTTGCATTGGTCTGAATACCATAGTAATTGTCGTTCATCTTGGGATTAACCATATATTCTTCTTCCGGCTTCATGCCTTCTGCCGCATAAAATTCATTAAGCGGAGCGAGTACGCCGTTCTGCGCACGTGCGAACAATTCGGATGAATTCGGGAATGCGATCAGATCCACTTGCTCCTCGGAAGCGACCAGGAAGTCGAGCTTCTTCATCGTCTCCAGCGAGTTCCCCGGCACCAGCGCTACCGACTCGACACGAATATTCGGATTTTCTGCTTCAAACTGCTTGATATACTCGGCTGTCGTCTGGGCTTGTACATCATTGTCCCAGTTGAAATACCGAATGGTTACCTTCTCTTGCGCCGCCGGCTCCGAGCTTGGCTTCGGAGTTGCACTGCCGGTATTCCCGCTATTCCCGCCATTCGAGGACGAGCAGCCTGCCAACACCGTTACGGCAAGCAGGATGATGCTTAAAAGCAAAGTCGCGTGCTTCTTCATGTTATTTCCCCCTGAACATAAATTTGTTAGCGCTACCGCGATTACATGACTGATTATATAGCCGCCGATCTTGCCGGGGTGTGTACAATTTGATTCTATTCGTGCAAAGATTTGACTTTATCACCCGGTGACGCGTTATCCCTTTACGCCGCCAAGCGAGATGCCTTTAATGACATGCTTTTGCAGCAGGATAAAGATAATGACCAGCGGTATAATCGCAGACAAGGAAGCCATCATCAGCACGGCGAAGTTGTCCGCATAGTCGTCGCGGAACAGCTGAATGCCAAGCGTAATGGGATACAGCTTCTTGTCCAGCAGGAAGATCAGCGGATTCTGGTAGTCGTTCCAGGTCCAGATGAACTTGATAATGCCGACGGTCGCCAGGATCGGCTTGCACAGCGGCAATATAATTTGCCAGAAAATTCTGAAGTAACCCGCTCCGTCCATCTTGGCCGCTTCCAGAAAATCATTGTGGATGCTGGCCATAAACTGGCGCATCAGGAAGGTGAAGTAGATGGAGAACATGCCCATCATAATAAGTCCGGTATGTGTATTATACAGTCCCAGCCACTTCATCAACAGGAAGCGAGGTACCAGCGTCGCCTGCTCCGGGATAATCATGAACGAAAGCAGCAGCGCAAAGATGAATCCGCGCCCCCGGAATTGCATCTTCGTGAAGGCAAAGGCCGCCATTGAACTGATGATCATCGTAATGGCTGTCATCAGAACCGCTAGCTTCAATGAATTGAAGTAGAACAAATGGAAGGGAACATTGCCCATCCATACCGCCTTGAAGTTGCCGACCGCATTCCACGCTTGCGGTATCCACTGTATTGGGAAGGCCATAACATCCTTCTCGTATTTGAAGGCAGCGGAGATCATCCATAGCAGCGGCACAAGAAAGATCAGCGAGAAGGCGCCCATAAGTACCGTCGTAATGATTTTGGTTAGTTTGCTTTTAGTTGTATGCATCGGTCAGGCTCCTCTCTAATCTTGTGCAAATCGCTTCTGCAGCACCCACGTCAGCATCGTCAACAGCCCGACGATCAAGAAGAGGAGCCATGACAGGGCGGATGCGTAGCCCATGCGGAAGTTCTGGAAGCCCTCCTCGTAGATGCGATAGACAAGCACCGTAGATGAGTTGAAGGGTCCTCCCGATGTGAGAAACGCCACGATATCGAATACTTTGAATGACCCGATCAGCAGCGTAATGAACAGGAAGGTCGTCGTCGGCGCGAGCAGCGGCAGTGTAATTTTGTAGAACTTCTGAAAGCTCGTAGCACCGTCTATGCTTGCGGCCTCATACATCTCCTCCGGTATGTTCGTCATGCCGGCGAGATAGATGATGATAATATAGCCGACAATCGCCCATACCGCGATAATGGCAATCGACAGTAAGGCAAAGTCGGGGTCGGCAAGCCACTTCGGAGGATTCTCGATGCCAATGGAGAAGAGCATCCGGTTAATCGGGCCTTCTGACGGATGATAGAGCGCGCTCCATACCGCCCCGATCGCAATGATGGAAGAGATATAAGGAATGAAAAACGCTACTTTAAAATAGCTCTGAAAATGGACGCGATTATGGATGATGACCGCCAGAATAAGCGATAGGATCATACTGACGGGCACAGTCATCAACGTGTAGATGAGATTGTTGCTCAAGGCTTTATGCACCTTCACATCCGACAGCATCTCTTTAAAGTTGTCGAAGCCAATCAACTTCACCGAAGACAATCCGCCCATCAGATTCCATTCGCTAAAGCTTAAATACAGGGAAAAAAATACGGGAAACACATACAGCAATATAATGCCGATTGCTTCCGGGCCAAGAAACAGCCAGCCGAATAAGGCTTCTTTGCGACTGTTGTTCCAGAAGCGGCGTTTTGGCGCAGGAGCTTCCGCTCCCGCTGGCTTGCTCAATTCCATCAGGGTTCACCTCTGCCATCTGTAGTAGTGTTTTCATCTTACGCCGACTGAAACCTGACCACAGGCAAGAATTCTGACTGAAACGTGCATTTTTTTGACCTGCTGCCGGCATGGCATCCCTGGCCATTATTTGACGATAAAGGGTTGATCCGCATGCCCAAGTTGACGGCGGAGCCATAATACCTCGCCGGTTAATTGAACCTCGGCGAAGCGATAGCTTTGCGGTCCTTGCCGCGAAATAATCACATAATCCGAGATCCCTCCGCTGCCGCTTCGTATCTCGAATCCGATGGCCTGCGCCTCGCTCAGCACTTGCTCGCTTTTGCCGCGAATGTCAATGGGTGCAATCGTTAGCTCGGCTTCTTCCAGGCGGTCGAACGGACGGAGAAGGGTCACGACTGTCGTATACGGCCCCGATTCATCCGTCTCCAGCACAATCTTGGCGGATCTATTTTTTTCGTTGTAGTGCCGCGCAATCCAGCAAGCCTCCTGCTGGATTCGGACTCCCGCTCCTGCGGTCTGCATGAGCAGATTGCCGCCTTTCTGATGCGCGGTAACGATTCTGCCCCGTTGATGGTCCACCTGAAGAGGCGTATCCTCCGCAAAGTGGAAATGAACGCCGTATCTATGCTTGCCAGAGGAACGGAACGTATCGACGATGATCCAATACTCCGGCTTGATGTAGAGAATTTGTCGGTGTACGGCGACCGGAGAGCTTAACCTCCAATAGCCGTCATGGCCCGCCTCGGTATAATCGTAACGCTCGCTCGCCTTGAAGAACGCATTAACTGGCAGAGCAGGCTTCTCCCAGCTCCATGTGTCGATATATTCGGTTGAGGGAAGCCCGTCCACCGACAGCGTATTATGCTGAAGTGATGGCTTAAAGTACTGCCGCTCCTTGCCCTCCTTGTACGTATAGCGGCCGGTATCGATTAGAAAATCCCTGCCCCTCGCATGTAGCTCCACATGGAGCAGATCATCATGTCCATGGCCGGACATCGCCAGATGACCGCCGTCCATGAGCAGATAATCATCCTGCCTGCCCCAGCCTGAGCGCATGACCATCAGTCCAGCAGGCTGTAAGGCTGTGGATGTATAGTCAGGCAGCTTCCCGGCCAGCCGGTCATAGGCTGCGATCCCTTGGGCGCCAAAGTACCACAGGCTGTCGTAGTCCGGGGACGGATAAGCGAGCGCCCTTAGGTCCTGCCGCCCGAGCAACAGCGCGCCTTGACACCATTTGTCCCGCACATCGACATCATCGCTGTCGCTTAGCATCGGCTGGCGGCGATTCGGCTTCGCAATCGCAATAGAAGCATCCAGCATGGCATGAAGAACGGCGTATAATCGCTGGCGAGGGGGCTCGATGTTCAGTTCGCCAAGCCATACCGTCTCGAAGAGATGATCCAGCACCTCATGATGGTATTGCGGCGATTGCTCGCCGTGGAAGCCGTCAGCCAAAAACTGAGCAGCCGACATCTCTTCCATTCGGTCCAGCGCAGCTCTCTTCCATTTCGCGGCATTCTCCAGCTCGGGATACATGACGGCGATCTGGTACAAGCCGTTAGCCGCAATAAATCCCCAATTGCTCTGCACATCAAAGGCAGTATAGGCCAGATGCAGAAACTCGCCATGCAGCTCTGCCTGCGACTTCAACAGGCCCTCCAGCACGATCCGCTCCGCATGCCACTCCGACGAAGAGGCGATACACGCATATCCTTTCAGCCAGTTGGTGAATCGAATCGAAGCGTCAATACGGCGCCAGCGCGAATTCACATTGTAGCCACGATGCACGCTGTCCGCCATCTCTTCCCGACTGATACCATTGTTCGCGCACCAATCCTTGAGCAGACGAATGTAAGCCTTGGCGAAGCGCTCTTCGCCTGTTAGCCAATAAGCTTGTCCCAAATCACGCATATAGCTCATCCGATTGAGCATATACGTCCACTCCACGTCGCCTTCGCGGACATAATCCCACTGGATGTCCCCCTGGAACGTTACCGGCTCCTGGCAAGGCTCCATATCCCAGCGGGAGTTATAGATGAAGGTGCCTTCCGCAGCCAGCGCCGCCCGGCGGATGGCCCTGCCCGCTTCCTCCGGCCACAGCTCCAGACACGCCTTCACAATGAAAGCACGATCCCCCGGCGACCAGAAAAATTGCGGCTTGCCGCTCACGTTCCGCTCTTGCTTTTCCATGAATCCATCCCCCTGTATCTAATGGTATTGGCAAAAGAAGAGCAAGCCCGCAGCCATCGCTGAAAACTTGCTCTTCTACTCTCTTATGCGTTTCTCTCTTAGCTGCCTGGATGTGCAAATATAGACGGAATTCTAGTTTAAACCTGTTGCAGTGTTAACGGGCCAGCCAGCCTCCATCGACAGCGAGGACATGCCCGTTCACGTAATCCGAAGCGCTCGAAGCGAGGAATACCGCCGCTCCTGCAAGGTCAGACGCTTCGCCCCAGCGCGCTGCCGGAATGCGGCTGACAATTGATTGATTGCGCGCTGCATCTTCACGAATCGCTTTCGTATTAGCTGTAGCAATGTAGCCCGGCGCAATCGCGTTCACCTGCACATTGCGGCTTGCCCACTCATTGGCCAGCGCCTTCGTCAGCCCGGCTACCGCGTGCTTGCTTGCCGTATAGGCCGGAACGAGAATGCCGCCCTGGAAGGACAGCAAGGAAGCGATGTTGATGATCTTGCCTTGCTCCCTCTCCAACATGCCCTTGCCGACCAACTGGCTAAGCTGGAAGACCGCATGCAAATTAACGTTAATCACTTCATGCCACTTAATTGTGTCATACTCTGCAGCAGGCTCCCGCCAGATGATGCCGGCATTATTCACCAGAATGTCGATAGGCTCATCACCCACCAGTTCCTGATATTTGCGATCCAAGTTATCGAGATCGCTCAGGTCAATTAGCACTTCCCGCGAGGAACCGCCAACTTCAGCAATTCGATCCGATGTATCTTCCATATTACTGCGATGTCCGAGCAGCAGCAGCTCTGCTCCCGCTTCCGCAAGACCGATTGCGATCGCTTGTCCGATCCCCGATGCCGCGCCTGTGACGATCGCTTTTTTCCCCGCTAACGAAAATGGCTGCTTCCCTACACTCATAGCTGCAACCTCCTTATTTCAAGGTGTCCATTGGGACGCTATCCATGTCCGTGAACGTATAGTTTTCCCCCGCCATCGCCCAGATGAACGTATAGCTGCTAGTCCCGACGCCGGAGTGAATCGACCAGGCCGGAGAGATGACTGCTTGCTCATTGCGCACAACTAGATGGCGGGTTTCTGCCGGTTCTCCCATAAAATGAAATACAAGGCCGTCCTTGGGCATATCGAAGTAGAAATACAGCTCGCTGCGGCGGTCATGAATATGCGCAGGCATCGTATTCCACATGTTCCTCGGCTCCAGCAGCGTCATGCCCAGCATGAGCTGGCAGCTTTCCACGCCATCCGCATGAACGTATTTGTAGATGGTGCGTTCATTGGATTGCTCAATCGATCCCAGATGGGCAGGTGTCGCTTCCGCAATTGCCACCTTCCGCGTCGGACAAGACCGGTGCGCAAGCGTCGATACGAGATAATAACGCGCAGGCTGCTTCGCATCATTGCTGTGGAAGGTCACCTCTTGATGGCCCAAGCCGATGTACAGGCAATCCTTGGCCTCAAGCGTATATGTGTCTCCGTCTACGATGACATAGCCAGGCGCTCCAACGTTAATGATGCCGATCTCCCGGCGCTCCAGGAAATATTCTGTTTTCAGCATATCGCCCGCTTCCAGCTTCAGCCCTTCCACCGTAGGCACCGCGCCTCCCATAATCATGCGATCTTCATGGGAATAACACATACGCAGGCTTCCTTCCACCATCAAGCCTTCAACCAAATAGTTCGCTCTCAGCTCTTCTGTTCCATAACGACGCGCATCGTGTGGGTGTACTGCATATCTATTTTCCATTGTTTCCGCTCCTTCTTTTCGTTTCCTATTACTATGCAGTATAGAGCGGCCTTTGACAGGACATATTTTTGACCCGGATGTGCATTTTTTTGACATAGAAAGATTTTTCGTTTTCTCGCATTAAATATCAATAAAAAGGAGCAACGGATATTGATCCGCTGCTCTCTACTTGGGATTGAAGCTCATCTTGTCTCTTCGCGTTTTCCAAGATTCAGGTTAAGTTACATCACTTTTTGACTACATATTTTAGTAGTTCAATATTTACCCTCATAAGTGGGACTGATAAGGGCAAGAACAAAAAGCTATAGATCGTACCCCACAATAAAGTATCTTTCATATTAATCGTTTCCATATTCCCTCTAACTATATATTCACCCAATATTGCTCCTATTGTTCCAGTAAAAAGTGAAATGAACATTGCAGTGATAAGACTAATAAGCCATTTATTTTTGTTGGAGATTTCTTTCTTATGAAGTACATGGCCAAGTATGGATGACGTTACTACGAACGGAATTAGCACTGCAAAATAAAACCAGCTTTCTCCCCAAAGAGAAGATATCCCCCCTGCCAGAGCCTGAGCGATCAACATGAAGATTAACGGAAATACACCAGATAGAAGAATTCCATATCCAAAACCCTTTAACCATGCCGGACTTTTCATGACGGATACTCACACCTTTTAAGGTTTGTATTCAAGCCTATTCCCGGTCTTTCACTCATTTCACAGAGTATACAGGATGTAATGTTCGGCAAACCATTCCGATAATCGTGCTCAAGTGCAACCATTAAGATAGCCAATATTAAATACGTTATCAAGCCACTGTTGCCAGATTTATTTAGCAATGCGGAAATTGCGGCCATGGACTCAATTGAAATAATAAATTTTATTAGTTCTGGAGTTTGAAATGCGGTGAGTATTGTGAAGCAAATAATAATTAACATTAGGACAAAGAAACTAAAAATGGAATGTTTTAATTAATTATCCATTTATGTATTATTTCGTTCCGCACCCTCCTTTACGGGTATCCCTGCTAATCTCATTATATCACTCTAGTTGCCAACGCAAAAACACCCCCAAGGTTATCTCCATATCTTACGACATGGTTTTATTTTCTTGAAGGTGTTTTGATTTGTCTCATGTTAAGGAGGTCAGTCCTCAATTATTAGTGACCTTTCTTCTTTATAACCATATTTATTAAAATCAAAAATGAAATTAAGTATAGAAAATATTGAAACGAGTATACATATGGTAATGACTTCACATAATTTATGTTTTCTGAAAATCCCTTCTGTTGTAGTAAAAATGGGGTAGCAGCACTAATCAAAAAACCAATTTGGAACAAAGAAAATACCCAAGTTAAGTTCCATATTTTTCTTTTGATGGTTTCAAAAATTCCGAAAAAAAGTGTAGCAACAATAATACCCTGAAGAATAAAAAATATCATTATTCCCCTCCAGAATCCAAAATTATAATCACAAGGCCTTATTAAGGTTCAAATAAAAAATGGTTTTTAAGTTTGAAAAATCCTTCATAACTCATAATAACGACTTTATATAAACTTTTGCATACTCGACGGGAAATTTACTTTTATATTTAACCCAACCTTTTAATAAATTTAAAATCAAACAATATTCGCCTCTAAGTACTGCCATTTTACCACGCCTTTGTAACTTGGTAAAAAGTGAAATTCCCACCACCAAAAGTATGCCCATGCAGTTCTAAATAGACATAGTACTGATCTATTGTGTATTGTAATATAATTAATACTCAGCGCGGTAGGCGATTCAATTGTCTATGCTTTATTATTTCTTATTTTAATTGCTGCTTCTTGGTATTTCAGACCTACAAATCGAAAAATAATGATTTCTCCTCTCTGTTAAAGTCTAGCTTTTGGGGTTCAATACATTATAGGTGGGCCATCGTAGCTTCTTTTCACATTGTCCATTTACAAACCGACGGTCTGTATTTATAATTTGTGTATACATTTATTATCATGCCAATGGAGGGGTGACCTTGAAGCAAGAGGAGCGCAGGCAACAGACGATTAGACGGCTGATGGACACGACCAAGGAATTAATTGCGGAAAAAGGATGCCATTCCATCACTATGCAGGACATTATGATCAAGTCCGGTTTGTCCAAGGGCGCGATCTTTCACTATGTAAAGAGTAAAAATGAAATTTTTATCTGGGTGCTGCAGGAACGTCTAGAGGAAACAAACGGAAGCTTTATGAAAGAAGTTGAACATGGCCTCCGAAATTTCGACGAGCCGATGCAGGAAATCAAGAAAAGCATCCTTGCTTACGAAAATCCGCATGACATAGCGAACAAAGTGTTGCTGTACTTGCTCGGAAAAGAAGAGGACCCCATGGTCGCAGAAGCACTGAATCATTACTACGATCGGTCCATATATTTAGCCAAGTTGTGGATTGAAACGGGCCAGAAATACGGAGTCATTCCTGAAACGGTTGATGCAGAGAAAACTGGTGACATGTTCACGCTGATGACATTCGGATTAAGAATTCGCTCAAGCATTCCACAAGCACAGGCGGTTTTTAAAGCCCAAGATTTATCCGAATTTATTCGTGATATTCTAAATGGCGGCGAACGGAGAAAGGGTGAGGAGCCGTGAATTTGTGGTTAACTTTGCATCTGGTCGGTGTTTTGTTGATGGTTGGAAATATCATCACAGCAGCCTTTTGGAAAATTCGGGCCGATCTGACCAATAATCCGTCCATCATTCATCAAGCTGCCAAGAATGTCATGATCGCTGATTACTCTTTTACAATACCCGGCCTTATCCTCATCATTATCTCAGGCGCTATGATGGCTGGACATTCCGGCGTCTCGCTGTTGGGACTAAACTGGCTTACGCTTTCCCTTCTCTTATTCGCGATTTCCGGTTTTATTTGGATAGCCATACTCCTTCCGCTGCAACTCAGAATGATCCGATTCAGTGCGGATAGTGTACAGGCAGGCGCGATTTCTGCGGCATATCAACGAGCTTCCCGCCAATGGGCTTTCTACGGCGTCGCCGCTACTTTCTTGCCGCTTGTCATTCTTTACTTAATGGTGATGAAAGGTTTCTAAATAGTTTATATGATTCTAAGAATAAATATCGGAGGTAATTTTATGGAACCGCTAATCGTTCTTATTAGTGTTACTATTGCTATTCTCGTTGCGGGAAAAGTGGGAGTGAAGCGTCTGCGATCATGGCCGATTGCCCTTCGAGGCGGTGTTGCAGCGATGTTTATTTTAACTGGCACGGTTCATTTCGTTTGGATGAGGGAAGAGCTTATTAGCATGGTACCATCTATTCTTCCATATCCTAGTTTCATTGTGACGCTCACCGGTCTGCTTGAGTTGGCAGGAGCTATAGGTTTGCTATGGCGTCCTACTGTCGCTTGGGCGGCTGGAGGGCTGTCGCTTCTACTGATCCTCATGTTCCCTGCAAATATATCGCACGCTCTTTCTGGACTAGCGACTAAACCGGAAGATGCATTAATTCCCCGCACTCTGATGCAATTTGTTTTTCTATCCGCGAGCCTTGCCATCATGATATTCTATCTCCGTCAACGGCCTGAGCGGAAACATCTTCTAATGTAGTTTGTAATACTAAGAAAAAACAACGAGACAATTACCGTTATTCGGAAGTATTGTTATTCCCAAAACAATATCAACAATCATATTTATACTATTATTAATATAATATGGGAGAATGTCGATAAAAAAGTAAAGTCAAAGTAAATATTATAGGAGGCCGCACAAATGAATTATAGACGGATGTGTCTAATTATTTTATTCGTAGGATTAATAATATGGTTTGCAGCCTATTTTATATCTCTACACTTCTACTCAGGTTTAATATTAGTTACAAGTTACCCATTTTTCGTCATAATACCATGGTTTGGCTTAATATTATCCGTTATTATGTTTTTCTTTTCAAGAAAATGGTTGTCAATTGAAAGACTTTTTTCCTTACTATTACTGATCCCGTTCTTGTTAACTATAGTAGCCCCTAACGTCAACGAAAGGCTTAAACTATATAAAAAACCTACTGATTCTATCATACGAACTTATTTTCAAACCTTTGAACTCTCACAACCTAAAGTCTTAGATCTTTCAAGCCCCCTTATTACTTATACCGATAATAATAAAACAATGTTATTAAATATAAAGTTAGTACCAGAACTTGTGTCAAAGAAAATGGATACATATGTAGAAGGTAACCCAGATGCTCCTGTCGATGGATATGCAAAATCCTTTATGAATACTCTAGCTTTACAATTTATTCATCATTCAAAAAGTATCAATAAAATTAATCTACGGCCAAATCATTTGATCATACACGGTTATTGGGGCGCTGAATTAGTGCTAATTGTTCATTATTCAAAAGTAAAAGATAAATATGTTATAACTGATCCATTCCCAAACCTTAAATTAATTGAAGATAATTCTGAAGGTTTCCTAGAGTATCAGATTGATGGAAAAGCAAAAAAAATCAAAGTATATGACAAAAAAGGAGATACCATACCTGTTGAGTTAGAATTACCAGTATATTAATTTATAAGTAATAACCTTTATTCTTGTCATTCATTTTAATGGCGGATAACTTCCCAGCGTAAAGACTGAGCCCAGAAGATGAAACAGCGACAGCCACTGACACAAAATATAGTCCTAGACTGTCGCTATTTTATTGAGCTGACGTTCCTTGATAGCTTAATCATAATGTTATTAAAACAAGGTTTACATTAAGTGTATGGTAATGCATTCCGGTACAATCCCTGCTAATTTTAATATTTTCGGAAGAATGTGCTCAATGTTGAGTAAGTTAGTGAAATTTGTGGGAATATTAGAACTTATGCTATTGAATGAGGGCCTCCTACCGTGGAAACCTAAATAGACGGGGATGTACAAGAACCAATAATTAAAAGCCGTATGTTAGTTTCGGGACTGCCCCCTGACGTGAGACAAACCAAAACACATTCAAGTGAAATCGATCATGTCGTAAGATGTTGAGATAACCTTGGAGGTGTTTTTGCATTGGCAACTAGAGTAAGCTACCCTGTGGAAACGAAGATGAAATCTACCGAAATGAAGCTGGCAGGAGCCGCGGTAAAGATCGTCATGGACGAGCTAGGTGTACGAAATAAGACGCAATTGAAAACGTTGCTAAAGTGGTACTGCAATGGTGAACTCAATCGTTTGGAGCAACCTGACGGAAAGCAATACAGCTATGGGAAAGGGCCGAAGCACTCCTCTGAGCTTGAGCGAGTAAAAGCAGAGTATTTAAATTTCACTCGGCTTATCTCCACTATTTGATCCTTTGGGTTAAAGAACATTACCTCACCATTACGCACCTTCACATAGCCAATGTATTCAGGAGCGCTAATTGCTTCATAGCCATAACAGCGGTTATATTGCTAACCATCCATTCGGTATAGACTTGAATAAAGTGATCATCATTTTTTTGTTTTGATCGCCCGAATTTCACTCTGTTCCCCTTGGCTACTTGAACCTTCAGCCTGCCTCGTATATTAATTCATTCCTGTTCGGCCACATAAGCTAGCATGCTTAAAAAATTTTTCTTCTCGCAGCTTCCCAAAGTCACTCATGATTTTAAACTTACGACTATCAAGGTTCGTCGCGGCTTCTCTGTGCCTGATTTTATCCCATCTAGTCAAATAAGCGGAATAATATATACACTGGCAACTCTTTGCTGTAGAACAATTTCAGCTACTTGACGAAAAATCTCATTTATAATTTTTCAATTCTCTCATCAATTGAACCCCTAATCTCAACATCTTATTAATCAGGCACCCGATATTCACGAACACGAAAACCTTGATACATCAACAATTCCTGATGTATCAAGGTTTTTTGTCTCAAACATGTAGTGTAATTTGTCTCATTTATTAATTATAGCTATCTCATTTATAACCGTTACTCACAAAAAGCCTTATCCATCATTAAATTTTATAAGCTTTCATCGCCTTACGAATCTCTTTCCAGCTTGGGCGCTTCCCGTACATCAGGACGCCTGTGCGGTAAATCTTAGCCGATACGTAGACTGCGATGTAGATCGTCACCAGCAGCAAGCCGATCGACAGGGCTGCTTCCCAGAATGGAACATCCGTCAGGCCGAGACGCAGAATCATCACGAATGGCGAGAACAGCGGGATAAACGATGTTACTTTGACCAGCATGCTGTCCGGTGCGCTCAGGCTGAAGATTGCAATGTAGAAGCCTGCAAGCGAGATAATCGTCATTGGCATAGTCGCTTGACCCAGATCCTCTGTGCGGCTTACGATCGAGCCGACAGCTGCATACAGCGTCGCGAACAAGAAGAAGCCAGTCAGGAAGAAGATAATCGCATACGCAAGCAGAAGCGGATCAATCTTCGTCAGATCAATGTCGAGACCTGCCAACGCGCCTTTGTTGTGCGGCAGCGATACGTTGAGCAGGATAACGATAACGAAGAACGATACCTGGCTCAGTACTACCGTGAACATACCGAAGATTTTGCCGAACATGCCTTTCAGCGGCGATACGCTCGTAATCAGAATCTCCATAACGCGGGAGCTTTTCTCTGCCGTAATTTCCGCCGCAATCAGCTGGCCGGAAGTGATAATCGCCATGAACAGGAAGATGATGATGAAGTAGATCAGACCCATGTTCACGCCTTGCTCTGCCGGCGTTCTGCCGCCAGCGCCCTCCGCAGAGGAGATTTGCACTGCTTCGATCTTGATCGGCGCATTCAACTGCGCGACTTGCTCATCCGTCAGTCCGGCATCTTGGAGAATCGTTGCCTGGCGAATCAATTGAAGTGCGCCTGTCAAATTCTCAGTCAGCGAGAACTCCATCATCTTCTCGGATTTGTAGCTCATCTCCGGGTATCCGCTTGGCGTCATCGCGCCAAACTCCAGGTAACCTTTAATATCATTGTCTTTAATCGCTTGCTTCAGCTGCTTCTCATTCTCTTCGGCGCTGCCTTTGTCAGGGTAAGCTATGAGTTGAAGCTTCGCATTCTCTTGCTGCTCGTAGAAAGCCTTCAGGCTGTCGCCGGTTGCCGTTCCTTCAGCCGCTTCCGTATTCGCAGACTGAATGTAACCGATATTCGTCGTTTTATCTCCACCCTTATCGAACTGGGAAATGATATAAGGAAGATTAACTCCGATACTTAAAATGACTCCGATAATAAGCGTCGTTACAAGGAACGCCTTGCCTTTAAATTTGTTGCGCGCTGTAAACCCTACTACTGTCCAAAAACTATTCATGGCGATCACCTACCGTTTTTATAAAGATTTCGTTCAAAGTTGGTTCCTTAATCTCGAATCTGGTGACAGTCGATTGGGCCATCGCATGGCGCAAAATCTCGCCGCCTACCGCTTCATTCTGGATGCCGATCTCATAGCCGTATTCCTGCAGCTTCACGCCTGTCACGCCGCTAATGTTCTCCAAACCTGTAACGTCATTCTCTGTGCTCAAGATGACACGCTCACGCGGATACTGCTTCTTGATGTCCTTGATGCCGCCCTTCAGCACCGTGTTCGAACGATGCAGGATTGTAATGTTGCGGCATAGCTCCTCGACATGCTCCATGCGGTGTGTCGAGAACAGAATGCTCGTACCGGAGTCTCTCAGCTCCTTCACTGTCGACTTCAGAAGCTCGACATTGACCGGATCAAGTCCGCTGAACGCTTCATCCATGATGATGATGCTCGGACGGTGATTAACAGCAGCGATGAACTGGATTTTTTGCTGATTGCCCTTCGACAGCTCCTCGACGCGCTTGTTGTAGTATTCCGGAACCTCGAATCTCTCGAGCCAGTACTTCAAGTTCTGATCGGCATCCTTGCGGGACATGCCGCGCAGCTGGGATAAGTAGATGATCTGATCGCTGACGCGGATTTTCGGATACAGGCCTCTCTCCTCCGGCAAATAGCCGAGGCGGCTTAGCTGCTCATTGCTGTAAGGCTTGCCGTTGTACTTGATCGATCCGCCATCCGGATAGATCAGGCCCAGCACCATACGCATGGTCGTTGTTTTGCCTGCGCCGTTCGCGCCCAGCAAACCGTAAATTTCACCTTCGCCCACTTCAAAGCTGATGTTGTTGACCGCCGTCTTCTCGCCATATTGCTTCATGACTTGTTCTACTACTAATGGTTTCATCTCGCTTTTCCCCTCGCTTCATGTACTCGTTTGCTTATTCCATCTTGCAGCAGCAATGTGCTCATAATTTCATCAAGCTCCAGCGCTTGCTTGCTTAAAATTGTAATGCCTTTCGTCTCGCACCACTGCTCCGCTTGATAGGCTTCGCTGGTCGTAATTCGGAATGATTGGCCACCGACCGATTCCATTCCGCATTGACCCGGCATCTGAGAAGCAATCTGGCTAGTCAATCCTTCGCCTGAGACGAAGAAGGTAAACCAACTGCTGAACAATTCATCTTTCTCATAGACCCCAAGCACCCGGCCCTGTGCCATAAATACGATGTAATCCGCCAGCCGTTTCACTTCCTCTACGATGTGAGAGGTCATGAGAATCGTACGATCGCCAGGCTCCATATACCGGTGGAGAATCTCGATCATGGACTTCCAGGCCAGTGGATCAAGCCCAGAGGATGGTTCATCGAGGAGCAGCAGATCTGGCGCGTGGGCCAAGGCAATCGCGAATTCGCACTTGCGCCTCATCCCCTTCGACATCTTCCCAAGTGGCAGATTATCGTTGACCTGCAAGGCGAGCAGCAGCTCCTGATAGCGGTTCACATCCCAATTCTTATACCAGTAGCTGTTGAATCTAGCTTTCTCGAATGCCTTAAGCTTGTCGTCATGCTGCAGCGACTCCTCCGGCAAATAACCAATTTGCTGCTTGATCGAAGCATCATCTCCAGTGCCGATGATATGGTCCAGCACTGTCACCGTTCCATCCTGCGGCTTCTCCAGATCCAGAATCATGCGGAACAGCGTACTCTTTCCGCTGCCGTTCGGACCGACAATAGCTGTAATAAATCCCTTGGGAATATCCAGCGTAATAGGCCCCATCTTGAAATTCGGCTTGCGCTGCGCAATATCCTTGAACTGAATCGCCTGCTCCTCTTGCCAGTCGCTCATGATGTATCCCCTCCTTGCCCGTAGTGTCTATGAATCACTTCGTTGAAGAGCTCTATCAATTCTTCTTCCGAACATTGCATTCGCTTGCCCGCCGTTACGGCTTGATCAAGGGCTTCGATCACCGCCGAGAGACGGTGCCGATCACGTTCTTGTTCTCCGACTTTCGCCACGTAAGTTCCGGTGCCTTGCCTTGTTCGGAGCAGTCCCTCGCTCTCAAGATCGCTATATACTCGTTTTACCGTAATGACACTGCATTTGACCGTCTGAGCCAGCTCGCGGATCGAAGGCAGCAGCGTGCCTTCCTCCAGCTGGCCGCTTACAATCAATGCCCTTAGCTGGACTTCGATCTGATGATAGAGCGGCTCTGCACTTTGTTCATTAATCTGTATAGGCAGCCGCATCGCTTCACCCGCTTTCTCCTTTAACTGGTATAGCTCCTTGTTCTCAGTTTCTTCTCCATGGCTCTCCGTACGATCATGAATGATGCTGCGCCTAGCAGAACCCCGATCAGCGGCAGCCACCAGCCGCCTTGTTGAATGATCTCATAGCTCAGAATCACCAGACTGTCTCTAGTTGTGTAAGAGTAAAACACCATCCCCGCGAGCAATAGCAGCGAAATTACCATGCAAACCCAGAAGTACTTTATTCCCGAATACCCTGTCTCGAAGTAGAGATAAATAATGCCGATTGCAACCGATAGGCTGATCCAGAACAACGCGTACAAGACAAAATCCATCAGTCTCATATTTGCTCCCAGCGATCTGGCGAATAAGTAGTAACTTGTGAAAAATACGATCTTAGCTATTAGGCCATTAGTTAGGTATAATACGATCCGTCCCAGTGCGATTTGCTTAATCGTTATGGGCATCGTGCGCCATGCCGCCAGCTTTCTCGTAAAGGAATCCATCTTCCAATAAATCCCTGAATTTTGTGTAGACATTAATCCCAGCATCGGGAGCAGCGAGACCGTAATGAAATCCATGGCCCAGAATGCGAATGTACTATTATCCTCTCTCGAATCAGCGAACATCGGTACAAGAAATATGAGCAAGTATCCGATAAAGATGAGGGTAACGATGTGCTTCCACCTGATTCGTCTTAATTCTTCCTTCGCCAGACACCAAGCTCCTTGCCATGTGTTCATCTGGCAGCCTCCCTTCGGCAACCGTATATACTTGCTAATCACTGTGTATACTGTGCTGTGTTTATATACTGTATATATCTATATACACAGTATATGCACACCTCGGATTGTTGTCAATACATCTGCATCATTTTTTCAACAACTTTTTCCAAAGTCCCTTCCATGCAAAAAAACAGCCCTCCATCTGGAAAACTGTCTCATCAAGCACTAGCTATCAAATATACGATTCGGACATATACACCGTTTACAAGCGTTCCTCTCACTCTGGCTTTCAAACGCCCCACTTTCTCAAACAAGGCAAATGCCGCAATAATGCGCTTAATAGAAAAAAGCCACCCTTCCCAGGATGACTTTCTTCAATCGGTTACCCGAATATAGCTTCAAATAATGGCTTGGCATCAGCTGCCGGATACAATACGTACAGGATCGAATATACCGCTACACCGGTTATAGCTGTAATAAACCAAATAATCGAGGTGAATCTGCCAAACTTGCGATGCTTCTTGAACTTCTTCTTATAACCCAGCGTGATCGTCGTAATGCCGAACACAGCCGCAACCGTAGCAAGCACAATATGGAACAATAAGAATACAAGATAATACGGCTTCAGTCCATCCGGACCATTATAAGGCGTGCTGCCGATGATGAACGTTCTGGACGCATAAATAATAAAGAACAAAATTGCTGCAACAGCCGCGTACACCATCACCTTCTGATGCTGCTCCAGCTTCCGCTGTATCGCGAGGCGCCATCCGAACGCAACCAGAATGGCGCTAAGCACGATGAAGAACGTGCTGACTGTAGGCATAAGAATATTCAAGTCCATTTTAATCCTCTCCAACTTCAATAATTTAAGCGTGGGTCCGTCTAGCCGTTAGGCTGTACCGGGATTGGTCCCTGGCGTGCCCGGATTCGGCAATTCGTCATCAGCATGATGCTCCCGCTTAAACCATTGCTTGAAGATGTAAGCGAGAATAATGCCGTACATAAGCTCCTGTACCAGCTTCATAATAATACCGCCCAGCTGCTGATCATCTACAACCCCAAGTGTATTGAAGAATTGAGGGCCGCCGAACTGCGCGATCAGAAGACTGGTATCGCTGCCTGGCATACAATAGCCCATAGCCGTCGCCCATACTTGCGGATCGTTGTACGTCGCAAAAATACCAGCGGGAGAGAAGATAATAAGCGCACATGCTGGCGTAAGCAACACACCATTCGCGAATACATAAGCCATCTTCTTCACATGGGTCAGCTTATTCCATTCCGCAACGGGACTGGCAATCTGCCACCACATCATGAATGCGGTAATGAAGAGGATCACATAATATAGACGATGCACCGTGAAGTTGGTCATGACATAATCATGAACCATCGGTACATGATAGATCGAGAACAACATATTAAACGCTACTAACGTAACGATAGGATGCATAAGAAATCGAAGCTTCCTCCAGAAGCTAGCCGAAAACGCTGCGCGCCAGATAAACGCTGGAATCCCTAGCAATATCATCGGTGGGACGATGAGATAAGAGACCGACATATTCACCATATGGAACGTAAACATCAAGTGACCAAGCAAATTCAAAGGACCGCCATGGCAGAGGTATACCAGCACGATGGCCGATACAAAAAGCGTTTTTTGCATAACAGTAGCCGGAGCTGCCCCCGGATGACGCTTTTCCCTCCATGGCCCGATCAGATAGAAATAGAGGATGACCACCGCGGTCATCGCAAATAGAAACATAGGCGTCCACAACTCAGTGAAGGAGAAATACTTGTTTAAGTCTAACACTAGAGGAGGCTCCTTTCTCATGCACTTAAGCATTTGTTACGAAAGAAGAGGGACCCAAACCGGGACCCTCCTCTGTTCAGTTACATATGGCGGTATTCGATTACCACCAAACCCAATATTCAGCCATGATCACGCAGGTAAATACTACGAATACACCAGACAGAATACCGATTAAAGCGAACTTATGACCGCGATCTTTCATGTGCATCCAGAACGCCATCTGTACGAATACTTGAAGAACAGCCGTTCCGAGAAGAATGATATAGATAAAGTCTTTGTTGATCTCGCCGCTAATTACCGTTGCAAACGCGATGAACGTAAGCAGAATGGAGAAGATAAAAGCGACAATATGTTTCTTTGGACCTTCTACCTTGTGACGTTTGGTGTTTTGCTCCGTGGCGGAATGATTGCTTGCCATACGTTAAACCACCTTTCCCATCAGGTATACAACCGTAAAGATGAATACCCATACAACGTCGATAAAGTGCCAATACATACCGGCTACATATACTTTCGGTGCGGTAACGACAGTCAGTCCTTTTCTCGACAGCTGGATAATCAGCAGCGTAATCCACAGAATACCGAACAATACGTGCGCTCCGTGGAAGCCAACCAGCGTATAGAAGGAGGAGCTGAATGCGCTCGTTGTGAAACCATGGCCTTCATGTACATAATGTACGAACTCGTAAATTTCAAGGCCAAGGAAACCTGCGCCGAGCAATACGGTAACGATTAGCCAGTTAATCAAGCTTTTTACCTTCTGCTGATGCATCGCTTGAATCGCGAATACGCTCGTCAAGCTGGATGTCAGCAGGATTGCGGTAGCGTAAGCTACCAGCTTCAAGTCGAACAAATGATTGGCGGACGGTCCGTCAAGCACCTGATGACGGAGGGCAAGGAACGCTGCGAACAGCGTGCCGAACAATACCGTCTCGCCGCCTAGGAACAGCCAGAAGCCAAGGACTTTATTGCGTCCCTCAAGGGTCGCCTTTTCCGGCTCATGAGGCAGTTGGCCTTCTACATGCGTGTGCGCGCTCATGCTTTCCCCCCTAGATCCTTCAGAATTTCTTCTTCCTCGATATGGAAGCCATGATCCTCAATCACCGAACGAAGCATCATACAGATCAGTGTAATGCCAAGGCCCACGATTCCAATAAAGTGACCCATCGTCAAGCTTGTTCCGAGGAAGTGTCCCCAATCCGGCGAATACATGAAGCCGAAGCCTGCGATGAACAAGCCAAGACCCATAAAGAACGGCAGGATCGATGGTGATGGCATATGAATCGGACCAATCGGTTCAGCAGGCGTCATGCCGCTATGGCCGTCTTGCTTTTCTTTCCAGTATGCGTCATATCCGCGTACAAGCGGCGTTTGTGCAAAGTTGTACTCTGGCGGCGGCGATGCAATCGTCCACTCCAGCGTACGTCCGTCTTCCCAAGGATCGTTAGCTACGCCTTTAGGTTTAACGGCAGTTACTACGATGTTGATCAAGAACATAACTGTACCAATACCCATCATAAGTGCGCCAATGGTACTGATCATGTTCATCTCGTTGAAGCCAAGGCCGTCCAGGTACTGCCAAATACGTCGCGGCATACCCAAGAGACCAAGGAAATGCTGTACGAAGAACGTCAGGTGGAAGCCGATATAGAACATCCAGAACGTCCATTTGCCAAGCGTTTCATTCAGAATGCGACCGAACATTTTCGGCCACCAGTAATGAAGACCTGAGAATAAGCCAAGTACCAAGCCGCCTACGATAACGTAGTGGAAATGCGCAACGACAAAGTACGAGTCATGGTACTGGAAGTCAGCCGGCGCTGCAGCAAGCATGACGCCTGTTACGCCGCCCATGACGAATGTCGGAATAAAGCCGACTGCGAACAAGTTCGCCGATGTAAATTTGATGGAGCCGCCCCACATTGTGAACAGCCAGTTGAAGATTTTAATACCTGTCGGCACCGCGATCAGCATCGTTGCGATGGAGAACAGCGCGTTCGCTACCGGACCAAGGCCCGCTGTGAACATGTGATGCGCCCATACCATGAAGCCCAGGAAGCCGATCAGGATGGTAGCGAATACCATGGAGCTGTATCCGAACAAGCGCTTACGCGAGAACGTACTGATAACTTCGGAGATAATACCGAAGGCCGGCAGGATGAGGATATAAACCTCAGGATGCCCGAAAATCCAGAAAATATGTTCCCACAGAACAGCGTTGCCGCCTGCGGATGGATCAAAGAAATTCGCATCGAACAGTCGGTCGAACATGAGTGCCGCCAGACCTACTGTAAGAGCAGGGAAAGCGAACAGAATCAAAGCCGAAGTAATGAAGACTGCCCATGTGAACATTGGCATACGCATGAACGTCATGCCTGGTGCACGCATGTTAATGATGGTAACAAGGAAGTTGATACCGCCGACTAGCGTACCGATACCTGCAATCTGCAAGCCTAGAACATAATAATCGACGCCATGGTCACCGCTGTAAGTCGTTCCTGCAAGAGGAGCGTAGGATGTCCAGCCTGCGTCAGGCACATCGCCTACAATCCAGCTCACGTTCAGCAGGAGTCCGCCGAAGAGGAACGTCCAGAAACCAAGCGAGTTCAAGAAAGGAAAGGCAACGTCGCGTGCGCCGATTTGAAGCGGAATGACCGCATTCATTAACGCAAATATCAATGGCATCGCTGCCAAGAAGATCATGGTTGTACCGTGCATGGTAAGCAGTTCGTTGTATGTATCTGCTCCGACGAACAAGTTTTGCGGCTTCCAGAGCTGAATCCGGATCAGAATGGCTTCCAGACCGCCTACAAGGAAGAAAAAGCCCCCTGCAATCAAATACAAAATACCGATTTTTTTATGGTCAACCGTTGTCAGCCAGTCCATAATGCCGCTGTAACGTTTGACCGCATGCGCGTGTGCATGAGCCAAGGTAGGTACCTCCTTCAATCACTGATGATGGTATTATTCGTAATCAAGCGTTAATTCAGAAAGATACTTCGCAATACCTTCAATCTCTTCTTCTGTCAGATCGTATTGATTGGACATCAGATTACCTGGTTTCACGGCTTCTGGGTCCTTGATCCATTTGTGGAGATTGTTGTATACCGTATCTTCATGATCGTACTTCTGATCATCAGCGTCTACATTCACCAGGATGCCGCCAACGCTCTCGCGGCTGCCGATGCCTGTAAGGTTAGGGAATGCAGGTCCACCCATGTCGCCCACTGCGTGGCAAGTCAGACATTTGCTTTCGAATGCAGCCGCAATAGCCGGGTCGCTTGGAAGCGCTACAGGCTCTTGCAATGCAGCAGCCCAACGATCGAAGGAATCTGGGTTAACTGATTTTACTTTAAAGTCCATTAGGCCATGGGAAGGTCCGCACAACTCGGCGCATTTGCCCAAGTAAACGCCTTCTTTCGGCGCGGAGAAGTACATGAAGTTTACGTTACCGCCCGGGTTTGTATCGATTTTGCCTGCAAGAGACGGAATCCAGAACGAGTGAAGCACGTCAGCCGTCTTCGCTTCGATGGAAATCGTCTTGCCTGTTGGAATAACCAGCTCTTGAGCCGTCTTGATTCCAAGCTCAGGATACTCGAATTCCCACCAGTACTGATGCGAGGTCACGATAACTTTAACCGCATCTGGATCATCGCGGTAGTCCTTGGCTAGATTAAAGACCGATTGCACCGTTGGCACGCCAAGAATAATAAGCAGGATAATTGGAATGACTGTCCAAATAATCTCCAGCTTATGACTTCCTTCCACTTGCTTCGGAATCGTCTTGTCTCCAGGACGTCTGCGGAAACGGATAATTACGTACAAAGAAATTGCAAATACGACAACAACTACGAGACCCATGATGATAATTGCTGTCTTCATCAGCCCGAATTGCTCTTCCGCTACTGGACCCTGAGGATTCAGCGTGGACAAGTCTTCCCGTCCGCAAGCGGCTAGCACTAATACCATCATGGCCATTAGTGGCGCAAGCCGTTTTACAAATTGCCACCGTTTCATCATTAATCAACCCCACTTTTGACGTTTTCGCAGCTGCCTAATTTTCACGTGGCAAGCGGCTTTGCTGCGTGTTTCACAGATGTTTTGACAACTCCTGCAACTTAAATCACTTTATTAAATATAAAGTTGGGAACCCTATTTGTCAATGTTCCACAGAGAGTTCACAAATTGTTCTCAAAGCTGTCAAAAACGCATATTTTCGCCGTTTTCGGGCTCTTGCGTTTGCTGTTTGAAGACTTCTTATCCTGTCGAATCGCCTATTAACAGCTTGCCCTTCTCTCCTACATTGTGCACCAAACCCATGGTCAATTATGTATGTCCCGCATAACGTATATTTACTTCGTCCGAACCTACACTATAGACAAGTCAACTTCACCTGAAATGGGGTCCGCGATCGATGATGAAACGAATGGCCTTTATCCTTCTGTCCGTAGCGGTCATAGCCGCGATGTCGGGCTGCAACTACGAGCAGCTTGTGCAGCAAAGTGATTATGACTACGGCAGCCGGAAGCCTGGCGATCCCAAGATGATTGGCGCCAAGGCTTACGGTGGCATGACGGGCAACACCCATCAGCATGACAATGCCTTCTTCGAATACAGTTCCATTCTATCCAATAAGATTAGCTCGTTAAACGGGGTTGCATCATCTATCGTGATGCTTACTGACAAAAACGCCTACGTCGCCCTGATGCTGGACTGGACGGCTGTAGGAACAAAGGGGTCAAGCGGTACAGAGGAACAGAACAACACGGGTACCAATACTGGCGTATACAATGCCGACAACGGCAGTCCTTATGGCAATGGCCGTGTCTTAGTCTCGCCGTATAATTCCTATTTCTCCGTCAATGACCATCATGACTTGTCTCCAGAACTGAAACAAACCATAGCTAAGCTCGTACGCGGCTACGTGCCTAGCGTTCAGGAAGTTCATATCTCGGCCAATATGGAATTCGTGAACTATTTCAATGAATACGCCAAGGAAGCATGGGGCGGACGTTCGCTTACGCCTTGGATTGATTCCTTCAATACGGTTGTGAAATACCACTTTGCTGGCGGCAAGGTGATGCCGGAGCCGATTACCAATCCAGGGCAGCAGCAGTTCCTGCCAGACTCCAATCAAGTGCGCAGATAATTTTTTTCTTCTATAATATATGCGTTTTGTTTGAATGTAGGGGCAGGCAATCGGATTTGCAACCGGATGCCTGCCCTCGCTCTTTAGTTCTCGGTACCTTTCTTGAGCCGCATAGCATCAATGCCCTGATTCAAATGATACAACGCCGATTCGTACGTTCTGCGATCCTTGTCGCTTTGGGATAGCTGCTCTAATCGTCTAATCTCTTCCTGAAGCTGCCCGGTAAGTGACATGACTCGGTCTTTCGGCGTAGATGGCGATGGCTCCGGGTAGGTCTTGCCATCAGGCGTCTGGAACGTCATCTGGCCGTCGCTGTCCAGTTGGCCAAGAAACACATCTTCAAGCTTCAGCTTGTAGCGCTTCAGCTCATGCTTCATCCAATCCTCAGAATGTCCCGATTGCTTCAGCTCTTCCTTCAGGATATGGCCGTCCATAATGATAGACAGCGGCTGGCTTTCCTTGCTCATTGTCCACCCCAGCATGGCAGGCGTGAGCGGCTGATGCTCCTTCTTCAACTGAACATTCAACTCTCCACTTGGCTCCATCACCGCAAATTCAACATCCGCGACGCGATACACATCTTTCTGCCGTAGCTGCTCCAGTAGTTCATCCAGCGTGATACGCTCTTTTCGCAGTTTTTTCTTGGAGAGCTGGCCATTATGGATCAGTACCGTTCCTTTGCCGTCCACAACATTGCGAAGCCTCCTGCTCTTCAAGGTCCAAAGCTCAATGCCAACCGAGAAGCTTACCCATACGACTAACGACACGATGCCCAAATACCAGAGGTTGTCGAGATCCAGTGAGATATACGCGGCAATGTTGCCGATAGAGATCCCCGTAATATATTCGAACAAAGACAACTCGGAAATTTGGCGTTTGCCCAGCACCTTCGTTAGGATGAATAAAATGACGATGGACGCCAATGTGCGTAATATAATCTGCAGCCAGTCTGGCATATCGCATATCCCCCTTTTCCTCCTATAGGTTAACCAATAGCAGGAAAGTAATGCGCTTGTTGCAATTATCAAATCATTATGATATGATAGTAAGAATGTTATATTTAACCCCTATATATCCCCAGTAAGATTCAATTTTACCCTCTGAATTTTGATTTCTTGACTACAATTCCGGACTCATGTTTCACAAAGACGTAATTCTGATTCACACTGGCGCGGTCATTGGAGCCGTAAGGATGGAAGAGAGGTAGGGCTTCCGTTGTTTTGGGATACAACTAACACAGCTTGGCTTACATGTTGTTTGCAATTTGCAAGGGGATGTCACGTGCTGCTTTATTAGGAAGCGGACTGGTTAAATATAAATTATAAGGGCTGTCCAGCCAGCGACGCTTATCGTTGCCGGCAGGACAGCCCTGTCCAATTTCATGCACTTTATTGTACTTTGACAGTGAATGGAACGATAAAGGTTTCACCCTCCCGTTGGAACTGCCCCCATATCCGGTACAGTCCTTCAGCCGGAAAGCTGGTGACAAATCTGGCTTCCGGTCCGCTTCCGCGCTCATTCACAGGATGCACATGCAAATACTGCTCCAGATCCTCGCTAATGATGACCACGTGGCCGATTGCACCCAGATAAGGCTGAAGATCAGTCAAAGGAACGCCAGTCTTTGGGTGCCGAAGATCAAAGACCAGCTCCGTTTCTTGTCCAGCCGCAAGTTCAGTTATTGCAAGTTCGACAACAGCTTTATCCGTTGACTTGATCCGCTCCTGATCCGCAATCAACCGTTCAAGCGTATACTCCCCGCTAACATGGAGTGTGGTGGACACCGTTGTATGGGCATAACCGGCAGGCTGGAAGTCAGCAAACAGCTTATACTTTCCTCCTGCTGGAAGAACGATATATTGTCTGAATAAGCCATTGCCCGCGTATTCGGGATGCACATGATCGAAGTAGCCGAGGTCTTCGCTAACGATAATCAAATGCAGCTTTCGCTCATGGTTGTCTTCGAACTTCTGGAGCGGCTCTCCCTCTGCATCGGCAATCTGCAGGTCAATTCCGATGGCTTGTCCAGCCGCTGCTTCGCCAGGCTGAAAGCTCCACTCCGCATATAGCTGGCGATCTTCCGCTTCGTCGCTATGATGACCAGGGTGATGCTCAGCCTGATCTGGCCCGGGCTGTTTGCTCTTCTCGATTGTACCGTGATGATGCTCATGTCCTTGATCTGACGCAATAATCGCCTGATTGTGACTGCTATAAGCTGCTCCTTGAACGCGATCGGCACTGAAGGCTCCGAGCGTTCCCGCCAAAATAAAAGCGAGGACCGCCACATAAGATTGGCGATCCCTTATCATCTTCTTTATTGTCATAGATGCTGCATGCTCCCTCTAGTTAGACGACGTCGTAGCCCTGGTCTTCGATGGCTTCTTTAATTGCATCCAGGCTCAACTTCGACTCATCGTATTCAACTGTAACGTTCTTGCTAGCCAAATCCACTTTGCCGCTTGCGCCTTTAAGAGATAACGCCTTCTCAATCGCGCTCACGCAATGTCCGCAGCTCATGCCTTCTACTTTCAATACTGTGTTTGCCATTATAGGATACCCTCTTTCTTATTTCATTAGTTTATTAATTGTAACAAGCAGTTCTTCAAGCACTTCCTGTTCGCCCGCTTGAACCCGTTCGACAACGCAGCTCTTCATATGGCCTTCAAGCAGCAGCTTGGCCACGCTTCCCAAAGCGGACTGTGCAGCAGCGATCTGCGTCAGGACATCGTCGCAATAGGTGTCCTTTTCGATCATGCCCTTAATGCCGCGAATCTGTCCTTCGATCCGATTGAGTCTGGCGTTTAAACCTTGCTTCATTTTATCGGAATGATGGCTCTTACGCTCTTCCCCATGGGAGTGGCCACAGCCTTCTATTGCAATAGCCTCATCGATTTCTTCCATCCACGATACCTCCATAGGGTATTTTTCTTACACCTTTATCTTATCATACCCCTATAGGGTATGCAAATCTTTTTTTTCGCACAGAAAATGGTACTATGACAAAGGTTCCGATTATGCTACGATCCAGATAATGGAGACGCATTCCTCTAGTATGTACAATTAGGCTGCTCTGCAGTCGCTTAGCCTTATGATGACACGGGCATAACAACTTGCAAGCTATATTCATTACAGGTTCTTAAGGAACCAACTTTCTAACAGAGAGGAAGTGCTCTTATCCAACACACCATCAACTTTGCCCATCGGGGAGCTAGCGCTTATTGCCCGGAAAATACGATGGCCGCATTCCGCCATGCTATCGAGCTGGGCGCAACCGGTATTGAAACAGACGTCCAGCGCACGAAGGATGGACGACTCGTACTGATTCATGACGAATCATTGAAGCGCACAACAGGAGACGGCCGGCTGGTCAAGGATGTCGATTATAACGAACTGGCCGGTCTAGATGCCGGCAGCTGGTTCTCTGATTCTTATGCGGGCGAGCGAGTCCCTCTGCTGGACGAGCTGCTGGAGCTGGTGAAGAATACAGGACTGGTTATTAATCTGGAGCTCAAAAACGGTGTTGTCCCTTATAAAGGGATCGAAGCAGAAGTCATCGCTATGGTTCAGGAGCATGGCCTGGGCGATCGCATCATTCTATCAAGCTTCAATCACTATTCACTTGTGTTATGCAAGAAGATAGCATCGGATATCAAAACGGGTATTCTCTATATGGAAGGACTTTATCAGCCATGGGAATACGCCAAGTCGATTCAGGCGAACGCTCTTCATGCCTACAAATTCGCAGTCCTGCCCGAATGGGTGCAGGAAGCCGCCGAGCATGGCATCGCTTATCATCCGTTCACCGTTAACGATGAGAATGAATTGGAGCGCCTGCTTGCCTGCGGAGTGTCTGGTATCATTACGGATTACCCAGATCGGCTGGATGCCATGATGAGACGAAGCGAGAGGAGCTAGCGCAGAATGAAAAAAACTTGGCTGCTTGGCTTAGGTATTTTCAGCATTAGCATTACATGGGCGTTGTACAACGCTTTTGTCCCGTTTTTCCTGGAAGAGTATATCTCAAGTCTAGCCTTGATCGGCTTCATGATGACGCTGGACAATTATTTTGCCATCTTCTTGCAACCGATTATCGGCCGCAAGAGCGACAGCACCGACACGCGGTTCGGCAAGCGAATGCCGTTCCTTATCATCGGCATCCCGCTCGCTGCCGTATTCGGCGCGCTTATTCCATGGCACAACAGCCTGGTCATGCTGGTCGCCTTTATGATGCTGATGAATCTGTCCATGAGCTTGTACCGCTCGCCTACGGTAGCGCTTATGCCGGATATTACCCCACCGTATAAGCGGTCGCAAGCAAGCGGCATTATCAACTTTATGGGCGGAGTAGGGTCGGTGCTCGCTTTCGCGGGCGGGGCTTATCTGTACAAGCAGCATAGCTCGCTGCCGTTCCTCTCTTCTTCTCTTTTGTCCTTGCTTTGTCTGGTTATCCTGCTCTGGGTAATTCGGGAGAAGAGAGACGCCCTTTCCTATCAGCCTGCGGAGCCGTCGGAAAAAACCTCGTTCCGGGGCGAGTGGAACCGGCCAACTGTTATGCTGTTTTTCGCCATCTTCTTCTGGTATTTCTCCTACCAAGGAGTGGAAGCACTCTTCTCTCTCTATGGGAAAAATCATCTCGGCATGACCAAGGACGAAGCAGTTCTCTCGCTTGCCTTCTTCTCGCTCTCCTTCGTTATAGCAGCTATCCCTGCAGGGCTGCTCGGCAAGAGATTCGGCAATAAACTTGTCATTATGGTCGGAATTATTGGGCTCATCGCTACATTCGGGTTCATTACACTGATTGATTCCGTGCTGGCTTTGCGCATTTTGCTGATCTTCGGGGGTATCTTCTGGGCTTGCATCAACATTAATGCCTATCCTTTCATTGTGGCGCTTGGCAAAGAAAGCAGCATCGGGACCCGCACAGGCATCTATTACCTCGCTACCTCTCTTGCAGCCGTTTCCTCTCCGCCGCTAATGGGATCGCTTATCGATTGGTTCAGTTACTCCGCACTGTTCTATATCGCAGCCGGCGGCATGGTCTTTGCCCTGCTGTTCCTGCTCGGTGTGAAGGATGATGGCATAGCCAAGTCGCCTCCGTCAGAGACAACAGCTAACGCAGTCTAACCTATACGAACAAATAAGGGTTGCCTTGAACGGTCATGAAAGACCGATCAAGACAACCCTTAATCATTAGTGAATGCTGTTTTTACTGAAGTTGCCGCCCATTACATCGGATACATGCTCAACCGCGATAAACGCATTTTCGTCAACGGATTGCACGATTCCCTTCAGCTTGGCCAGCTCCAGACGAGATACGACGCAATAGATAACCTTCGTATCCTCGCCGGAATATCCGCCTGTCGCTTGCAGCAGCGTCGTGCTGCGGCCAAGGCGATCGACGATGGATTGGGAGATTTCCTCGTATTCCTTCGAAATGATCGTCACCGACTTCGACTCCTCAAGACCTTCTACGACGATATCAATAACTTTGATCGCTATGTAGTAGGTGACCATGGAATACATGGCGGATGACCACTCGAATACAAATCCCGCAACAAGAAAGATAATGACATTGAATAACATAATGACTTGACCTACGGCCATCCGAAGCTTCTTCGAAATCAGGATGGAGACGACCTCAATTCCGTCCAGCGCGCCTCCATAACGGATAACGAGACCTACACCGGCACCCAGGATCATCCCGCCGAACAATACGGCAAGCAGCTTGTCATCCGGGAAGGCTTCCACATGATGCAGCATCGCCGTCGTCAGCGACATAATCGTAATGCCGTACAGCGTCGAGATGGCGAATGTTTTGCCCAGCTGCTTATAACCCAAGATTAGAAAAGGCACGTTGATTATAAACAAATACAAGCTCAGCGGCAGAGGCGTAAGAGCGGACAGCATGATCGACACGCCCGCAATGCCCCCGTCAATAATATCGAATGGAACCAGAAACAATTCTAACGCTACACCCATCATAACGGAGCCAATGGTTATGAAAATAAATCGTTTTACAATCTCCGCCATGGATAACTTTTTATGCTCTTTTATACTCGCCAATGGTGGCGCACCTCCATATCCTTGCGGCCCGGTCGATCCCATTCGATATTGCGATGCCTGGTCGGCAGATTAATCGATGTATCCGGCTAAGCCCTTCTCCATAAAAAAGTCCATCTCGCATTCTAAAATTTCTTCTACCTGAGGTTCTTCTAGCTGTACATCACGCTTGCTTACAATATAATCCGTCATATCATCGATATCGATATCTACCTCGCCGTTCTTATCCGCTTTGGCATTCCCGATAAAGGCCTTTTCGTAACGCAGTACAAGTTCAATATATTTCCGCTCAACCTTGATGCGTTCCGCTATATAGGCAATCAATTCCTTCTCATTCACCTGTTCGCTCATGTCCACCCTCTCCTATCAGAATCCTCTTACTACTTAACCATTTTATTATTATACACCCGAAAAGGCCTATTGCGCACCCTCCATATCATGACCGAATTTCATAGTCTCCATAACGGACTTTCGATTATTGCATATCGAATCTGCCCGAATACGGGCCCGCGGACAGAGAAAGCCCTCTGCGTCTTATCGACTACAGAGGGCTTCCAGCACTAGGAGAGCAGGTTTACGATATCCTTTTCAATCTTGGCCGGCTCATCCGCAGAACCGTACCGCTTCACAACTCTTCCATCCCGATCGACCAAAAACTTCGTGAAATTCCACTTGATCGCCTTTGATCCGAATACGCCGCGAGCCTCATTGGTCAGATGCTTGAATAAAGGATGCGCATCGCCGCCATTCACATTGATCTTGGAATAGAGCGGGAAGTTGACGCCAAAGTTCAATTCACAGGTTTGCGCGACTTCGCTGTCGGTCCCCTTCTCCTGATTGCCGAATTGCGAGCTAGGGAAACCAAGAACAGCGAAGCCTTGATCCTTATAATCATCATGCAGCTTCTGCAGGCCTTTGAACTGAGGTGCAAATCCGCATCCTGTCGCTGTATTCACAATAAGCATGACTTTGCCCTCATAAGGCGCTAACGTCTGCTGCTCGCCTCGAATCGACTTCACTTCAAAATCGTAAATGGACATATCCTATTCCTCCCTAACCGAATATCGATGATTTAATTAAATTGTATCCAATTTATTGGCCGCCGTCAATCTTTTCCGCCAGCGCACCAAAAAATCCCGACAGTCCTGTCGGGATTTACTATTATTTTAACCGTTTATTACTGTCGACCGAATGCCGCTCCGGCAAGTCCGATCAGCACGCCCAATACCGCACCGGCCGCTACTTCTCCCGGCTGATGGCCCAGCGTCTCCTTCAACTGTTCTTTGCGCCGCTTATGATAGATGCCGGGATGATGGCCCGCCAGCTTCTCTACATCGGCATCCAGATCATTAACTTGAATCGCGATTTCACCCGCATGACGGCGGATATTCATCGCATCATACATCACGATAATGCCTAACATAGAAGCAATGGCGAACTCGGGTGTTCGAATGCCGTGCTTGGATGCGGTATAGGCTGCCAGTGCGGCTACGCCGCTAGAGTGAGAGCTCGGCATTCCGCCGGAGCCGACGATCTTACGTACATCCCATTTCCCCGTTTTGCTGTAATGCCAAGGCAGCTTCAATAATTGCGCCGCTCCGACGGCTGCGAGAGCCGTCGTCAATCCTCGGTTGGACATGACCCCAATAACCTCCCGTTATAATGTCCATGTCAGTGTTCCCTGAAGTGATTACCTCCATTCGATCATAAGCGACACAGCTTATCCTGCTTGGTTCTTCACAGATTTGATTTCGCACGATACAACAAGGGCTGCTCCATTAGGTACGAAACCTATTGAAGCAGCCCTCATATGTTCAACTATTGTTATTTAATCGCTGCATTGATTTCGTTCGCCATCTCGGCTACGGAGATCAGACCGCCGCCGGACAGGTACCAGAACTCAGGGTCCAGATACACGATGTTGCCTTCTTTGAAAGCTGTCGTGTTTTTCACCAAATCATTTTCAACCGTTTCTTTCGCGCCAGCTTCGCCGGCAATTGCTGCATTACGGTCTACGACGAACAGGTAATCCGGATTTTTCTCGGAGATGAACTCGAAGGAGATTTCATCGCCATGTGTGCTTACTTTAATGGATGGATCAACTGCGGCTACGCCAAAGACGTCATGGATGATGCCGAAGCGCGAGCCCGGGCCATACGCGCTGATCTTGCCTTCGTTCGACAAGATGATCAGGCCGTTTTTGCCTGCAGCCGTTGCTTTGTCGTTTACAGCTTTCACTGTAGCATCAATGTCAGCCAGAGCCGCTTCAGCCTCGGCTTGCTTGCCGAAGATTTCAGCCAGCGTGTGTACGTTGGACTTGAACGATTCCATATAGTTCGACGTGTCTACGCCCATGTAGATCGTAGGAGCAAAATCGCTCAGCTCTTCATAAGCGTCGGATTGACGACCGGAAATAATGATCAGGTCAGGGGAAATGCCATGAATCGTCTCGAAGTCAGGTTCTTTCAGCGAACCGGCATTTACATATTTCGAGTCTTTATATTTTTCCAGGTAGGAAGGAACGCCTGCTTGCGGAAGCGAAGCAACTTCAACGCCCAGCTTATCCAGCGTATCCAATGTACCGTAGTCGAATACAACCACTTTCGACGGACTCGCCTTCACCGTTGTTTCACCCAATTGATGTTTGACGACAATATCAGAAGCCGGAGCTTCTGCCGACGGGGATGGCGACGGCGAGCTGGAAGCATTGCCTCCTGTGTTTTTGCCGCCGTTATTGCCTCCGCATGCAGCAAGAGCCATAGCGAATACAAGCAGAATTGCGATTAGACCAAACCTTTTTTTCATCATGTTCACTCCTATTTATTTATCTTTATTTGAAATAGACGCCGATTCGGTTGCCGTTGACCAGCTCGATCGGAATGTCCATATCATAAATATCTTCTAGTACGGCGTTGTCGATAATCGATTCCGTAGGACCTTCCTTCACAACCTTGCCGTCCTTCAAAGCGACGATGTAATCGGAATAGCAGGACGCAAAGTTGATATCGTGAATAACGATGATCACCGTCTTGCCAAGCTCTTCGGCCAGCCTGCGCAGCACTTTCATAATTTGGACCGAATGCTTCATATCCAGATTGTTAAGCGGTTCGTCAAGCAGAATGTATTCGGTATTCTGCGCGATGACCATCGCGATGAACGCACGCTGGTTTTGACCGCCGCTAAGCTGGTCCAAATACCTGTATTGCAGCTCCGTCAGATCCATATATGCGATCGCTTCATCAACCTTCTCCCAATCTTCCTTCTTCAGCTTCCCTTGCGAATAGGGGAAACGGCCGAAGCTGACCAGTTCTCTTACCGTCAGACGCAAATTCACCGTATTGGATTGTTTGAGGATAGAGATTTTTTTGGCAAGCTCGGTGCTTTTCCACTCCGAGATGTCCTTCCCGTCAATAAGCACCTTCCCGCTATCCTTCTGAAGCAGGCGGCTGATCATCGAGAGCAGCGTGCTCTTCCCCGCTCCGTTCGGACCGATAAAGGACGTGACGCTCCCTTGCCTGATCTTGAGCGATACTTTCTCGACTACCGGCTTGCCGGCGTAGGATTTGGATACCTCTTGAACCTCAATCATGATTTACTCTCCCTTAGAAGCAGATATAAGAAGTAAATTCCGCCGATAAAGTTGATAATGACGCTGACCGTCGTCTCGAAGGTAAAGACACGCTCGACAATCATCTGGCCTCCGACCAATGCGATAATGCTGATCAACATCGTGCTTGGCACAAGAATGCTGTGCCGGTAGGTTTTCATGAACTGATAGCCTACGTTAACAACAAGAAGGCCAAGGAATGTAATAGGGCCGACCAGCGCAGTCGATACTGCAATCAGAATAGCAACGATAACAAGCAGGTTCATCACCACGAAGTTGTACGGAATGCCGAGATTAACCGCATGCTCTCTGCCCAGCGACATCGCGTCCAGATATTTCGAAAACCTAAGGGCATACAGAGCAACAAGCGCTAGGAGAATGATGGACAACACCAGCAAGTCGGAATTGACATTATTGAAGCTGGCGAACATCTTGCCTTGCACAACCAGGAAATCATTAGGGTCAATCAATACCTGCATGAAGGTGGTCATACTGCCGAACATCGTGCCCATGACAAGCCCGATCAGCAGCAGGAAAAACAAATTGCTGCGGCCTTCCCTTTTAAAGATCAACTTATAAAGGATGCCGACAAAAATCAGCATGATACCGACTGTAAATCCAAAGTTGAGCATTTTGTTCGTGCTAGGCAGACTGACGACGCCAAAGGCAAAAATAACGACAGTCTGGATAAGCATATATAAAGAATCCAAACCGATAACGTTCGGGGTCAATATCCGGTTGTTCGTAATCGTCTGGAAAATTAATGTGGCAAAAGCAATTGCGCCGCCGGTAAGCGTAATCGCAAGCACCTTCTTGATTCTGCGTTCCAGTGCGTAATCCCAGTTATGCGGCAGATCTACGAATAAGAAGGCGGCAATGACGCCAAGGGCCAAAGCGGCGAGCAATGTCAGTTTAAGCTTCATAGGCTCTTCTCCTCATCAGCAGATACAGGAATACGATACTTCCGATCACGCCGACAGTAAGCCCGATTGGTATTTCGTATGGATAAATAATCAGCCTGCCCACGATATCGCATACCAGCAAAAATACCGCCCCGAGTAAAGCTGTATGTACCAGGCTTTTCTTCAGATTGTCCCCTACATAAAGCGTTACGATATTCGGAATAATGAGGCCGAGGAACGGAATGATGCCGATCGTCAGAATGACGACAACCGATACCAGCGCCACGATAATGAGACCGACGTTGACCACGAATTTGTGATTAAGGCCCAGATTGACCGAAAACTCTTCCCCCATACCCGCAATTGTAAATTTGTTCGCGTACAGATAGGCGAAGATCAGCAGCGGAATGCTGATATACAAGAGCTCGTAGCGGCCTGTCATCATCGCCGATGTACTGCCTTGAAGCCAAGACGTCACATTCTGGATCATATCGTTTTTGTATGCAAAAAAAGTAGTGATCGAATTAATAATGCCGCCGAACATCAAGCCGACCAGCGGAATAAAAATGGTATCCTTGAATTTGATCCGGTCCAGAAACTTCATGAACACATAAGTGCCTGCCAGCGCAAAAGCAAAAGCGATTAGCATCTTCTGCATCGTCGTCGCAGAGGCGAAAACAAGCAGCGCCACCAATATCCCCAGCTTCGCAGCATCATCCGTGCCCGCCGTTGTAGGCGATACGAATTTGTTGCGGCTAAGCTGCTGCATGATGAGACCGGCGATACTCATGCTAATCCCTGCAATAAGAAGACTGACCAGCCTTGGAATCCGGCTGATGGTGAACACCTGCCACTGCTTCTCCGTCATGCTGAACAGGTCGGTGATGGATAGATTTTCTGCTCCGATAAATAGCGATGTGACCGACAAAAGCACAAGCGCTGTGACTAACATCCATACTTTCATGTCTTATCCTCAGATCTGTCATCCGTTTATGGAATAAAATGAGATAGTGATTATCACGCTTAGTCATAAAAATAAGCTTCCGATAATCTCCGCTCACATGCGGTGATAATGATTATCATAAGCACAAAGCTATTATGCCATGCACCATTTCATACGTCAACCTTTTGGAGATAATAATTCTCAGTGTTAGCCATACTGCTTCTCAATATGACAGAACCGTGAACATTGGCTGTTTGTTCTTTCCAATTAGCCTTAGCCGGCAGCGCAGCGCATGAGATGAGACGCTTTACGCCATTCTAACGAGAAGGAGGTGAATGCTCGTATGTCCACATCCAAAAACCGCAGAGAAAATGCTTGGCACCAGCGCAAGCACCGACAGCGTCCATCGCATGGGAAAGTCAAATCATTCGAGGAGTTAAGCCAGGAAGGCACTTCATCTAAATCCTAAACAAAAAAGCGGGCTCGCATACGGAAATCCGTTGCTTGCCCGCCATATATATCCCGCCGTTCAACCTTTAAGCGACGACCATCTTCACTTCTTCATACTTTTCGTCAAAGGAGATGCGAAGCTCCTTGTTCTCTACATACCAGACATTATCCTCTTCCATGTAAAAGAAGATGCCCTCTACCTGCTGGCTAAGAACCGCATTTCTGGGTTCATCCTTCGTGATGCCAAGCGACAATCCGGGGTGCACGCTTCCGCAGCCTCCCAGCCGTACGAAGATACGTACGCTATCCCCTTCGCTTAAATCCATCTGCTCTTTGTACCAACGTGCCGCATTCTGTTCAACAATCAGGTTCATCGCGTGCCAGCTCCTTTCATTCTGTCAGGATGCGCGCGGCATCCTTATTCCTCCATTATAACGCGAGATGCTTGTCTCTATCACGTTACATTTTACGGAATAATGACGTTTGCTAGCAGCTAGTCGCGTGCAGGCGCCCGCTTGAGAAGGACAACAGAAGCCGCCAGCAAAGCGGCAATCGCAATCAGTGAGGTTATGATCGCCCACCACGACGCAGGCTCCATCTGAAGCCAGCCCGAACTTGTCGCAGCCTGATAGGCCAGTCCGGTCAGAGCTCCCGGGCTCCATGCCATATACTTCGGAATCAAGCCTGCCAGCACACTCAGCAGAATGGCTGCCCCAAGCGACGAAAAAGCAGCCCCTGCCGCGCTCCGAAGTGCCGTGCTGAACAGTAGTGTCACAGTCAGTACAAAGGAAAACCAAAGGCCGTACAGGATAAAACTAAGCAAGAAAGGAACTACGTCCACATACTCAATTAAAAGCCATGTGTAGTACCATGCCGCCCCATAACCAAGGAGCAGCGATCCCCAAGCGAGCAGCATCATGCTCAGCCACTTGGACAGGATGTAAGAGGCATACGATACAGGTTTGACCAGCACAAGAGCGGACGCTCCGTTATTCCGCTCGCCGGAGACAATGCCCATGCAAGCCAACGCCAGAATCAAGATACCCATTACTCCGAATTGGGACAGCGTATCGGCAAGCACTTGAGAGCCGACGGCAGGGGGAATTTCGATCACCGTGCCTTCAGGCATGTTGCCCGCCTTTTCAATGATTATTGGCATATAGTAACTGAGCACTGGCTGCATAATACCGAGTACGGCAAAGACGATCGGCACCCATATCAGCTTAAAGCTTCTCAGCAGCTCCAGACATTCCTTGCCCAGCAGAGTCAAGAATACCGCTCCGCCTGAGCTTCGTTTGACGGATTTCAACACTCCCGTTCCGTGTTGTGTCCCGCTGTAAGTTTCGTTCATGCTGTTCATTCGCCCACCACCTTCATAAATAAATCCTCCAGAGACGAATAACCAACCTCAAGTCGGCTGAATGGAACCGAATGCCTTGTCAGCTCCTCTAGCAGTGCCTGCCGCGCCTCGTCCATATGAATGGCGGTCATATGAAGCCGGTTGCCGCGCATCTCCGCTTCGCTTAGCCAGCTATAACGTACCTCTCCGTTTAGCGATTTCTCTACGAATGCTCTCGCCCAATCCATCCCTCGCGCATTGTCCTCATCCAGCTTCAGCTCGATAACCGGCTGGCGATGCTGGCTGCGAATCGACGACAGCGACCCTTGCAGGGCCACTTCGCCTGCGCGAATAATGACAACGTCATCGCATAGCTCTTCGGCATCATGCAGCACATGCGTGGAGAACAGAACAGTCATCTCCGACTTCAACTCCTTGAGCAGGCGCAGCACTTCCCGGCGTCCGAGCGGGTCCAGCGCTGATACCGGCTCATCCATGACGAGCAGCTTCGGTTGATGGACAAGCGCCTGCGCTAGTCCTAGCCGTTGCTTCATGCCGCCGGAATATCCGCCCAGCTTCCGCTTGGCTGCATCCGCAAGACCTACCCGCTCCAGCATCTCAATTGCCCGCTTCTTGGCGTCGGAAGCGCTGAGTCCGCATAGACGGCCGGCATAGACCACATATTCCATGCCGCTCATCCAATTATGAAATGCGGGCATCTGAGGCAGGTAACCTATTAAGTTCCGCCGATCCTCTCCGGGCGCCAGCGAATGAAACCGCACTTCACCTGCCGTAGGAGCAAGCAGCCCTGTCAGCATTCGGATGGTCGTCGTCTTTCCTGCCCCATTGGGACCTAACAGCGCAACACATCTGCCCTCCTGTATGCTGAAATCGATCGATTTCACCGCTTGCATGGTGCCAAATGATTTGGTTAAGCCTTTGACTTGCATCAATTCTGCCATTATGAATTTCTCCTTCCGAACAGGAAGAACGCGATCGGGCCAATCAATTGGCCCAATATGATGATGAGCACCCACATCATCTTCGGACCTCTGGTCTCTTCTGTTTTTACGCAAAACACAAGTGCAATGATCATCAATAGGAGCTGAAGAAGGATAAGCGGTACAATAAGTCCCATCAGTTGCGATAATTCCAATGTCTCTTTCATCAGACGCACCCCTTTATTTTTTATTTCGTGCAGAAGCCCGCAGCTTGTCCCAGACTCTGAGTCGAACGGTCAGCCAATAGAACAGGAGAGGGAACGGGCATTGAATCAATCCCCATAGCCCCCAAAACCATGGCATACTGCCTCTCTTGCGGGCATCCAGGAAGAGCCAGGTGGATTGTGTAATCATAAGGAGGGCAATGAGCAGCCAGAACAGCACCGATTGCTTCAATTGTTCTTCCATTGCTTTCTCCCCTTCCACACATGTACGAAGCCGATATAACCGATTGCACTGATCGCTACAAGCAACTGCAGCGCTGCGAACCAGATCCAGTCGCGCTCAAGAATCCAGAGCATGCCCAGCAGAAGCATCGCCGCGACGAGCCAGAATAAAGCCAGATCGCGCCACAGCTTCTTGCGCAGCGCCTGCTTATGGGAAGCGACGAACGACTCGAACGGTCCAAGCTCGGGTTCGCTGCGCTCATACGCATCATCCATCTTTTGAAGCTCCGCTCCGATATGCTCCATGAACCATTGCTGATCCTCGTCATGAGCTTTGTTCTTCTTCATGGCCTGACAACTCCTTCCTGAGCTGTTTCATCCCTGCATGTATTCTCGACTTGACCGTACCTACAGGCGCATCCACCATCTCCGCAATCTCTTCCTGCGAATAACCGTAATAGTACTTCAGCAATACGGCCATCCGAAGCTTCTCATCCAGCTCGCCTATCGCCTGAAGCGCTTCTGGCCAATCGTTCATTCGGCTGAGTGTCTCATATCGAAGCGCCCTTAGCGCGCCTTCCTCTTCGATCCATTTGCGTTCCCTGACGCTTCTTCTTCCCCGATCGATCGCAAGTCTGGATGCAATGGCAATTAGCCAGGTCGAAAATTTGGACTGCGCCCGGTACGTCCCGATTTTTTCAATCGCCTTCAGCATGGTGTCCTGTGTAATATCCTCCGCCCGGCTCTTATCCATCGTTAATTTAAGGGTGTATTGATAGAGAAAAGAATAGTGCTTGCGCAATAGCTCCGACAACGATCGGGTATCGCCTCTCACGGCTTGCTGTATCAGTCTGGTTTCATCGGTCACCGTGTGCACTCCCTTCTCGCCTCCGCCCTTTTAGTGATTAGACGACGGAGGTTCTCCATTCGTTCATTTGCTTCTTGAAAAAAAATATTTCCAATTATATAAAGCCTGTTATACACAGCAAAAAAGCAACGGCGGACATGCAGCGCATATCCTATTCGCCATTGCTTATGCTTGGAATAAGTATCTTTATTATAAGGTTTTGCCGCTTCGGCTATACCAGCTCCATACAGGCTGGACATCGCTATGATCCATTCCCGGCACCTTATAGCTGAAGGGGCTGCCCAGCACATGAACCGAGATTGCAGCGATTCCCTTCCGCCGCTGGGCATCAGACCGCTTCACGGACATCGTGACAATACGCGGCCGGCGGACATAATACGTGATGCGCTGCAGCGTTCGCCTTCTTAATGTCAGCTGACCGTCCTCCAGCAGCAAGCCGGCTGCCTTGTGGCAGCTGATCCGCCACCATAACACAATCGGAATGAGCAGAAGAGACCATGCGCCTATCGCACCCAAGTAGGCAATGCATGCCCCGGTCAAAACAACAGCAATCAGCAGCGGAATACGGATGTAATAGATCAACGCCTTCCGCGGCGATGGCGCAAGCTCCCTCGGCTCAGGCAGCTTCATGCCCGGTACGAATTGATCGATGAGCGCTTGTACCTCCGACACTTTAATGAACGGATGCAGCATCAGCTGCTCTTGCTTGTCGGACGACACCACTTGCAGCTTGACTTCCCCGTAGCCCCAAATCTGTCTGAGCCAGCTTTCGTTCACGATAACCGCCTGCACGTTTTTGGGATCGAACAGGATACTCTTCTTTTCCAGCAGCCCGTAGGTAAGCGACAGCTGCTTGCCGTCCCGGCGCATCGTAAAACCGCTGTACTTTAAAATATAAAGCAGGATCGACAGAACCCACGCAAACAAGATGACAAAAATGGCAAGCCCGGCAATAAAGAACGCATTCGACATTTGATTCACAGAGTCTTCCACGACCTGCTCGAAGAAGTGCTCCGGAAAAATCAGGTTCAGAAAGTCATCTGCGAAGGAATAAAGACCTGCGATGAACGCAATCGCAAGGCCGAAATTCAGTGACGTTGCAGCTGCTTGGAAAAGCTTGCCTGCGTCAAGCGTAACGGATGGCCCCGCTTCCTCTTGCCGATACGCGTTACTTGCAGCTGCTCCAACCGATGGACCAGCTGTGCCTTCGTTGGACATGGACGACAGTGTAGCCGATGGCGCTAGTTGCTGATCTACCGCTGCCGAAACAGCTGCAAAATCCTCTTGCCCATCACCCTCATTTCCAACGACCGCAACCTCTCGATCGATAACGTTCTTGGCTTGAACAGCGCCCGCCTCGGAATAACTTCGCAGCAATTGCTTGATACGGTTCGCTTCATCCTTGGACAGCGTCTCCAAAGTGCCGTCCGCCTTGTTATTCCCGCCCGGCGTCTCAATCTTGAGCTGCACGACGCCCAGAATGCGCTGAATAAGCGGCTGCTCGATATTGACGGAATGAATCCGCGTATAATAGATCGTCTTCTCTTGCCGGAAGAACAAGCCCGAACGGATAATGATCCGATCCTCCTCCAGCCAGAAGCCGAATTTCTTCCATTGCAAAAACGCAATAAGCGCCATAAGCACAAGAAAGCCGCCTACTCCCGCATACCAATACCAGCCCAAATTGGACCAATCCGGTTTGCGGAGCAGCACAATGACCATCACCGGCAGAAAACCTTTAATAACGGATAATACACCAAACAATATGTATGTAGGATGCAGCATGCGGCGATCATTCATCGGCTTCTTCCACCCTTGCCAATTGTCCGATTCTCCGTTTCAGCGATTCCGCTTCCTCGCGTTTAATTCCGACGATCTGATGCGTCGTCGCCGCGGTCACAACTGACACAGAAGCAAGCCCGTACTTCCTCATAAGAGGTCCGCTGCCGATCTCGACATGCTGCACACGCACCATCGGCACAAGCACATTGCTAATAAAGATTAAACCCTTCTCAATCTCCAGCTCTTCCTCGAACAGCTCATAACGGAATCTGGCATATTTCACCGATGGAATGAGCCAAGTAAACAGCACAAGGGACAATACCAATACACCGGCGCTAATCCATACCGGAATAAGCGTCCAATCCTTCCACAGCGCAATAATCAGATACGCCACGATCAACAGCAAAAAGATGCCGTTGCCGATAAGCTCCGATATGCGGTATACCTTCAAATAGTCACGATGGAGCCGATTTTTCAATTCACGATTCATACTGGATTCTTCCCTTCTTTAGTCCCCCTCCTATTACACCAATTTTCCATATTAACGTCAACCTGCAATCAGCTCCGCAGCCCCCCTTATTTCCCATTCGAGCGGCTCCATAACGGTGGATGCTCTGGGATAAACCACTTTTGCAATGATGACTACTCCTGGACTTCTTAGTTCTACTTCAAAGTTATAGTGTGGATTCCAATACTGATAGGGGAACGTCTCCTCTGAGTTAATTACATCAAATACCAGCACCTGCACCGGATGGCGGAGGAATGAATTTGGCAGCGGCTTGCCGCTGGCATCCAATTGCAAGTTTCGCTGCAAATAAAACGCGGCTTCCCGGGAAGCTGCGGATTCGTCTATCCGTACGATTCCTTCGCTTAATGCCGTCTTATCCACTTGCTGCGCTGCCGCATGTGCCGCGCGGTTGATCGCGCGCTTGCCCTGGGACAACGTCTTCATCGCCATCTCTTCCTCGACCTGCATCAGATGAACCGTAATCCATAGCGACATCATCGCAAGAATAAGAACGAGCTTGTACAAGGATACGCCTCCTTCTGTTACGGAACGTACTCGCTCATCTTCATGCCGAATGCGCTCATCCGCTCATGGGGAGCTATGGGCTGAATACCGATTAGCGAATCAATAACAAATAAATTTTCATACGGATAGCTGATCGTAAGCGAGATGCCCGTTCCTCTTGGAACGGGATGGCTGGCATCAGTAGCCGACGCACCGGTAGTCGTCGCATACTGATAACGAATATCCTGCTCCCGCAGCCCGAAGCTTGCCAGTCTCCGCATGGAATCCCGCTGCATGGCAGGACTAATATAGCCGTTCGTCCCGCTTGCGCCGACCTCCAGCAAATAATCCACCTCTTGCTGAAGCACAGCCTGCCTCACAATAACAACATGCTTATAAATAGGGGAGAACATGATCCAACACAACATAGCGGCGAACAGAATGAATAGCAGCAATTGCTTCAAGGGCTCATCCCCTTGATATACTCTCCCATTGCGCCGCCTGTCTGGCCGACGCCCTTATTCAATCCGTCGTCGCCCTCTGCAACGGCTGTATACACAACAACCGCCGTAATGATCAGAAGAAGCGTCATTAGTATCGCTCTCATTCTCTCCTCGCACCTCCACATTCGTCGCTATGCTGCGCTCACACCGATCTACGGCAGCAAGGTATTGATTCTCGTATTTGCTGCGTTGCCCTGTGATTGGATTTGGCTTCTTGTACCCGTCGAATCCTGCGCGATAATCGTATTGAACAGAACAACTACAACAACGAGCATCATGACCGTCATCAAAATATTGCGCATCCCTGTCACCTCCTCCCGTTGCTAATCTTGAACTACCCTTGTCGCTTTCGCCTATCCCAACGACTGAAACAGCTTCTGCCCTTCTCGTACCCATGGATAAATAAAGACCTGGAACGTATACAAGATTGGAATTCCTGCAATGATGAACAGCACGTAAGATGTCGATTCCTTACGGCTATCCTTCGCAAGCTCAAGCTTCTCCTTGTAGTCCGATATCCGAATACGGAGCAGTTCATAATACTGGCTGCTCTCATGCTGCCGAATCGCATCGATCGTCTCGACGAAGCTCATCCCGTCATCCGTGCCGACCCTCAGCTTGAATTGCCGTAAGGCAAGGGCGGGATCGTGATACCATTCCGCAAGCAGGCGCTCCATATCTCCGCGCATCGCTTTTGTATAAGGCATGCATCTCATCAGCTTGGCATGGATATTCAGATGGGAATCCGCAAAATAAAGCAATTGATTGCTGACCACATAGATTTCCTTCGTAAATTGCAAGGATCTCATCTTCTGCGCAGCACGCAGCCAAGCCCCGTCCACATACAGCGCTCCCGCAAGCAATAACGGCAAGGCGACCAAAGCCTGCAGCCAGATCGACGTCAGTTCGCTTCGAAGCAATACAATAGACAGAGTCCCTGTCGCCATCCCTATAGTCATGGCAAGCTGACGATAGAGCATGTACCATGCGGGATCGAACGTTATGCCGCAACCCGCGAGAAGAAGCTCCCTTTCCTGATAAGCGGCTTGCTCCCTCTTAATGCCGCATAGGCGAAGCAAGCGATCTGGAGGTGCAGAGCTATGCAGCCTCAGAAAGGAAAGTCTCTTCCATCTAAACGAGCGTTCCGGCAGCAGCCTAAGCAGCATATACATCCCCGCTCCTGCGAAGAGGAACTGTCCCAGAATAGCCCCTGCCCCAATCCATCCGGCAATCCAATCGTACAATGCCATCACCCTTACATTTTTTTGCGTGAGAGCCAGAGGCCCATAAGAAATGATCCGAATATAAGAAGAAGCGCGTTCAGGAGCATGTCTCGTCCTTGCGGGTCCTGCAAATAATAGAAGTAAGCATTCGCTTGGTTGTAACGCAGATTGATGCCGATGAACAAGGCCAGGAACAGAATCGGCGTGAAGTTGGCTACCCTGATCTCTAGCAAGCGGTGCCGCTCCTGTTCATTCGCCCGGCGGGCCTTCCTCATATCGCCCAGCAGCTCCCTTAAGCTCTCCGTAACCGGGACACCCTCCGACAGCGCGACACGTAAAATTTGCACAAAATAATCCGACCATAAATGTCCGAGCGAAGCCCCCAGTATCCGCAAGCTTGCCTCGTCATCGCCTCTGACCGAGAGGTTGCGGTACAACTGCTCGAATACAGCTTGCATCGGTCCAAGCAACCTCTTCTCCTCGATTGTTCGCTGCAAGGCAATGCGGACATGGCGTTCTCCGGTTACTAAGTAACATTGATAGAACAGCTCCACAGCGGGCAAAAAATCAAGTTGGGCTCCCATTCTCCGATGAATCAGCAAACCTCTCAGCCAGATGTAAGGTGCCAATCCAACGATCATTCCGAATAGAAGTCCGCCCTTCAACGTCTGAAAAAATAGGCCTCCCACCGCAACACCTCCAACAAGCAGCAACGTCGAGATTCCGAGAAAGGTATCTGCCCGCAGCTTCATTCTGAGCGTCTCCAGCAGCTCCGCTATATGTGTTATAAGCTTGGCATACGGTTGGATCCGGCCTGCCAGCATGCTGCGCAAGCTGTAAGGCGATTCATAGGTCAGCCGGCTGCGAAGCTGCCGCTTGTCATCGACAGAATCCAGCAGTACGCGAAAGACTATATATAATAGAACAAAAAGCAGCAAACCTCCTGTTAATAGCACCAGATCAGCCATCCTCATCCCCCTTGCCGAGCCATGCGCCAGCACGATCCGATGGCGGATTCGGATAGAGCCAATCATTCCTCGCCTCATCGTAGACCGCCCAATCCCGAATATGCACTTCACTGTCCCGCCATCCCATCTCACCAATGCGGGACACCACTCTGCGGCCGCCGATCAGCTTCATCTCAACACCAAGCTCAGTAACATACTCCGCAATTCGTTTCGTCAGCCGTTCGGGATTCATGCTCCTGCCATCCAGCATGCACATATCGGTAATAGCCTCCGGCACATCCTCCAGCCGATTGGCATGAACGGTCGTCATGCTGCCGGTATGTCCCCGCGTACATGCCCGCACATAAATGTTGGCATCTTCGTCCCTGATCTCCGCATGGATAATGCGCTGGGGCGATTGGCGCAGGGCTAGCTTGAAGGCCTGTGCTGAATGATGAGCCTTGTCATCTTCCGCAGCTTCGTATTCAATAATATTCTTATTCGGAAAATCCCGGCCAAGCATCATCTCGTACCGGCCTTCAATGGTAATGATCCGCTCTTCATCTGGCAGCTCGGCAATAAGCGCCTTCATGAGATTGGTCTTGCCGGAGTTGGTCGGACCGATAATGACCAGATTGTATCTAGCCTTTAGTGAAGCCAGCAACAGCCGTACCATATATTCGCTAAGCGACTGATACGGTTCAGCAGCCAAAGCATCAAGCCGGAAATGGCGGACGGTATAGAAGCGGATAGTCAGCGTTGGACTGGACGTAAACCCGAAGCCGGTCATCGTCACGCGCGAGCCGTCCTGAAGCATGACCTCCGCCCATCGCTTCCGTGGATTAATCCGGTCATTGTTGTACAACACCAGGTTTTGCTGGATACGCTCGACATCATGCACGGTGCCGAAGCTATAAGGTGATAACGAAGCCATGCCGCCACGCACCTCGTAGATTCTTGTCCCGATTACCTGCAGCTCTTCCAGACCGTCGCGGCTTGCCAGCACCAGCTCCAGCACATTCAGCCCTACCACTTCTGCAAATAACGCTTCCGCAAGCGTCGCATAGGGATGCTTCCACCCTGGCAGCGTATGAATGCGCAGGCGAATGAGCCGATCCTCAATCAAGGCTAGCACTTGCTCGCGTTCATGCGGAAATCCGAGCACGGCCCGATTGAGCGTCTCACTATACTTCCTTCGCTCTTCTTCCGTCATGCCTCTTGGCGCGCTCAGATAGGACCTGATTTCCTCAGCAAGCCTATCGAAATCATCCGCCCCCTTATCCGTCCGCTCCTGCGCGCTATTCTCTTCCCGCCTGGCTTCCTCGCTTTGCACTTTCGCTGCAAACTCCGCAATAGAGAATCTGTCCTGCACGCCTTTCATGAGGAGCCTACTCCGTTCCGATGCACATTAAGCCTGCGGTACCATGGCTGTCTAACCATTGACGGGAATGCGCTCCGTACGCCATGGCGCTCCAGCAGCTTGGCTGCCGGCTTCCTCATCGCCATCCTGCCCCCCGGGTCCTCTCTCAGCCATTCATCGTAACCGCCTCTGTCCAGACTGGCGAACAGCGAATCGTTCATTCTGAATTCTCCTATCGGTGCGGTTCCCAGCTCCTTGCATATGTCGTTCATACGATAACCTCCCCTTCTCCATGGATAGTGAACAATGACACAATCGTACTGATTCGGCTGGACTTGGAAAAGCGGCGAGACGCTTCCGATCCAGCGCCTGCCGTCTTCCTGAAAGTGCGACAGCGCAGGGGTCGTCACCAACACACGCGAGTCCGCTCGCCGAATGCTGCATATCGTGGCTGCATTATCCCAATAAGCGCCAACATCCAGTACGACCAATCCGTATGTTTTCTCCGCTACGTCCAGCAGATGTTCAATCTCCTCCGCCCCGACAAACTCCGCTCCCTCTCGGTTTAAATTGCCGAACAGGACATGCAGATTAGCTCGTCCCCCCACCGCGTAATCCGCACTGCGGAGCATATCCGGCGTCAAGGAGGCCGAACGAAGCTCCGGCTGTAGTCTGTCGAGCGTCACGTCCGGCTCATCCTTCCCCAGAAAGCGATGAAGCTTCGCGCTCTTGAGGTTCAGGCACAGATATCCGACCTCTATGCCGCCTAGTTCCGCAAGCCTGTAGGCAGTCGCGAAGGCCGCCGATGTCGTCCCGATATTAGGGGTTGTGCCAATAAAAGCGACTACCGGAGCCGCACCATTATTCCCGCTCACCATCCTCACCCTTTCCTTCCGCTTCACGCCCGTCCTTGATCCGGTCATAAGACTCCGGGCTGTACGCAATCACAACTTTGACGCTTCCGCTCTTGCACAGTCGATCGATCTGAAGCCACTGCGCCTCCGTCAAATTAAGATTCACATATTCGATCATCGCATTGGCATCGCGCCTCGCCACATACATGCCATCCTTGTTGCCTTCGGCAAGCGACATCAGATGCGATTGTTCCAGACTGTCGACCTCCACATTGGCCGAGCTCTTCACCGATGCGACAACGACCGATTCCGGGAAGATGCGCAGCGACTCCTCCTCTGCGCCTGATGCATAGAGGAGAACCCGGTCGCCAGCGCGAATTCCGTTCGAGATGGAGCGAATGTACTCCTTCGGAATTTGAAAGGTCGACTCTCCCATTCGTGGATGCAGGTAATGCTCATTCAGCTTCCAGGAGAGAAGCGCCTCGCCTTTGCCGAGCGGCATGGCCGCTTCCATCCCCGAGGCCATATCTAACTCTGAGAACATGTCGCTCGTATAAGCGGCAACCGGCAACCGCGACAATTCCAGATCGCTCCGCTGGAGCCGCTCGCCGGCTGCTATGAATCGCTTGGGCACGATGACAGCTACCGTCTCCTGTTGTTCCAATTGATCTTGCTGCAGCACGTACAGTCCGTACACTAGCGCCGCCGACAGCATCGCTGCCGTCAGACTGAGCCATAAGCTCCTTCCTCTTCTCATCGCTACCCCTCCTCCGAGCAACAAAAAAAAGAACGCATTCAGCAGCCGCTGCCGGCTAACTGATTGCGTTCTTCGCAATAGATTGCTCTACTATTCGTTCAAACATGAATTTGAGCCTATAATAGCAAACTCATCCTCAAATTGTCTACCCTTAATTTTGTGCCCGATCCTTCTGATCGGAAAACAAGCCGATTTGCTGTCCCATTCAGACAGCCGGCCTTTGTTATTTTAGAAGTCGATCAGGCCTACGCTGATCAACAAAGCGTCATCCACTTTGCGCATCGTCTCATCGTCCAGATGCGTGATTTTATCCGTTAAGCGCTGCTTGTCGATTGTGCGGATTTGCTCCAGCAGCACGACCGAATCCCGGTCGAAGCCATGAGTTGCCGCATCCATTTCGACATGCGTTGGCAGCTTTGCTTTCTGGATTTGAGCTGTAATGGCAGCTACGATTACAGTAGGGCTGAATCGGTTGCCAATGTCATTTTGAATGACGAGAACGGGACGGACTCCGCCCTGCTCCGAGCCGACGACTGGGGACAAATCGGCAAAAAATACATCTCCGCGTTTTACGATCAAGCTCTACACCCCGCTTACGAGACGGCCTAACGTATGGTCGGCTTCTTCCTCCGCTTGAAACGCTTCCGAGGCCATATTCAGGTTGATTTTTGCCATTTCCATATATCCGCGCTGCATGGATTCACGGATCTGGCGCTTTTTGCGCTCCACCAAATACAGCTTCATAGCTTGCCGAATAAACTCGCTGCGATTGGAGTTCTCCTTGGCTACGATACCATCGACCTCCTCGAGCAATTGATCGGGCAAGCTGATCATGATCCTTTTCGTATTATGCACATTGGCCACCGAACTCGCACCCCCAAGACTTTTCCAAAAAACCCTATTACACATTATGACAAATTCTTGCCATTACTATACTTCATCATTTGTATGCCTATCGTATATCAATTATGCTATATGCGCATTCTGCCCATATGAGGGCTGCTTAGATACATTCGATCTTCGCAGGCGCATTCCCTGCACGACATGATAAATAATTCAATTGGATATTCCAGCCATTCTCACCTTATGCCAAATCGTTGCGCGACTTCACAACCGCTCCATTCTCCGTATAGACCCGCGGGACGCGCGCAGCAAGCATACAAACCACTTCATAATTAATTGTGCCAAGCTGGTCCGCCACTTCTTCCGCTGTAATGGAGGCATTCCCTTGCGTCCCGATCAGCACCACTTCTTCTCCTGCTACCACAGGAGCCGCACCGGAATGATTCCGAACAGGGTCCAGCGCAATCATACATTGATCCATGCAGATTGTGCCTAGAATGGGCGTCTTCACGCCGCGTACCAATCCATGCGCCTTGCCGCCCAGCATCCGGCTGTAGCCGTCTGCGTATCCGATCGGCAAAGTGCCAATAAGCTCTTCTTTTTCCGTAAAATACCGTGTGCCATAGCTAATTCCCCAACCTGGCGGCGCTGTCTTTGTCCAGACGATCTGCGTCTTCAGCGCAAGCACCGGCTTCAGCCCGACTCGCTCCTTGTTCACTTCTTCAGAAGGGTACAAGCCGTACATGCCTATTCCGAGCCGTACCATATCGCCTGCCCATTGCGGTGTATCGATGCCTGCGGCACTATTGGCGGCATGCACGATCGGAATTCTCCAGCCTCGCTCCTTGACACCGTCCACAATGGATTGAAAGCGCTCATATTGCAGCTTCGTATAGGACTTATCCGCCTCATCCGCCTTGGCATAGTGCGTGAACATTCCTTCGATCTCAAGCCCAGGCGTATTCAGCGACCGCTCAATGAAAGCAAGCGCCTCATCCTGTCCCAGCAAGCCAAGGCGACCCATGCCGGAGTCAATCTTCACATGGGCCTTCAGCCTGCGGCCATCCTTGTGACCTGGCAATTGCCCAGCAGCCTCCCGCACATCATCCCGGAACAAGCTGATCGTAATGTTATGCTCGCGCGCGATCGCCAGCGCATCCGCAGGTACGAATCCCAGCACAAGAATAGGCGACTGAATGCCGGCCCTGCGCAGTTGAAGCGCCTCGTCCAGAAACGCGACGCCCAAAAAATCTACGCCGAAGCGTTCAGCCGCCTCCGCTATTTCGACCGCTCCGTGACCGTACGCATTCGCTTTCACCGACGCCATCAGCTTGCATCCGGCCGGTATAGCCTCCCGTACAGCCTGTATGTTATGCCGAAGCGCATCCAATGATATCTCTGCCCAAGTCGGGCGATAATACGATTCCAAGTCGCTCACCTTCTCCTCAATGCCAAAAACGAAAACAGTCCGAGCAGCAAACATTAATAAAATAATGTTAAACGTTGCTGCTGGGACTGTCAATGAAATGAGCACCAGAAATGGCTAGTACCTCTTGGAAATTCGTGCGTCGCTTGGCAGACTGCAGGTTATTTATCCATTTCTCCTTGAACCGATTGCGCGATTTTCCTCATCTCGACATCCGGCAGATCGGCGCTGGAGAGACGGAACAGATTGCCTTGATACGTCCAGGTCAACGTCTGAAGCGAATTATCTTCGCTTGTCGTCAGCTCGCCTACCGTCGTGCCCAGATCAATCAGAACGCCCGGCACCAGTGAAGTTGCGATATCTTTCGGCTGTGTCTGAATGATTGTAAAGTTGTATGCACCGTCATATCTTGTGATTATGCCTTTGTTGCCGCCATAATCGATATCCATGCTATCCTTGAAGGCAACGCCTTCAGGGAGATGCGATGGCGCCAGCGCTGTGAATGGAAGGGAACCTTCTCCAACATTACCTGTGGACGCGCTCTCGTCCGGGTTGCTGGCTTCCTCGTCGTCTGTGCCTTCCTTGTCAGGGTTTGCATTCTCATCAGGCGCTGTTGCTTCATCCGTCTCCTGCTCCGGTGTCGTAATCGTCGGCTGATCGCCGCCGCTGCCTGTCTCGCCGGAATTGTCCGTTGCCGGAGGTGTGGCGGCCATATTGGCTTGCGTCTCGAATACGCTCTTGTCGAATTTCTCGCCGAATTTGAACGTATCGAACTTCACGTCGACCATAACCGAAGCGTTCGTGTCGCTCACTTCCACTTGAACCGGGCTGAGGTCGTCTTTGTTCAGCCAAATCTTTTGACGGGCCAATGAGCCATTATTGTAATTCGCCATCACATCAAATACATACGCTTCGTCGTTCACGGCGAACTGTCTGGAGTTGTCAACAATAATGCTTTGAATGAGGGTTTGATACAGGTAGACCTGTCCCTGGTTTTGCGGCCAGTCGCTTTGGAACCGGAATACCTTATTCAGCTTCGGCGTCAGTACGAACACACCGTCGTCGTTGCGGAGCACGATTTGCGTAATATCCTTTTCTTCGTTCGTCAGCTTAATCCGGTAATAGTGCGGATTCTGATAGGAAACCTCCACTTGATACTCCAGCGGCTGCTGGCCGGTATGAAGCGTCATCGTCCCGCTTCCCTGATAGCTCTCCATGCTGCTCACTACTTTGTCGAGCTCCTTCACCACGGACTCGGCGTCCTTCGTACCGCAAGCAGACAATAGTAGTGAGAAGCACACAATAATTGCCGCGGTCCATGTCATGCGACGCATGAAATCATCCCCTCTGCACACATAGTATTTTACTGGCTGATACTATGCATATGAGGGGACTTGGACATTTATTCGGACTAGTTGTGAGCTTGGCTAAATAATTCTTTCTTTCTTCTTCCTACTTCGGCCGTACCGGAATACAGAAATCAAGCCCGAACAGAACCTGCGAGTCTGAAAGCGGCTTCCACAAGTTGATCACCATCGAATGCCGTGAACTATCCCACAAATAGGGACTGACCGGCAACCACTGGGTATGCGCCAAATAGATTAGATCACGTGTAACGTCGTCCCGCTCCTCCAGCCAAATGACAGCATACTTGCCGCCAGGTATGACAATCGGCTCAACTTCCTCGCCGACACCACATACTGCATCGGTCGTTACGCAAGCTGAGAAGCGGTGTCTTGAAGCAGGCGTAACATAGGGGTCGTTATGAACCAGGCCAATGTACATCGTATCTCGCCTATGCAAATCTCTCGCCATCAGCCACTGCCCCGCTTTCTCGTAGGCTTTCGCAACATCCTCATTGTTCTTCCCAGTGTTGACTGTTCCTTGATAGCGGACGCATACCGCTTGCCGATCCGGGAAGTGCTCGATCCTTATGCGCAGTTGTGAGTACTTCCGCTCCAGCAGCTGCAGACGCTCCTCATGCTCGCCTTCTGGTACGCTTTGGCTCCAGAAACGCGAGGTAATTGCCTGCAGATGATACCGTCTGCGGTATTCCGTAGGGGACAAGCCGGTATAAGTGCGGAACGTTCGGGAAAAATGGGCGGAGGACTGCAAGCCGCTCTCCATCGCAATATCGGATATAGTCCGCTCGGGGTGAAAGGTAAGCAGCTTAGATGCCTTCTCGACGCGCAGCCTCGTAATAAAGCGATGCAAATTTTCATTCATGACCGCTTTGAAGATACGATGAAAATGATAGGGAGAAAAAGCCGACAGCTTGGATAACTCTTCCAAGGACAAGTCGGCTGTCAAATGCGTCTCAATGTAATCGGCGACCCGGTGAATATGGGCATGGTGCTCCTTCTCAATCAATAAGTTGCGCAACACGACCACCCAACTTTTTTTATCATAATTATATAGCAAAAATTGTTAAGAACCTAGCAAAAAATGAAAAGATTTGCTCCTTTCTGTCGGATAAAATGAGAGTCATTCCCATCCGAAAGTGAGGTCTATAAAAATGAATGTAAGAAAAAACATCGCTTGGGCCAGCTGGCTCATCATGCTTTCTGCTTTGCTGATTCTAAGCGGTTGTACTCGAACAGCTGGCGAAGTGAAGCAGACGGAACAGTCCGCTTATGACCAACAGTGGCAGACGGCGCTTCCGCAAGACCACGGCTTCGATTCCGCAAAGCTGGATGAGATTTTTGAGGACATCAAAAACAGACCGATTTATTCTGCCGTTGTCGTTAAAGATGGCTATATTGTCGGCGAGTATTACAAAGAGAATAATCCCGGCAAAGTGTATCCCGTGAATTCTGTAACCAAAAGTATCACATCGATTCTGATTGGCATTGCCATCGATCAAGGAAAAATCGAGTCTATCGACAAGCCCATATTCGATTATTATCCGGAATTGGCCGCACAAGAAACGGACCCGCTCAAAAAGAGCATCACGATTGCCCATCTGTTATCGATGACCTCCGGTTTCGATTGGCCGGAGTGGACTCCCGAGTGGAACTATTTTGTGTATCCAATGTTTAATGCGCCCGACTGGAGCACCTTCGTTCTGCAACGGGAAATGGCTAGCGCGCCAGGAGAGAGATTTAATTACAATACTGGCGGCTCGCAAATTTTGGCCTCGATTCTTAAAATGGCAACCGGCAAGAGCGAGGCGGATTTTGCCAAGGAGGTTTTATTCGAGCCTCTTGGTATTACGCGTGAGCTGGATTGGCCAAGCAGCCCCGACGGTTCTAATTCGGGAGGATTCGGCTTGCAAATGACCGCGAGAGAACAGGCCAAGCTTGGTTATCTATATTTGCAGGGCGGCAAGTGGGAGAATAAGCAGATCGTACCAGAGCAATGGGTAGAGAAGTCAACCTCCATCCATTCTGACGGGAGCCCCCCTTTCGGAACTTACGGCTATCATTGGTGGGTGGGCTCACACAAAGGGGAATCTTACTTCCATGCAATGGGATTTGCGGGTCAATATATTTTAGTCGCACCAGAATCGAACCTAGTTGTCGTATTCAGCTCACAATCTCCGGACAACTCTTCAATGCCGATCCCGATTTTCACAAAAATGCTCGATGCGATCGAGAGGCCGGCATAAACTCCCTATAGCTTGAGCGTGCTATCTGAAATGGAGATAGCTGTCCGCAGTATTACCGCATATACAGGTGCTGGCTCATAGCAAATAGCCAGCACCCCAAGGCCACTGGCTATCCTCATCCTTACTTCGCGCTAGTGTTACAGCTTCAGCTGTAGCCCATGCACCAACTGGAGTGATCTCATTGTCGCCGCCGGCTGACAGATTGGCTCCGTTCTGGAGCTTGAATACACCGACGCCTGCGGGCTGCCTTGCTCTTTGCTTGGAGCGAGCTCCAAAGCAAGCACGACCATTTTCAGAGCAATCGAAAGAGATGCTGCTACAAGTCGTAGTAAGCGACTTTTCCTTTGCCAGCTGGGCCTACCAGGTTAGATTGTCCAGAGCCGTACACCTGCTGTCTCACACCGTCAATAGCAGGATCGACATATTGCAAAAACCAATCTTCAAGTCCTGCGCGCATTTCCTCGAGCCTTTCCAGATGCTCAGGCTCATCGATCAAATTATGCTTCTCATCCGGATCATCCAACAGGCAGTAAAGCTCATGCGGTCCATAGGGATAACGGTGCACATATTTCCACTCTTTGCTGCGGATCATTCGAACCGGCCCATACTCATCAAAGATGACAACATGCTTATGCTCCGCCTTGTCTTCACCAAGCAAGTATGGCAGGAAGCTTAAGCCTGGAAGCTTGTTATCGCCATGCGGCGGCAAGCCAGCATATTCCAATAGGGTTGGCATAAAATCATAGCCGCTGACGAGCTCATCATTTACTATGCCTTGCGGTATGCTGCCTGGATGCGAGAATATCGCCGGTACTTTCACGGAGCTATCATACATGTTCTGCGGGTAGGTTCCGTTGCCTTTTCCCCAAATGCCATGATGACCGCAGTTATAGCCGTTATCGCTCATAAAGCAAATCATCGTGTTCTCACGCATATCCATTCTCTCTATTTGATCTATTATGCGGCCTATGTTTTCATCCATTGCAGTAATTGCTGCGAAATATCCTTGCAGATTCGTATTACGGTCATCCCAATAAGGCTCCGTTTTGATGTGCCACGGATGGAGCGGCTCCTGCGGACAGGATTCGAATGTGCTGCCTGCATAAGAGTCAACCAAATGCTGCGGATGGTTATTAATCCAAGGCGTATGCGGCGCTGTGTAATGCACGCTCAAATAAAATGGCTGCTCCGCGCTTTGTTTGGCCAGGAAATCGATCGCATCATCTGTAATTAGATCCGTTACATAACCAGGCTCATTCACGGGTTGACCGTCCCGTATCATTGGAGCGTTATAGTAACTGCCGCCGCCAAATTGGTGGACATACCAATGACTGAACCCCTTTTGCGGGTTTATGCTGTCGCCCAAATGCCACTTGCCGCTTATTGCGCATACATAGCCATGATCAGCAAGCATTTCAGTATAGGCAGGCTGCCCCTGCAAATACTGGATCGCTTTGTCGCCCATACTGCCCTCGCAAATCCAATCATGTACGCCATGCTGTGATGGTATGCGCCCGGTAAATAACGAGGCGCGCGCCGGTGAGCAAACAGGAGAGGTGCAGAAGAAATTCGAAAAACGAATTCCTTCTGCTGCCAGTCTGTCAAGGTTAGGCGTTCGAATATCGCTGTTGCCAGCGCAGCCCATGGCCCAAGCCCCCATATCATCACACAATACAAAGATCATATTAGGTCTTGTATTCTCTCTAGTTGCCATACTCCACACTCCTTCCAATCTTCGAGTGGCTATTTTTGCTGCGCTTCGTATGCTGCGTTAACTGCAGCTAATACTTTATCTCCGCCCTGCTCGCGCCATTTTTTAGACAGCTCAGCCAGACCTTTATCAATATCAATCTTACCAGCGATCATGTCGAAGTAGTATTGATTAGCCAGCTCGCTCAAAATACCTTTTCCAAATACTGCGCCCATTTCAATTTCTTCAGGTGTTGTTACATTAACGAGATTCGGCACCAAATTGCTTGTAGCAATCTCGACAGATTCCTTGGCACGATCAGCTTGAGGCTCTGTATACGGCAAGTAGTTTCTGGTAAGCGGCCATACTACGTTGCCCCATGCAAGCGGGTGCGACCAGCCGTTGGAAGCGAAGCTGTCTTTTGCACGTTCTTCTTCATTGTAATTAACGTTGTCGCCATCCTTCGTATAATGGACGCCTTCAATACCAAGCTCTAGCAGTTCTCTGCCTTCAGGCGAAAGCATAAACTCCAAAAATTGTGCTGCCTTTTCAGGATCTTTTGCCTTCGTTGTAATAGCTGTAAACAAGCCGCCCTTAGGGTTTCCTACCATACCATGCTTGCCTTCAGGTCCTGCCGGCGGATTGATAAAGCCCAATTTTCCAGTTGGCGTTAATTCCTTCAAGCTTGTTTCAAGACGATTAACATGACGGAACAAATTAGCTACACTGAATCCCGCTTTACTTTGGAAAAACTTTTGTTCGCGCTGCTGTGTATCATTAAGCAAAAACTCAGGATCGATTAGCTTCTCTTTCCACAGCTTCTGAATATATTCAACTCCCGACTTGAATGCAGGATGCTCGAACACAGGGGCTACCTTGCCGCCATTGTCCAAAATCCAGTCTCCATAAGGAAGTCCATAAGCGTAGAATACAAAGTTAAAGGAGGTGTTAAAGCCATTTTCTTTGGTACCTGTCAAACCATACGTATCTTTTTTACCATTTTGATCTGGATCGCCGTTAACAATCGCTTTTAGTGCTTCATAGAACTCATCTAATGTTTTTGGAGGAGCAATTTTCAATGTTTCCAACCAATCCGCACGATAAGTCATACTTACGTTTGATTTTTCCTCGATGAACGGATAGCCATAAAATTTACCGTCAACTGCAGTCCAAGAAAATTGGCCTTCCAGCTTTTCTCTTACAGTCGGCATTTGCGGCAAGTAATCATTCAATGGGACAAGCAAGCCTTCTTCCATCCATTGGCTCAAAGATGAAGACGGGTATTGTGCGGTAACCAAGTCAGGAAAATCACCTGTAGCCATCGCTACATTTACTTTTTCAAAGCCGCCTTCCGGTACAAATTTAATTTCTAGTTCAATGCCTAATCGCTTGTTGATTTCCGCAATAATACGGTCATCTGCCTGAATAGGCTTGGCTGCTGAATCACCTGGTGTTAAATATACGATCTTTACTGGTTTGCCGCCTTCTCCGTCAGTGCCGGAGCTTGATTGCGGCGATTTCCCACCACTATTATTCGAACAGCCTACAACCATGGCAACGATGAGAATGAGACAAAGAATCGATACGAATCTGCTTTTATTGTTATTTTTCATATAACTTCCCCCTTTGTTGTCAGATCTTGTCCTGTCATGAAGCTATTCTTTTACCGCACCTAGTGTTGCACCTTGAACGAAGTAACGTTGAAAAAACGGATAAATCAGCATAACAGGAATGGTAGACACCATAATCGATGCCATTTTTATAGATTGCCCCAATAGAAACGGGCTATCACCGCCAGATTGATACACGGCTTCATTATCAATGAGCATCGCTCGCATAAATAATTGAAGCGGCCATACATCTTTATCTGTGATATACATAACTGCTGTGAAAAATTCATTCCATTTGGCAACCGCATAAAAAAGCGATACTGTTGCAATTGCAGGCATCGAGAGCGGCAATACGACCCGCACTAAAATTCGGAAATCGCCGCAGCCGTCAATGCGCGCTGCTTCTTCTAAGCTTTCCGGCACAGAAGCCATAAATGATCGCATAATGATAAGATTATAGGTTTGCACCATTAGCGGCATCATGAGAGCCCACACTGTATTCATCATGCCAAGCTGCTTCACAACGAGGTATGTTGGGATAATACCTCCACTGAACATCATCGTAAATACAATTAAAAACATAATCGCTCTGCCGCCGGGCAAGTAGTTCTTGGACAGCACATATGCTGCGAGTGTAGTAACAATCATACTCAAAATGGTACCTGCTACCGTAACAAAAATACTGACACCGTACGAGCTCCAAAGTTGCTTCATCCCCAAAATATACTCATAAGCTTCAAATGTAACCGTTTTCGGAAATAAGTGTACGCTGGATTGCATGCTTTCACTTATTGGGGTAATCGATACAATTAATGAGTCCCAGAAAGGAAACAGCGTCAATAATGTAATCAAACCTAGAAAAGTATAATTGCATGCCTGAAATAGTTTTGCGCCTAGTCCAGAATTTTCCATAATCTGTTTTCCTCCTTGCGCTAATTAGCCGCGTCCTCATGCTTCTAATTAGAATATGCCTTGATCACCTTTCATACGAGCAAGCTGATTAGCTATAACGAGCAGTACAAAGTTAATAATCGACTTAAACAGTCCAAGTGCTGCCGCTAAACTGAACTTGCCATCTGCCAATCCCGTTCGATATACGTAAGTGTCTATAATATCCGCTACGCGATATACGCCAGAATGATACAATACAAAGATTTGTTCAAACCCGGCCTCCATTAAGCCTCCGATACGCAAAATAAGCAAAATGATAATCGTTGTGCGGATACTCGGCAATGTCACATGCCAGATGCGCTGCATCCGGTTAGCGCCATCCATCCTGGCCGCTTCATAAAGAGAAGGATTTACACCTGCTAGAGCTGCCATATAGATAATAGTGTTCCAGCCAAATTCCTTCCAAATCATAGAGCCAACTAATGTAGAACGGAAATAGGATTCATCACTTAAAAACCCTATGCTTGATCCGCCGAGCGAACGTATCACCTGATTGACGATGCCTGTGTCTGTCGACAGCAAATTAATAAGCAAGCCGCCCATAATGACCCATGAAATAAAGTGAGGCAAATAAATAATCGTTTGAACCGTTCTCTTAAAAACCATCTTGCGAACTTCGTTAAGAAGAAGAGCAATGAACAATGGCAATGGAAAACCAAAGACCAGTCTGTACAAGCTAATGACAATCGTGTTCCAAAACACTTCCCAAAACTTGTCTAGCTGCAGCAGCACCTCAAAATGCTTTAGACCTACCCAGGGGCTACCATTGATCCCTTTTAGAATGCTGAATTGTTTAAAAGCAATCGTTGCGCCGTACATAGGATAGTAATGAAAAATAATGTAATAGGCGATTGCCGGAAGCAGCATCAAATACAAATTACGATAACGCATAACTCGTCTGATGCCTTCCATTCTTCTACTCTTTACCTGCACGCTCATTCTTGATGTAGGGGCCTCCAAATGAGTTAGCCTCCTTTCTTATTGGTTTGTGAAAGCCCTTTCATCATACGGTGCATATCGTTTTTTCAACAAGAATCAATCGCTACGATTAGGCTTAATTTATCGAATTAATGCAGTATCATTTGATCAGAATAGCTTCATTTATTACAATAAAGCGGCTATTTGGCGATTTTAACTGAGAAAAAAAACGCCTAACGGCGTCAATGACTTAGGATTGTCGAGTGTTTAATTCAAGGCATTTATAGACGTTTTTCAATTTCTTTATTGCGATACTCAGTCGGTGTCATGCCCGTTAATTTCTTAAGAGTCCGATTCAAGCTTTGTTTATTGCTAAAACCAGACAATTCCGCAACTTCATTAATAGTATAGTCCGTTTCCGTTAATAAGCGGCAAGCTTCTTTAAAGCGAATTTCTGTTAAATAATCAATAAACGTCATACCCGTCGTATCCTTAAACAGCTTTGATACGTAATTGCTGTTCATATAAATCATATCCGATACAAGCTGCAGACTGAGCGGCTCTTGATAATGCTCCCGAATATAGGCAACGAGCTTCATCATCACCTCAGAATGCTTCGAACTGCTTCTAGACTCGAGGCTTCTAGAGATACCCTCCATAATGTGCAGCAGGTACCTGCTAATTTCTTCCGTCGTCCGCAGCTTCATAAATTCATAATGCCATGAGCTGCTCTCCATTTCCTCTTCAGGCAGTGAAAGCTCTATTCGCAATTTAACTAAGGCATTGAAAAGATGCGACAAAATAACATGTTTCAAATACATGCCGGATTGCTCGTCCTGCTGCACCTGCTCAAGTATAATCCCTTTGGTTGCTACCGCTTTATCAAAATTACCCGACTTCAATTCGCCGGTCAGACGCTCAATATATTGCTGGTAATTAATAAAAGAGTTGCGGTTGGCACGATTCACATTTAGATCATGGATCGATAAAATACTGCCCATACCCGAAACCTTCTCATAATTCAACACTTCCACAGCTTCCTCGTAAGAGAGATGGATATCGGTCAGCCGCTCATATTTGCCGCCTATTCCAATCGTGATGAATTCAAGCAGTTCGATATCCTCAGCAGCCTGTTGCTGTATTTTGGCGGCAAACCGCTTCATTTCCTCCACTTGCCTCTCTTCGCTTAGCCAATCCTCATGATGCAAAATAAGCACATCATGCTTATGATAAGCACTTATATATGCCCCTTTGTATGCCTCGGCAATCAACTGCTCGCAAATCGTTCTAATCTGGAAATAAATCCAGTTCTTCATCTTCTCATCCACTTGCAGCGCAACATGATCGGTTACTAGATGAACCCTTAAAACAAGCACAATATAGTTAGCTTCGCCCAAATTCATATCGTAATAATGCAGCTGATCTCTCGTTTCAGCTTCATCTGACAATTTGCCCGACAACAAATTCGTGAGCAAATGATCGCGCAGCAGCAGCTCCTGGCTTTGAAATTTTTGACGGAATGTTGTATTTTCTAACTGAATAGCATCAATAGAAGTGCGAATATAACTAAATTCATCCTGATGCTTCTGCCGTCCTTCCGTATTGATGGCTAGAGCTTGTACCATGCTTCGTATCGGACGATAATGACGATTAGATATAATAAAAGCGAGCAGCAGCCCCACGATGAGCCCGGTAGCCGAAATAATAAGGGTCATAATAATAACATCATAGGAGCGCTTAAATAAATCATTATAAGGATTAAGCGTTACATAGATCCAATCATTAAACGGCGAACGCAAATACGTAATGAACATATCCATGCCATCGATATTTTGCACAAAATAGCCATTCTTTTCATCACTGAAAGCCGACATATCTACCCAATCAAAGCGATCCAGCAACACACTTTTATCTTTATAGGACAGCACTTCTCCATCACTGTTCAAAATAGCCACATTGCCAAGCTTTCTATTATTGGTGTTCACTACGGCATTATAAAGAACATCTTCCTTCAAGTTGATCATTAATACGCCAAGCTTCTTTTGATTGCGCAGCGGCGTGCTGACCATATAACTAATCAAATGCTCCTCGCCGTTATCACGCGAAACTAGCCGGGTAGCCTCCCAGGAAGAAGTAAGCTTAGAATGAAGAAAGCGCTCTAATGTTTCTCGATTGGAAAACTCGCTCAAGCTAGTGATGCCCGAGCTGGATATAAGCTTTTTATTATTTGCGCTATATAAATAGATGGAATGAATATAATTTGAAGAAGTCAGCCTTGTCTCAAACGTCTGAGAGGTTTCAAGCAAAAAACGATATTCATCTTCAAGATTCCAAGGCAGCACGGCAGATTTAAGGATACTTGAATTCAAGCTGAGCGAAGTGGTCATCTGCTGTACTTCATGTAAGGACTGATCGACAATTTTGCTTGTTTGCAGCAGCAGCTCGTTATTGGCTCCAACAATTTCTTCTTTCAACAGGTTGGACGTATAGTTATACAGTAATAATGCCAGCAAGCTAATACTGACGATGATGACGACTGCAAGTTGAAGCAGTAAGCGCAAATAGGCCGATTTCTTCATTCTATTCCCCCCGATGTATAAAACACTGCATAACAAGGTGACTGTCGCCGTCCTTATGGCGATCATACGTTTCATTCCGGAGAAATATAAGAACAGCTATGGGCTGATCACTTATGCTTTCTTATATTTGAATGAAAATTGAATGCGCTTTCATAATATCTGATAATTCTTATATAATAACAAAAAAACTGCTTATTCAGCACTATTTTTAAGTGCCAAATAAACAAGTTTTTTATTTCCAATTTTTATAAATCTGTTAGAACATCATGTCTGATAAATTTTAGCTCCCATAGAGCTTCCGCTAGCGCTAGATTCGGAACATGCTTTTAATAAAATAAAATATGGGCTCAAGGTCATTTTCCAATGACTTTGAGCCCTTATTATTATATTCACTGCTTTAAAATGTCTTTCAAATCCGAATTCAGCATGAGTAGCTTCCACAGCATTGCCGCTGTCTCAGATCGGGATGCCTCTGCTTCAGGACGAAGCTCGCCCTTGTAGCCTTCAATGATTCCTGCCTTTGCTGCCAGAATAAGAGAACGCTGCGCGTAACTTGATACAATCGACCAATCCTCAAACTCTGCATTTCCTTTCTGCGGCAACGCAGAATCGTTGACGAGTCTCATGATCATCGTGATCATTTCCTCACGCGTAATCGTTGCATCTGGCTGGAAGCTTCCGTCTTGATACCCTTGAACGATATCATTCTTCGCCAGTATAGCTATATCGTTTTCTGCCCAATGCCCATGTACGTCTGTAAATTCCGAAGCACTTTCGTTATCAGACTTAAGCATAAATAGTCTGACAATCATTTTAGAAAACTCTGCCCTTGAAATCGCATGGTTCGGCTTAAAACTGCCATCGGCATACCCGTTAATAACCCCTAGCCTTGCAAACCAATCAATCATATGCTGCGCCCAATGCTGGTTAGTATCCGAAAACTTCTTCCCACTCGTACTCGCTGAACGAAGTCGATCTTGCATGGATTGCAGCAATTCTTTCCAATTGATTAGATCACTTTTGAAAATGGATATTACTGTCGGCTCCGGTGTTCCCGTCGGCTCCGGCGTCGGTGTCGACGTTGGTGTCGGCTTCGGCGTCGCTGTTGGTTTCGGCGTTGGCGTTGGCGTCGGCGTTGGCGTCGGCGTTGGCGTCGGCGTTGGCTTCGCTGTCGGCGTTGGCGTTGGCTTCGCTGTCGGCGTTGGCGTCGGCTTCGCTGTCGGCGTTGGCGTTGGCTTCGCTGTCGGCGTTGGCGTCGGCTTCGCTGTCGGCGTTGGCGTCGGCTTCGTTGTTGGCGTTGGCGTCGGTGTCGCTGTTGGCGTTGGCGTCGGCGTCGGCGTCGGTGTCGCTGTTGGCGTCGGCGTCGGTGTCGCTGTTGGCGTCGGCGTCGGTGTCGCTGTTGGCGTCGGCGTCGGCGTCGCTGTTGGCGTCGGCGTCGGTGTCGCTGTTGGCGTCGGCGTCGGTGTCGCTGTTGGCGTCGGCGTCGGTGTCGCTGTTGGCGTCGGCGTCGGTGTCGCTGTTGGCGTCGGTGTTGGTGTCGGTGTTGGTGTTGGTGTCGGTTTCACATCTTCTTTAATCTCAAATACAACCGGCGCTAGATCATACATCATCCCCGATGCCAACACCACTTTAGCAGCAACCTTATAAACACCCTCTGCCGTTAAAGTTTCCAGGCTTTGCTCAGCTTTACCGTCATAGACGATCTCTTTCCAATTGCCGTCGTTCACTTTATACAACGCTTTGTCGATGTTGAAGCCATCCACTGTATATGGAGATAACGCCACTTCAACATTGCCGCTGTATGTTCCGTTGTCCCCTTTCTTCCCCTTCACTGCCAATTCGAGTTGCGGCTTGGAGGACTCTGTATTCGTAACTGCAAACTGATACGTCTTTTTCTGCGCTGCGGCACTGGCCGGCTCAACCTCAACCTGCCATTCATTCACGCTTCCCGCTGCTGATAACAATAACGGCTGATCGATCGAGACGAAGCCTTTATTCGTAGCCATAACCTCGCCATCTCTATCCACCACAGTTACAGTTGACTCGCTATTAGATGCCACCGCAATAAGATGAGTCTGCTTCAGATCGTTAGCCCTCAACGCATAGCTGGTTTCGTGCGGGTCAAAATCTATGGCAATGCCGCTTAGCTTGACTGTGCTTAATGTAGCATCCAACTGATTTGCACTTTCATGGAAGAATATGCCTTGGACAGATTCGCCGGTCTGACTGAATTGTACAGCAACGGTTTTCTTCTCCTCGGCGGCAAAAGTCAATAAACCGGCCGCATCGCTTGCCACATACTTGGTCTCCAATATATTCCCTTCAGCATCCAACAGATGAATGAGCGCATTACCGGAAGCTACGGGAGCCATATTCATGTTCTGCATCATTACGTTCACGCTCGTATGAGAAGCCGTATTCGTCTGCTCCAGCGTCAGCAATACATGATTTTCATTGTATTTGACCGCTAGATTATCAAGCGTTATCTTCGCTTCATTGTCAGACTCATCAAACTCCTTCAATATTTCGCCTTGAGCATCCTCAACCCATGTGCGCAAATAAACGGTAATCCCATTACTCGGTATTTCCTGGAGACCATGCTTCGTCAAATAAGCGCCGACATCGAACTCTACGTTCTCCACATAGGCCCCTTGATCAATCAAATTCAAATCGTCAGAATCCGATAGCTCGATCACTTTTCCGATCAACGAATCGTCCGTATACTTGTTGTCTTCATAAAGCGCGAGCTTAACGACCCGTCCCTTATTTCCCAAAGTTGTTCCATTTTTATTATAGACTGGAATGGACAATATGCGCTTTCCGTCCTCTTCCTTCATCACCTTGATTTTTGAAATTCCAGTATCCGGCATATCCAGCCGCAGCGTACCTGCTGTCGATAATTTTTCGCCATCGGCAAAGGTAACCTCGACCTGATACGGAGCATCTGCAATCGGCGATGGAACGGTGTGATAAGCAATTACATTTTGTCCGCTGTTCGGCACCAGTGACATACTGCCATAGCTCGTTAGGTCCCCGCTAACCGTAATATCTACCGACTGAATGGCAGATAAGCCTTGATTAATAATATGGAACTGAATCGGCAAGTCATAGCCAGCTACAACCTCACCTGGATTATATACAACATAATCCGCATTGAATTGGTTATGGTACGTTTCGCTTGCCGTATACATCGCACTAACCGTCTTGGATACCGTAACAGGAATCTCTTCTCCTCCCGCTTCGCCTTCCTCCTTCGGCGTAATGGTACCAACAACCTCGGTATCGGTTGTATATGTCGTGCCCAGCAATAATACTTTAATTTCCGTACCCGAGCTGTTGCCGATATAAGCGGATATCGTATCAATTCCTGTATAATCCGGCATGGCTCCCAGCTCCATGACACCCGACAGGTACAATTCTCCGCTGTCTAAGCCGAGCTTCACTGCCTTCAATACATCGCGGCTCATCACTTCCGCAGCATTCGTATCGACCTGCGTTTCTTTCCAGATTAACGACATACGGTCAATCTGCTTGTGTGCCTTCGGCATTTTCACAAATGTGAAGTTCGGATTGATTCTAATATCATTGTAGGACTTCACAGCGCTCAGACTATCGACAAACTCCGAATGGACCTCGCCGTCCTGATTAACGGCAAGCATCCGAATATCTTCCGCAACGCTGTCTCCTTCACCGCTTGTCGCATGCCAAGCAATAATAAAGCGTTCAACTCCATCTGCGAAGACCGCGCTCGTTAATTGCGGATTCTCATTCGCGTTGCGATCATTTGTAACCTGTAAATTTTTCAAGATGCCTTTCGTCTTCCAAGCAGACGTCTGGGCCGCCGTATCCCGCTCCGTATCAATGACTGCATACACAATTTCATTGTCCGTGCCGGCTACGTATTGCTCTGCCGGTATTTGATTCACATTGCCTTTATTGACCGCGTACACAACAGCCGTTGTCCCGTCAGTCAGCGTTTCTGCGGATATCCCCATCACTGTACCATTCGTACCGTTATACAGTGTCTCGGCATCGCTCCACATTCCGCTGGCTGTGTCATATACCGTATAGACAATGCTATCCGATTCAGAGAAATCAAGCGGATTGTCGACATTGGATGAATATACGCTGCGGTAAGCGACGACGACCTTGCCATTGCCAACGGAGACAATCGGCGCTACATCAGGGCTTTGATTGTTCGTCAGCCGCTGTGTCGTCCATTTCGTTCCGTCATAGATGGACGCCATAATTTCAGCGCTGTTGTTCATCAGCAACATGTCGGCGCCAGTCAGCTCTTCTCCGGCTTCCTTCTTAATGGTATCCTTTTGCCTTACCCAGACCGCGGCGATCAGGTTACCTTCGCCTGCGAGCTGCAGCCCTGTATCTCCATAGCCCTTAAGCGCAGCATCGGCAACAATCTCTCCACGATGATCGTAACCGCCCTGACTGTTGCGAACCGCCCAAGCTGCAACCGTATCCTCAATATTCGTACTGTTGTTGTCGGAAAGGTATACGAACAGTGAGCCATCCGCCGCAACCTGCGGATTGGAATACGGATACGCATTGGATTGCAGCACCTCCGATCCGCTAGACGCTGCAGCCATCGTTCTTCTCTTCGCGCTGCTTGACGCTTGCCATGCGCGGGCATATTCACTCAGGTAGCTGCGATCCTCCATCGTCTGCGAGCTGAGAACCTGCATCGGATCTTCGCCAATTGCGTTCATATACGCGAGAATAGCTACTTCTGCATTGGCTGCAGTAAGCGGAACGACACCATTTTCTTTCCAATAGTCCTGAATTTTGTTCCAGTTTTTCGACAGCCATGTATGACTATAGCGTAAAGAAGCAAAGTCATGCTTAATCGAAATAAATAAAAACTTAAGCACGACGCGTATGCCAACGACACTCTCCAGCGTCAGCTTATTGCCATACAGCACCCGATCATTGCTGTTTTGCAAATAATCTCGATTCAGCCAAGTGCTGGTGTTTTCCAGTGTTATTCTACCGAACACGCCAATCTTGGCTGCGATAATCGAATAGTCAAAACCAATTCCGCCGAATGCTTCAATATAGGCAATTATGCGCAGTGAGGTCAAATAATCGTTAACACTGTCCTGCCCAGGATTGCTCCACGGTTGGCCTGGCAATTCATCGAATAATACGGAGGCTCTGAATCCAACCTCGACGCCGCCGCCAATCGTTAAGGAGAAGGTGACCGGCACAATGCCGGCCTGAACATTCCACACCCACGAATACTCGAAGCCCCCTCCTGCATTGAACCCGCCGCCATGTACAACGGCCTCCCAAGCATCCGTATTCACATTGTATTTAATTTCTCCAATGTAGTATCCGCCTACATTGAATGGGATGCTGCTTCCGGAATGCCCGCTTTTATTAATTTGCGAGAATTGGCGTCTTTGTTCCTCCATAAAGCTGCCCATCGCAATTTTATACAAATCTCCGGCGCCAGGCGCAAAATTATTAGTAGATTGGAAAAACTCAACATCGCTGCTGCCTTGCGTCGATGCCATTTTATTAAGAGAAGCCGACATAATCATTTTGAAAACCATCGGGTCATCCGTCGGGTACACTCTCATCGAAAGCGGACCAACATCCATTTTCATATTTCCTAATAAGCTCAGTGTTTCCAGAACTACTTTATCGTTATTGCTCGGACCCGTGGTGCTTCCAGTTGTACTGTTCATGTCGTCTTTCAGCTTCTGAATGCTGGAGCGCAGATCCGTTCTGCTTACATCAGCTACACCGATCATATTGACGGGCTTTGACCTTCCCGGGAAGCTTTTGCGGAAACTGCCCGGCTTGTCGTAAAGCTTGAAAAGAACCGATTCTGATCGCGCTTTTTCAAGCCAGATCGTATCTTTGTTCAATATTTGCACATGGCGCGTTAGCCATATATCCGAGAACGGATATTTGACCGTCTGGTAAGACTGACCTTGCGGCAGCAAACCTTTTGTAGTTTCCAATTCCGCGTAGGCTTCCTCATTCACTTCTTCGCCCCACCATAAGAGTTCTGTCGTCAAATCAATATGCGGGAAGTCATTATTGGGTCCAAATTTGCCTATGTAATCCCGAATATCCATTTTGGATCTAGGATCGCCATTGCTCACATATTGATTGACGATTACTGGCGTTGGCTGCTGGCTTTCATTGCCGATCATGCGGGCGATTTTATCGCCGATAGTGATGCGGTCAACCGGGCTTGCATCCCCGTCAAATGTTAATAGGCTCGGATTATAGCGATCATCTTCAAATTGAGCTTCTATTATAAATTCAAGCTTGTCCTTGGCGGATAAATTCGCCGCATTCTGCTCCCCGGCGGCAAGAGAATAAAAGTCTGTCGTATCGAATATAACTTCCAGCTTGCCGTCCCCTGCCAAAGTTTCTGTCACGCCCGTACCGCCAATTTCTGTCGCTTCGGCATAATATCCGTTCTTATATACACCGCCGCGGTACGTCACTTTTCCGGTATATGGCTTACCGTCGGGCATTTTAAAGAATACTTCGACCTTCGACAATTGGCGAAGCTGCAAGATATTGATCGGGTACAGCTCCATTAGCGCCGGATTTCCTTCCTTCGTCAGCAGTCTGTCCTGACTCAATACCCCTGTATAGGTCGTGCCGTCAAAGACTGAAGTGACATAAACATCGCTCGCTATGCCGCTTTCCTCAAACAGCGCCAGCTCTCCGTTCGCATCGCTGGTCACGGTTTGTTCAGCGCCATCGCCGTTCGTATACGTCAAGATTGTCTCCGACTTCGGATAGAATTGGAATACATACAATTTGTCCTTTAGCGTCTCCACCGTTACATCCAGCTCCGCGCTGATCCCTGTGCGGGCATGCGTTGCTGTAATTCTGGTATTGCCGTCATTCAAGCCGGCCAATAAAAACTTTTGCTTCGGCTGATACGAAGAATTGTTGAATCTTTCAATATCCTCAATATAGCCATTGCTGCGGTGATAGATTGCGCCCGCTTGATTGTTGCCGGACTTCCAAGCGATCTGGTCTGTAATCTCGCCCAGATCCTCATAATCCTTGTTATTAATCCCCAGCTCATTGTTCAGCGTAATATTGCGCTTCAATGCGAGAATCTGATCGCTCGTCATCTGCTTGATGCGGTCGATATTGCTCATCGTATACGATGACATAGGCTGACCGTCTATCTGCAATTGCAAGGCGTCGCTTTTGTACACTTGCAAAAATAACGAATCATACGACCATGTTGAATCCATGCTGTTCTTCACAGCTAGAGTAATCGCATAGACATCCTTGATTCGCTTGCTTTCGGTCACCGGATCAATGTTCAGGCTATAGCTTCCGCCTGTTGCCGAGGTTTGCGCATCGCTAAACTGACCTGTCGCCTTATCAAACACAATACGGCTTTCCGGAATCACCATTCCGTTTTTCGTAATCTGGAATTCAAATTCCCCTTTGTTAATCGGATCGAAATTGTCCAGCGTCCATGTAATTGGCAGCTTGCCGACCGAATCGAGCACAAACTGCCCCATCGACTTGTCAAGCGTGACGATCGCCGCTTCCGACTTCACGACGATATAAGAAATTGCGGAAAGCGTAGACAGCTTATTTTCCGGATTGGCTGTACGAATGCGAACCGTATAGCTAGGCACATTGTTGCTTGAAATGTCCCTCATATATTGCCCCGGAATGATAAAGCTTGTGGCATTGATCAATTCAGCGGTAGCCGGAGCTTCCCAGGACTGAGCCGGCTGCCGGGCAGCAAGCTGAGCCTCGTCAAAAAATCCTTCGTAAAATTCAACCTTGAAGTTGGCAGCCTGTACCGCGCCATTCGCTCCAGCCAATTCTTTATAACGCTCCATCACGTTGGTAGACCAGATCACATTGGCATCCTTATGTTTGTTAACATACACACGATTGGCAAAGCTCGGAACAACCACTGCCGCAGAGCCGTCAGCGCTAATCGTAAACGGCTGCGAATTTACTGTAGCTTCAGCAACTTCTCCATTGTTCTTGGCCGCCAAGGTGAAAACAACCTCGCCTGCCGACTTGGGAGCAATCATTCCATCGGCCATAATCTCTGCAATCGAGGTGTCGCTGCTGCGCCATTCGAACTGATCAGGCGTCGCGTACGTAGCATCCAAAGGATACGTGAAGTCCAGCTTTGTTGCCGTTGCATCAATCAAATTGACTACATACGGCGTGCCGGATGGCCACGATGCAGGATAAGTAATGGCTAAATCCCCGGAAGCAATATATTTCGGCTTTGTCACTTGGAAGTTGACCGCCTGACTTCCCAGCATCCCGAAATCCTGCGAATTTCCAGTATTGATCGCACCTGGTGTCATATTGCGATTGTAGTAAACTTTCGCCCGGAGCTGCTTGCCGTCTGTCGCTGCATCCCCGTCCTTTAACGCATCATATACGCCTTGCGTAATCTGCAATTCCCCTTCCAGTACAGGAGGAGACAAAGGAAGCCCATCCTCACCAAGCTTCCAATGCAAATTAAATAAGCCATTCTCTCTGTTGCCAATCGAAATTTTTATTCGCTTGGCAATGTCCTCAGAAGTCGTTACCCCATCAATCAGCCAATCAGCTTCTCCGTTGGCGGTACTGAGCTCGAGCGTCGCTTTCAATGTCTGTCCAATCGTATAATTGGCTTTGTCCAGCATCAGCGACTGAAAAGCATCTCCCCGCGCAGGACTGACCACAATATTAGGCGTATTGGTAAATTCCGCATCCCATGGAATCGCACCGATTTTGCGATATTCAAAGGCATTAGGCCCTAGGAGTACAGCCGATGTTTCATCCAAAGCACCAACCACCTTTAGATCATCAGGCGTCATCCCCTTGCCAACAACAGCCATATAGCCGCCTATGAGAGACTGGCTTGGATATGCCAAATTGTAAACTTCCGGTCTCTTAAAGTCAGCAAAAGGCATGACGTCCGGATAAGCAACGCCGCCTCCAGCAAGCGACAATCTTGGCATGGTCGCCAGATCTCTCGGCTGCTCGCGTGAAATGATATTGCTATAAAGCACTTGAATGGGCACAACCTGCCCTGTTGTATAGGAGCCTTCCTTCGCCTTGACCTCCAGCATAGACGGCTCATTCATCGAAGCATTCCGATCAGCCCGATAGTAGCATGCTGCGAAGCCGGTACCATTCAGTGAATCGCTTTTATAGAGCCCTTGTCCTGTACCTAATGTAAAGGAAAGGTAGCCGCCTCCTTCATACGCATGGGTAAACGGCACATAATCCCGGGTCGTCTCCAGATTGTCAAAGTCTATTCGATCCAAATTATTGAAGTCGTAGAAATGCAAATAATCCGCTCGCCCATAACTCACCCAAACATAATTCTGATAACTGCTCAGAGTACTGCTGAAATCAGCTCTTCCGCTTGGGCAATACGGTTGAACAAAATTTCGTTGAGCCCATAGATTTGAAAATTTAACCGTTTTGGTCGTTTCGCCCGCTTGAAATTCGATCGTTCCTTTAATAACCTGATTGTTCCGCGGTTGAATACGAAGCGTACTCTCCATCAGCTCATAGGAAAAGGATACCTTTTCCGAATGCGCTCTGTTCAGCTGAAACGTGAAACTGACTTCTTCTGTGTATGAAACGTCTTTCTTTTCTTCCAGCTTCGTTACCGATACAACCGTTTCGTCTCCATAATCATTGCCGGTTGTCGACGCAACCCCTTTCGCTCCCACTACCGGGTTGCCATTTTCGTCGACAAAACGTAAACCGCCTTCTCCTTCAACTTGCGACAACAGCGAGTCGAGACTGTCCAGATGGTCGTAGCTCAAGTTATCTCCGGCAGACAACAGCGTTGAGAGCTGCTCCTCAATCGCTATCATTTGTATTAGTGCGGCAAGCGTGATTGGTTCGCCATCCACTTCGGCGATTTGTGTCAAATCGGTACTCTCATCCGCTAATAATCGTTTCATCTCTTCCAGCGTATAGCTATTGCCGTTCAAAAAAATAGGGTGGCTCAGCAACTGACCGCTCGTGTCGATCAGACCAAGCTTCTGAATCATCTCCAGTATTGCAGGTGCCTGCTCGGCACCATATTCCTCCTCCAATAGGCGCAGCAGTTCGGTATTGTATGGACTATTATCGCTGCGACCTCCTTCCGGCGCCATCGCAAATGCCGATGTCGTTATACTCGTCGTCATCAGCACTAGTACTAACAGACATGCAACTAATTTCTTAATTCGAACTACAGATCTCATACATTCCTTCCTTTCTACAAAGAATCTCCTGCTTTCGACAATACTTTGCATTATATAAAAAGAAGTCTATGCTTGTAGTCCTACGAAAGTAGTACGCCGTGAAAAAAAGACGATTGACTAATTAAAATACAGTTGGAAGCCGATATGTTCTCAAAACATATAACCCGCAAGAAAGGCATTGGTGCAATACCTTTCTTGCGGGTTGCTTGGTGCTGTTTGAGGATAATATTTATTTCAGACTATCCAGCAGTTGCTTCAAATCCGAATGAAGATTCAAAACATTTAGAATGACCGTAAGCGCCTCTGCACGTGTTGCATTGCCCTTCAGATCAAAAAAGCCGTCATCTTTCCCTTTGATGATTCCTGCTCTTCCGGCATCCTTAACTGCAGCTTGCGCTGAAGTGCTTATACTGGACATGTCTGCAATTCTGGATATAATAACGATCTTTCTTCACGGCTAATGGATTGATCCGATTTAAAGAAGCTCCATCTAAAATACGTCCGACATAAAAAAACAAAAATAAGGGAACAAACAATAATCAACCTCATATGCTCATATGTCATACTACTATCAATGACCTTCAAATGTTAAGCACCTTGACAAAGTAATTAGATGAAATTAATTGGAATCAGTTCTAAAAATATCAAAATATAATAAAAAAGACACAACTCGCATTGTCCCACTTCAGACAAGCAAGCTGTGCCGTAATTTCGCCTCTATGAGGTCCATACTATTAGAGACGTATAAAAGATTTTACTTGTAATAAGAAGTGTTCAAAGGCACAAATACAGCTCCATCAGATTTAATCTTGAAATTCACGAACAGCGAGCTCACTCCGCCGATATCAGCTTCGATGGTGACAAGTCCGTCTGCGACTTTGATTACCTTTGTTTGCTTCAAGATAATATCGTTGTCGCTGTCCTTGATCTCGATATTCTCCAGATCCTCACCGACAGCCGCTATTTGAAGATATAGCTTTTGATGCTCTTTCTTCGGATACAGCATGAAGCTGCCGCTGCGGTCTCCAGAGCCATTATTGAAATACGCTTCCTTGTAATTGACGCCTTTGTAAGTCGTTTGGGCAGGGTCCTTGGTATGGTACATATCATCAAAGCCCTTTGCTATTGCAGTTCCATCGACTTTTTCACCCAAAATAATCGTTTTAGTTGCGGTGTCGTAATCAACTGCAATCCCCAAAGCATCAGAAATCGCCCGAATCGGAAAATAATTAGAGTTGTTATAATTAATCGGCACAATGGCATTCTGATTAGCATCCCTCAGCTGGATTGGCTTGCCGTCTACCTTCACTTTAATTTCCGGATTCAAGAATGCCTTAATCTCTTGCAGCTTGGTTGCTGCCAATGCTCCGGTTCCCATGCTTACTAGCATGGCTGCACTGATGACAGCAGCAAAAACGCCCTTCTTCAAACTTTTCACGCTCCCATATCGTTAGTTAAAAGCCCCCATAGAATACCTAATTCCTAATATGAAAACAAGAGGCTTTTGGTATATTTTTCATCTTGGGCAACATTGAATTAGCGTAAAAGCCCAACTCATCACAAAAAGGCTCTCGATTAAGGAGCCCTTTTTGCTTTATCTAAGATGCATAATTCCGTTTCCTATTGTTAAAAAGTTACGCGTTCTCCAGCTCCGCAAGCCGCTCCTCATACTGCTTCAGCAGCTTATGAAGATTGCGGGTGCTGACTTCGAGGCCGCCCTTACGGTTGCGGATCAGCCATAGACGGTCGAACTCTGCTATGATGGAAGCAAGCTCGCTATGGAGCTTGCGCAGCCATGCGAGCTCCGCTTCGCCATCCGGCAGCTCCAGGCCGAAGATAAAGCGATGCAAACCGGAGCCATGCTCGATCAAGGAGATCGCATGCGCAAGCTCTTGCGAGACCATCTCCGCGTCTCCCAGCTTCAACCGCAGCTCGCCAATCGCATCCTTCTGCTCCTTCAGCCATGCCAGCATATCGTCATAGCGGTAGTCAAGCTGGAACGGTATGCCCCTGCCGCCAATCTCCACGAGCAGCTTAATGATCATATCGGTTTCCGACAGCAGCTTCTCCTTCGTCGACAGTCCTCGGTTCAGCAAATGGTTCGTATACGTCATATTCTCCAGCGTGCTGTTCTCCAGGTTGATGTAACGCCCAAGCTCGAGAATCAGCTTGCCCGCATGCCCGGAGTCATCCTGCAGCATACAGTCCGTCACATACCGCTCCATCTGCTCATGCTGCTCCAGGTTGGCTTCCGTCTGCCAACCGGTGCCTGCGGCATAAGCATAAGCTGGATAGCTCATGACCAGCGGCTGCCAGTGGCCGGAATCGCCCCAATCCGTCACAATCATACCGGCAGCACCGTATGCCTTGCCGCTGCGGGCGGCATCGGCAATGTTCGTCAGCATATTGTCCGTCCGTCCCGTAATAGACGACCATGTGCTAGTGCCCGGGCAGACGTAATACGGCACGCCATGCCGCTGCAGCAGCTTGCCGTTCGCCTCGAACGAGGTATGGCTCTCATAGTTCCAGTCCAGCACAGTAACGTCCTTCGGAAGCAGCGGAATAATCTCGTCATGCTTGGTCAGAATATCGCCCCACATCAGCGTGCGTTTCCCATGGCTGCGAATGATCTCGAATACTTGCTCTGCATAATCCATATATACCTTGCCCACTCCAACCTCTTGGGCGCGTTCTTTGCTTTGCCCTTTGCCAAGGCCAAATGGCTCATCCATATTCACATTGACGTATTCTGATGTAAAATGCGGCAGCAGCTCACCGAACATCGTGCGGACCAAATCGATCGACCGACTATCGAGCGGATTGAGCGTAAGCGGCGGCAGCTTGATCGAGACCGGCGTTTCCTGCCCGCCCGGATGCTCCGCGAGGTCGGCGAATTCCGGCTTCGCCAGCCAAGGCCCCATGTGGCCGAGACAGTTCTGATTCGGCACCAGATCGATGAACCGCTCCTTCGCATAAGCATCCAGCTCGCGGAACTCCGCTCCGCTAATCGGCGTTGCCTCCGGGAAGGAATCCCGGAACGACTCATAGTCGAAGCAGAAGCCTTCCATATAAAGCTGCAAATGGTTCATTTTCAGCTCGGACATCCGGTCTATTAAGGGGTACAGCGTCTCCATCTTCGGAATTTTGTTGCGTCCAATATCCAGCATAAGGCCCCTGACCGGGAAGTCCGGCTCGTCCTCGATGCGGAAGCATGCGCACGCGATCCCTTGGCGGGTGATCAGCTGCTCCAACGTAACGACCGCATAGTGCAAGCCTTCTACTGCGCTATAGCCAATTTCCAACCGTTCGCCGTTCCACTCCATCGTGTAGCCTTGGGCATGCAGCTCCGGATGGCATGCAATATGCAAAATTGTCGCGGGCACGGATCCAAGCGACTCCGCTCCCTCGATATCGCTTGCGCTGCCCTGTCTGCGCGCTACATCTGCCTCAAGTCTATCCTTAACGCGCACGACGGACTCTGCTCTCCTTGCCTCTTCGTTCAAGCTCTCTAGCGCAAAGTCAGCCGAGAAGGAACCGCTCCCTTCCCGCAGCTCAAGCTTGCGGGGCTGCGGGTATAACGGAAATAATGATATATTCATCTGTCCAGCCTCCTATCTCCTAGTTGATGTCAGTTGCTCTCAGCGGCATTTAACCCCTTGATCACTTCCGCCAGCCTCTCTTCCGTAAACTTACCTCCGCTGAAGGAGATCAGTCCCCGAAGTGGCATATGCGACATAAACGCCTGGAGCATCTCCTTGTGCTCTTCCCCGACTGCCCCGGCAAACGGAAGCATACTCATAAACTGCTGGACAAAGGCTTTTCCCTTCTCCGATTGCATCAAATCCGATACTGTGGAGTTGCGGTGAAAGACCAGCGACTGTGGCGTTGTGGAGTGAACGGTCACTCGTTCCGACTGCACGATCTCTCTCGAAGATTGGCCGATGAGAATATCGAACTCCCCCGTCTCTACTCTCCAGTTACTAGCATCTGCATCATAGAAGGCGAAGCTCCGTTTATCCAGCTCGAACGAAACGGTCTTCGTTGCCCCCGGAGCCAGCTCCACCTTGACGAAGCCCTTCAGCTCCTTGTCAGGACGGATCACTTCTGATTCAACGTCACGTACATACAGCTGCACAACTTCTTTGCCCGCCACAGAGCCGGTATTGCGTACCTTGACCGTCACGGTCAGCTTCTCTGTATCGGTCAGCTCGCGCTTGTCGAGGGCAAGCTCAGTATATTCGAATGTCGTATAGCTAAGCCCGTGTCCGAACGGGAACAACGTCTCGATGTCCTTCTTGTCATAATAGCGGTAGCCCACGAAGATCCCTTCCCTGTATTCCACCTTGTCTCCCTCGCCCGGGTAAAACAAATAAGAAGGATTGTCGCTCAGCCTTACCGGGAAGGTCTCCGCCAGCTTGCCGGACGGATTGGCATCCCCGAATAGCAGATCGGTGATAGCGCCGCCCAGCGCCTGGCCTCCCAGGTACGCTTCGAGCACAGCTTTGGCGCTGCCAAGCCAAGGCATCTCTACGGGCGCGCCGTTGCTGAGCACGACGATAAGGTTCGGCTGAACCGCCGCCACCGCTTCGATCAGAGCCACTTGATTGGCTGGCATGCGCAGATGCTTGCGGTCGAACCCTTCCGATTCATAGCGCTTCGGCAATCCGGCGAACAATACGGCTACATCCGCCTGGGAAGCCTGCTCCAGTGCTTCCTTCGTCAGCTCCTCGGAGGTATCGTCCTGATTAAGCTCGTAACCCTGAGCATACGTCAGCTTCACGCCGACGCCTGCCGAGCGAGCCAATTCCTCGCTAATATCCTCTAGACGTGTCGGATTGATCTGGGAGCTGCCGCTGCCCTGATAGCGCGGCTCCTTCGCCAGAGCGCCGATGACCGCCAGCGTTCCGGTCCGTCTAAGCGGAAGAATGCCGTCTTCGTTTTTCAGCAGCACCATGCTTTCGCGAGCCACCTCGCGGGCCAGCTGATGATGGGCGGCAGGATCTAATACCGTGTCGGGCTTCCGACCGTCGACAGACTTGAAGATTACGCGAAGCAGCCGCTCTACAGCTTGATCCAGCTTCTCCATCGGCAGTGTGCCGCCCTTGACCGCTTCGATAATGGCGCGATCTCCCTCGCCATGGCTGGACGGCATCTCCAGCTCCATACCGGCAGCCAGTCCCTTCACCCGGTTGTTCACCGCGCCCCAATCCGAGACCACAAAGCCTTCATGGCCCCACTCTTCCTTCAATATCGCAGTCAGCAGCGTCTCATTCTCCGCAGCGAATTCGCCGTTCACCTTGTTGTATGAGCACATGACCGTCCACGGCTGGGACTGCTTGACCGCACCCTCGAAGCTGGCCAGATAGATCTCCCGCAGCGTCCGCTCATCCACGATAGAATCAGAGGTCATCCGGCGATGCTCCTGATTGTTCACGGCAAAATGCTTCAGCGAAGTGCCGACTCCCTCGCTTTGCACGCCCTTGATATGATAAGCCGCCATTTCCGAGGAGAGGTACGGGTCTTCGGAGAAATATTCGAAGTTGCGTCCGCACAGCGGAGAGCGCTTGATGTTCGCACCCGGCCCTAACAACACTGCTACATTCTCCGCTTGGCACTCCACGCCAAGCGCTTGCCCCATCCGTTCGATCAAGTCGCGGTTCCAAGAGCTGGCTACACCGACCGCAGACGGAAAGCATGTCGCTGGAACGCTGTCGAACAAGCCCAAATGGTCAGACGACGCGCGTTGCTTGCGCAAGCCATGCGGGCCGTCCGTCACCATAACGGACGGGATGCCAAGCCTCTCAATTCCTTTCGTATGCCAAGTATCGAGGCCCGAGCATAGCCCCGCCTTCTCCTCCAACGTCATCTCTTTGATTAGCGCCTTCATGTCGCGATTGTTCCCCATCGTAATTCCTCCCCGCATATTGATTGACCCCTTAACTCTTTGACTTGCTGTCCGTCCATACGAATTCCGCCGCTTGCGCATCCCGGCTGCTTCCGCCGATATACAAGTTGAACCGGCCCGGCTCTGCCCCGTATCCCTTGCCCGGGGACCAGTACACAAGCTCCGCTTCTCCGATCTCGAATACCGCTTCCCCGCTCTCGCCCGGCGCAAGCTGAAGCTTGCGGAAGCCCTTTAGCTCCTTGACTGGACGCACAATACTGCCATGGCAGTCCTGAATATAAAGCTGTACCGTCTCTTCCCCGGCGGCATCGCCGTTATTCGTCACCGTAACCGCAGCGGTAAGCTTCTCGGTCCCAGTAATCGCGGAACGGTCCAGCCTCAGCTCGGAATACTCAAATCGGCTGTAGCTTAAGCCATAGCCAAACGGATACAGCGGATCGTTCGGTCCGTCCAGATACTTTGATATATATTTGCTGTTCCGGTTCGCTTCCGTCAGCGGCCGGCCCGTTAGGAAGTGATTATAATAGACCGGAACCTGTCCCTGATGCGCCGGGAAGCTCATCGTCAGCTTGCCTGACGGGTTGTACGCTCCCGTCAGGACATCTGCAATAGCAAGTCCGGCCTGCGAGCCGAGGAACCATGTCTCTACGATGGCGCTGACATTCGCAGTAAACCAATCAAGCACTAGCGGCCTGCCGTTCGTCAGCACCAGCACCGCAGGTTTGCCCAGCGCCACTACTGCTTCCGCAAGACGCTGCTGCGCCTCCGGCAAGTGAATGCTAAGACGGGATGCCGCCTCCCCGGACATATCGCTGCTCTCTCCAAGAGCCAGCACGACGATATCTGCTTGTGCGCAAACCTGAAGCGCCTTCTCAATCCCTTCTTCCAGCGGATCATTGACGCCACATCCCTGCGCGTATAGAAGCCGATCTTCCCCGATTCCACTAGCGACAAGTCCCTCGTAGAGCGACACCGTCTCATGACCGTAGCGGGAAAATTGCCATGGCCCCAGCAAGTCCTTACTGTCAGCGAACGGGCCAACCAGCGCAAGCTTGCCGCTATTTTTCGCTAACGGCAATACACCGTCATTTTTGAGCAGCACAATGGACTTCTGAGCAAGCTCCCGGCTTGCCCGGAGATGATCCTCATGAAAGTGGTATTCTTGCTCCTTCTCCGGACGGATATAGCGGAACGGATCATCCATCAGCCCCAGCTTGTACTTCAGCCGCAGAATGCGGCGGGCAGCTGCATCAACCGTCTCCTCCGGCACGCTGCCCTCGCGAACCAGCTCCGCCAGATGCTCATAAGAGCGCGTCGCCATCTCGATATCCATCGTCGCATTCACAGCCATCTTGGCCGCTTCTCGCTCATCCTCGGCAAAGCCGTGCTGAACGATCTCGTCCACTGCGCCATAGTCCGAGATCAGCACGCCGTCGAAGCCAAGCTCCTCGCGGAGCAGCCGCTTCAGAAGCTCCTCGCTGGCTGCAACCGGCACGCCTTGATAGATGTTGAAGGCGTTCATGACTGATGCGGCTCCCGCTTCAAGTCCGGCTTGGAATGGCGGCAGATAGACATTCCGCAGCGTTGCTTCGGACATGTCCACCGTATTGTAGTCGCGTCCCCCTTCGGAAGCGCCGTATCCGATAAAGTGCTTCAGGCAAGCGACAATCGTCTCCGCGTGGAACAATGATTCCCCTTGGAAGCCTTCGACCTGCGCCTTCGCTATTAGCGCACCCAGGTACGGGTCCTCCCCCGCGCCTTCCACTACGCGGCCCCAGCGCGGATCGCGGCCGATATCGATCATCGGGCCGTGATTGTAGACCGTGCCCGACGCGCTGGCTTCCTTCGCCGCAATGGCGCAAGCCTCCTTGATCGCCTCCGTATCCCAGCTGCACGACCACGCCAGCGGCACAGGGAATACCGTCTGCGAGCCATGGATGATGTCCGCGTTGAACAGCAGCGGAATGCCGTGCGGCGACTGCTCCACGGCGATCTTCTGCAGCTTGAACACGCGGCTGACATCGAATGCGCCGAGGACGGAGCCTGCCCGTCCCTCCGCAATAAGCTTCTCCGGCGGATCGGTCGCAACCGCGTTGCCGAACGAGAAGTTCGAGGCCAGCACCTGGAACATCTGGCCGATCTTATCCTCCAGCGTCATGCGTCCCAGGAGAGATTCGACCTCCAATTCAATCTCTTCGTCGGACCGTTCTCGTACCGACTCCTTCCGGTAAGGAACAATCTCCTCGATAAGCGCTTCCGACAGATGCGGGCCGCGCCCTCTTGCGCCTTGAAGCGGCAGCTTGCCAATGGCAGGGATATAGATATCCCCCTCAAAGGCATCCTCCTTGAACGCCAAGCGAACCTCAATTTCCTCCCCTGGCATCCAGAACGCCTTCGCCTTGGCTGTCAGACTGTTGCCTTCGACCGACAGCGTATCCATCTGTATAGGAATAGCGAGCGGCTCCGTCGCCATGTCCAGCGTATAGACGGCTTTCTTCGAAACTTTGAACTGAAGCTTCATCTTCATCGATGGCGTCTCTACAATTGCATGCCATAATCCGATCATATCGTGTTCTCCTCCTTAGCCTTTAACAGCGCCGATGGTCAGACCTTTGACAAAAAACTTCTGGAAAAACGGATACGCGATCAAGATCGGCAAAATGCCGATAACCGCAATCGCCATGCGGAACGTCTCGCTAGGCAGCTGCGCAATAATGCTGCCGGAGCCCATGCTGGCATTGCTGGACAGAAACTCAATATCGCTCATAATCCGGTTCAGCACGTTTTGCAGATTGAACAGTGCAGAGTCGGTCACGAATACAAGCCCATTGTTCCAATCATTCCAGTAAGCAAGTGCCTGGAACAGCCCAATCGTCGCCATGATCGGCAGCGACAGCTGAAGCACAATCTTGTAGTAGATCGTAAATTCGCCCGCACCATCAATGCTCGCCGACTCCAGAACAGGCTTCGGAACGCTGTTCATGAAAAATGCGCGCATGAGCAGCACATTAAAGCCGTTCATCAGCAGCCAAGGCACGATCTGAGCCAGCAGCGTGTTTTTAATATCAAATAATTGCGTGTAGACCATATAAGTAGGGACAAGGCCCCCGTTGAACAGCAGCGTAAAAAATACGATAAAAGCCAGCACCATACCGCCGGGCATATCCTTGCGGGACAGCGGGTATGCGAGCATGGAGGTCATCAGCAAGCTTGCCGTCGTGCCGATCACCGTCGTCAGAATCGTAATGCCGTAAGCATTAAAGATCATTTTCGAGTTTTGCCACAGGTAATCATAAGCGGCAAAGCTGAGACTGGAAGGAAAGAACGTATAACCTTCCGTCACAATCACCTTCGAATCGGTCACAGAGGAGGTGAACAGCAGCACAAACGGCAAGATGCACGCCAGCGCGAACAAGCCTAATATGATGTGCGCCGACCAGCGCCAGCCCCGGTATTCTTTCGTCATATGAATCTCCCTCCCTAGAACAAGGCATTATCCTTGTCGAACCTGCGCACAATATAGTTGGATACCAGCACCAGAATAAAGCCGACCAGCGATTGATAGAAACCTGCCGCCGCCGACATGCCGATGTCGCCAAGCTGCATCAGCCCGCGGAATACATAGGTGTCGATGACGTTCGTTGTTTCATACAGCGCGCCAGAATTCATAGGCACTTGATAGAATAGGCCAAAGTCGGAATAGAAAATGCGTCCGATGCCAAGCAGCGTCAGCATGGTGATGATCGGCGTGATCATCGGGAACGTAATTTTACGAATTTGCATCCACTTCGACGCGCCGTCCAGCTCCGCCGCCTCGTAATACTCGCGATCGATGCTTAAGATTGCCGCCAGGAAGATGATGCAGGAGTAGCCCGCTCCCTTCCAGATATGGACGACGGTTAAGATATACGGCCAATACTTCGGCTCCAAATACCAGGAGATCGGGTCAAGACCAAACATGGGCAGAATCGTCTTGTTAATAAAGCCCGCATCCACGCTGAGCATGGCATAGACGAGATAGCTGACCAGAATAATGGAAATCAGGTAAGGCAGCAAAATCACGCTTTGATAGAAGCCCCTCGCCATCTTGCTTCTAATCTCGTTAAGCAGAATCGCTATAGCGATCGCAATCGCCAAACCGAGAACAATAAATACGGCATTGTAGAGCAGCGTATTTCTCGTAATGATGTAAGCGTCGGTCGTTTTGAACAAATATTCAAAATTTTTAAGACCGATCCAATCGCTGGCCCAGATGCCCTTGGCATAATTGATGTCCTTGAACGCGATCGACAGACCGAACATTGGCAAGTAGTTGTTAATGATCAGATAAGCCAGTCCCGGCAGCATCATAATGTATAGCGGGATAAATCTGCGCAGCCGGGCTCCTCTCTTGCGTCGTGTTGTCGTATTCACCCTATTCTCTCCCTCTCTATCCGAGACTGCCTGGAATAATAAGCCCGGCCAACTCGTCATTGGCCGGGCAGCAAGTGTGGCATCCCACTATTACTGAACCGAGTTGTTTTTTGCCCACTCATCCAATTGCTTTTGCTTCTCAGCGATAATCTTGTCCATGCCGGCGGACTTCAGCTTGGAGATGAATTCCGGCAGCAATTTGTCCGGATCTACGCTTCCCGTCTCCAGCGGCAGCTTATATTGGGTAACGACATTGGACACCGCCGCCACTTCCGTCTTCACGGCAGACGCATCGAATACAAAGCCAAGCGCCTTGGAAGGCTTGGAGGAGCTATTGAATTCCGCCGTCTTCTTCCAAATATCCGGATCATCAGTTTTCATGACATACGACAGGAACTGGTTGCCGAACATCCAGCCCAGCATGTTGTAGCCGATTGTCGTAGCATCCTGACCAGCAGGGTAGGAGATGATATGGTCGGCTTCGCCCTTCTCCTTCACATAATGCTTGCCTTCAATCCCCCAGTCGAATAGGTTGACGATATCAGCATCGGAATACATCAGGTTCAGGAACTGCATTGCTTTCTCTTGATGCTTGGAGTTTACCGGAATGCCCCATAGCGCATTGGTCACGTTGCTTGTTGTCGCTACCGGCGGCAGCAATTCCTTCGTAACCATCTGCGTGCCGGATGCCTTCGACTCCTGCGCGGCGAAGCCTGGTTTCTGCAGCGCCATATAAGAGAAGGCCTTGCCGGACTTGATCAGCTCGAACGTTGTTGTCTTGTTAGTAGCCGCATCCGGCAGGATGTAGCCTTCCAGATACCACTTGCGGATACGATCGATAAATGCCTTGTATTCCGGCATCTCGTACATATTAACGACCTTCAGATCGTTATCGTAATTAGGCAATACGCCCATGAAGTCGCCAAGCGGATCGACGAACACATGGTTCTCACGGAAGGACTGACCGACTCCGCCCGGTACGAGCGGTACAATATGAGGCTCGCTCGCCTTAATCGTTTTGAACAGGTTCTCAACATCGTCCAATGTCTGAATCGCTTCGATATCGATGTTGTACTTGTCTACCAAATCCTTGCGCATCGTGAGGCCATAGCTGCCCGCCAAGTCGCGCACGGTCGGCACGCTGTAGATTTTGCCGTTAATTTTGGTTGCGTTCAGATACTTCTCGTCGAACGCTTGTTTGATGCCTTCGCCATGCTTATTCAGCAGCTCATCCAGTTCGATAAGCTGACCTTTGGCAACCATGTTGCTGTACATTAATCCGGAGACAAATGTCAGATCGAGCGTCTCGCCGCCGCTGAAGATCAGGTTCATGCGCTGAGCCCATTCGCCTGCGTTGATCGGCAGGAACTTGACCCGCACTTTAATTTTCTCCTCGGAAATTTTATTAATCTCATCCTCTACCAGTTGCAAGTCTTGCTGGGAGGTGCTGACGAGCGGGAAGGCTACCATAATTTCCTCTACCTTCTCGTCCGGTTTGCTCCCTGTATTCGCGCTGCTGCCCGGCTGATTGCCGTTGCCTGCTCCATTGTTGCCCTTGCCGCAAGCCGACAGAACCAGGACAAAGCACAACAGCAGCAGAGTCGCCCCTCGCATGATGTTTTTCATTTTGTTCTCCCCCGCTTTTCGTATAATGGTTGGTGCTGTGTTCATTGTACGACCGCGAGCCGTCATGACTCTGCCCTCTTTACGACTTCCCACTGTCACTTTCACGACTTGCGGGCCGGGGACTAGCAGCTTGCTGCTGACTTCGGTATTCCAGCGGGCTCAGGTTCAAATACTTCTTGAACATTCTGGAGAAATGCGAGAAGTTGGCGTAACCGACCTTGCTGGCAATCGTGCTGACCGACAGTTCCGTTTGCGCCAGCAGACCCGCCGCTAAGGTAAGCCTTTGCTGCAGCACATAATCGGATACTGACATACCGGTCTCTTTCTTGAATATCCGCGTCAAATAATCCGGGTTAAGAAAGACATGACTCGCAATATCGTCCCTGGAAATATCCTCGGCGAGATGCTCATGAATGAAAGCCTTGGCCTTCTCCGTTACACTCTGCGTCTGGTCGAGCGCACTGTCGAACTGGATCGACTTGTCCACGATATGGCGAATCCAGTCCAAGGCATCGGTCGACGTGCGCGTCGCCGCAGCATGCAGCGTAATGGAGTCGTTGTCGCCAAATAGCTGATGCGCCTGGATGCCTTTTACTTGCAGGACATAATAGACCATCTGCTGAAAGTCTTGTATGAATTGATTCAATCGGTCGAAGTCCAGTCCGCCGGATGCGACCTGCACCTCCATATAATCTTCAACCGCCAGCAGCAGCGGCTCGCGCGCGCCTTCCTTCAATAGAATGGACCAGGTTCCGATGTCGGGCGGCATGCCTCCTGAGGACAAGATTTGCGGGTCCTGCAAGGAGAATACCCCTTGATCATGAGCCACATTGTTCTCATCCAGCTTGCGCAGGCGAAGGAACATGTAAGCCAGCTGGTCAGGATGGGCCGTCTCTCCGATATAACATGATACGCCTGCGAAGAAGTAGGTCCTGCAAGCCTCAATCCATTGCTCGCAGCCTGCTCTCAGCTTTTCGTTCACCGCTGCTTGCGACTCCAGATTCATCATGGCGAGCATATAGCCGTCGCCAAGCGAAATCAGCAAACCGTTTTCCAGCTCATTCAGGAGCAGTTCCTCCGCCGACTTGCGGATGGCGTACTCCATAATTTTTTCATCGCGCAGCGTAATCTTCTTATGCCATCTCCGAACATGGATTAGCACAGGCAGAAAACGCATTTCATTCGTATAGGGAATATTGCGCTCTTCCGCGGCCTTTCTGATCGCTTCCGCATCTCCGGGGAGGGTCTGGTTCAAGATGTCCAGCCAAAACCGCTCCACAAGCAGCGGCTGATACTGCACCCAATACTTCCCGTATTGGCTGAACTCGCTATTCCGGTTGTCCTGGTCCAGCTTGCGTATCGCCCGTTTGATCGTCTCCTCCAAATCCGGATACGGAATCGGCTTCAGCAAATAATCCAGGCTTCCCAGCTGGATCGCTTGCTTGGCATACCCGAAGTCCGCATGGCAGGTGAGGAAGATCGTCTCCGTCCGGGGATAATGCCGTCTTACCCATTCCAGCAGCTCAAGTCCTGTGGCCTGCGGCATCTCGATATCGCACAGCAGGATATCAATCCTCTCCTGTCCGAATATGATTTTCGCCTGCTCCGCGCTATGAGCAGTGAATACCTTGCTGATGCCGATAGCAGACCATTGCACACCCGACTTCAGCCCTTCCACTGCGATGAGCTCATCATCTACGATTAGAAGCTGACACATCGTCCTTCTCCTCCTTCTGAGACGAATCCGCTCTGAGCGGTATGCCCATCTCCACCACAGCTCCATGCGGTTCGTCATTATAGCAATCCATCCACGAGCGGTCCCCGTACTGCAATCTCAGCCGCTCCCGGGCATTCCACAATCCGATATGCTCGCCCTTCTCATCCACTTGCTGCTTGCCTGACCGGATCGACTCCAGCGACTCATCGGAAAATCCGGGGCCATTGTCGCGGACGGACAGAATAACCGTCGGCTCTTCCTCCAAGCCGCTAAGCATCGCTTCAATCGTCACCGTATTGGTGCCCTCCATCCGTACCGCATGCTTCACCACATTTTCCACAAAGGTCTGCAAGAGAAGTGGCGGAACCTGCGTCTCTTGCAAATATTCCAGCACATCGATCTCAATCGCCAGACGATGCGGGAATCTGAGCTGCTGGATGCGCAGGAAGTTGCGGACATGCTTCAACTCGTCTCTTAATAGCACAAGAGATTGATTGCTTTGCAGCGTATAGCGGAAATAGTGGACCAGACACATCGTCATCTCTTGGATGAGGCTGTACTGCTTCACCTGCGCCAGATTGTACACAATATTTAATGAGTTCATAAAAAAATGAGGGTTGATTTGTAATTGAAGATGCTTCAGCTCCGCGCGTTGCTTGCTGATCTGCTCTTCGTAGATATGAATTTTCAATTCCTCAATTTGCGTAATCATATGATTGAAGGTTCGGTTCACAAGCTGAAATTCGTCCTGTAGAGGAGATTCCTCAATTTTCGTATTGAAATTGCCCTCTCCGATCCGCCGCATCGCTTTAGTCATCTTCTGAAGCGGAAGCAGCAGCACCTTGCGAAGAAACCATAGGCTGAGCGGCAGCATAACAAGAGCGATCAGGATTACGACCAAAGCAGCCTTTGCCAAGTAAGGGAGATTCTCCAGAATGAGCCTGTCCGGCACCACCGAAACCAGATTGAAGCTGCCTTTCACAGAGGATTCGCCAACGACCAGATAATCCTCATCCGTCCCGGACAAGTAGTGGTTATCGAACCCTCGGGTAAAGTCTAGTCCCGCATGTGCCAGCTCCTCCGTGCTGGATATGATTTGCCCCTCTCCGCCTACAATAAGAGAAGCGCCCCGATCTCCCGCATGCATAGCGCTAAGCGGCCTCAGCATCGACTTCGCCTTCACCCAGGCGCCTATATAGAGATTGCCGTCCCCGAACAAGCGCAGGATGTAGAACTCGTCATTCATCTGCTGCACCAGCCATTTGTTGTTCAGATGAGTCGGCTGCTCAGCCAGTCCGGTAGCAAGCTGCTCTACCGTTGCCCTGATGTTGGTCAGCTCCTTGTAGCTCATCTCGTCACGAAAGGTTTCTACACTTTCCCGTCTAGGGATCGAGTAGACAAAAAAACCGTCAATATAGGGATAGACGATCAGATCCGAAGTCAGTCTGCGCGACACGCTGCTCTTCGCCATCATGTATTCATCCTCCGGGCTCGCCTCCCCCATGGCCAGCAGATTGGGCTCCGTCAGCATCAGACCCATCAAATGACGCTCCGTTTCGGAGAGCTGGTCATCGATCTGTTTCATGAAGACAGATACCAGGTTTTTGTTCGAATTCGCTACTTGGTTGTGAATGACATTCACGCTATACCGATTGTTGTAGATCAGCAGCGCGATCAATGGAATGGTTATACAGAGAAGGCCAAGCACCAGCCTGACCCTAATCGTTTGCCATGGGATACCGCTTATCCGTCCCCTCATGCGCGATCACCCTTTTCTGTTCGGTTATCCGGCAGCTATCATCATCCGCAAAATCGTCCCTCTATCCTAACGCCTCTGCTCATTATGAGCTACCCGCCATACGACTATTCAATAGTACTTTCACGACTCTAATAGCTGCAAGAGACGCTGTTCTTTCTTCAGCACGACAAAAAGACGCAGTCTGCCTGGCTGACTTAGCCAGGCAAGAATACTGCGCCATAAGATGAACCATTCGGCTTCTTCAAGTTGATTCTATACAAGCTTCTATAATAAGAAGCTATTCATCAGTCTGATGAATGCTCCGGGCTTATGATGCGCTCCTTCTCTCCCGAGTTCTCATAAGCTTCCAGAATGGAAGAGAGCAACCCTGGGAATCTCGCCTCCAGATCTACAGTACGCAGCGAGATAAGCCGTTGCGTGCCGACACTGCGTACATAGATGATGCCAGCCTCCCTCAGCGTACGGACATGGTGAGATTGTGTGGACTTGGCCACAGGCAATTCAAATTCACCGCAGGCTCTCTCCGATACATCGCGAAGCTGAGAGACGATCATAAGCCGGAGAGGATCGCTTAAGGCATACAATACAGAGGATAAATGGATATCTGCACGGTCGGGATGCACTAATATTTTCATGTCTATAGCCCCCTGCAAAAATATAATGTAGATGATTGCATTATACCATAACGCGTGCTATGATTCTATTGTTCGATAACAATCGAACTTTAAGAATTAGAGGTGAAACCCCATGACTAAGCAAACTCATCATTCGGCTGAGCAAGGAGCTATGAAAGAAGGCGCTGTACTCGGACTGCTCGGCATTACTATTGTCATCGTCATCATGAACACGATGATGTTTAATCTGGCTTTGCCGGATGTAGCGGAAGCCTTTCAGCTTTCGGCATCCTCAACATCATGGATTGTAACGGGGTACTCCATCGTATTTGCGATCTCGTCCATTACGTACAGCCGACTGGCTGACTTCGTTCCAATTCGTAGACTTTTCATCATCGGCATATTGTCTCTCAGTCTTGCCGCTATCGCAGGCTTGTTCAGCAATAGCTTCCTTATGCTTATCGGCGCGCGCGTTGTTCAAGCTTCGGGTGCAGGCTCGATCCCCGCGCTGTCACTGGTGCTGATCTCGCGTTATGTTCCGCTTGAACGCAGAGGGAAAGCAATGGCGCTGATTATGTCCTCGGTATCTTTAGGACTCGGTCTTGGTCCTGTAGTTGGAGGCGCAGTCGTCGAATACTTAGGTTGGCATGTTCTATTCGTGCTGACCGCTGTCACGATTGTACTTGTCCCTTTATTTGCGGCTTACATCCCGAAGGAAAAGATGAAAAAAGGCTCCTTCGACGCGATTGGCGCCATCTTCATCGGCGTTGGTACAACAGGTCTGCTTCTGTTCCTGACGAACCAATCCTTTATCGCGCTGGCTCTCGGTCTAATATCTATCATCTTGTTTATTGTGCGAATCCGCACCGCAGCCAATCCGTTCGTACTGCCGTCGCTCTTCCGCAACCGTTCATACTTGATCCTCGGCGGAGTCGGCATCGCCGCTTACCTGTGCAGCTTTGCGACGCTGTTTCTTATGCCACAAATTCTCGTGAAGCAATATGGACTAAGCGCTATTGAGGCAGGGCTGATCATCTTCCCGGGCGCTATGCTCGCGATGTTCGTCTCCAGACGAGTTGGCCAATATATTGATACGAACGGCAACGGCACCATCATCCGCTATATCCCGCTGTTCCTGCTGGCTGCGGTCGTGCTGTTCGCCCTGTTCGAAGGGTTGTCTTACTGGGCGATCCTGTTCATCTATATGCTGCTCAGCACAAGCTTTACGATTCTATCCAGCAGCGTCTCGAACGAGATGTCCCGTATTCTGGAGCCGTCCCAGATCGGTTCGGGACTTGGCCTGTTCCAGCTCCTGCAATTTTTCAGCGGCGCCTTCGGCGTGGCCATAGCGGCAAGCGCGCTGGTCTGGCAGAAGAACCTGTCTCTCTCCCACGCCTACAGCAATATTTACTGGGGATTGACCGTTGTTGTGTTGGCCGCTATCGCATGCTCGATTCTTTACTTCAGAAGCGCATTTGGCAAAGCGCAGGTCCAATAAGACAGCATCCTAAATACTTCAAATGAAAAAGCCCGAGAAATTCGCCAGGCAGCGATTTCTTGGGCTTTTTTGATGCTGATTGATTTCAAGTACGGTATGCTGAACATTTACAATGACTCTTGTACTGGCTCATTTTTAACGACTTGCGATGAAGGAGCCGCTATAACAGGATAGAAGGTGAACCACTTGCGAGAAGAAGTGAATGGCACAAACACGGTATCATGCTGCGATGCATGAAGACCGCTGCCTCCTCTGGAGACAGGCAAATTTTCAGTTCTTGCATGCCGGATGATATAATGGGACTAACATCCTAAAGGAGGGCACCATGTTTATTGCAATCGGCATTGTTTTTCTGTTGTTATACGGACTTATTGTGTTCTACATAGGCTGGAGCGGCTGGTCTTGGATGAGGCCTTCGGTATCCCGGCGATTCCGTCTGCTCTATATTGCCGCACTTATCTTCCTGGCTGCTTCCTTTATTCTCGCCAGAGTGTTCGCCGGCTCGGCCATTCTGAACATCATCGGCTCCTATTGGCTGGCTATCTTCAGCTTGCTTGTGCTGATGCTGCCCGTCGTTCATCTGATCGTCTGGCTCTCCAGACTAACCTCCCTTCCTCGCCATCATGTACAGAAGTGGGCCGGCATCGTCACACTCACAGCGTTGCTCCTGCTCATTGGCTATGGCAGCTACAATGCGTATACGCCTACCGTTCGCTCTTACGATATCAGCATCGACAAGCCAGGTCCCGAAAGCGGCGAGCTGAAAATCGCGATGGCTTCGGATATGCACTTCGGCTACTTGTCTGGCAAAAAACACGCCATCCGGCTCGTCGAGGAGATCAATGCGCTGCAGCCGGATATCGTGCTATTCCCGGGGGACATTATCGATGACGATATCGTGCCTTACAAGAAGAAAGGGATCGGCGAGATACTCGCCGGGATCAAGGCGCCTTATGGCGTCTATGCATCGCTGGGGAACCATGACCGGTTCAACGGCGAGATGCAGGAGTTGATCGATCTTCTGGAAGAAAGCGGCATGACGGTGCTGTACGACGAATACGTGGAAATTGAGGACTGGCTTACCTTGATTGGCCGCAAAGACTATAGTGACAAGGAGCGCGCTGAGCTCGCGGAGCTGACCAAGGGCGTCAATTCTTCGAATGCCTTGATGCTGCTGGACCATCAGCCAATTGGCTTCGATATCGCGCAGCGGCAAGGCATCGACCTGGTCGTCTCCGGCCACACCCATCGCGGACAGATCGCGCCTGCGCATCTGGTTACCCAGCGATTATTCGAAAATGATTGGGGCTACCTGCAAAAGGATCAGCTTCATTCCATCGTCTCCTCCGGCTTCGGCTTCTGGGGACCTCCGATTCGGATCGGATCGCAAGCGGAAGTTGTTCTCATTCATGCTACATTCTCGAATAAGGCAGATTAATCGCCTTCATCAACAACGGGATGCCTCTAATCGAGGTATCCCGTTATTTGTTTTTTATCCGGCATGAGAACCTGAATCAGGAAAAGATTGACATGGAGTATGAATGTAAAGTACACTTTACGTAAAGTTCGCTTTACATTTCATGAAACTTCGGTGATTGGAGGGATTCCTTATTAAAAATCGTATCCGGTCATTGCGATCCGATCATGGCATGACGCAGGAGCAGCTTGGTGAAATCATCGGTGTCTCCCGACAATCGGTCATCGCAATCGAAACGATGAAATACAACCCGTCTCTGGAGCTCGCGTTCAAAATCGCCAAAGCGTTCCGTATGCAAATCGAGGATGTATTTCTATTTGAAGAAAAGGGGGAGAAGTAGATGGTTTATCTCGGCATATACGGAGGGCTTCTGTTCGGAATAGCAGGATGGTATTTCGGCAGACGCGCCGCCGCCAAAAACAACGGACTGGATGAGATGCACGCTTATATGGCAAGCAAATCCCGTTCGATCTCCTGGTACTTCACCATCACGGCTATCTATGTTCTGATGTCGCTGGAAGTATTCGGCCTGTCGATCGGCACGATCCCGTCGCTGGCGATTCTGCTGTTCGTTCATCTGGGCAGTTGGGGGCTGACCTTCTTCATCCTTCATGCGCGCATGACGGAGGACCCTGATGAAGGAAGAAACAGCAAACTTCAACTTGTACTGAGTATTGCAATCGGCGTATCCTTTCTGTTGTTGTTCGCGATTATTTCCGCTGTGACAGGCGAGTGGCGCTTCCTGCTTGCCGCTATCCCGCCCGTTCTGATGAATGTGCTCGTTATGATATCCATTCGGAAGAAGCAAGCGGGCAACGGCCAGAAGGTGGGGTAAGAGCTGGCGCTACTGGCCAACGGGAACAGTCCGCGCTTACAAAATGAAAAAGGGGCGTATCCCCCCGCCATCTAAAATGATGACGTTTGGGATAGCCCCTCTATGTGATAAAGAAAACGATAAACATGACTTCTTCATGGTCTGGTCAAGCGGGCATTAATCCAGTTGAATCGGATTCGATTACCCTCTGCGCACTTGCTCGAATTCCGAGATCATCGCTTCTGTCACCGCATCCGGCGTATTCTCTTTCAGCCAGACCTGCCCGAACATCTGAATGACTTTAATGACGGGGAAATCGCCCCAGAATCCGATAAAATCTTCATTCAACACTACTTTGTCTACCACATGCTCGTTCATAGCATTTAGGGTCCGCTCCAGAATGTCGCGCGCGTCAGTGTCGCTGATCCAGTCATTCAGCAGACTGAACTTATGGAACGAGATCTCCTCTTTCCCGAAGTTGCAATAAAGCCGCTCACGAAGCCGAATATCCCGCGAGGAGCTGCCGGCCGATAGCTGGAAGTAGCCCGTTTCAGCCACCCATTTGCCCCACTTCGTGTTGTAATAGGCGAATTCACGTTCCTCCAGTTCGAAGGAAACCTCCTTCGACTCTCCAGGCTCAAGCGCGATCTTCGTGAACGCCTTAAGCTCCTGATCCGGCCTGATCCACTTGCATTCCTCATCATGGACGTATAGCTGCACAACCTCTTGTCCGAATACCGATCCTGTGTTGGTCACGCTGAAGGACACCGTGACGCCGCCCTCATGCTGGACCGCCTTCATCCCGGCATAAGCGAAGGTCGTGTACGACAGTCCGTGGCCGAACGGGAATTGCGGAGCAAGCTCCTTCTTGTCATAGTAGCGGTAGCCGACGAACAGTCCCTCCCGGTAATAGAGCTTGCCGTTCTCGCCGCGAATTCTCATATAAGAAGGGTTGTCGGATAGCTTGACAGGGAACGTCTCCGACAGCTTGCCGGACGGATTCACATGGCCAAGCAGTATCTCTGCGATCGCCCGTCCGCTGCCTTGTCCGGTCAGCCACATATGAATGATGCCTGGTACATGCTGTACCCATGGGCGCATGGCGAGAGCGGTGCCGCTGCTTGTAATGACGACGCAGCGCGGCTGAACGGCGGCAACGGCCTGGATCAGCTTCACCTGATGGGCAGGCAGATCAATCCCGCTCAAATCATGCATCTCCGATTCCGCATACTCCGGCTGGCCGACGAACAGTATCGCCATTTCCGCAGCAGCAGCCAGCTTCGCGCTTTCCTCGATCAGGGCATCGTCGATGATATCCTGCTGAGGGTATCCATCCGCATAGGTGAAGGCAATCTCGTCTCCCGCAAGCTTACGAAGCTCGTCAAGCGGAATATCAACGAACGTCGGTGTAACCTCGGCACTGCCTGCGCCCTGAATGCGAGGCTGTTTTGCGAAACGTCCAATGACAGCGATAGACTTGACCGCTTCGCGGTTGATCGGCAGAATGCTGCTGTCGTTCTTAAGCAGAACAATGCTTTCAGCCGCAGCCCTTCTTGCAAGCGTGTGATAATCGGAGGAGGTTGCTGCACCGCCAGCTGATTCGGTGGCTGCCGTCGTCTTGCGAACCAGTTCCACTATTCTGCGCACAGAAGCGTTCAGCTTATCTTCCGACAGCGCTCCGCTCTGCACGGCAGCAACGATAGCTTTGGCGTTGTAGTCTGCAGGACCTGGCATCTCCAGATCAAGGCCAGCTTTGAGACCTCGAATCCGGTCGTTAACAGCCGTCCAATCGGACAGCACGACACCGTCATATCCCCATTCCTCGCGCAGGATATCATTCAGCAGATGCTCATTTTCGCTGGCATACGTGCCATTCAGCAAGTTATATGAGCACATGATGGTCCATGGATTAGCTTTTCGCACAATCCGTTCGAAGGCGCTGAGATAGATTTCGCGAAGCGTTCTCTCATCTACCTCCGAACTGGTCACCATCTTCTCGTGCTCCTGATTGTTGCAGGCAAAATGCTTCACCGAAGCGCCAACGCCCTGGCTTTGCAGTCCGTTCACAAATGCTGCGCCCAGCTCGCCAGACAGACAAGGGTCCTCCGAATAATATTCGAAATTACGGCCTCCCAGCGGTGTACGCTTCATGTTAATGCCCGGGCCAAGCAACAGCTCCACGCCCATCTCTCTGCCTTCGGCGCCAAGAGCAACGCCGATCTCCCTAAGCAGCTCCGTATTCCATGAGGAGCCGATTGCCGAGCCGGTAGGATAGCAGGTTGCCGGCAAGTTCTGACTGGTAATGCCCATTTCCTCATCGCTGCTGGTCTTCCGAATGCCGTTGGTTCCGTCGTACATATGAATAGCCGGGATACCGAGCCGGTCGATGCCTTTGGTCATCCACATATTGAGTCCGGCACACAAGGCGGCCTTCTCCTCCAGCGTCATTTCTTTTATCAGGTCTTCGGCAGTATGTTTCATTATTCTCCCACTCCTTTATCATAGCTTGCGGCTTACTCTTGATCGTTCGCAGCTTCTTTCGTGCTGGCTGCTTTACGCTTGAGCTTCCGCATCCTCTTTCTTGCGCTCTTGCAGATCATATACTTTGTAGAACGGGTACCATACGACGAACATAATCAACAGGACAAAGGCGAGCAGCACCAATCCATTGATGCCGGATACAATATAGGTCGAAATGCCGATTGGCGTATACCAGAGTTGGAACAGCTGGCTCGGTATATCCGCGAGTCCCCAGTCCAGAGCCAAATAGACGATAACCGGGATGATGATGCCGTTAATCCACATTGGCACCATTAGAATCGGATTGAACGCAATTGGCGCGCCATAGATGACCGGCTCGTTAATGTTGAAGAGTGAAGGCACGACCGTCGCTTTGCCGATGGAGCTCAGCTTCTTCGACTTGGCGAACAGGAACAGAATAGCCAGCGGCAGCGTTGCACCTAATCCCCCCACGCCTACCCAGCCGGAGAAAAACGTCTCGAACGTATTGATATTAATAGGGTCCATCCCTTTAGCCACAAGCGCCGCATTCTCCTCAATCGCCGGGAACCAGATCGCATAGAAAATCGGAACCATCACCCAAGGACTGACACCGAAGGAATAGAGCACTACACCGATAAAGTTGAACAAAACGAACCCGGCCAGCGTCTGGCTGATCGCATTCAACGGTTCAAACACACTAATAATCAGTGCAAAGATATCGAAGTGAAGCTGGTAAATCAGCACCCATCCTCCTGCCAGAATGATAGCGATCGGTACAAGGAAATCGAACCAGTCCACAATAAATTCGGGCAGCTTGGTATCCTTGCTGAACAAGGAGAACCGGTTGAATACATTCATGACGACCGCCACGACAATACCGACGAGCAGCGCCGCAACCATGCCTGTCGGACCAAAGCGCTCCAGCACGAACTGCACGGAGCCGTCCTCGCCGAACGTTGGACTCAGCAGCATCAGGAACAGGGACAAGCCCGTAAAGCCCGAGATGAGCTTGATCTTGTGTCGCTCCTTCTTCTGCATAACCATATAAGGCGTCAGGAAAGAAATAAACAGCCCCAGCAATCCGAAACTGAACGTCGTAATCGGCGTCAAATCAGGCATTGCGGGTATAAAATCCTTCAATATCGAAACCAGCGTAATTAACGAACCGATAAAGATCATCGGCAGCGTCACCATAATTGCTTCTTGTATCGAGTCCACCCACACATTTTTGGTGATGGCCTCCATTCGCGGAGCAAATTTTTCCGTCATCCATTTCATCAGACGATCCATCCGCAAATCCCCCTATACAATTTGATTGCCTCATATGATTGCTTATTTAGTATAAAATTGTTTGATAGCGCTTTCTTGTCGTTATTTGCCCTGGATAGGTCGTTATTTTGCCGTATTATCGCTTGTTAGCTATAGATTGCCTAGAGGAAATTGTACCTATACAGCAAAAAACACCCCTGCCTCAGGGGTGCTCGTTGTCTATGATGATTTTCTTCCAAGAGCATATCGTCCATGCTTGCTTGGTTATTCGTAAATCGGTTCAAGGAGATACATCGCTACGCCATGCGGCGAGAGCATGCAGTTCAGCTCATATCGTCCATGTGCCTCAATCGTTGTCGCCGCAAGGGCCGGTCCGCTTCTTCCTTCCAAATACTCCAATTCTTCATGCGTAGGGTGCAGAGGCGCGCCGAGCTTTACCCACTCGTCGAATACAGAGCCGCAATCCCGATCCAGACGATAGCTTGTCAGCTTGTAGATTCCCGTCAGCCCTTCCAGCAGTACTGTGATGGCTCTATGCCCTTTCTCCTCAAAGACAGAATAACGGCTCAGTTCCGTCAAGCCTGACCAATCTCCGCTTGCGAACAGCTTGTCGACATGCGTGTAATGATAGAACAAAAGCTGCAGTCCGCCTCTCTGCCTCCGAGTCACGATATATCCGTCACCCTTGGCTATGAGTCGTTCTCCCAGCTTGCCCAGCAGCTTCAGCGCAAAATACCCCGGCTTCTTCAGGCCGTCCCGATTCACTAGACCGAAACCTCCGTAGAATGGTGATGGCGGGACAACACTCTCCTCGAACACATCCGTGAACGACCAGAAGGCTATCGCATCCATCGTCCCGATTGTCGCTGCGGCATGGTGGATGACAAATGGCGCCATAAACATCGTATCGTGAATCAGATTCCGGTCGTATAACGAGAAGTTCCACTCTGTCATATACAGCTCCAGAGACGGCGATTTCTCTATGCCAAGCTTAGACCTCAGCCTGAGTACGCTGTCAAGGTAATAGGAAGGAGGCATGATTCTCGTAAGCTTGTCAGCCTCATCCTTCCGCTGCGGGTACTCCGAATAGACATGGAAGGAGAAGAAGTCAAGCGGAACGCTTCTATCCCGGCAATAAGCCATGAAGTCCTCTGTCCATTCGTCATTCCATAATGAACCGTAGCCAAGCGCAGGCCCGCCAACCTTCAAGCTGGAATCAACGGCCTTGATGGCTCGTGCGGTTGCTTCATAGAAGAAGAAATATTCTTCCTTGCTCCCTGCCCAGCAGACCCCGGACAGGTCGGGCTCATTCCATACCTCGAAGTACCATTGCCTCACTTCCTCGATACCGTACCGATTGAGACAGTGAATGAGAAAGGCACGAACCAAGCTGTTCCACTTGTTCTGATCCGCAGGCGGGGAGATGTTGCCTCTCCACCAGAAAATCGTCTCCCCTGATCGACGCAGCAGGCTCGGCATGAAGCCGAGCTCAACGAACGGACGAATGCCTGCCTCCAGCAAGAAGTCGTAAAGCTTATCTACATAAGCCCAGTTATAGATCGGCTCGCCTTCCTCGTTCTCCTGATAAACCATCATTTCATCGTTGAAAATACCATGAAAGCGGATGTGGCTGAACCGCATCTCCCTCTGCATCTCCAAAAACTGCTCACGCCAATCGTAGCGCAGTCCCTCCGCCGCTCTTCCCGCTGTCGTCACTTTGTTCCAATGCGGCGCATAAGGCGTACCCTCCGTAGCGGCATCAATCGAGAGGAGCACCTCCTCTTCCGCAGCGACCGGCGAGAGACGATGGCCTGCTTCCCGATCCTTCGACTCATCTTGCTCCAGATAACGGAACAGCGATTTCATCGCCTGAATGGTATCGGTCTCATAATAATCGCCGCTTGAGGATTCCTCATAGGTTAACGGCTTGCGATTCCCTTGTGCCGACCCGGCATTCAACGCCGATTCCCGATAGACGCTGGGCGTGCAGCCGAACTTTTCTTTGAAATATTTGTTGAACAGCTTGACGTTCGCAAATCCGCAATCCAGCGCGATCTGTGTCATGCTGTTGCCGGTTTCCGTCAAGGCGGCAGCCGCCTTCTCCAAACGGACGGAGGTCAGATACTTCTGGAACGGCACTCCGATCTTATCGCTGAAGAAATGAGAGAAATAATGCAAGCTCAGATGTTCCTGATCAGCCATCGTCTGCAGCGTAATTTTTTGGCTGTAATGGCTGTCTACATATTGAAGGACACGACTCAGCCTTATATAATCGTAATCCTTGGCATCTTTGTTGCCGACTTGTCCCGCATCCTTGGCGAAGTATCGCTGCAAGCATCCCGCCAGCAGTTGCAGGCTTCCCAGCGCAAAGCTTCGATAACCTGGAGCTTTCTTGCTGGATTCCCACGCCATCCGCGCCAGCTCGCTGCGGATCCGGTCGAACGCCCCACGATGGTTTCCTTCTCCTTGAGCCGAGATGCAGTTCAGGCTGACTCCATCGCCAAGCAGCTCAGGATTGAATTGCAATGTAAGCAGCACATTGTCCTGTATCGTTCGCTCAATCTGATGGACGGCCATGCTGTTAATCGCAATGATCCCGTCCTGCTCCAGCTGATATTGCTTTTGATCCACATGGACGATAACGGTTCCTTGCAGCACATAAATCAATTCGAGCTCTTTGTGCCAGTGAAACGGGATATGCTCAACGCTGTTGACGAAGAGGCGAATCGGCAAGTCATCCTGATGTTCAATCATTTCGTAGTAATAACGCATGGCCCGTACTCCCTTCCATCCTTCTATTATGGATGGATTGAAGGGCGGCTACAACAGCGTTGCAAATAAATCCGTAACATTTCTGACCGCTTCAACGGCAAGATCCTGGAGCTGATCGATCTTCTGGTGCTGCTGGACCATCAGTTGGATGACTTCGATATTGCGCAACGGCAAGGCATTGACCTGGTCGTCTCCGACCACACCCATCGCGGCCAGATCCCCCGATTCGTATCGGATCACAAGCGGAAGTTGTTCTCATTCAAGCTACTTTCTCGAACAAGGCGAATTAACGCCTGCCATTTTAACATGCTGCCTCTATGCGGGGCATCCCGTTTTTTATTTCTACAGACTAGTCGTGTGAGGAAAACATTGACAGCCACAGTAATGTAAAGCACTTTACGTAAAGTTAGCTTTACATTATTGCAGACTGCCACGTTTGGAGGGGTTCCGTATTAAAAATAAAATCCGGTCATTGTGATCCGATCATGGCATGACGCAAGAGCAGCTAGGGGAAATCATCGGTGTCACCCGACAATCGGTCATCGCAATTGAAACGATGAAATGCAATCCGTCGCTGGAGCTGGCTTTCAAAATCACAAAAGCGTTTCACATGCAAATCGAGGATGTATTCGTATTTGAAGAGAAGGAGGAGAAGTAGATGGTATACCTGGGCATAAATGGAGGACTTCTGTTCGGGATTGCTGGCTGGTACTTCGACAGGCGCGCCGCAGCCAAAAAAACGGTCTGGATGAAGTGCACAACTATATAGCAGCCAAGTCCCGCTCGACCTCGTGGTACTTCACGGTTTCGGCGATCTATGTTCTAATGTCTCTGTAGGTATTCGGCCTGTCCATTGGCACGATACCATCGCTGGGCAGTTGGGGGCTGACTTTCTTCACCCTTCAAGCCCGTATGACTAACGATCCCGACGACACGAGCAAAGGCAAGATTCAGCTCTTACAGAACATTGCAATCGGCGTATCAATGCTGATCGTGTTCGCCACCATTTCCGTTCTCACAGGCGAGTGGCGCTTCCTGCTTGCCGCTATCCCGCCCGTCCTGCTGAACGTGCTCATTACGATGTCTGTTAGGAAGAAGCAAGCGGACAGCGGGAAGAAAGCGGGATAATTAACCGCAGCAATTCATACTGATCCGAGCCTCGTGACACAGCTAAGCTATTTGAAATGGAAGTCCGCATCAGAAGCTCCGGCCGCCACTATTGGCACCTGTCAGCAAAGGAGCCTTCGAATCCACTTTGTTAGTGGAACGAAGGCTCCTTTTTCATCCGTCAGCCATATCGCTTCCCTGCGAGTTTACAACTCTGCAGCCGCCGCACGCCCAGCAGCTCTGCCTGAGAACAGGCAGCCGCCAAGGAATGTTCCTTCCAGGGCACGATAGCCGTGCACACCTCCGCCGCCAAAACCGGAAGCTTCTCCCGCCGCATAAAGCCCTTGAATCGGCTCACCTGTGGCATTCAGCACGCGGCCTGACAGGTCGGTCTGGAGCCCGCCCAGCGTTTTGCGGCTAACAATGCTTAGCCTCACGGCAATCAGCGGTCCGTTCTTCGGGTCCAGCAGCTTATGCGGCTTCGCCGTGCGGATCAGATTGTCGCCAATATAGTTGCGGGCACCGCGAATCGCCGTCACCTGTAAGTCCTTCGTAAACGCATGATCCATCTCCCGATCACGCGCGATAAGCTGTCGTTCGATGGCAGATGCATCGAGCATTCGGCTACCCGCCAACTTGTTCATGCCGTCGACCAGTTCCTTGATCTCGCGGGCGATGACGAAGTCCTCCCCCTTATCCATGAAAGCCTGAACCGGCCCCGGCGCGCCCGGCAGCACTCGTGACAGCACCTTGCGAACACTCTTGCCGGTCAAATCCGGGTTTTGCTCCGAGCCGGACAATGCAAATTCCTTCTCGATAATCTTTTGCGTCAGAATGAACCAGGAATAATCGTAGCCGCTGTTCTGAATCGCTTCCAGTGTCCCAAGTGTATCGAAGCCTGGGAAGTTCGGCGCGGGGAACCGATTGCCTGTCGCATCAAGCCAGATCGACGAAGGACCCGGAAGGATGCGAATGCCATGATCACTCCATATGGGGTTCCAGTTCTTCAGCCCCTCCGTATAATGCCACATCCGGTCGCGGTTCACGATGCGTCCGCCCGCTTCCTCCGTGATCCCGAGCATTCGCCCGTCCACATGGGCCGGTACGCCGGACAACATGCGCGCAGGAGGCTGGCCCAGTCTGCTCGGCCAGTTGCGCCGAACCAGCTCATGGTTGCCGCCAATGCCTCCGCTTGTGACGAGCACCGCTCCCGATTCATACTCAAACGTATCCGCAATCTCTCTTGAGCTTGCTTCGCCGCGCGCGGCATTGCTAGGCATCAAAATGGAACCGCTTGCACCAACAATCGCGCCATTCCGTTGAATCAGCTGATCGACACGATGGCGCGGACGGTAATCGATCCGTCCTTGTGCGATGTGCTCCCGCACACGACGCTCGAATGGCGCTACAATGCCGGGGCCTGTGCCCCATACGATGTGAAAGCGCGGCACCGAGTTGCCGTGTCCTTCCGCCAAATAGCCGCCTCGCTCCGCCCAGCCGACCACCGGGAAGAAGCGGACGCCCATCCCATGCAGCCAAGCCCTCTTTTCACCCGACGCGAAGTCGACATAGGCCTCGGCCCATTGCCTGCCCCAGTAATCCTCGTCGTTCTCGCGGTCGAATCCGGCCGAGCCAAGCCAATCCTGCCAAGCCAACTCCCTGGAATCCCGAATGCCCAGCCTACGCTGCTCAGGAGAACCGACCAGGAACAGTCCTCCGAACGACCACCAGGCTTGGCCGCCAAGCGAAGCTTCCGGCTCCTGATCCAGCAGCGTAACCTTTTTGCCAGCATCGGCAAGCTCCGCCGCCGCTACAAGTCCCGCAAGCCCCGCGCCAATTACGATCGCGTCCGATCGATGCACAGTAATCCCCCCAAACGAGCGATTTTTTCCACGTATATTTATCATTATATGCGATGGAGGAAATGACAATAGCTTATCGCTGCTATCCGGTAGCCAGACAATACTATTTTCCAATTCAAAAATCAAGCAGAATACAAAGCACCAGTACCTCCATAATGTTTCTTCTGTCTTATTTTCAATTCGAGCATTATACTCTTTCGAACCGACATTTCTTGCTTGATATTCGTTGAATCATGATCAATAATGTCCTTGGTCCCAGTTCTTATCCACCATCATTCAGGAAAAATAACGACTTCAGTATCACTATAATGATGACTGATGAAAATCTATAAATAATATTTTTCCTTATTGGTTTTCTTACTTCGATCAAAATTAGTCTTACAGCTGACCCTCATGATCTAAATTTAAATTTACTCAGTATTCTTCTAAGCATACAAGTTGTCCTTCAAATATTTATTAATACGGGCCTAGAATAGGATTAAAAACCTTATAAAAAACAAACCACAACACGAGTTCTGGCCGCATTGTGGTCCGAAGTACTTAGACTTTACACTCTTAGAAAAAGCTCGTTTCTTTTTGCATAATCCCTTATACTAATCATTTCATCTTTCGAACGAGCAAATACCGGGATAGATAAATCAAAATTCCCAATAAAAACAGTGTTTTCTAAATAAAAGATTGAAAGTACCGCTTCTCTAATCGTTGCTTTTACGATTATAATAAGTTCCTCAATGTCTTCAATTCTATACAATTTATTGTGATTAACACACAACTTTTTAATGATATTTTGTTCTTTTTGATTTAACCCACGTTTTTTCATGTATTTCTCAGATGAGTTTATCACTGAATACGGTCTAATATGAATAACTTTATTATTTAGAAGGAAAATGTGAGAAAAAAAACTAATGAATTTCTTTTCATGGGTTTTGTAAAGATCAAGAAATACGATCTCGCTTGATTCTTCATTGCTCAATACTCCAGGATATATATCTAAAATTCCATCACAAAATACAGATGGTGACTGCAAGTTTTCTACGTCCAATCTCGTAAATAATCGAGTAATATGTTGTCTTTCAGTCTCATTACATTCCTTCATTTCATTTCTCCTTCACTCATCTTCTCAACACATTTCCCACCTTATCAAGTGTCCATCGCTCACCTTCTCGATTAAACAACTTCCAATAAGAGCCTCCATGTACACCCGCTCCACTATTGACGGCTCTATCTTTCTCTAGTTTCCAACCTTTGTACTTTCCATTCTCAAATAACTCTATTTTTACTCTCTTTCCATCAAGTATTTGTTTTGATAATCCTTTATATAAATCCCTAGCAAACAACTGTAAATCTAATTCAAGTAGATATTTTGTAGTCTGATCTACACTTTCTTTACTTATTTTACCTAGCGCCAATTTGGAGAGTGCCTTGTACGCAATCGCAAAAGTACCATCGAGAACATAAAACATTGGATCTTCCCATAAAGGAATTGCCCTAGCATTCCCAAATAAAAATTCATTATACATATCTTTCGTAAGAGATTGGAACACTTTTTCATTAATAAAATCTATTCTATCTACATATGGTTCATATTTTAAACGAATCAAATTTGCTGCATCATGAGCTGTTTGCATAATTAATTTGTTATTTTCTTTTTTACCCGTATTGAAAATAGATTTATAGATATCTATTAAATCCCTATCCTCTTGTGAATATACTACTCCTATGTCTATATATTGGTGACCACTTGGGTCAATATATCTCATTGGATTATTTGCTACATACGCAAAAAGATTCTGGCTCTGCGTATTCAAAAGTGTACCCTCGTACGAATCCTCACTAATGAATCTACCCAACGTTGCATCCAGATACCTTGCTTTAGCATAATACAAACCGCTTTCGCGGTCATACTCATGACCTGTATAGGTCAAATGAGTCTGTATGACAGAATCACCTGTTGGTTTTTCCAACAATTGACCAAAAACATCATACTGGTAACTCTCCGCCGCTACCCCATCCGAATTGCGAAGCTCAAGCACGCTGCCAAGATGGTCAAGGCTATAGCTGTAGAAGTCTCCTTGTCCATTCACTACACCCAAACGATCCTCGCCATACACGATGGAATCAGCCCGGCTGCCGTTCTGATAAGTTTCCAGCACTTCGCCATAAGGACTTAGCGGGTCGAGAATATAAGTGAAATTATCCGATCCTGTAGATTTGCCCGTACGATGTCCGGCGGCATTGTAGGAATAGATCGTTTCCTTTCCATCCTTCCTCAACTCTGAAAGCCGATTCGCTTCGTTAAATGTATACGTCGCAGCAGTCATGCCGTTCAACTTCTCTTCCACCAGATTTCCGCGCTTATCATATGAATAGGTTGTCGTATCCACACCCTGCGTCCGTTTGAGCAACTCATTGGCCCCATTATACTCATAAAGGACAGGAGACGAATTGCCTTCCTGCATCTGGGCACGGTTGCCGAAGGCATCATACGCATAAGACGTTTTCACACCTTGATCTGTCGCCTCAACAAGCTGATTGAGAGCATCATACTCATATTGACGGTTGCGAACGTTGCCTCTTGCCTTCTCATCCTGCTTGACTATATTCCCTGCAGCGTCGTAACTGTACGTCATGGAGCGAAGCAACTCTCCGGATGGCAATTGCTCGTTCAGCGACTTTAATTGCCCCAGCGTCGTATAGTCGTACGTCGTAGAAACGCCGTCATCCATAAGCTTTTCCAATACATTGCCCTTGGTGTCATAACGATACTGAGCCGACATATTTCTCGGCCCTGTTACTTTCACAATTTGATCCAGCTCGTTATACTCATAATACATTTTATCTCCGCCAGGGTAAGCAATAGAAGCTTTTCGGCCTGTCGGTGTCCAGCTATAGTTTACCGCTTTCCCGTTTGGATCGGTGCTTGTTAACAATTGGCCTAGTGCATCATACACATAGGTGGTTTTGCCAGAAGCATCGACCGTCTCAACAAGCATTCCCTTCTCGTCATAACGGAATGTCTCGAGCGATACCCCGTTATAATCTACAGCGGTGCGGCGTCCCAACTCGTCATACTTATACGTAGTGGTATAGCCATCTTCATCTGTCATAGATGCTAATGAGCCCGCTTCATTATAAGTATACTTCGTAACATTGCCCAGCGGATTCGTCATTGTCAGACGGTGTCCCACAACATCGTACGTATACGATGTTATTTGTTTCTTCATGCCAGTCGAATCCTGGCGCGCCTGCTCCAGCAATTTTCCAGCAGCATCGTAGCGATACTCCGTCTTCAGACCAGATGCATCGGTTACCGATTTTAAATTCCCCACCGCATCGTATGCATATCGTGATATATGGCCTCGCGGATCGCGCTCGGACATCTTACGGCCCAGCGCATCATACTGGTATTCGGTAGCATGTCCATCTGCGTTCTCGACACGAGATACCTGACCGCTGTCGTTATACTCATATCGTGTAACTGCGCCGTTTGGATCGGTAACGGCAATCGTTCTCCCTAGATTGTCTCTTTCAAATGAGGTCGCCTGATCTAGCGCGTTGATTATCTTCTTCAAACGGCCCACTGTATCATATTCATACCGGGTCGCGTGGTTGGAAGCATCAAGCTCTTTCTCAACCAAGCCGTTGGCATTATAAACCGTGGACCTCGAATATCCCAGCGCATCCGTTTCTTTTATTAAAGAACCACGTTTGTCATATTCGAATTTGGTTATGGCACCTTGAGCATTTTGTTCAACGATTAGGCCGGAGCCATCATACGAATAAGTAGTGATCGAGCCGTCTGCCAGAATCTGCCGCTTGAGCTGACCAATCGCATCATACTCATATCGGGTCGTATGGCCTGCGGAATCGATCGTTGACATCAGTTGACCCAACGCATCAAACCGATATTCCGTCTTTTGGTTCAGTTTATTGAATCTCGCTGTTACTTGACCGAAGCCATCCCTTACCATTTTCTCGCTGTTACCAAGCGGATCTACGGTCTCGACCAGCAGTCCGAGCTCGTCATAGGTGTAGCTTGTTCTTTGGCCCAGTGCATCCACAATAGCCGTATTGAGACCTGCTGCATCATATTCAGAGCGCACGATGCCACCATTGCGATCAACGATTGCTACCATTTCGCCATCTTCATTATATTGATAGGAGACAAAGGTGCCGTCCTCATGCTCGATACGATCAACCAGTCCTTGCGTGTTATATCGTAGCTTGATTTCCTGTCCTAGCGGATCAACCCGTTTCACAAGCTTGTTGCTCACGTCGAATGTCTGCTTATAGACGCTTCCGTCCACTTCTATATACTCAACTGGATTGCCGTTCCCATCATACACCACCTGAATTTTGGAGCCATCCGGCAATGTCACGGAGGTTGGCAGTCCAAGCGCATTGTATTGATATGAGGTCACATGACCTTCTCCATCGCTCACACTGGTCAGGTTCCCCCGGTTATCATAGGCATAAGTCGTCTGGCGGCCTTCCGGGTCGGTATGGCTGGTGACCTGCGATCTGTCGTTGTATGTCCATACTGACGTCTGACCCAGCGCATCCGTAATTTGCGTTAAATTCCCATTAGCATCGTATACATACGAGGATTTATTGCCTAGCTGATCCGTAATGAGAATCGCCTTACTTTTCGCAAAATCATTCGGCACATACAGCGGCGTTTCTTCCGGCGGAGCAATATCAGCGGCAGCTACCGGTACCTGCCCCCATACGAATCTGCCATTTACAAATACCGCAATTCGCTTCCAAGGTTCATACTGAGTGGACTTAGGATTAAACGAAAAGTCATTGATCTGCTTGAAGTCAGGCCACGTTTTTTTGCCGATGCGCGTATGAAGTTCTATAGATTGTCCAGGCTTTAGTACCGCATCCTGATCCATGAACGAAATCTCCAGTACGCTATCTACAACACCATCCCGTTTCGAAACTTTCATGAAGGTACCTGAAACTTTCGAGCCTGAGCTAATGCTTGCCCAGTCACACCAGAAGATGAGCTCCTCCGCAGTATCCGCCGTTAGAAAATAACGAATGCGGATATCCTTTAGCGGGATCGGTTCATCCGATTCGTTCACAAGGCGGTACCATGGATAGATGGTGTTGTAGTTGGCGCTTCGGTTAAAGTTGAACATCTCGGCCCGTATACTGCGCGTTCCGTTGTCCGATGCCTCGATGTACGCCACTTTCTCCGGATCAGGCTCCAGTTCAGGCGTTGGTGCCGGAGTTGGTGTTGGACTTGGCGATCCGCCCGACTCAGATGTCGGACTTCGTGTTGGACTCGGACTTGGAGACTCACCCGGATCAGGCGTTGGGCTCGGCGGCAGAGTTGGCGTTGGACTTGGTTCCGGCGTTCCGCCTCCGCTGCCATCCCCCCATACAAGCACGCCGCGATAGAACGCATCAACTTTGTTCCAATCGACAAATATGTTATCTCCAGCGTTATAAGAATAATCATTGGTCGGATCATAATCGCTCCAGTTCTTGCTGTTGAATCGATTATGCACCTCCACATATTCGCCCGGCTTCAATTCACCGGCATCGCTTGTAAAACCGACCTCCAGCGAGGTATCGCCTTTTTCGGCGACACTCAGGAACGATCCTTTCACCTTAGAGCAGCCAATATCCGACCAATCGCACCAGTAGACCTGCTCCGTAATGCCGTCATTCGTAAAATAATAACGTACAGTTACATCGCTCAGATCGATGGTTCCCTGCGACGTATTGTAGATGCGCATCATTGGATGAATCGTATTCGTTGGGTCTTGCTTGCCTAGATCGCTGACATTGTACATCTGTACCTTCAACACGTCGCTTGAAGCGGAAGAAGTAGCGCCTAGCGTCCTTACTTCTTGCCTTTTGCTGCTCTGCGCAATAGCGGCTTGCGGCACATTAACGCTTGTAGAAGCCAAGGAAGCGACGTTGCTTACAGCAGAAGCATTCGTGTGCTGATAGGTTTTCGTCCCCGTCTTATCCTGCACCTTCACCAGGCGATAGTCTTTGTCGTAATAATAAGTGATTGGCTCGTTTTTTGGATTGGTCAAAATGACCTTGCGTTCGTAGTCATCATAGCTTAACGTGCTGGAATGACCGTTGCCGTTCGTTTCCTTAATCAATCTGCCTTGGCTGTCATAAGTAAAGGATCGCAGTGTCTCCCCGGATGGTTTGATAATCGAGGAAAGCCGCTTGCCTTCGTCATAGTTATAGAGCCAATCCTGTTCATCCAGAACAACTTTATTTAATTGTTGGGATTGATAGCTGTATTGGGCGGTATTCTGCCCAGGAGCCGTGACGCTGAGCAGTTGCCCTTTGTCGTTGTAATGGAACTGAATCGACTTGCCGTTCTTCTCGACTCGGCTAAGCTTGGTTCCGTTATAATGCAGCACAGTCTGAATATTGTTCAGATCCGCAACACTCGTTAAGAGGCCCTGTCCGTTAAAATAAAGGAATGTCATTCCGTCAATCGACAATTGATATGTTCCATCAGACTGCTTTGTTAAGGCGTGGTTCCTGCCTTCGGCTTTCGTATAGCTACCTCCGCCTGTTGCAGTAAAGGTCTCCGTATGTCCATCCTCAAACATAATGACGGCTTGCTCACCCAAATCGCGAAGACGATAGGAATAGGTATGATTCCAATGCAGGCCAAATTCACTGATCGTCTCGCTTCTGGAATTATAAAATCGGTTGAAGAAGAGCGGGACTGCACCGTCAATAAGTACGTCCACGGCCAGACCGACATGATTGCCCGTCGACATATTGGCAGGGGACAGCAACGTTAGCCCATCGTATCCGTCCATGACGCCATGCGTATTGGAAAGCGGATCTATTTCCTGAGCAATGGGAACAATCTGAGCTGGCTCATAGACAAGAATACTTCTTCCAAACAATCCGCTCGGATTAAGCTCACCCTCCGGCAGCTTGTTCTCCTTTCTCAGCTTATCTATTAAATTATCATCATTAAAGTAGTGTAAAGCTAGCAAACGCATATCATCGAACAAACGGAACCGATGGTTCACGACAACCGTATGCGCCTTGTCAATCATTCCTCCCGTAAAAACAGCCTCCAGCTTCATCTGTTTGTACGGCGGCAGCGTTACGTTTGCAAACCACTGATTCTCCTGCACTGTAGTTTCATATGTTGTCACTTTCTGACTCTCTACGTCAGTTGCCTTTAACTGAACTTTCGTTACGCCATTGTTGCTGCCATTCAATCCATATACAACAAATTGATTGCTTCGCTTGTCGTCATTCGGCGCGACATAGACTTTGTCAGCATCGCCGTCTACAATGGTGATCGACGCCGCATGTGCCCACTTCTCGTATTTCGGTTCGGTAGGGCGTACGACAATCGTGTATGTGCCTGCAGGAAGCACCTTCCCGCTTTTATCCTTCCCATCCCATTGGTAGTTATGAACAGCATAACCGCCCGTATACATTTGCGTTGCCAGCGTCTCGACCAGCCGGTCCCCATCCCTAACCTCAATGGCGGTGACATGGTCAATCTCCCAATTCCAGCGAATCGTCGTGCCCTCGCCAGCAGATGGGTTAAATACAGACGGAAGAAGCTGAATAAACTTAGGATTCTCCGAAGCTTGCAGCTCGCCTTGCGCCGTTACGATGGAACCAGGCGCGATCGACCATATCAATGCTATAATCAGCGTCCAATTAATCCATTGTGCCCATAACTTTTTCGCCTTCAATTACGTCCTCTCCATTCTTCATCCTAAATGATGTCATTATCCCTATTTATCGACTGATACAATTTTCCATTTCGTAGGATGATAGAACTAATATCGTAATGATAGGCATGCTATTAGTCCCGAAAATTCACATTTTCGTATGAGTCAACTATAAAGTGACCTAGGTTAGCTAATGATTGAACCATATCTTCACCCCATAACTCCCCCTCATTGGTAAAGGGAAACCAAGACATAGAAAAGACGATATCCTCGCAGATATCGTCTTTCTTGGCAACATTGTTATGGCTATCGTATAGATGGTTCTCTAATTCTCATTCTAGTTTCCTTGTTTTTTCACGCGTTCCATAGAACCATGCAACGTACGAACAAAATCATTTCCCATCAAATGTCCCCATCCTCCATATGCCAGTCCATTTTATTTATCTCCTGTGACGCAGTCTTTACGGATACCGGCCTACCATTGCAACAACTATCTTTCGCCTGCAGCCGAAGCCTTCATTTCCAAACTCGATCAAATATATAAAACAGCATGTTGTTATTGGATATATGACTTGGGTATAGATAACCCAAGATTTCCTTCTTAAACCGGCATCCAGCCAAATAACCTGCGTAGGTTGACCCAAGTCATTCGACTTGATTGGAGAAATTTGATTTAGATATACGACATGACCTGCAGGTCCGGAAAGACCGAACTTTCCTAAACAAATGCACCTTCCCCCGCCGTCCGTCCCAGTCCCTCCCCGACTCAAGGCCAGCATGAAGAATAGACCCGGGACCGTTACCGGAAGGCGGCGTACCCGGTAGAATAAAGACATAGAAACGAGCGAGAGGAAAGGATGAGGAACATGAGAAAACTATTCCGATCTAACACGGACAATAAATTGACTGGACTTTGCGGAGGCATCGCTGAATATTTCGGCATCGACTCCACCATTGTAAGATTGCTGGTTGTCATCACCGCATTCTTCAGCTTCGGAGCAGTAGTGGTGCTGTACTTCATAGGTACGATTCTTGTACCGAAGGCGCCGCTAGGCGATATGTCCTTCATGAATAACTATAATCACAAGCATTATTAAATTAATCGGTCCAATCAATTAATCGACAAACACATTCTAAGGAGAGATGAGATATGGGAATTTTGCAACGCGTCGTGAATATGACTAGAGCTGCTGCTAATGAAATGCTGGACAAGGTAGAAAATCCGGTGATGATGCTGAATCATTACTTAAGAGATTTGGACGAGGAAATTGACCGCGCCGAGCGCGCTTTGGTACAGCAACAGGCACAGGAGCGCATGATGGGCTCCAAATTCGAAGAGCTGAATACGCAAGCCCGTTATTATGAGGAAAAAGCGGTACAGGCAGCTACGGAAGGCCGCGAGGCTGAAGCCCGTACTGCTCTGGAAGCGAAGCTCCTGTATCTGGAGCAAGCGGAGGATACGGATCGACTGCGCGGTATCGCGGGGCAAGCCGCAATCGACTTGCAGCTGCGTGTTGAATCGCTGAAGGAAGAAAAAACACGTCTGCAAAGCAAACGCGCTGAGCTGGTTGCCCGCGTTCGCCAGTCATCGGCACAAGCTGGCGGCAACGGATTCGCTGCTCCCCATCTGCAAGGCAGCGCCGCTGCACGCGGTTTTGAGCGAATCGAGCAGAAGGTGATGGAGTGGGAAGCTGCACGCGAGCTGTCCAAAACATCCGCCGGCAGCTACGTCAGCCCTGCTGTCCATGACCAGAAGCAGGAGCAACGCAATGCGCAAGTCGAAGAACAGCTGCAACGCCTGCTGCAGAAGCAATCCGGCAGCTAGCCTTCATATAGATGAAGAACGCCCCGCTATTTGGCAGGGCGTTCTTTCTTCTGTATTCCCCTCGGCCAACTCAGCCTGATCGTCGTGCCTTGACCCAGAGCGGTATCGACCGTAATATGTCCCCCCATCGCTTCTACCAGATCCTTCGCTATCGCCATCCCAAGTCCCGTGCCTTCTGCCATCGCCATACTGTCTGTCCCGCGGTAATAGCGGTCGAACAGCCTGCCTGCCATTTGGTCATCCATTCCTATGCCGTTATCGGAGAACAGAATGGATATGCAATCCGCTTGATCCTCATTCATGACCGTAACTGTCAATTGCGTCTCTGGCGGATTATGCAGCAAGGCGTTAGCCGTTAAATTCATAACTACGCGATCCAGCCATGGCGCATGCAGCTTTATAGCTATATCCTGCCCCCACGGCACAAACCTTACCCTATGATTGTCAAATGAGGGGTGAGAAGCGGCTTGTTCAACCGAACGGCGAAGCCAACTGTTCAGTTCAATCTCCTCTCCTTGCGGCGGCTGCACGCCTGCACTAATCCGGTACGTAATGGCAAGATCATTGATCAGCGTATCCATATGCGCGGATTTCTCCAGCATCGTTCTGGAGAACTGGCGCACTTCTTCCGCACTCCATTCATACCGCTCTTCCGATAGCATGTGAGCATAGCCTTTGATGGATGAGAGCGGCGTCTTCAAATCATGAGTGATGCCCGTTATCCACTCTTCTCGCAGACTCTTGTTCTGCACGCGAAGTTCCCGGTCTCTGAGCAACGTAGCAGATAATCGCTCAATCGAGTGAAGCACGTCAGAAAATATGCGGTAGCGCGGCCTCCATCCGCCTTGGCGCTGGCGGCTTCTCGGAATTCCTTTCCTGTCTGCCGGTTCCTTATATTCCCCTTTGCCCAATAGATCAAGCCATGCCAGCATATGCAGCATAGGAGATCCGAATCGATGAGCATTCCATAAGGATAATAAGAAGAAGACCAGCACCAAAGCCAGGAACATTGCCGAGACGGCAATCAGCAGCACTTTACTCTCAGGCGGAAGCATTGCCGTATCGGATCGCGCACGCTCATACGCATTCGGCATAGCAACGAGCCATGTTCTGTCCGTAACATGATCATAGATCGAATCTATATAATAACTGTAGCGTTCCGTATATATGGTTCGAAGAGCCAGTTCATGAACGCTATATTGATCCGTCACATCATGCGGTTTATTGTAGGAAGCCAATTCTACTCCATCACGATTCAGCAACTGTAGATAGCCGCCAAGCACCTGCAGACGACTGGCGACCCCTTCCGGCAAATGCAATTTCTCGTCTTCATCAAAACTCCCCTGTGACGCGACTGCTTCCAGGATCGGTCCAATCTCGTTTTTCACGCCATAGACAACAGTATAGACCCGCCCATGTTTCTCCTGAATCCACAAATACAAATGATAAGGAAACGGGCTTTTGCCCAGCCAATAAGATACGATCTCGCCTGGCGCATATTTCAGCGGCACATCCTTTGGCGCATTATAGGACGTCTCCACTACGCCATTCTCATCCAAGCTTTGCAACCAGCCATTATTCTCTTTCACTTGCTCCAGCAGCTCCGGATCGAACCGAATGCCCTCAGGCGTCAGCTTCGATGATTCTACTAGCTTCTCCAGACCGACAGTTGAAAAATCCTTCGTGATGCTTATCTCAGCATAACGATGCGTAATCCATAGGAATCCCGCAGCTACGATTAGCAGTGCGACAACGCCAGCGATCGACAGCTGAAGCGTAAATCGCAACATAAGCCTCCTCTTCATAGTCATAGATGTCCCTTTTCCTGTTCTGGCTTATGAACCAGCTTATAGCCCATGCCTCTTACATTAACGATAAACTTCGGGCGGGAAGGATCTTCCTCTATTCTCTCCCGTATGCGATGGATATGAACCATCACCGTATTGTCGTCATTCAGCGCATCGACGCCCCATACCTGCTGATACAGCTCGCTTTTGCCAAAAATCCGGTTCGGATGCTTGCACAGATAGAGCAGCAGTTGAAAAACAAGAGCAGGACAGGACACGGATTGGCCGTTCACGACCAGCTCACCCGCATCTTCATAGACTTGGAATCTACCGTAATCATAGACCGTTGCTCCCCGCCCATCAGCCCGGACTTTTCCCGGCTCGTTGGGCCTGAGCGCCGCTATATATCTCCGCAGCTGGGAACGAATTCGTGCCACAACCTCCATCGGATTAAACGGCTTCGTAATATAATCGTCTCCGCCTACGGCGAATCCGGATAGCTTGTCAAAATCGGAGGTTCGCGCTGTCAGGAACAAGATGGGCGCATCCGTATATTGCCGCAGAAATGGAGCTGCCTCCAGGCCGCTGCGTCCCGGCATCATTACATCGAGCACAATAAGATGATAGGTCTTCGCAGAGCATGCTTCCAAGGCCTCCTCTGCGGAACGAACCATATCGATATCGGCGAAGCCTTCTTTACGCAATACAGTTTTCATCATTTCAAGTATAGCGAGCTCGTCATCGACAAGCAGAATAGAAGCGTCGTTCATAATCGTCCTCCCATGGGTGTCCAGCTTTGCTTCTATTTTAACACGATGGGTATAAACCTTTATCGATAGCTGTCTTAACGGAATCTTAATTTTCCAAGCTGAGCAACCGACAATCCTTAAGATTCCGTTTAGGTTCTGTTTCATACGCCTTTAAACTAAGGTGCTACGATGTAGATGACAAAAGGGTAAAGCTGAACGAGATAAAGGAGTGGAGACGTATGAAAAACCAAACTCCAAAACGCTACAGAATCATTGGAGTAATCCTCGCGACAGGTGCTATTGCGGGAATGCTAACCGCTTGCGGAGGGGAAGCGAAGCCTGCCCCCACGCCGCAAGCATCACAGATTAGCCCGGGAGGGGAACAAGTGGAGAAGGAAACGGATAAGATTGAGGCCGCCAACTTGGCAAAAGCTATGCTGGATGGCGAATACTCGCGCATCTATAAGCAATTATCCCAAGATTTTCGTTCTCAAGTAGGCGAGGAGGAATTCAAAGCGATAGCTGCAGATGCTACAGCAGGAATTGAATCCTTTAAGGAATCCAGTTCACTGAGGCTGAATGGTCTGGAGCAGCGGTTATGGTTAAGCACCTCTAATGAAGTGGGGATGTTTGCCGCATTTGACGAAGAAAACGTAATTGTAGCCCTTCAATTCCAGGCACTAGAGCAGCATGCCGATACCGACCAACTCTATACGAAGGCCACCTATGATTGGCCTATGCACGGGGAATGGTTCGTGTTTTGGGGCGGAACGAATGTATTCGACAACTATCATTATGCGCATCCTTCCCAGCGATACGCCTATGACCTAATTCAAGAGAAGAATGGCATGTCTTATGAAGGAGATCCCGCCAAGAATGAAAGCTATTATGCTTTCGGTCAAGAAGTCGTCGCGCCTGCTGACGGAACGGTCGTTGAAGTTGTTAACGATATCGCAGATAACGAGCCTGTCGGGGTGATGAACGAAAAAGACCCTGCTGGCAATGTCGTCGTTATCGACCATGGAGGAGAGTACAGCTACCTCGCCCATTTGAAAAAAGGATCAGCCACGGTTAAAGTCGGCGACCACGTGAAACGTGGCGACAAAATCGGCGAAGTCGGCAATTCCGGCAACTCCAGTGAAGCGCATATGCACTTCCAGGTATCGGACGGCAGCGACTTGTTCGAATCCTCCTCCATTCGCATCAAATGGTCAAATGAACTCGAACCGATTCGCGGAAAAACGATTAGCGCTCAAAAATAACGTTTAACGCACAAAGACTGCCCCTTAGTTGTCTGCATCTCCAACGCTAGATTCTCTCTAGAAACGGAGGTACAGTTCGGTGAGAACGGCAGTCTTTGTTCTTTATCGAGGATGCTCGTTTAACGGTATGTTATCAGCTACTCTTCGTATATCATCCGCCTGGTCATGCCGCCATCCACAGTCAGATGGGTGCCTGTTACGAAATCATTGTCAGGGTGGGTCAAATAAAAGCATGCCTTGACGATATCCTCGGGCCTACCTACGCGTCCCGCTGGATGTTGGGCATGATCCTCAGAGCGGAGAGCGTTGTAATCCCCGGTCTCAATCCATCCGGGACAAATCGCATTCACGCGGATATGATCCGGGCCAAGGGAGACCGCCATCGCATGCGTCAGTCCCAGAATACCGGCTTTGGATGCCGCGTATGCTTCTGAATTCGGCTCTGACATATGCGCCCGAGTAGAAGAAAGATTAACAATGGCGCCGCCGCCACGCTTTTTCATCTGAACCGCAGCCTCGCGGGAGCAGAGGAAGGTCCCCCGCAAATTAGTATGGATAACGCTATCCCATTCATCCAGCGACAGTTCATAGGGCGACTTCCAGATGCCGAAGCCAGCATTGTTGACGAGGATATCAATGCCCCCGGTCAGCTCTTCGATTCTCAGGAACATAGTGGAGATATCGCCAGGGATGCTTAGATCGGCTGTGACCGAGATCGCTTCCCAGCCTTCCTCTCCGAGCTGAGCTGAAGTTGCTGCCAGACCGCTTTCATTACGATCGGCTATGACGACGCGCGCTCCGCTTCTCGCATATGCCAGCGCAAGCGCTTGTCCGATCCCCGCTCCCGCTCCTGTAATGAGAACGACCTTACCTGCAAAACGTGTCTGTACCTGCTCTAATCCCGGCATTCTGCTCCTCCTTCATGATCTGTAATCGCTCTATGCGTCCTGATCTCTTGTTATTATAGCTCTTCCAATCCATGGTTCAAAATGTGAATCGCATCTGGCGAAAGGGCAAAAAATACGATATGATTTGTCAGCATACATCAAATGATCAGTCAGATAAAAAGAACGGGATGAACCGCTATGGGCATAGAATGGGAATGGACTTGGCAAGTCATATTAATTATCGTCGCAGGGGGCTTTATTGCGGCATTCGTTGACTCAGTCGTAGGCGGGGGCGGACTGATTGCCGTCCCGGCATTGCTCGCCGCTGGCTTGCCGCCGCATCTGGCACTCGGAACGAACAAGCTTGCAGGATCAATGTCCTCGCTTACGAGCACGATCGCTTTTTTCCGGTCCGGGCATGTAGACCTCCGATTATCCGGCAAACTAGTGCCATTAACTGCAATCGGAGCGGTGGCAGGTACGCTGCTTTTGCAGCTTGTCCCTTCGGACTGGCTGCGACCGCTGGTCATTGTCATGCTTTTGCTGGTGACGCTCTACACGCTCTTCCGGAAGGACTGGGGAGCGGTCAGCACCATGCGGGCACTGTCTCGCCGAAGCTGGCTCGCCATGGCGGCTGCCGCATTGCTGCTTGGCGGATATGACGGATTTTTCGGACCGGGAACGGGCTCGTTCCTAATCTTCGCTTTCCTCTTGATCGGTTTGGACTTTGTAAAGGCAGCGGGGAATGCGAAGCTCCTTAACTTCACCAGCAACTTTTTCTCTTTGATTGCTTTTATTGCGCTAGGCTCAGTGGCTTACGGAGTAGGATTACTGATGGGCGGAGCTATGGTCCTGGGTTCCATTGTGGGATCGAGAGTAGCGATTAGACAGGGAGCTCGGTATGTAAGGCCGTTATTTATCGGCGTCAGCGCATTGCTGATCACAAGGCAAATATGGGTGACGGCGGTGGGGTAATGGACCCTCCGCCATCTTTTCGCCACATGTTGTGAAAAAAATCACATAATTCTTTTCGAGGCTATTGCACTCCTCTTTCCGATCGCATATGATAATAACAAATAGATGATTGTGAATCATTTCACATTATAAATTAGATTGTGAAAAGATTCACTTGGCGAAGGGTGAACCTAGCGTCCTTCGTTCCACACAAGGAGGAGATTGGAATGAGAAACATGAACATTGCTGTTATCGGATGCACGCACGCTGGCACGGCCGCCATTACTGGAATGGCTAAGCAATACCCTGACGCCCAAATTACCGTCTTCGAGCGGAATGATAATATCTCCTTCCTGTCGTGCGGCATCGCGCTTCATGTCGGCGGTGTCGTGAAGGATTCGAGGGGGCTGTTCTACTCGTCGCCTGAGAAAATGGAAGAGCTTGGCGTGACCATGAAGGTCCGCCACGATGTACTCGATGTAGATACAGACGCGAAGACACTAAGAGCGAAGAACCTGCAAACCGGCGAAGAATTCGTCCACTCGTACGATAAGCTGGTCGTCACAACCGGATCGTGGCCGATTATTCCTCAGCTGGAAGGCATCGATCTGGAGAATGTCGTCTTGTGCAAAAACTACAATCACGCACAAGCTATCATCCAGAAAGCTAGACTTGCCCGCCGCATCGCCGTCATCGGTGCAGGTTATATCGGAATCGAGCTGGTTGAAGCCTTCGAGATGCTTGGCAAAAATGTAACTTTAATCGACAACATGGAGCGTGTGCTCTACAAATATTTGGACCAGGAGTTTACAGATGTCGCGGAACGCGCATTCGCTGATCAAGGCGTGAAGCTTGCGCTGGGTGAGACGGTCACATCGTTCCAAGGCAATGCGAAAGGCGAAGTGAAAGCCGTTGTCACGAGCACTTGCGTGCATGAAGCGGATATGGTTGTGCTGTGCATGGGCTTCCGGCCTAATACGGAGCTGCTTAAAGGGCAGGTCGATATGCTCCCGAATGGCGCGATCATCGTCGACGAATATATGCGCACCAGCAGGCCCGACGTATTCGCCGCAGGAGACAGCTGCGCAGTCAAATATAACCCGACCGGGGAGCATGCCTACATCCCGCTTGCCACCAATGCTGTCCGTATGGGAACGCTCGTCGCCAGAAACCTTGTTGAACCTACCGTCAAATATCTCGGCACGCAGGGCACATCGGGCATTAAAATCTATGAATATAACATCGCTTCGACCGGCATGACGGAAACCGCTGCAATCGCTGCGGGATTGAACGTGAAAAATGTCACAATCATTGATAATGACAAGCCGGAGTTCATGCCAACGTATGAGAAGGTTACGCTTAAGGTGGTCTACGAGGCAGACAGCGGCAAAATACTCGGCGCCCAGCTGCTATCGAAAATCGATCTAACCCAGTCGATCAACACGCTGTCGGTCTGCATCCAAAACGGCATGACCATGGATGAGCTCAGCTTCGTCGACTTCTTCTTCCAGCCGCATTACAACAAGCCATGGAATCTGCTGAACCAAGCAGGTCTGCAGGCGGTGTAAGCCGCGAATGGAAGGGACAATATAACTTAATTGCAGGAAGCGGGATGGTGCGTGCTTGCGCGGAATCCTGTATTCTTTAAGTGACTGTACGCGGGGGATATAGGTCAATGAGACCAACTTAGTCCGTTACCTGAACCATTTCCGAGCAATTAAGTCGATCTGATCGACCTATTGGCTTGAATCGGCTGGACTCGGGGACGTAGGTCGGTGAAATCGACCTATTCAGTCACCTACAGCATCACCAAGCGCTGTAAGTCGTTCTGATCGACTTACAGCGCTTGAATCGGCTGGACTCGGGGCCATAAGTCGATTTCATCGACTTATGAAGTTAATCGCGACCATCCTCCCCACACTAGTCCACTGCATACTGGATGTAAGGAGCGGCAGCATGAAAGATTTGCACCGAAAGGCGAAGACAGTACGCACCAACTATGAAAGGCGACACCGGAACCATCCCGGCGTCGCCTTTTTATATCAATATAGTGCCTAACTCCTACCAAGCATTCACGCCAATCTTCTCCAGAATTTCACTAATAAATGCAGGCTCGTCCTCCGGTGTGCGCGATGTAATCAAATTCTGATCCACGACAACTTTCTTATCGATAAAGCGACCGCCCACCTTCTCCACTTCGGATGCGATGCCTGGATACGATGTCAATGTGCGTCCCTCTAATATTCCGGCGGCAGCCAGAATTTGCGGACCATGGCAAATCGCGGCGATTGTGATGCCGGCAGAGTCGGCCTCCTGAACAAATTGTTGGACCTTCTCGTTGTCCATCAGCTTGCCCGGGGAGCTTCCGCCAGGAATGATGACGGCAGCATAATCGCTTGCTTTTGCTTCATCAATGGAAAGGTGGGACGTATATACGATCGTTCCCTTCTTGCCTTTCAGCTCCTCACCCGCCCGCTCGCTGATGATTACAGTCTCATGACCGTTCTTCACCATTTCATCGAACGGATTTTTCATTTCCGAATCCTCGAATCCGTCCGCCAGCAAAAACGCAACCTTCTTTGCATTCGTCATTATTAATCGCTCCTCTCGAACCTGGAATACGTATACTTTACCCTCTTCACCCTGATTTGAAGCAATTGGCTTCTACCCCTAAAAAAAATATCGCATCCATATCTTCTCAATCTCGTATATCAAAATGGGACAAACTTCTAGCCCTATCGACCTTTATCCATTAATATAGGAAGAGATAGTTACAGGGACCATTTTCCCATATTACATAAAAGAGGTGATGACGCAATGTCCTTGATTGATATCGTCAAATATGACGGCACGCCGGATGTGTACGCTTGGAAATTTCCGCATCAGGAGCTGGGCACTTGGACGCAGCTGATTGTCAATCAATCGCAGGAAGCGATCCTGTTCAAAGGAGGCAAGGCGTTAGACAGCTTCGGGCCAGGAAGACATACGCTTAGCACAGCCAATATTCCGCTTTTGAACCATATTGTCAACCTGCCGTTTGGCGGCAAGTCGCCGTTTACCGCAGAAGTATGGTTCGTCAACAAAGGCAGCGTCCTTGATATTAAATGGGGTACAGCCACTCCGATTCAGGTGAAGGACCCCCTGTATCATATTTTGGTTCCTGTGCGCGCTTTTGGCCATTTCGGACTGACCGTCGAGGATAGCCGGAAATTCCTGATCAAGATGGTCGGAACGCTGGGAGAGTTTACGAAGGAATCGTTATCCAAGCATATTCGCGGTGTGATGATGATGAATATTACCGAAATAATTACATCGTATCTGATTCATAAAAAAGTAAGCTCTTTGGAAATTAACGCGTATATCAGCGAAATTTCTTCGCATGCGCAGGCTAAAATCGCAGATGTGTTGGATGAATTCGGAATCAAAATCCATCATTTCTACATCGAAAATGTCAGCGTGCCGGATGGCGATCCCTCCATTGAGAAACTTCGCAGTCTGCTGAACAAGAGACTGGAGATGGAAATGGTCGGCTTCTCGTATCAACAGCAGCGCTCCCTCGACATTCTGGAAGGCGCTGCAAAAAATCCGGGCAGCGTTCATCCGCTCTTTGTCGGCGCAAATCTGGGGGGCACGCTTGGCGGCACGTTCAGCGGCCAGATGGATCGTGTCAGCGACGCCATGAACGCATCGCCTCCTCCTGCTCTTGCGAAATGTCCGCATTGTGGAGCGAGCGGCTCGGCGGGAGTGCCCTTTTGCAGCAATTGCGGCAAAAGCATGCGTGAAAAGGAGCCAGCGGCTCCGGAGCCCCCGGCCAAAAAGGTCCCTCATTGCGACAAATGTGGAACCGCTATAGCCGAAAACGCCAAGTTCTGCGCCAATTGCGGCGACAAGTATCATGCATGCCCGTCTTGCGGAGCCGATACGGCAGAAGATAGCGCAAAATGCCTTGAATGTGGAACGGCGCTGCCGAAGTCTTGTGTAAGCTGCAAAGAAACGATACTCGGCGGATCTGCATTCTGCAGCCATTGCGGCGCAAGCCAGAAGCAAGGAGGGTGATCATTTAATGACGATACGTCCGCAAGCTTTAAATTCAATTATCTTCCTGCTTATTGCAGGGCTTACGTTGTTTATTTATTTTGGCCTTAATCCCATGGTTACCTGGGACTTGCGCCAGATCCTGGCGCTCTCAGCCATTCTATTGGCGGAGCTGGTAGCTTGGCTGATGATATCCCGGTTAATTCAAGGCTCACGAGCAGGATACCAAGGTTCTTACATGACATACGGAATAATAGCCGGTCTCTATTTCGTTGCCGCTGTTGTTGCGGCATTCCTGGCTTTTCTTCCGCTTGGCGTCTATATCACGCTCCATGGTGTGCTGCTGCTTGTTGCGATCATTGCATCTGCGCTTGTCCGGGTATCATACGCTCATGTCCAGAACGTCGAGCAAGGAGACAGCGAGCGGACTGCAGATTGGAAGCTTATGCTGACAGCAGCGCGGAATGCCAAGCTTGCGCTACAGCGATGGGAACCATCAGAACGTTCAAAAGTGGCACCCGTCCTTGATTCGCTAATTGATGATATCGCGTATAGCGATCCTGCATCCCTTCCCGCTCTTGCGGAGCTGGAATATACGATGCAACTGGACATCCAGTATATCAATGGCGTCATTGAATCGGCAAAACAAGCAACTGCCCAAGACGAAGCCGCCAAACAACTCATCGGTTCCATTCATCATCTGCGAGAACAAGTGAAAGCCCGTAACCAGCAATTGGTTGCGAGCAAATAACGGAGAGGACAGAACGCTATGCGCAATTTTGCTTTCGTCATTTCTGTCATTTTAACAGTGGCTGGGGTTATCTACACATTGGTTTCAATTATCTTTACACCCATACTTATGTCTTCGGGTTCTGATTCTGTAAATGAAGGCATCTTCATGTTTTTAATACTTTTCATTATGTTCTATCTTCCTACATTCGCGCTCTATTACTTCGGGCATCTCATTCGGAAGAAGCTGAAGCTTACAGCAGCGGCCTTGGCCGCTGAGTACAATCCGGTATACCATGTCCCGCCTGTTCAACAGCGCGTGGAAACCAAAACAGTCATCAATGTCGTAGAATCAAGGCCTGCTCCCGCCCCGAAAAAAGCGGCTTCCGTGTCCGTCGAATGCAAAGGCTGCGGCGCTCGGAGTGCTGTAGTTAAAGGAGAAAGTGCGTCTTGCGACTATTGCGGATCGCCTCTGGCCGCAAGCGCTCAATAAATTGATATAGGTCGATTGCACCGATAAGTAACGGAGGATGAAATTTAACCTATGCGTATAATCAGAACAGTAATAGGGTTTATTTTACTCGCCATCGGTATCCTGTATGCCATTCTCTCTATTCTAGCAACCATTGAGATGAGCCCGGGCAATACCTCTGGAGAGATAGTTGGACATTACATTGGCCAGCTCTTGCTTTTCTATGGTCCATCCTTTCTGCTCCTATACTTTGGCTATCGGTTGATCAGAAAGAAGAAGCCGAAGAAACAGGATTTGCCGGTGCATCCTAACCCTGCTTCATTTATTCCGCCCGTGCAGAATCAAGTCCATACCGTTATCAAAACTGTAGAAAGCAAGCCGACACCGCCACCGGCTCCGAAAAAGACCGTGTCCGTGGAATGCAAAGGCTGCGGGGCCCGAAAGGCTGTTACAGCAGGCGAAAGCTCTCCTTGCGACTATTGCGGTTCGCCTTTAACGGCATAAGCTTGCTACGCTCAGCCTTGGGTTTTCTTCCTGCATGGTTGAAAGCTAATATCGGAGGTACGGAAAGTTATGCGTAGTTTTAAATATATAATGTCTATTGTCATGACCATACTCGGAGCTATTTACATCCTGTTTTCCGTAGGATTTACATTCATTATTTTCTTGCAAATTGCGGGTGACGACGCTTCTCCTTGGATGATTATCTTTATTCTATTAATAAATACGCCTCCTGTTTTGCTATTGTTCTACGGACAGCGCATTCGGAAGAAATTAAATCAAAATGCAGTTATACCAATGAGTAGGTATGGCAAATCGTACATAGTAACAATTATAGGCGTTTTGCTTTCCATACTATCAATAGCAACTACTATTCTTGTAGAAAAGGATTTATTCACTTTCATCATTCTTACATTTATATACTACCTTCCTTCTTTTCTGTTATTAAGGCGTGGACACCACATGAGAAAAGAGCTGAAATTAGAAGAGCAGGCTTTATGCCAGCCTGTTCCGCAGTTCCATCCGATGTGCTACGATCCACCTGTCCAACAACAAGCGGAAACAAACACGATCATTAAAGTCGTGAAAGTCAAACCGGATCCTGTCCCCAAAAATGCTGTGTCCGTGGAATGCAAGGGCTGCGGTGCCCGGAAAGCGATTATAAAGGACGAGCTATCTTTTTGCGACTATTGCGGTTCACCCCTAACAGCTAATACTTATTAAGGTACAACATCTATCCTGCTTGCGCACTGCGCTAACGGCGTACATGTAGTAACTTTCTTTACCCATCAGCCTGCAACTGGTTGCCAGTAGATGACGGAGGGGTTTAAATTTTATGCGTTTCTTCTCACATATCCTGACTATTTTTGGCGTCTTATTCGCCATTGCTTCGCTTCTGTTCACAGTTGTAGTTGGCCTGATCACCTCAGAAACAGGCGACTCTGATCTTTCTACATCCATTTCAGCACTTGTCTTCATGTTTTATATACCAACGTTCCTGCTCCTGTTCTTCGGCCATCGCATTCGGAAAAAACTGCGGTTGAAAATGTCAGTCCCACCTCCGTCGCAGCCTAGTCCGGTTCAAGTCATTCCACCGCCCGTCCAGCAGCGTGTGGAAACAAGAACGGTCGTCAATGTGGTGGAATCCAGGCCCGCGCCCGCTCCGAAAAAAGCGGTGTCCGTATCCGTGGAATGCAAAGGCTGCGGCGCACGCAAGGCTGTCATAGCAGGCGAAAGCTCGACATGCGATTATTGTGGCTCCCCATTAACGGCAAGAGGCTAAAGGCAGTGCGTTGGCAGCACAAAAAGGCAGGCCCGACGTTTCATACGCCAGACCTGCCTTCCTCTTTTATAACTTAAGCCATAACCTTCTGCTCCTGTCCTCTTCTTCTTCCCAGCAACCGGCTAAGCGAGATGCGCGCGCACCACAGAGCAAAAGCGACAAATACGAGTCCCCATAGCAAAGCTGGAACACCTGTGGCTTTGGCAAGGTTGGTTGCGTCGCCCGCAGAGCCTGGAGTTTGCAGAGCCAGATATAGAATGACAAATGCGGAGACAACCGATTCTACCAGGCACAGAAACGCGATCAACAAGTAATAGCCCTGCTGCAGCCATCTCGGAGCCAAAAAAGCGACTGCGGCCGTTACAGCTGCAAAGCCGGCGCTCCACGCGAGTCCATAACCATTGCGCACGAACAATATAGCTGCGAGACCCGCCATCAGAGCAATGATCGTAAGGCCCGTTGTCAAATTATCCTTGCGGTAGAGTACGAACAGCAGCATCGCGAATAGCGACGCCCCCACATACCCTGCCAGACCAATCGGTATGATCATCCATCCCTCTTGAAACTGCGTCCATGTCACTCCGCTCTGATCCGCATACAGATGAATTTCCATCACCCGACCCTGCAGCAGCAGCGCGGCTAGCCCGTGCGACAGCTCATGCACCAGCGTATTCACATTGCGGAAAAACTCCGAAAACGGAATGAATCGAGTCAACACAAGAACAACAATAAACAGCAATGCCGTACGAAACCATGAAAACAATAAAGTTCCCCCTCTATGTTGAAATTGCCCTATATTCCTTCCCTATTATCCTCACAGGATTCCAATATCTACTATACCATTAACCTCATCGACAGACCCAAAAATCACGCTATTCGAACCGGGACATCCGCTTGTATTTCTCCACCTGCATCAGAAACTCGCTCAAAAACGCCTCACTTGCCGCCGACATGCCTTTTCGGTCATGTGCCCAATACAAATGGACAGCCGGCTTCTCTTCGATCGGGATCGGGACAATCTTGCCCATCGCGACATGCGGATCGTTCCTTAGCGAGATATCCATAGAGAAGCTGATCGCAACTCCCTCAGCCGTAACATATTTGGCCGCTTCTGTGCCTTTAGAATGAAACAGCTGCTTCGGTGAACCGTAGCGCAGCAGCAATTCCTTCATATGACCAGACACGCCAACAAGCGGATAATGAAGGATATCGGCGAACGAGATGCTCTTCTTCGCAGCAAGCGGCGACTGCACCCCGACGCACGCCATAATTTCGCAAGAGAGAAACCGCTCCGCCTTTAGATGCTTATTCGCATATTCGCCTGTAATGCCCATCAGACCCAGATCCAGCTTGCCCTCCAACAGCTTCTCTTCGATACCGCCAGAATGCTCCTCCAGAATCTCCAGCTCAACATGCGGGTGCCGGATAGCGAAGGCGGACAGCGTGCGCGGCAAGAAGCTGGTGCAAATTCCCGAGATTGCTCCAATTAGCAGCTTTCCCCGAAGCACTTCCGTATGCTCATTCGCTGTCGCCTTCAATTCATGAAGCTGGGCTAGAATATGTCTGGCTTTCGCAATGACAGCTTCGCCAGCCTCGGTTGGCACCGTCCCGCCTCTTGTACGATGGAATAACTGTACGCCCACCTCCTGCTCCAGCGCGGATACCGACTGGCTAATGTTGGGCTGCGAGACATGAAGCTTCTCTGCGGCGATGGAAAAAGATCCGGTGCTGGCGATTTCAACAATATACTGCAGCTGCTCAATTCTCATATGAACCCCCATTGTATAAGTTTAAATAATACGACAATAACTATTAACTATTTTACATTACCCCTGCGAATATGAGTTAATAGTATCAGTTTATATCCTACTATTTCAATGAGATTAGGTGATATATTGTCAATCAAAGGCGAGTTGATCATTCAAGACGTGAATAAAAGCTTTGAGCGCGACGGCTCCAGCCTCCACGTTCTCTCCCATATTCGTGCCCATGTGAAGCCGGGCCAATTCGTGTCGCTCATCGGTCCGAGCGGCTGCGGCAAAAGCACGCTGCTCAAAATTATAGCCGGACTCGATACCGACTATGACGGCAGCGTCTCCTTAAGCGGCAAGCCCGTTATCCGTCCCGGCAAAGATAAAGGATTTATTTTTCAGGAGCATCGATTGTTCCCGTGGCTGACCGCCGAACAGAACATTGCGGCAGATCTGTCGCTTAAGGATACAGCCGTCAGAGCGCAGGTAGATAGCATGATCGAACTGGTGAAGCTCAAAGGCTTCGAGAGAGCATACCCGCGCGAGCTGTCTGGAGGCATGTCCCAGCGGGTCGCCATCGCACGCGCCCTGCTTAGACAGCCCGATGTGCTGCTGCTGGACGAGCCGTTTGGCGCGCTGGACGCCTTCACACGGAGCCACCTGCAGGAAGCGCTGCTTGAGATATGGGCCAGGAACAAGACGACCATGGTGCTCGTCACGCATGACATCGATGAAGCGGTATTTTTGTCAGACAGAGTATTCGTCATGGGTGCAGGTCCTGGAACTATTAAGAGCGAGATCGCAATCGATTTGCCCCATCCCCGCAGCCGGACAGGCTCAGCCTTCCAGCAGCTTAGAGCCAGCGTCATGACCGCACTGCATCAGTCCGAAACAACAGAGCAGGACTGGGAGATTTAACAATATCCACCCAGCAGATCGCATGGCATCAGGCACCTGAAAGGAGCAACCGCATGAACAAGGCAACACGGCCCGCCGCCCGCAAGAAACGAAGGAACGGCCTAAGAAGATCGCTTATCGGCTTTATTGTACCGATAGCTCTGCTGCTCATCTGGCAGCTTGCGTCGGGCGCGGGCTTCATCTCGGCACAGTTGTTCCCTGCCCCGAGTTCCATTTTGAAGGATTTCTACGACTTGGTTGCATCGGGAGAATATTTCGGTCATTTGAAAATCAGCGTCTACCGTGCACTGTTGGGATTTGCAATCGGAGGCTCAGCGGGACTCGTTATCGGGCTTGCCGTAGGCTTGTCCAAACGCACGGAGGAAGCGCTTGATCCGACGCTTCAGATGCTTCGCACCGTTCCGCTGCTCGCGATTACGCCGCTCTTCATTCTTTGGTTCGGTTTCGGTGAGCTGTCGAAAGTGCTGCTAATCGCAGTCGGCGCTTTCTTCCCGCTCTACGTCAATACGTTCCTGGGCGTCCGCAGTGTGGACGTCAAGCTGTTCGATGTTGCCCGCATTCTGGAGTTCAGCCGTGCCAAGCAGATTCGCAGGCTCGTGCTGCCAGCTGCGCTGCCGAATGTGCTGCTTGGCCTTCGGCTGTCGCTCGGCATGGCATGGCTGTGCCTTGTCGTAGCCGAGCTGATGGGTGCAGACCGCGGCATCGGTTACCTGATTCAGGATGCGCGATCTTTCATGCAGACTGGCGTCGTATTCGTTGGCGTATTCACGTTCGCCATCGTCGGCAAGCTGGCGGATTCATTCGTCCGATTGCTGGAGAACAAGTTGCTGAAGTGGCAAGACAGTTATAGAGGGTAGGCAGTCCCATCGCGAATGACCCGGAAGTAATGTTCATTAACGGAAGTTGAACCCTGCGTTTGGCTCCGCAACGATTATATACGAGGTGGAATTAAGCTATGACAAACGTACCCTTGAAACCTTATTCCTTTGCCAGCAGGCTGCCGGCCATCGCTCCAATGGGGGCTGCCCAAGCTGCCAAGAAGCGCCAGGTGATTCCGCTATCCTTTGGGTCGCCGCATTCGGATACGTTCCCATATAAGCCATTAATCGGGGCTGCGACGGACGCAATCTGGACCCATGGCCGCGAATCGCTCCAATATGGCGGCGCAGGAGGCCCCGGCATTGTGCTGGACTGGGTTGCGCAGCGTTCCGCGCTCCGCTCGATTCAAGTCGATGCCAGCCAGGTTCTGATGACATACGGCTCGCAGCAGGCGCTTGATTACGTGGCCCGCGCCCTGCTCGATCCGGGTGACCATGCGTGGCTGGAGGGACCGACTTACTTCGGAGCGGTCAGCACATTCCGCACAGCAGAGGCGGAGCTTACTTCCTTCCCGATCGATGAGAACGGCCTCATCGTAGAAGAAGTAGAGCGAGCTCTTCAGGAAGCCGAGCGGCTGGGCAGGCCGATGCCGAAACTCCTCTATACGATGCCAAACTTTCATAATCCCGGAGGAATCAGCCTATCGCTTGAGCGACGGCAGAAGCTGGGCGAGCTGGCCTACCGCTATAACTTTTATATTTTGGAGGACGACGCCTATACAGAGCTCTCCTATAACGAACAGTCGCCTCCCGCTATCTATTCCTTTGCACCGGAAAGGACGATTTACCTTAGCACCTTCTCGAAGATTATCGCCCCCGGCATTCGGCTTGGCTGGGCGATTGCGAGCCAGGACACGATTGCCAGAGTGAATACCTTTTTCCAAGGAAGCAAGGCCAGTGTCTTCTCGCAAGAAATTGTCGCGCAGCTGCTGACTAGACTTCCATTCGACGAGCATTTGAACCAATTGAACGATCTGTACCGCAATAACCGCGATGCAATGGTAGAAGCGCTGAAAACCCACTTCGGTGACGACGTGACCTTCAGCATACCGGATGGAGGCTTCTTCATATGGCTAACCTTCCCCGAAGGAGTCAATACCGGCGAATTCGTCAAGGATGCGGAGGAGCGTGGCGTCAGCTTCATTGACGGCAAACAGTTTTATATCGACGGGGGCGGCGCCCGCCATGCGCGGCTATCCTTCAGCTATTGCGGCGAGGAACAAATCCGGGAAGGCGTAGCGCTCCTTGCGCAATCCTACTATAGCTATCTCGATAACCGCGATCATTAATCAGCATCATTCGCCAGATATTCCACATCAAGAAAGGTTAGGTGTACCTTAAACGTGAACCGACAACGGAAACAAATGAGCCTTGGAGCCTTCCTGTTCAGCTTCGGCCATCACTTTGCCGCATGGCGCCATCCTCTGACGGAAGCGAACGGCGTCATCGATATGAATTTCTACAAGCGGAATGCGCAGGCAGCAGAACGGGGCAAGATGGATATGATCTTCTTCGCCGACGCCCTCTCGCTGCCTGACAAAGAGGATGTCGTGCATGACGTCAGCTCCGTCTACCCGGATGCCTCTACCGTCATCTCGGCCTTGGCTGGCGTTACAGAACGGATTGGACTGGCCGCGACGGTATCGACGACATTCAATGAGCCTTTCAACCTTGCGCGGAGATTCGCCACATTAGATCATTTGACAGGAGGCAGAACGGCCTGGAACGTTGTGACTTCGACCAAAAACACGGAAGCGCGCAACTTTGGAGCCGATAATCTGCCGCACCATGGCAACCGTTACGAACGGGCGCATGACTTTCTGAATGCGGTCAATGCCCTATGGGATAGCTGGGAAGAAAGCGCCCTGGTCTTCGACAAGGAAAACGGTCAATTCGCCGACACCACGAAAATTCATGCTACGCTGCACGACGGACCGTTCTTTCGAGTGCAAGGACCACTGAATATTCCACGGCCTCCGCAAGGAAAACCGGTAATTGTCGAAGCCGGAACATCTGAGGCCGGACAAAAGCTGGCCGCACAAACCGCAGACGTCGTATTCACAGCTTGCGCCGATCTGCGGCAAGCCCAGCAATTCTACGACCAATTAAAATCTCAGCTGGCAGCGTTCAACCGTCAGCCTGATGAACTGAAGGTAATGCCGGGCGTTATGTTCTTCCTGGGAGATACGGTAGAAGAAGCAAAGGTCCGAGAAGCCGAGTTCCACGAGCTGATCGTGCCGGAAGCGAGCACCTCGTATCTCTCCCGCTTGCTGAACTACGATTTGAGCGGATATCCGGTTGACGGTCCGCTGCCGGACATCCCGGTCGAAGGCAATTCCAGCAGAGCCAAAATGGTAATGGAGAAAGCAAAGCAAGACGGGCTTTCAATCCGCGAGCTCGGCTTATACTTCTCCGTAGCGCGCGGCCATCTGACTGTGACCGGAACAGCGGAGCAGATTGCGGACAAGCTGCAAGAGTGGTTCGAAAGCGAGGCCTGTGACGGCTTCAACATTATGCCCCCTTACTTGCCAGGCGGACTGGAGCAATTCGTCGATCGCGTCATTCCACTGCTGCAAGCACGAGGCCTGTTCCGTACCGACTATGAAGGAAACACGCTCCGCGAGCATCTTGGATTAAGTCGTCCTGACAGCCGGTATAGCTTGCTGGAAACAAACAGGCAATCATCTTAGAGCAACTAAAATGGATTATTCCATCATGATGGAGGAGGCTTCACTCTATGAAAACCAACCGCACATCTTTGCTGCTTATCTTATCCGCTATTATCGCTCTTTCCGTATTGGCAGCTTGCGGCAAATCGTCATCGGGCAATGATCCGGACAATGCGAACAACGGCAGCAGCAACGGAGCAAAAAGCGCCGAAGGCGTCGTCGTCTCGATCGAGTCCAGCCAGATCGGACCGATTCTGATCGCGAAGGAAAAAGGATTCTTCGAAGAGGAATTCGCCAAACTCGGCGCTACCGTCAACTATCAGCCGCTGCAAAGCTCGTCGCAATTCCTGGAGGGCATTGCCGCAGGCAGACTCGACTTTGCCCGTATCGGCTACATTGGCACCATTACCGGGCAGACCGCAAATATTCCGTTCCTGTCGATTAGCGAAGGAAGCGACGGCGCAGGAGATGGCATTTTGGTTCAACAGGATAGCCCTATTCAATCCGCTGCTGACTTGAAGGGCAAAAAAATCGCCGTTGCCAAAGGCAGCAGCTCATGGGGACTCATCTTGCGCGCGCTCGACAAAGAAGGCCTGAAAGCGTCCGACGTGGAGATGATCAACCTGCAGCCGGATGAAGCGCAAAGCGCCTTCCAGTCTGGCAAAGTAGACGCTTGGGCGGTATGGGAGCCTGCGCGCTCCAACCAAGTGAATAACTTCGGCGCCAAAATCGTCGCCGATTCGAAGAGTATCGGCGCTTATACGCCAGGCTACAACATCGTCCGCACCAAGTTCGCGGAGGAGCATCCTGATCTGGTCGTCGCCTATCTGAAGGCCTATGAACGCGCACTCCGTTGGGAGAACGAAAATCTCGACGAAGCGATTGCCCTCCTGGCAGGGTTGAAAAACCTTGATGAAGAGACCGTCCGTGTCTCCATTGCGAACAACGTTCCTCTTAACCTGCCAATATCCGATACGGCGAATGAGAGCCAGCAAAGAACGGCAGATATTTTGCTTGAGCTGGGCGAGATCAAACAACAGGTCGACGTGACTGCTGTAGTGGACAATTCGTTCATTACAAAAGCGCTGGAGGAACTCAAAGCTGAATAATCAGCATCTTGCATCTGCAATATCAAGCAGGGAGACCGCTAATATGTGGTCCCCTGCTGTTTTCGTCTACGTCTGCTCGCTTCATTTGATGAACGATCCTTCAAATAAATTCGCAACTTTTCCTTTTGTCCAAGCGTCCTTACTAGTAATAAGTTTACATAACCTATGACGAACAACGGGAGAAGATCATGTTGATCAACAAGAAACGTTTGAATCTAGCCCTGCTTGCGCTTGCTATCTCACTCGCGCTGTCCGCTTGCGGCAGCGGCAATTCGAACAACAATTCCCATACAGGGCCTGGCGCCAGCGAAGATCCGGCAGTGACGACAATGCCTTCTGCGACACCAGAACCAGAGCCAACTGCAACCCCTGATCCCGGGGAAGACGGCTCATCTGACATAGAAGAGCAGCCGTCCCAAGCGCCATCGGAGCCTCCGGCAGAGACGCCAAAGCCTACAGAGACGCCTATCGTCACGGCCAAGCCAAGTGTGAAGCCTTCCGCTACAGTCAAGCCAACTCAGCAGCCATCCGTGAGGCCAACCGGAAAGCCGACGCCGCAGCCTTCGCCAAAACCAAGCGCGAAGCCTTCCGCTACACCGAAGCCAACTTCATCGCCGAGCCCAACACCACAGCCGACGAAGCAGCCATCACCGACGCCAACAGAAAAGCCGAATCCAGCTCCAACGATTACGGCGCAGAATATCGTGGATAAGATTACGGCCGATCTCGAATTTGTCGGACAGGTAACGATTGAGAAAGCCATGGTTCCCGACTTCTACAACGGCATTGATCCGGACAGCCTCCTGGATGAAGGGATCTTTCAGCAAGCGAGCTTTATGATCTCCGCCAGCGAATTCTCGGTTGTAAAGCTGAAGTCCGCTGACCAATACGATACGATAAAGGAAGCCTTCGAATTCCGTGCAGCGGCCGTGCAGAAGACCTTTGAGGAATATTTGCCGGACCAGTACGAGCTGGCCAAAAACTTTAAGATCGTGAAGAACGGCAACTATGTCCTCTTCTGCATCTCGAGCAAGCAGGACGAAGTGATCGACATCTTCAATGGTTTTTTCAAAAAATAAGCTCTCCTAATCATAAACAGCGGCCGACGATTATACGTCAGCCGCTGTTTTTTTGTAGGCCCGTGCTAGGTAACTACATAGCTTGATTGTCGATAAATTGCTGCTCCACCAGCTTTGCATACAGCTCATGAGTTTGCAGCAGTTCAGCATGGGTGCCTTGCCCCGTCACCTCGCCTTTCTCCAGCACAATGATTTTGTCCGCATTGCTGATCGTGGACAGCCGGTGTGCGATGACTAGCGTCGTTCTAGCCTTCATTAGTTCGTTCAGCGCTTCCTGAACCAGCTTCTCCGAATCGCTGTCCAGATGCGCGGTCGCTTCATCCAGCAACAGAATATCGGGATCGCGCAGCAGCGCTCTTGCGATCGCCAGACGCTGGCGTTGGCCGCCGGACAGCTTCACGCCTCTCTCGCCTACCTCTGTCTCCAAGCCCTGCGGAAGCGAGGCAATAAATTCAGAGAGATTGGATTGCGCGAGCGCCTCTCTAATTCGGGATTCATCTGCTTCTGCGAGGCCATACGTGAGATTATGGCGAATCGTTCCCGCCATCATCGGGCTATCCTGAGAGACATAAGCGATGCGGCTGCGCCAGCCGTCAAGTCCAATATCCGCAATCGGCACATCTCCATAACGAATGATGCCGTCACTAGGGTCATAGAATCGCTCGATGAGGGAAAATAACGTCGTCTTGCCGGTTCCGCTTGGTCCTACAATAGCAGTCATGCCGCCGGGTTGTGCCTGGAAAGTTAGATTTTTGACGATCGGCCTATCAGGCGAATAGGCAAAGCTGACTCCTTCAAAAGCCAATGTCAGATCCTTACTGAGTGCGAACGGCTGTCCCTTCGCACCGCTCGCCGATGCCCTCGACGACTCTGCAGGCTCCTCCAGCAGCTCAATGATGCGCATCGAAGCGCCCATCGCCTTCTGGAATTGCGTGAAGAATGACGCCATCTGCGTGAACGGCATGACGATTTGGAACATGTACAAAATAATCGCTACCAACTCGCCCGTGGACAAGGAATTTTGCGCGACTCTTACGCCGCCGTAGCCGATTAGCAGTACAAGAATAAGCAACATAATCGTCATCATGAGCGGTGTTACGATCGACATAATCTTCGCTTCCTGCAAGCCGAAGCGGAACAGGCTCTTAATCCGTCCTTTGCCTTGCTTGTACTCTACCTCTTCCGCCAGCGAAGCCTTGACGAGCCGGATATCGGACAATACCCGCCCGAGGTCGCCTTGGAACAGCGCCGTCTCGTCCTGCATGGACTTGGAAATTTTAAACATCTTGCTGCCGAGCGGCCATAGAATAAGCATCGCGAGCGGCACGGCGATGAACATCAGCACTGTCATCTTCCAGTCGATATAGAGCAGAATCGCGATGCCCCCGATAATGGAGACGATGCCTCCGAGGAACGAGATCACATGGCTAATGATGAAATCCTTAATGACATTCGAATCATTCGTCACGCGGCTCATCGTCTCTCCGGACGTATTCCGGTCGTAGAATGGAACCGGAAGGCGGAGCACACGCTCCCACAGCTCCTTGCGAATGCCTCCGATAATGAACTGGCCGACGTAGGACATCGTATAGACCGAGAAGCCGGATGACACGGTCTGTAGAATAAATATGGCTGCAAGCGACACAATCGTGAAGGTCTCCAGCGCCGATGCCGACAACTGCTCCACCACATCCTTTGTCAGTAGCGGAATAAGCAGCGACATGGCGGTCTCCAGCAGTCCCAGTACGATAGCCGCCGCTATGATCCACTTGGCGGGCCTATGCTTGCCAATCAATGAGAAAAACGGTTTAATGTCCATCGGAATTCCCCCCATCCTCCTGATTCTCTTTCTCCTTCTCTCTCTTCTCAAGCTCCTCCATGACAGTCTGCACAAAAGTCTCCTCTTCCTTGGATAGACTAATCTGGAACAGAACCGGGTCAAGGCTCTGCTCAATCTCCTGCTCCAGCTTCGAGAGCTCCTGCTTGCTCAACTGGCTTATCGCTGGTGCCAGCACCTCGGTCACGATCTGTACCATCTTACTGCCGACAGCCAGCACCTCTGGATCGGTCGGACTTTTGCCGGCCTTGCAATGCGACAGAAGCTCGACCAGCGTAAGGGTCATTATGCGCTCCCGCTCCAGCCTGACCTCCTCATCCACGCCCACATGGTAGATCGCGTCTACCAGAACGGAAGGCATGCGCTCGGACAAATATTGCTTCTGGCCCTCTTCATTCTGAATGTTGTGAATGAACATGAGCAGCAAGCCGCTATCCAGCTTTTCCGTTCCGTCCACATAGGTTCTAAGCCGCTCTATTGTAAAGATCGCCTGATCCAGCTGCTGCCGTTTCTTCTTGAGCATCTCGTATTGAAGAGCCAGCGACTGCTCCAGATCAGCCCGTGGCTCTGCGAAGTGCTCTGCAATTTCCTCCAGGCTGAAATCCAAATATTTCAACGTCAATATTTGCTGCAGCCGAAGCAAATCCCGTTCCGTGTAATAGCGATGACCCTGCGCATTGCGGCCGGAGGGCGTAAGCAGCTCTTTCCGGTCATAAAATCTAAGCGTGCGCTCCGTCACCCCGGTCAGCTTGGCGAATGCCCCGATGGCGTAGGTCTTTTCCGTAGCCGATTGACTCTCCATCCTGTCGTCCTCCTCCCTCTATGATACGAGCATATCACTTGACGTAACGTCAAGCGCAAGCCTTTTTTTCAAAAAAAACTATGGCTCATCATAGCTTGTCAGCTTCGGTCGAATGTTGGATAAGCACCTCGATAATTTTGGTTTTAATTACAGCATTCCTCTATATAATGAACTGTGGCTCTTCAGCTACCTATCCCGTTCGGAAGGAGCGATTAATGTGGAGAACAACTCGGTTCCGCCGCCATTCAGCGAAGGCAGCCCTCAGCAAGCATACCATCAGCATGTCTTGCAGCAGTCTCAGGACACTGCGCCTATCGTGTCGGTCAAGGAATGGATGCTCACCATGCTGCTTATGATCATTCCTGTTGTGAACATTATCATGATGTTCGTATTCGCCTTCGGGGAAGGCAACCCGTCGAAGCAGAATTACTTCAAGGCAGCGCTCATATGGGCGGCCATCATACTGGCCTTTTATCTGTTAATTGTCGTGCTATTGTTCGGGACGATTTTTGCGACGACCTTTTAGAATGGCCTTTCAAGCCTGGCACCTGCCAGCGACCGCTTCCCAAAGCGCGCATATAAAAAAGGCATAGGAGCCTGCCAGAACCTCTCTGGCAAACTTCTATGCCTGCGTGCATGCAATCAGGATTTCTTCCCTTTAGGCGCCGTCTTCTCTGGCGCAGCGGTTGGCAGAGGCGTCGCTTCCTTCTCTGGCGCAGCCGTTGGCTGCGGAGTAGGCTCCTCGCGGCGCTCCTCGCTTCTTTCCTTCCAGTGATGCTTCTCCTTGTCGACGTGAGCCTTCTCGAGCTCTTCGCGAAGCTGATCCTCGGTTTTACCTTTTGTCTCGATGCCATGCTTCTCCGCAATCTTCTGCAGATGCTCCAGACGCTTCGCCCGATGCTCCGCTTTGAAGGCTTCCCACTTCTCCTTATTGGCTTCCTTGGCAACAAGAAGCTCCTTCTTCAGCTGATCCGCGGATTTGCCATCTGTCGAGATGCCGAAGTAGACAGCCATTTCCTGCAATTTCTTCAGCCGGTAAGCTTCGAATTGCTCCTTGGACATCCCGCCGCGATGATGCTTCATATCCTTTTCGTCCTGAAGGACCGGCCCTTCAAGCATCTGGGCCACGGACTGATGGTCCGCATAGATGGCTGTATGGGACGAGCCTACGGAGGCTGCTGCGATGCCGATTGCGGCCGCCATAATCAGGTATATGTTGACCTTCTTCATTTGCTGTCTCACCCTTCTGTCGCAATGTATGTGGAGCGGATGCGTGTGCGCATTCCCCTCATTTGGAGTATTGTTCCCATACACAACGTCAGATAGACATGATTCAACAATTTATGACTTGGCCTTCATCTCCTCAATCATCTTCAGCAGCTCCGCCTTGGAGAAGTGCTCGCCAATAAATACAGCGACATCATTCACATGACCCTGAGGCTCGATACGCATGAAATCAGATTCCTTATACGCATATTGGAACAGATAACGGCTCCCGCTGGACATATCCGAGAAGGATACCACTCCCTTCGCGCGATAGATGGAATCCGGCAATTGCTGCAATAACGCTTCGAACGCCTCGCTCTGAACGGGGCCGTCCAAATAATGGGTGTACGCCATGACATGTCCATGACTATGATGATGCTCGTGATGCTCGTGATTCTCGCTATGCTCGCCATGCCCGTCCTGCCCCTGCACATGCCGGTCAGTCGTCTCTTGGAGGGCCGTTTCACTCATCCACTCCCAGTCGGTTATCCCGCAACGAACGGTCGGCATAATCGCCGCATGCGCATTCAGCTCCCTAAGCAATTGCTGCGCTTCCACCAGCTGATCTGGCGCCAGACGGTCGGTCTTGTTCAGCAACAGGAGCGTAGCGCATCTAATCTGTTCCACCATGAGCTTATAGGTGCGTCCCTTGCCCAGCTTTCTTCGCTCCAGCAGCTCGGGTCCGTCTACGACTGTAATGACGGAGCGGAGCTCCAAGGAAGCATACATCGCCGCATCGGTTACCCCGTCGAGCGTCTCCATCGGATTGGCTGCGCCCGTCGACTCGATGATGATGGCATCAGGATGATGCTGGCCGATCAAGGATGCAATCTCTACCCCTAGATCGCCGCGAATGGAGCAGCAGATGCAGCCGCCAAGCATCTCAGCCATTGGAACATCGCGGTCGATCAATTCACCATCCAGATTAATGTCGCCAAGTTCATTCATAATAACAGCCGGACGCTTTCCCTCTTCCTTCATTCGGGTCAGCATGCTGCTCAAAAACGTCGTCTTGCCGCTGCCCAAGAAACCTGACAATAAATAGACGGGCGTCTTCTGTGATGCTATAACAGATTGACTTTGCTCACTCATCATTTTCATTCTCCTTATTCAATTCTATTCCCGAGCAGCTGTCCCAGCGCCTTGGCATGCGCTTCCTGAACGCTGGCGGCTATCTTCTTCGGATCTCCTCCCTCCAGCAGCTCCTGCAGTCCGTCGTTCAACGCCTCTGCGCCTTCTGTCGTCAGCACGCCGTCATAGACAGGAGTCAGGCTAACGCTATTCACCAAATCATACACTTCTGCAAAGATCGGAGATACCTTGCTCTTGTCCAGTTCAATTTTATAGCTGACCAGTTGGTTACTATCCAGCGTCCGCTGCTGAGCCTCCGGACCGGACATTGCATAGATTAACTCAAAAGCGGCTTCCTTTTCAGCGCCATCAACATGTTCACCCAGCGCCATGCCTTCGCCGACTGCCCCTGCCAGCGTATTCGGGTCTCCCTTGCCGCCCGGAACAACGGGCAGCAGCGCCGCTCCCATCTCGCTCATCGCATCCTGTGTCGCATTCGCTGCCAGATTCGTCAGCGCCCACCCGCCATTGATCATCATGGCCGCCTCTCCTCTTGCGAACATAAGCTCCATCTCCACATTATCGATGTGCTGGTAGCCTTCCTGGAATGCTCCCGCATCACCGAGCTGCTTCATATAATTCAGCGCTGTGATGAATGCCGGGTCTGTGAAGCGGACGCCCTCTTCCTGGCGTGCTGCATACATGAGCCAATCCGAACCGGTCACACGGTCCGCAAGCGAACTGAAAATACTGGATTGAGCAGGCCATCCCGCCTTGTTGCCTAGAGCGATTGGCGTGATCCCCTTGCTGTTAAACTTACCGATCACGTATAGCAGCTCGCTCCACGTCTTCGGCACGCTCAGTCTGTTCTCCTCAAAGATCCGTTTGTTATAATACAGGATTGAGGTTGGCGACAACCCCATCGGCGCCCCATAGACAAGCCCTCTATCATTGAAGGCTTCCAGCGAATTCGGCAGGAAGCCGTCCCTCCATTCCGGATACGCATCCACCAGCTCATCGATCGGTTGGATTAAGGATGCGGCTGCATATTCCCTTGTCATTGACCCGCTCCATAAGACGAACACATCCGGCATATGGCCCGTCTCCGCACTTTCCTTCAGCCGCTTTCGATATTCGTCAGGCGCAATCGCCCTTACCTTAAGCTTGATTTTTGGATGAGCTTCTTCAAATTCTTGAATAATCGCACGCATCGTCTGCGCGCGCAGATCATCTCCGGTGAAATTATGCCACAACGAAATGGTTGCCTTTATATTGCCGGACTTGTTGGCATCCCAAGACTTAAGGATACTGCAACCAGCCGACACGGCAAGAAGAACGGTCAAGGCGACAACTGCCAATACAGTTCTTTTCATCCCGTGTTCCCCCCAAATGATAATGTAATCGATTGGTACGATAACGAATTTGTGAATCCGCTTAGACTGTATGTCCTATGCAGCCCTCTTGTTTTTATCCCCTGCGGCGATATTCCCACGGCGTATAGCCCGTTTGACTTTCGAATAGCCCGCTGAAAAACTCCACGTCTCCGTACCCCACACGACTTGCAATCTCGCTGAAAGACGCATCTGACTCTTTGAGCAGCTCCATCGCCTTCTCCACTCTGGTCTTTGCCACAAACTCAGCATACGTACGGCCTGTCTCCCTGCGGAACACTTCACTGAAATGATGCGGAGTAAGCTGGACGCGCTTTGCAACCAAAGCCAGCGACAGGTCTTCTTCCAGATGCTCCTGTATGTAGGTGATCGCACGATTCATAGGCGGCGTGCTGTGATGGCCGGAAGCGGTTAAATAATCCTTCAATAGTTCCAGCACGCGATTCATTATCTCCTCGCGCCCGTTCTCAGCAGCAAGCTTTAACGGAATCGGCTGCGCCTTGATCGCCGCCGGGGACTGTGCGCCTGCCTCCTGTACTAAGCGATGGACTGACTCCTCCGCCTCCAGCAGCATAGAATTCAGATAAGCATGATAGGATTCCGGCGTTGTTTCTTCATCTGATTCCAACGCATCTACCACGCCTTCCAGCCAAAGCTGAAGCGCGGGCGCATCCCCTTCCTGCAGCAGTGCATACAAATCCTCCTTCTCCCCCGGCGAACAAGCCCGGCGGCTGCCCTTGCGGCTGCTAACGTCACGAGTATGGATCATTCGAACATCGGGCAGCAATCCGTGATACAGGAATGTGTGCTGCGCGCTGCCAATGGAACGCTTTAGTTCGTCGAGGCTGCAGACCTCTTCGCCTACCGCGGCGTAAAGCTTGCATTTCAGCTTGCGCTCTATTCGCATCAGAATGTCTTCCAGCTTGACCAAGCTGCCTTCCTCGCCGTTCATAAGAGGAAGAATCAACAGAATTTGATCCTCCCGCAAAGCCGCTTCTCCCTCGACCAGCTCATCGATCACATTATGGGCTGCGAACAGCAGGAGCTTGCCATAACCGTTCTCTGTCCCCCAGCCGGTAGCCCCAATACAGCAGACGACATAACGCGAAGCCGTATCCATCCGGAGCCTTGGCAAGAGCCTCATGCTCTGGCGCATTGTCGCATAGTCCACCTCGCCGCCTTGGATAAGCGTCTCAATCAGCTTCTCGCGCAGCTCATTCCGGTTGCCGCTTTCTCCTCGCATAATGATACGCTCGCGAGCGTTGCCTACCGCGCTCTTGATTTCGTCGGGACGGCTCGTCTTGAGCAAATAATCGCTTACCCCCTCCGTAATGGCCCTTCTCGCATATTCGAATTGATCATACCCCGTCAGGATAATGACTTCCGTGCTGGGCAGCAGCCGCTTCACTTCTCTTGCCAGGTCGAATCCGTTAAGCCCGGTCATCTGAATATCGGTCAGTACAATATCCGGACGCTCCGACCCCAGCCTTGCGATCGCTTCCTCCGCGGATGCCGCAGGCCGAAGCAGCTCATATCCGTATTCCGACCACGGAATCACAGTACTTAGACCCGTGCGTATAATGACTTCATCATCTACAATTAATAGCTTCATTCCGACTCCGCCTCCTCTTTAAGCATAAGCGGTATGGCGAAGGATACCTTCGTCCCCTCTTGATACGCGCTCTCAATGCGCAATCCCGACTCCATGCCATAATGCAGCTGAAGCCGCTTATGCACATTGCGCAGTCCGTAGCTCCCTCGCTCCAGCCGCTCCATATCCTTCTTCTGGTCTTCAGGGCCTTTAAGCTCTTGCCTGATCTCGGCCAGCTTCTCGGGCAGCATGCCGACCCCGTTGTCCTCTACGCTGAAGAGCATCCGCCCCTCTGCCCGCTCCGCGGTCACTTTGATCTCCCCCGCCTCCGGCTGCTGCTGGATGCCATGAATGAGCGCATTCTCGATCAGCGGCTGCAGCAGCAGCTTCAGCATACGTTCCGCGCCCAGGTCAGGATCGACCTCCAGCTTGATCCAGAACTTGCCCGGGAACCGGATCGACTGAATATTGGCGTAATGCTTGGCATGCGCCACCTCCTGCTCCACGGAGCAGAACTCTTCCCCCTTGTTCAAGCTGAACCGCAGAAAATCGCTCAAGCTTCCCACCATATCGGCGATCTTGTCGTCTCTGTTCATCAGCGCCATCCAATGTATCGACGATAACGTGTTATATAGGAAGTGAGGGTTGATCTGCGCCTGCAGCGCCTGCATATCCGCTTCCTTCTTGCTGGATTCCTCCTGCTTGACCTGCTCAGTGAGCTGGACGATTCGGTCGCTCAGCCCATTGTAGCTTCGAACAAGCTGGCCAACCTCGTCCATCGATTCGACGGGATACGTCTGGAAGGAATCCTCTGGACTTGAGCTTTTCAGGAAGCTCGTCAGCATCATAAGCGGATTCGTAATTCGTTGTACAAAATATAAGACAAGTAAAGAAGCAATGAGCATGGACACGCCAATAACGGCTACCATCAGCTTCAGCACATAGCTGTTCTCATTGCGGAAGTCTTCCATAGGCATAACGCCCGTCACGGTCCATTCCACGCCATCGACTTTGTCATATAACACGGTCCGCTTCTTTTCACCAGTCCCATCATATAGCCAGCCCGACTCATTCTCAAGCCTCGGGTCCGTAAGCAGCTCAGCAAGCTTGCCTGACTCCGCCGGATTCTCCCCGGTACCAGACAGTACGACGCCTTCGCTGTTGCTTAGCCACACCTCTCCATTTTCTGAAATACTGGCTTGATTCAATATTTGCGTAATGGCGCGTTCATTCAAGCTGATGACGAGCGTACCCAAATGTCTATAGTTCGTTAAGCTGCGTATCGGCCTGACAAGCGAAATAACCTGATTCGTGCCTGTAGCTGTGTCCGTCTCATATTTGGCCGTCCAAAATTTGGTTCGTGACTGAAAATCCTCTATCCGTTCATCCGCACTTTGCAGATCCGTATGGAATATGGTCGTATTCGAAATCGGCGGAGAAGAATGAACCGGATATATAGTAATATCGGAAATATATCGTTTGGAATAGACCAAATTAGATAAAAACTCAATCATTTTCGTTTGTTGAACCGGATCTGTTCCCGTCCCGCTCAAAAATTGCTGCACATCCTTCTGTCCGATCATAAAAAGCGATAAATTGTCGGCGTCCTGTACGATGAATTCCAGATTGGTCGCCATCTGCCTCAGTATTCCGGTGCCGGACTGCTTAGCCTTCTCTTCCGTTGCGGTTGCCGCCATATTATAAGCGAACAAACCAAGCGCAAGTAAGGGAATTAGAACGGCCAATAATAAAAATACGGATAGTTTACGTTTCAACGAGCTGCTGATCCAACGCATAAAACCTCATTCCTCCTGCCAAAAAAACCTCTATTTAGAATGACCATTTCGGCCATTGGCTATCGGCTTCACAGCCTATCATACTTTTTTTTAGTATAACAAAATTTTAGTTTGATTTTTCGTTTGTGTAGGTGTACCATTTGGACTAGATAAAGGTTAGAGGTATGGAAAGGGGGCGTACGTTGGAGACTATATCCCAAGAATTCATGTTTTTTTTCGAGCTTGCCAAAGGCATTGCCGCACAATTCGGGGACAATTGCGAAGTGGTCATTCATGACTGGTCGAAGCCTTACGACAGCACCATTGTCGCCATTGAGAACGGACATGTAACGGGACGCAAAGTCGGCGATCCCAGTACCAATCTCGGTCTGGAAATTATGCGCGGTACTTCCGACGGCGACAACCGCCACAATTATATAACCCAGACGGCGGACGGGCGCATCCTACGCTCTACCTCGATGTACGTGAAGAATAAAGCCGGTCAGATTATCGGGGCCGTGTGCATTAACCTGGATATAACCGATATCATGATGGCGGAGAAGACACTTCAATCCTTGACGGGAAGCGGCCTTCAGCCTGTACGCGAATCATTCGTCAGCAATGTGAACGAGCTGCTGGATACGCTAATCATGGAGGCCCAGGAGACGATCGGCAGACCGCCGGCGCTCATGACCAAAGAAGACAAGATACGACTGATCCAGCTCCTGGATCAGAAGGGCGCTTTCCTGATCAAGAAATCGGGAGAGAAAATATGCGGGTATTTAAGCATCTCCAAATTTACGTTATATAACTACTTAGAAGAATCGAAATCTTGAAGGAATAATGGGAGGTTCTTATACAATGAGCCGTAACGCAAGCATAATCGCTGCAGCAATCGAAACGCCTGGCGTTGTCATCTCGCTGGAAGCGGTGGAATCCAACATTGCCAAGATGGCCGAAGCGATCAAGAAGACCGGCGTTCAGCTTCGTCCGCATGCCAAGACACATAAGCTGCCTCAGATGGCGCAGCGTCAGCTTGATGCGGGCGCTATCGGCATTACGGTTGCCAAGATCGCCGAAGCGGAAGTTATGGCAGCCGGCGGCATTACCGATATTTTTGTCGCTTATCCGATTGTAGCGATGTCCAAGCTGGAGAGAGCCGTCAAGCTCGTTCAATCCGGCATTCGCCTCATCATCGGCGTGGACAGCCTGGATGGAGCCCAGCGCATCTCGCAGGCTGCCTCGAAGCACGGTGTGCAGCTGGAAGTGAGAATGGAGGTCGAATCCGGCTTGAACCGGACGGGTGTCGATGCAGAAGCAGCGCCAGCCCTGGCGCAGCAAATCTCCAAGCTGGACGGCGTCTTGCTAGGCGGTATCTTCACCTATCGCGGCGCGATGCTCGCCGGCTCGGCAACAATGGACCTTAAGGCGGCAGGTCATGAGGAAGGCCGCTTTATGGTACAGACGGCTGAAGCGATACGCGCCGCTGGCGTAGCGATTCGCGACATTAGCGTCGGCTCCTCGCCAACGGCTCTGTACGCAGCAGAGATTGAGGGCATTACAGAGGTTCGTCCTGGTACTTATATTTACCAGGATGTCATGCAAGCGGGATTCGGGCTTTGCGAGACAAGCGACTGCGCAGGCGCTGTTATGGCTACCGTCGTCAGCCGTCCCACGCCAACCCGGATTGTCATCGACGGGGGAAGCAAGACGTTCGCAACGGACGTGCAGCCGGACAAAGCGCCGCTTCATCTGAAGGGCTTCGGTCATATCGTTGGCGATCCCGATGCTGTGTTCGAGCGCATGAACGAAGAGCATGGCGTCATCTCGGTCCAAGCCGATAGTCCATATCAAGTCGGCGACGTCATTGCCATTATTCCTAATCACATCTGCAGCACGATCAACTTGCACAACTTCGTCTATCTGCAGCAAGCCGACGGCACGCTGGTACAAGCGCCAGTAGCCGCACGCGGCCTGCTGGAGTAGCGCCATACGAGAGGAGATTGGCTAACCATGCTTGACTTAGTATTTAAGAACGGTAAAATTGTCGACGGTACCGGAAACCCTTGGTTTCGGGGAGATATCGGCGTCAAGGACGGCATCATCGTATCGGTAGGGAGCATCGATCAAGAAGCGCATAAAGTAATCGATGTCGGCCATCAAATTATTTCCCCCGGCTTCATCGATGGTCACTGCCACTCCGATCTGATGATTCTGGATCATCCGAACAGTGATATCAAGCTGCAGCAAGGCGTAACAACTGAAGTTGTAGGCAACTGCGGTCTGGCTCCTGCTCCGCTCGTTCCAAGCAATGCGGAGCTGCTGAAAACCTACATTCAGCCCGTTGTCGGCAATACAAGCTGGGAATGGCCTTGGGAGACCGTAGGTCAATATATGGACCATGTCGCCAAGTCTTCCATCTCCGAGCATATTGCCACCTATGTCGCGCATGGCGCGCTGCGTATCGCCGTCATGGGCTTCGAGAATCGTCCCGCTACTTCCGCTGAAATCGTGCGTATGAAGGAATTGTTGGAGGAAGGCCTTCGTGCGGGAGCCATCGGCTTGTCCATCGGTCTTCTCTACGCACCGGGCAGCTATACGTCCCGTGAAGAGCTCGCTGAGCTTTGCAGTGTCCTGCCGAAGTATAACGGCCTGCTGTCCACTCATATTCGCGGCGAAGGCAACAATCTGCTCCCATCGGTAGCCGAAGTCATCTGGATTGCCGAGAAAACAGGCATCTCGCTTCATATCAGCCATCTCAAAGCCGCCGGCAAAATCAACTGGGGCAAAGTAATGGATGCGCTGGAGCTTGTCGAAGCGGCAAGAGCGCGCGGCATGGATGTAACTGTAGACGTCTATCCGTACAATGCGGGTTCGACTACACTGACGACAGTGCTGCCTCCATGGGTATTGGAGGGCGGCATTGAAGCGACGCTGGAAACCTTCCGCAACCCGAGCCTGCGTGCCCGCATTAAGGAAGAGCTTAGCCACGAGCAGACAGAATGGGATAACCTCGTATGCTCCACTGGCTGGAACAGCGTTATTGTGTCTTCCGTGAATTCGGACAAAAACAAGCATCTGGAAGGCAAGCCTATCTCGGAAATCGCCGAGATGCGCAGCCAGCACCCTGTAGATTGCATGATGGATCTGCTGCTGGAGGAAGACGGACAAATCGCGATCGTCTACTTCCATATGTCTGATGATGACGTGAAGCAAGTTATCTCGTACGAGAAATCGCTTATCGCATCCGATAGCTTGAACTGCGAGATCGGCAAGCCTCATCCTCGCACCTACGGCACATTCCCGCGCGTCTTCGCCAAGTTTGTACGCGATGACAAGATATTGTCGCTGGAGCAGGCGGTCCGCAAGCTGACTTCCTTCCCGGTTCAACGCTTCAAGCTGGGCAAACGCGGACTTCTTGTGCCGGGTTATGCTGCCGATATTACCGTTTTCGATATGGAAACGATTCAGGATACGGCTACTTTCGCCGATCCGCGCCAATTCCCAACAGGGATCTCACATGTCGTTGTAGGAGGCCAGCTGACTCTGTCGCATGGCGTCCATACACATAAACGCGAAGGCTCGTTAATCCGGGCTCAGCACTGCTGCTCGCATCCTCATTAATCGGCAGCAACCAATAAAGATTTAAAGGAGAAATGAACATGTCTAAAATCGAACAACGTCTTGCTGAACTAGGAATTACTTTGCCGGTATTGCCAGAACCAAAATTTCTGTACAAAACCGTGAACCAAACGGGCAACCTGATCTACACATCCGGCTTCGACTGCCGCATCGACGGCGTACTTATGTATGAAGGCAAAGTTGGCTCCGATCTGACCATCGAGCAAGGCCAAGAAGCGGCTCGCCAAGTTGTCATCAACCTGCTTGCTGCTATGAAACAACACCTTGGCGATCTGGACCGCGTTGTAAAGGTAGTTAAAATTTTGGCTTTCGTTAACAGCGCTCCTGGCTTCGGCGATCAGCCTTACGTTATTAACGGCGCTTCCCAGCTTCTGATCGACGTATTCGGAGAAGCAGGCCGTCACTCTCGTTCCGCAATCGGCACAAGCGATCTTCCGTTCCATACACCGGTTGAGATCGAACTGATTGCTGAGGTTCGTGACTAGTTCTGACGTCTGTACAATGTAAAAATCCCCAAGCGATTCTGTCGCTTGGGGATTTTTTGTCGTTATCATCAGCATGTGGACACGCTTGCGATTTGGTTCGTTGCAAGATCAGAGTCGAATTTGGATTAGAACAGAATCGTGCGTGTAATGATAACCAATAGAATGAAGAGAACAAGGATAGCGCCAGCGCTGTTTGAGCAAGGACTTCCGCAAGCTACGCCTGCTACTGGGTAGTGGGCGTTAGCTCCGCCGGATATATTTGCGCCAGATACATTGGCTGCAGACATGTTTGCCGCGTAATTCAAGTTGTTCAGCTCCTTTTTTTTGAAGGTACAGTATCCTATGTATTCTCCCCCGGGATGTATAGGCGAATCGGAAAATTGTGTGTTTGCTTATTTTTGCTTTGTGCCCACACCTTTGTTCATGTGCCACGGCATGTGGCCAGGCTACTCTAGCCCGTTGCCCCGTTATCTAGGCGATAGCCGAAGTTTAATGTCCTCATGTTACTTGCCCAGTCATATTGAACCAGAGGCGAATAACATACAGAGTACTCAAAACGTAAGGAGGTGCATGTAACAATGTCCGGTTGCGTTGGTGGTGCTTACGGCAACAACTCCGTTGGAGCGATCCTGGTACTCTTTATCCTGTTGGTGATTATCGCTTGCAGTTGCTTTGGCTTCGGCGGCTATGGCGGTTTCGGCGGCGGTAAATGGTAATCTAACGTCTGATATGTATCCTCCATGCATGCAGACATGTTCAGATGCCCTTGACACATTCGGAAAGGCTCGCTCAGGCGGGCCTTTCCTTCCGTTTTGCGATGGACAAGACTTAAAGCTCTGGCCGCTATAAGACTAAAGACAGCTCAACTCAAGAGGAGCTACCTTCTTCGGCATCGACTGGGCTAATCGCAATGTGGTTATATTGATCTGTGAGCAGTGCACGTATATCTCCTGGTTTATGGATGAGCCTCACGAGCAAAGCTCTTAACCGATGCGCGAACATAAAAAGAGAGCTGCCGCGGCAGCTCTCTTTCTCATATCCATCATTCCAGGTACCTGTTAGGATTAGTTGATCAATCCCGCTTGTTGAAGCAACCTGCGTACCATCGCAGCCGTCTCCGCTCTTGTCATGGTTGCCTCTGGCTTCAAGTTGCCGTCAGGGCTGCCCTTCGCTAAACCGCTGTATACAGTCTCTGCTACGGACTGCTCTGCCCATTCCGCTACCTGGCCTTTATCCTTAAAGCTCGACAAGGCCGTTGCTTTCGCCGCATCCGATAAAGCTGGATGACTAGCGGTCATTCGCATAGCCCGAGCGATCATCACCATCGCTTCCTGCCTGCTGATGGTAGCACCTGGCTTAAAAGTACCATCCGTGTACCCCGTAACAATGCCGTATTCTACGGCCTTGCTCACTGCTTGATAGTACCAGGCGCTCTTGCTTACATCGCTGAAGGAACTGGATGAACCGTTCTCCTGCAGACCTAGCGCTCGAACCAATATGGCAGCGAATTCTGCACGGGTGACCGATCCCTCCGGATTGAAACGATCTTTGCTCGTTCCTTTCACGACTAGTCTGGAGCCCATATCATTGACGTCCTGCTTCGACCAATGCTTCTCCACATCCGCGAATGTAACGGGATTCCAAATTATCGAATACATACTGTTCGACAAGCTGTTAATATGAGCAGAATACTGTCCGTCTTGTACAGATACTACTGTCGGAACATGATAAATAATTTTCCCGTCTTTGTCGAGCACGACCCCAGTCGTAATTTTAGAAGGATCAGTACCCTCTGGAAGTACGATCTCCCGTTCTACATAACTGTTGAATTTGTTCAACTGAACAGAGTGACTGCCATTCGTTACGGTAATCGTGAATTCAACCGGCTGGCCTATAAGCTGTGCCCCCGATTGTTCGACCGCTTGACCGAAGCTTGCTTGTTGCTGTGGAGAGACTTTTTTTATCTCAACAATAATTTGCACATCCTCTATATTTGCTCCCAGCTGTTCGGCAGCCTGATTCAGATTCAGTTGCGACGCCGGCAGCGTATAGGCTGCGCTTTCGGTACGAATCTCCAGTGTAGCTTCTCGTTCATGAATCTTCGCCAACAGCTTACCACTCAGATTCACAGTAAGTTGCTCCGGATCGGCAGCAACAACCAGAATCAATCGGGATTGCTGACCCTCTTCATCCAGCTTTTGCGCTGCCTTCTCCTCGTTCAATTGAACATCGATCGTCTTATTCTGGTTAGATGTGTTAACCTTGCCCACCAAATCTTCCGAATCTCCGACCACTTTGCCCGATACAATGCTATTTCCCGTGTCCGTTCCAGTGTCTGGATTCGTTCCAGGCGTTCCCGGATTGGAAGTAACGATCCATTTGGCATACAAGATGATATTCTCTGTCCCTACTGTTATTGTAGAACCTACCGCATACGCAGTACCCGTTCCGTCCGCCTTTGTATTCCAACCGCCAAAGGAGTAACCGGATTTCCTTACGGTTCCGATTTCCGCAACCTTTATGGTTGCGCCAGATTCATATGCGATACCGTCTACTGGAACATTGCCGCTTGTATGCCCATTTCCGTTATACGTAACTGTATAGGTGACTGCAGGTACAGCCGACCACTGCGCATACAGGGTGACATTACCGGACACCTGCAGTGTTGTCCCTTGTGTATACGAAGTACCTGTTCCGTCCGCTTTTGTGTTCCAGCCTGCAAAGATGTATCCTGTTTTCGCCAATGTGCCAACGTTTTGAATCGTTGCAGTGGAACCGCCTGGATAGCTGATGCTATCCGAAGGAGCATCCCCTGATGTATGACCGTTGCCCTCATAGGTGATAGAGTATGTGATCTCTGGGACTTTCATCCAGATCGCATACAATATGATTTTGTCCGAACCAACCGTAATCGTTGCTCCTGCCAAATAACTTGTTCCTGTTCCATCGGCTTTGGTGTTCCAGCCCTCGAATGTATAGCCGGGCCTTTGAAGCGTGCCGCTGTCAGCAACCTGAGCAGCTGCTCCTTCCGGATATACCTGGTTATCAACCGGGGCTTCGCCTGCAGTATGGCCATTACCCGAATACGTAATGGAATTGGTTGCTATCGGAACAGCCGTCCATTGCGCGTGCAGGGTGACATTGGAAAGCACGGTGATGGGTTGGCCTTCAACATAGATCGCACCTGTTCCGTCAGCTTTCGTATTCCACCCCGCAAAAGTGAAGCCTGTCTTCACCATGTTTCCACTGCCGAGTACCGTTGCTGTAGAACCAGCCGTGTAGCCTTGGTTATCCGTCGGCGCTACACCGGATGTAATCCCGTTGCCTTGGTACGTCACATAATATTTTGCTTCTGGCAGCAAGGTCCAGATCGCGTAAAGCGTTACGTTGGACGTGCCGA
>NZ_JBWDNN010000011.1:0-159319 GCF_056269225.1 Paenibacillus sp. J31R120 | reverse complement strand
GTCCCAGTGTGGCCGATCACCCTCTCAGGTCGGCTACGCATCGTCGCCTTGGTGAGCCGTTACCTCACCAACTAGCTAATGCGCCGCAGGTCCATCTGTAAGTGACAGATTGCTCCGTCTTTCCCGAATCAGTCATGCGACCGATTCGCGTATCCGGTATTAGCATTCGTTTCCGAATGTTATCCCAGTCTTACAGGCAGGTTACCTACGTGTTACTCACCCGTCCGCCGCTAACCATCAGGAGTGCAAGCACTCCATCAAGTCCGCTCGACTTGCATGTATTAGGCACGCCGCCAGCGTTCGTCCTGAGCCAGGATCAAACTCTCCATAAAAGTGTTTGACTTGCTCAATAACGTTGTTGCTTCGAAGTTCTTCACACTGACCAAGGTCAATGTGAGCTCTTCTTCTATCTATTAATTCCTTAGAATTAACAGGGCAGTTTCGCTCGTTGTTCAGTTTTCAAAGAACAATCAATTTCAGTGACAACGTTTGTTATCCTATCATATATCCCGTCATCGTGCAAGCTTTTTTAAAAATCTTTTTCAGCTTGTCGTTGACGTCCGCCGTATTTCTCGGCCGGAATTAGAATATACCATAGTCTATTTCATTTGGTCAAGCACTTTTATAAAAAAACTTTACCCGATAGTTGCTTGCATGAACCACCCTAGTGTTTTTCAATAAAATCCATTTCATAAAACACGTAAATCCGCACAAGCCCTGCACAATATAATAGGAAAAGAATAGAAATTTTAATGGCGATCCGCACGGATGGAACACTGTGGGCATGGGGTAACGGATATACGGGGGATGGCATCAAGTGGACGCCAATACTAAAACCATTACGGCTACAAAGGATCGCAATACGGTTATTTTGACGGTGGGAGAAAACTTCGCTTCTATTAATGGCGTAAAAGAAAAGCTCGATGCTCCTCCAGTTATCATCAAAGGAACTACTTTTGTGCCTGTGCGCTTTATCGGCAGCGCCTTTGGCAACGAAGTGCAATGGGATGCTGTCCACAAAACCGTAATGATTTCAACAGCTCCATAACGGCTTCCCGCTTCAAGCCATGCCGCTGTTGTATCCATGATCCCCCATCCATTATAATTTCAGAAAAAGCGTACCTAAGGAGTGAGGCCGGTGTCACAAGCACATCATCACGAATCAGAGCTTGAATTGCTGCAACGGCAGTTGCCTTTATGGCTGGTATCCAGCAAAGAGCAGTGTCGGGAAGGAAAAGTCGCTTCCTACATACCCGAATTGTCCAAAGCGCCACAAGAAGCGCTGGGCATTCATATCATCGACCAGGAAGGCTGCTCTGTCACCGCCGGTGATTGCAGCCTGACCTTCACCATGCAGAGCATATCAAAAGTATTCACCCTCCTCCTTGCGCTAATGGACAATGGCGAGGATGTTGTGTTCGACAAAGTAGGAATGGAGCCGACCGGCGACAACTTCAACTCCATGCTGAAGCTCGAGCTCGTTCAACCCGGCATTCCATTTAATCCGTTAATCAATGCGGGAGCAATCGCCATCTCCTCCCTGATTGCGGGAGGCAGCTCTGAGGAAAAATCAGAGCGTACGCTGCAGTTTTTCCGCAAGCTGGCACGGAATGACTCCCTCACCTATGATATGGCTGTCTATCACTCGGAAGCCGAATCTGCGGACTTGAACCGTTCCATGGCCTATTTTCTAAAAGACAACGGCGTGTTAAAAGGCAACGTGAACGATGTGCTGGATGTCTACTTCCGTCATTGCTCCATCGGCGTCAACTGTGCGGACTTGGCTCGAATGGCGCTCGTGCTTGCGTACAACGGTACCGATCCGATAACAGGCGTAAATCTCGTTCCCCGCCGTTACGTGCAGATCGCCAAGACGTTTATGGTCACATGCGGCATGTACAACGCCTCAGGCGAATTCGCCATCGAGGTCGGACTTCCGGCCAAGAGCGGCGTAGCCGGCGGCATTCTGTCGATGGTGCCGGGGAGGTACGGCATCGGTGTCGTTGGTCCGTCCCTGAACCCGAAAGGCAACAGCATTGCCGGCGTTCATCTGCTGGAGACGCTCTCGAAGGAAATGGATTGGAGCTTGTTCTAATAAAAAGTAAAACAATTAAGGGCTACGGGCCAGCAAATCAATTTGCTGGCCCATAGCCCTTTAATGTTTATAACTTATTGTTCTGCAGCCGGGTAATACGCGTATATTTTTCATTTGTCGTATTCATATCATTCGCATATTGGCGATCCGTCGCTAAGTTATGGTCAGTAAAGCAAGACTCCATAACAAGCGCCAGTTGCCCCATCGGCTGCAGAAATGAACCGCCCCGCTATGGGCGTGTAATCACTTTGAAATCGCGGTTGATCGCAAAAAACTGCTCCGCTTTCTCCCGATGCTCGTCCGTAATTTGGCTGCTGAGCGCTTTGTATGCAAGCAGGACGGCTGTCGCATCATCCGCAAAGCCCGCAACGGGCACAAAATCCGGAATGAGGTCAATCGGCAGAATCCAATACGCCAATGCGCCAATCGCCGTTGCTTTGGCCTTCATCGGCGTCGCCGGATCGGTGGCGCAATAATAGAGCGTCACGACTTCGCGTGCAAAAGGAACCTTGGACGCATAGCGCTTCACTTTGCCCCAGAAGCCCTCCTGCACATACTTCGCCTGCTGGTTATAATCCCCGATTTTGCCGGTCCACTTCTGGATATCCTTCTCCTCTAATTGCTCCGCTTCGACTTGCTCAGCAGCGGACGGCTCCCGATAATCCAGACCTTCCCGATGCTCTTGAGCATATCCATCTTGGGCTTGTCCCTCTTGATCTGATCGTTCCATATGATAGCCTCCTTGAAGCTTGTGTTACCCCATAATACTGCAAAGGATCAGAAACGTTTCATTTGCCATAAAAGCAGCTCTCACGTTAGCACAACCTGACCATGAACCAGCTTGCTGTAGAAGCCGTTCCGCAGCAGCAGGTCATCATGCGTGCCGCTCTCCGTGACTTCCCCGTCCTGCAGGACGATAATCCGGTCCGCCGTCTGAATCGTATTGAGACGATGGGCGATGACAAAGCTGGTTCTCCCATTCATTAACCGCTGGAGCGCCTCTTGAATTTTTATTTCCGTGACCGTATCGATACTGCTGGTCGCTTCGTCTAGCACGAGAATAGCCGGGTCCGCCAGTATGGCTCTCGCTATGGCAATAAGCTGCTTCTGGCCTTGACTGATTCCGCCGCCATCCGGCTTCAGCTTTGCTCCATATCCGCCTCTCATTCTCATAATAAAGGAATGGGCGTTAGCGAGCTTCGCAGCCTCCTCCACTTCTTCGTCAGTAGCGTCTAGCTTGCCGTAACGTATATTTTCCCGTATCGTGCCTTCGAACAAGAATGGATCTTGCAGGACAAAGGCCATATGGGAGCGCAAGCTGTCGCGCCGTATGCCGCTTGCAGGCCGACCGTCAATCCGAATGGAACCGGCCGAAGGCTCATAAAATCGGCAAAGCAGCCCGATAATCGTAGATTTGCCCGCTCCCGTCGGCCCTACGAATGCGACCGTCTCACCAGGCTCCGCATCGAAGCTGATCTGTCGCAGAATCGGATGGCCTTCCTGATACGCAAAGGAAACGTCGCGAAATTCCACCCGTCCCTTCATTGTACCCAGCGCAGCCGCCTCCCGCTCATCCGCCGCTTCCACGGGTTCGTCCATAATTTGAAAAACACGTTCGGCTCCCGCCATAGCGGACAATAGCGTATTCCACTGATTGGCCAGATCGTTCAGCGGGCGCGTGAATTGACGTGAAAACTCCGCGAATATCAATATCGTACCGACTGTAACACCATGCCCCCCAATGACGAGAAGCGAGCCTACTCCGACGATTAACGCAAAGCTCAAGTTATTGAGTCCGTTCATCAGCTTCGGAATAAAACCGGAGATCGCCTGCGCCCAGAAACCGGACATGTGTATTCGTTTATTGCGCTCATTAAAGGCTTCAATGACAACGGCTTCTCGGGAAAAAGCTTTAATAATCCGCTGGCCAGACAAGGTTTCCTCTACGAATCCGTTAAGTTCGCCGATATTGCGCTGCTGTTCTTTGAACAAGCGGCTTGTACGACTCGTAATCCACTTCATGCCAAATACCATAAGCGGAATGACCATGAAGGTAAGCAGCGTAAGCAGCGGGCTAAGCGACAGCATCACGCCGACAATGCCGACCAGCAGCAAGATGCTCGATACGAGCTGGATGAACGAGCTGTTCAGCGATGAGCTGACATTTTCGATATCGTTCGTAACGCGGCTCATCAATTCGCCATGCTGGCGCTTCGCGAAGAACGGAATTGGCAGCTTGTGCAGATGGGCGAACAAATCCCGGCGCATCCCGCGAACCGTTTCCTGCGCTACTCCTATCATCCATATATTTTGCAGCCACATCGTCCATGCGTGAAGCCCATAGACAACTGCCAAGCCGATCAGGAAAGGGACGAAGCCCGTATTTTGCACCTCTATAAATCTATCAATCGCTGTTCCTGCCAAATAAGGGCCAAGCAAAGACAATATCGTGCTGAACACGATCATCACGAATACAGCCGCCAGCTTCATGCGATGTGATGCCAGATAGCGCCAAAGCCGCTTCAGTGTTCCCGAAGCATCCTTGGCCTTCGCTGGTCGCTTTTTACCTGTATCGCGAGTGCCTGATCCTTCGCTCAGCGTTTTCGGAGGATCATAACGGAATGGCTCCTTTAACGATTCAAGCATGCGCTGCACCCGCCTTTCCGGATTGAGACTGGCAAATTTTCATATAGAGCGCGGATTCTTGCTTCATCTGCTCATGGGTGCCGCTCGCCAGCAGCTTACCTTCGTCAAGCAGCAAAATCCGGTCCGCATTGGCGGTCGAGCTTACCTTCTGTGTCACAAGGAGCGTCGTACAATTCATCGCTTTGAGCGCTTCCAGCAAAGCCGCCTCCGTCCGAACATCCAGCGCGCTGGTGCAATCGTCCAGCAATAGAATGGCCGGTTTCCGCACAAGAGCCCTCGCAATCGTCAGTCTCTGCTTCTGTCCTCCAGACAAATTCACGCCCATCTGTCCGATCACGGTATCGTACTGATTGGGAAACCGCATGATCGTCTCATGGATTTGAGCCAACTTGGCCGCTTCCATGATCTCCTCCATCGATGCGTCATCCTTGCCAAAGCGTATATTGTCCGCTACTGTCCCCGAAAACAAAACAATGTCTTGCGGCACATAGCCGATCGCCCTGCGCAGGTTCTCCATCTTCATCCTTTCATGATCTTGTCCGTCAATGCATACGGTGCCTTCAGCCGTATCGTAGAATCGGGGAATAAGCTGGAGCAGCGTCGACTTGCCAGAACCCGTAGCCCCCATAATCGCCAGCGTCTCTCCAGGCAAGGCACGGAACGAGATATCGCTCAGTATCGGCTCCTCTGTGTCCGGGTAGCGGAAGGTCACATTCCGGAACGAGATGCTTCCCTCCATTTGAGAACGGGAAGAAGCAATTTCTCCATCCTTTAACGTTGCGTCTGTGACCAGTACGTCCTCAATTCGCTCCGAGGAAGCTTTTGCCTTGGAGAAATTCACAACAATCATCGAGATCAAAGAAAAGACGCCTACGGTACGCGTCGCATAATTGACAATGGCAACAATCTCGCCAACAGATGCGCTGCCCGCTTCGAGTTGTACCCTCCCGAACCAGAGCACCGCGATAATGCCTGCGTTCATGACCAGAAGGATAATCGGCATTGTCATCTCCGTCAGCCGAAGCGCCGCAACCGTCCGGTCCATCAATTCCCCGCTGGACTTGTCGAATCTGCCCCGCTCATGCTTCATACGCACGAATACGCGAATCAGCCGCATGCCGATCAAATTTTGCTGCATAATGGCATTCACCCGGTCGAGCCTTTGCTGGACGGAGCGGAACAGCTTCTCCCCCCTTTTCATAACCAGATACAGAAAAACAGCCAGAAACGGTATGGCTCCCGCGAACCATAACGCCAGCGTCGGATTCACGACAAACGCCATAATGACGCTTCCTACAATAAAGAGCGGAGCCCGCAGCATGATTCGCAGCCCCATAAATACCGTATTTTGCAATTGAATGATGTCATTGGTCAGCCTTGTAATTAAGGAAGATTCGGGAAAGCTATTGAAGTTGGCAAAGGAAAAGGACTGGATCTTCTCGTACAGCTTCTCCCGCAGGTCATAACCAAAGCTCTGGCTGACATGAGCGGCATAGAAGGAGCTTAAAATTCCGACCGCAAACGCCAAGACAGAACACAGCAGCAGAATGCCGCCCCACAGGAAGATTACTTCCGTATCGCGCATCTGAATGCCTTCATCAATCATTTTCGCCATAATATAGGGCTGGAACAGCTCTATCAAAAGTTCTGTCAGCATAAGCGACAGCGCAACGATCGCCGCAACCCGGTATCGTTTCAAATAAGAAAAAACAGTTCTCATTGCTAAACGTCCTCTCCGGCACCATCCCATGATGTCCTATTTAGTTTCCATATACATCTATTATTATAAAGCCTTCCGGCCAAAAATGGCATGGATCTATCCCGTATGTTGGTTCGAGGGATACTAATTCCATATTCTAGGGATAAATTCCTACTTTGCTCCTAAAATGGTTGAGGACGTCCATTGTTTAGACTACTATAGTACTAGATAAGCTACTGAAATCAAGGACTATCGCCCTTACTACAAGGCAGGAGTTGAGATTATGAGCAGCCATGTCCGCTCAATCGAAGATGCAGCAGCAGGGATCATTCAAACGTTGAAGCATATCTCCAAGGTCAACACGATCTGCGTGACCGCGAATGACGGAACCTTGTCCAATCGCATTATTGGCGTCTATAACCGCGATCAGCAGCTTGTACCCTATGGAGCGGCTATGCCGATCCTGGCGAACTCGCTGCCGCATCAACAAACCACCCAATTTCATCACATTCCGAGCGTCATGGACGACAGTCGAATGACAGCCTCAGCCCCTTTACCCTTTATCAGCGACTGCTCTATGGTCTCCGTCTCGATCTATAAAGCCGATTCCTCTGCGCTTATCGGCTCCATCTGCTTGCTGGACAAGTCCCCTATCGAGCTGTCAGAAGCCGAGCAGGACTCGCTGCAATCCTTATCCTCGCTGCTTGGTTACATCATTGAACTGGAGAACGCCAGCCTAACCGACAGTTTGACAGGATTGTATAACCGCAGATATCTTACCCATCTGTGCAACAATGGCTCGGACAAGCTGTATAGCGTCCTCTTTATTGATATCGATGATTTCAAGGAAGTGAATGACCGCTATGGGCATGACACAGGCGATTTCCTGCTGCAAGAGATAGCGTCAAGGCTTCGGGCGAGCGTGCGCCGCTCCGATGTTCTCATTCGGTATGGCGGCGATGAATTTCTGATCTGCTTCCAGCATCTTGCGGATGATAGCGATCTGGCCATTATCGCAGACAAAATCAAGCTTTCGCTCAAGCAGCCCTACCTGATCGGCGGCCAGCTCGTCTATATCTATGCCAGCGTCGGCATGAGCTCCAAGCAAGGCGGAGGCTCGACACTGCGCGAACTGATCACCGATGCCGACCACTCCATGTACGATATGAAAAACAGCGATAAAAACGACTAATACTCTGCTTACCTGTACAGGCCAAATCGTCTATCCTCCACATAACCGTCCCTCTCCATTCATACATATGGTATGAACCGTGTTTTATACACCCACCTGGAGGGATGAGAGATGAATCAGGATGAGATTCGCGAACTGGAGCGAGCCATCGATGAGATAACGGAGATCGCGCAGGGCTTCGGCCTGGATTTCTACCAGATGCGATACGAGATCTGCCCCGCGGACATTATCTATACGTTCGGCGCTTACGGCATGCCTACCCGCTTCAGCCATTGGAGCTTCGGGAAGACATTCAATAAGATGAAGATGCAATATGATTTCGGGCTTAGCAAAATTTACGAGCTCGTCATCAACTCTAACCCGTGCTACGCCTTTCTGCTGGAAGGCAATTCCCTCATTCAGAACAAATTAATTGTTGCTCACGTCTTAGCTCACTGCGATTTCTTCAAAAATAACGCCCGCTTCGGCGTGTCGAACCGCAACATGGTGGAGAGCATGTCGGCTACAGCCGATCGGATTCACCAGTACGAGCTGCAATACGGCTCCGAAGCTGTCGAGAAATTTATTGATGCCATCCTCGCCATTCAGGAACATGTAGATCCCACTTTAATTAAACCCTATCAGTTGGATAAGAAACGATACATTGAGATGAGCCAAAAGGAACAGGAACGTTCCGCTGGACCCGCCCAACCGAACGCCTACGAGGAATTGTGGAATTTGGATACCGAAGCTGTCGCAGAAGCTAAAGCGGTAGCCGAGGAACTGGCAGCAGAAGCGAGACGCTTCCCACCTAAGCCGGAGAAGGACATCATATGGTTCATCGAAGAATATTCCCCCATTCTGGAGGACTGGCAGCGGGACATCCTGACGATGCTGCGCGATGAGATGCTATACTTCTGGCCGCAAATCGAGACCAAAATCATGAACGAAGGCTGGGCTTCGTATTGGCATCAGCGTATCATTCGGGAGATGGATCTGACAAGCGACGAAACCATTGAATTCGCCAAGCTGAATTCCTCGGTCGTCGTACCGTCCCGACACAGCCTGAATCCGTATTATTTGGGGCTGAAAGTTTTCGAAGATATTGAACGCCGCTGGGACAACCCAACAAAAGAGGAGCAGGAGCGATTCGGACGCGTGCCCGGCAAGGGACGCGAGAAGATATTCGAGGTAAGGGAATTCGATTCCGATATTTCCTTCCTGCGCAATTATTTGACCAAAAATCTGGTCGACGATCTGGATTTGTATATATTCGAGAAGAAAGGACCTGAGTGGAAAATTACCGACAAGTCGTGGGAGAACATTCGGGATCAGCTCGTTTACTCCAAGGTAAATGGGGGATTTCCCAGCTTGTTCGTAAAGGATGGCGACTTCAACCGAGTAGGGGAATTGTATCTCATTCATCAATATGAAGGAACGGAGCTTGACCTGAAATATGTGGAGCGGACACTGCCTTACGTCGTTCAGCTCTGGGGAAAAAACGTGCATCTGGAAACCATCGTCGAGGATAAGAAATTAGTATTTAGCTGTGACGGGAAAAAAACGAGCAGAAAGTTCGTCTAAGGCGTGTCCCCGTTACTTACCATCCCTGATCTAGCCAATGGCTTGCATACGAAAGTCCAATACGGACGATCATAAGCCGGAAAGCTAATTCATTAAAGAAAGGGATGTTCACAGCTAATGAAAAAAGCAGGATTATTCGCCATTATGTTCGCATGCTTCACCATGGTCTTCACGGTTCCAACAGCCGACGCTAACCGCGCCAGCATGGTCGAACCAAACGGTTCGATGTCGGTAGCCCCGTCACCAACAGCTTATCCGAATGGCAACACCGTGACGAATAATCTGAACCGTGCCACTACCAATGTAGGGAATGGAGTAAACCGCACCATTAACGGCATGGAAAATGGCATGAACCGTGCAATAACCGGCGTAGAAAACGGTGTGAATCGTACCGTTACAGGCATGGAGAATGGTGCAAATCGTGCACTTGGCGTACGCGACAACAATGCTTACACCACCAACAATGCCAACAACAACTACAATCGCAACAATGCGAACATGAATCGCAATAACTACAGAGCGACAGCAAACACAACAACGAATGCCAACCGCGGATTTAGCTGGGGCTGGCTCGGTCTGCTAGGCTTGCTCGGACTTGCCGGCATGAGAAGCCGCGACCGCGATCGCACATAATCTAGATAACATATGGAGAAGCCTTCAAGAATCGCGATCTCGCGAGCCCTTGAAGGCTTCTCTATTCCTTCCCGGCTAATTAAGGGCGAATGGAAGATACATCGATGGCATCCGCCAATATGCCGATATCCTGATTCCGCATGTAAGCCCGGTAACCTTTGTTCTGTCTCGCGCTTACCGATTTGATGCGCTCGCGCAGCTCGTCACTGGCCGTAATATGGTAGCGGTACTCCGGATATTGCCAAGTTAACGCAGACATGACCCGCTTCTCAATTATTCTTTTATTGCCGGTGTTATGATCGGTCTCAAGACCAACCAGCACATCGGTGTCGTTCATGACAGCAATTGCAGTCTTGACACCAGGCACGTTCTCTGCTATATGGGCAAGCTGGTCGTGATTAATTCTGTTTGGATTGGTATTCACTTCTCCAGCCGGTCTTCCTGTATGGTCATCCGGTATAGCCTTCCCATCGGATGAAATCCGGTTAAGCGGCTTAATCGCATTCTGCCTGATCTGCCGATCACGATTCGTATAATCGTCAGGCTCATTCCCACAGCCGCCAGTCATAACTAGCGCACTTGTTACAATGACAATCGATAGCGAAGTTCTGATATGCATCCTCATCTTCAAGCACCTCCGTGTATGCTCTTAACATGTACGAAGGCTACTTAAATATACATATCTCAGCACTTATTCCTACGTCTGGCATACATCCGTAGCAACCTTGAGCGCCTGCGCTCCTATGCCCCTCTGTATACGCCTTTCACCGGAACAATTAAAAAAGAAGCACTGCTATGAGCGCTCCTTAACTTTCCTTATTCGTCATCTGATTGATTCAACTGCTGCAAATCTTTGGTTACTTTCTCTACCATCTGAACGAAGGAAGCCAGCTCTTGCGAGCGTCCGGCCTGATTGCGCGCCTCCACCGATGTCTGCTCTGATTCACGGCGCACTTCGCTTAGCTTCCTCTCGATCTCTTCCAGCTTGGACGTGATGCCCTCCATAGCTCCGCGCGAGGAGGCAGCCAGCTTCCGGACCTCATTCGCTACAACCTCGAAACCTCTGCCGTTCTCTCCTGCTCTGGCCGCTTCGATGGCAGCATTGAGACCAAGCAGATGCGTCTGATCGGACAAACCGCGAATGAGGCTGCCCATCTCATGAATACCATCCAGCTCTGAACGCAGTTCTCCCAGCAACGTATGCGTCTTATCCTGTGACTGCGAGGTTGATATTGCGGTAGCCGCAATGATTTGCGCCCCTTCGTCCAGCTCTACCATTAAGCTAACCAATTCCTGAACAGCGCTGGTCACCGTTGTCAGCATATGCGAGCGGGAATCCGCAAGCTTCTGAATCCGATACTGCTCATGCAGGTTATAGGCCTCCAGGACAAACTGGGAATCCAAATTGAACATTTTCGAAAGCGCATGCACAACAAGCTGCCAGCGTTCAGGCATGGTACGCTTCAGCACATCCGTCGCGATATCCAGATAAGTCATATACGATCCCAGATACCAGTCCGTCGTTAATCCAATTCTGGAGTGAACGGCGCCGATTCTGATACGGTTATCAATAAAGTCGGAATCGATGACACCATCGGTGAGCGACATCCAGTATACGCGTTGTGTTTCTTTCAATCTCTCTACCGTGCTCACTTTCGAGATTAGTGCCAGTAATTCCGGCTGCTGTCCGATCTTATCATAGAAGCGAGTTACAACCTCTTCCACGACCTGCTGGAATATCGGTCTGCAATCGTTAAGCAATTGCAAGTCATGCTCCCCAATTCCCGTATAGTCCAGTTGCTTCCGACGTTCTGCAGTTACGTTAATCAATGCGCACGACTCCTTAGCGGTTATAGTTGAATGTCTAGTATCTATTATATATCGACTATTCCGCAATTTCCCATAATCTTTTTTCGGATTCAAATGATAGAGTCGCGCTTGTTATCCATAGGCCTTGTCCCAAAACCAGGAAGACATGCCGCCCTTCATATTATAGACCCGATAACCGGAGGCCTGCAGCCATTCGCAGGCAGTCCCGCTTCTGCTGCCGCTTCTGCACACCACGATGATATCTGCGGTTCGGTCAAGCTCCGCAGCCTTCTCCTCAAGTTGTCCAAGCGGAATATGAATCGCTCCTGGGATATGTCCGTTCGTCATCCACTCCGACAGCTCCCGGACATCCACAATTACCGGCTTATGCCTGAGCAGCTGCTCTACTTCATACGGCATCATTTCTTTCATGGACGCGCCCCTTTTCCATTAAGGATGAATACTACCTGGATTCATTACGACAAAATGGACAAGTTTAATCACAATACCCCTGCAGGTATGACAGTAATAAGAAAACTATAATCCCTTCCCCGCAGGCGCGTCAACGCACAGGGAGTGGATATAATGGAAATAAGAAGAACCTTTGTCGCCGTGACAAAGGTTCTTCTCACCATTAGCGGTTCAGCAGACTGCCTACATACCGGAGCAACTCATTTGCGCATACCGGGCAATAAAGATGCTCGTCAATGAGCCGCTTCGTCACTTCATTAATCCGTTTGAGCTGGCTCTCATCCGGCGTCTTGGTCGAGGTTGTAATTTTCACGATATCCTTCAGATCGGTAAAAAGCTTTTTCTCCACTGCTTCTCTCAGACGCTCATGGCTGGTGAAGTCGAATTTTTTGCCTTTGCGCGAGTAGGATGATATCCGAATCAGGATTTCTTCGCGGAACGCTTTCTTTGCATTTTCCGATACGCCGATTTGTTCCTCTATGGATCGCATCAGCCTCTCGTCCGGGTCCATCTCTTCTCCCGTTAGCGGGTCTTTGATCTTGGCCCAATTGCAATACGCTTCAATATTGTCCAGATAATTCTCGAACAGTGTGCGAGCCGATTCCTCGAAGGAATAGACAAAGGCCTTCTGGATTTCTTTCTTCGCAAGACCGTCGTATTCCTTACGCGCAATAGAGATGAAATTCAAGTACCGCTCGCGCTCCTCCTTCGTAATCGACGGATGCTGATCCAGTCCATCCTTGAGAGCTCGAAGCACATCCAGCGCATTGATGCATTGCATATCCTGCTTGATCAGCGCGCTCGATATACGGTTAATGACATAACGAGGATCAATACCTGACATGCCCTCTTCCATATATTCGTTCTGCATCTCTTTCAGGTCAGCTTCCTTGAAGCCTTCCACTTCCTGGCCGTCATACATGCGCATCTTCTTAACGAGATCCATCCCTTGCTTCTTTGTTTCCTTAAGCCGCGTCAGAATGGAGAAGATAGCTGCCGATTTGAGCGCATGAGGGGCAATATGAATATGGCGCATGTCGCTCTGTGAGATTAGCTTCGTATAAATTTTTTCTTCTTCCGATACCTTCAGATTATATGGAATCGGCATGACGATCATCCGCGATTGGAGCGCTTCGTTTTTCTTGTTGGCGATAAACGATTTGTACTCGGATTCATTCGTATGCGCGACGATCAATTCGTCAGCGCTAATGAGCGCGAACCGCCCCGCCTTGAAGTTGCCCTCTTGGGTTAGCGACAGCAGGTTCCACAGGAACTTCTCATCGCATTTCAGCATCTCCTGGAATTCCATCAATCCCCGGTTCGCTTTGTTCAGCTCTCCGTCGAATCGATAAGCCCTCGGGTCCGACTCCGAGCCGAATTCGGTAATGGTAGAGAAATCAATGCTTCCGGTCAAATCGGCAATATCCTGCGACTTCGGATCAGAAGGACTGAACGTTCCGATGCCCACCCGGTTATCCTCGGAGATAAAGACGCGCTCCACCAGCACGCTTTCAATCCGCCCATCATATTCCGTGTTCAATCTCATCTGACAGGAAGGGCACAGATTGCCTTCTATTCTGACATTCAGCTCCTTCTCAATCTCGGGTCTTAATTCATGGGGAATGAGATGAAGAGGGTCCTCATGCATCGGACAGCCTTTAATCGAATAAACGGCGCCTTTCTGCGTACGGGAGAAACGCTCGAGTCCTTTCTTCAGCATCGTGACAATCGTCGATTTGCCTCCGCTGACCGGGCCCATCAGCAGCAGGATCCGCTTACGGACATCCAGCCTCCGGGCGGCTGAGTGAAAGTATTCCTCCACCAGCTTCTCCACAGCCCGGTCCAGGCCGAATATTTCCTGTTCGAAAAACTTATACGTTTTTCGCCCGCCAGCTTCCTCGACCCCATAGGATTCGATCATCTCGTACACGCGTGCATGTGCGGTCATGGCCGGGGTGGGATCCTTCCTCAGCAGCTCGATGAATTCCTTGAAGTTTCCTGTCCACGCCAATCTTTCGCCTTCTGCCTGATATTCCGATATTCGCTTGAAAATGTCCATGCCGTGCCTCCTCCCATCGCTTCCGCTAATACGCTATTTCCTCTCCGCTCGGGATTCATACCATGCGCTAACCTTAAGGCCATCATTTTTTTGAAGTATTACATACCTATGCTTATTCCAAGCGGAAATTGACCACTATTTTATACTGCCTTCCCGCAAATATCGACAAGCGCCCCATGTCCTTTGGTATAATAGGTGAACCAGAGCTAAGCCACGTCCATGGAGAGGAGAATGAGGGTTGGCTGTTCAATTGGAAGAAGAAATGTACGTCCCGATCAAACGCTTCTATGAGCAGCGGGGTTATACCGTCAAAGCGGAGGTGATGCACTGCGACCTGGTCGCGGTACATCCAGAGCGGGACGAGACCGTTATTGTGGAAATGAAAAAAACGTTCAATCTCGCCTTGCTGCTGCAAGGGATCGAACGTCTTCGGCTTAATGGAGATGTGGTGCTCGCTGTAGAACGGAACCGCAAGAAAAGCGGCGCTCATAATCAACGCTTTGGCGATTTGACTGAGCTGTGCCGGATGTTGGGTCTTGGACTGATGACCGTTACGTTCTACAAAACCAAAGCGCCGGTCATCGACGTATTATGCGAGCCAGGGGAACCTCCCGTCCGCGGTGCGCGCCATCGCAAGCGGAGCAGGCTGCTAATGGAATTCAGAGAGCGCAGCGGCGACTATAATGTCGGCGGCAGCACCGGCAGGAAGCTCGTGACCGCTTATCGCGAGAAGGCGCTCAAATGCGCTTATGTCCTGCATCAAAAGGGACCCTCTGCGCCACGCGAGCTTGTTGCGGCCACCGGTATCGGCAAAAGCGGAGATATGCTTCGCAGCAATTATTACGGCTGGTTCCAGCGTGTCGAACGCGGCAAATACGCCCTGCTTCCGCAGGGCGTAGAGGCGCTTGATCTATACAGGGAAGTTATCGCGGACTGGATTGCTAGCTGCGAACTGTAAACTCCCCGATGGCTTCAACCAGGCGGGCCACGCCTTGCACCGTGCGCTCGTCTTTAGTATACGTATAGTTCAGTCGAGCGGTATTGCGCTTCGGCTGATCAGCATAGAAGGAGCTTCCCGGCACGAAGGCTACGCCTTTCTGCACAGCGCACCTGAGCAGTGCCTCCGCATCGAGCCCCTCCGGCAATTCGACCCACAGGAACATACCGCCTTGAGGTTTCACCCAGTTTAGGCCAGGCAGCGCTTCACGTCTTAGCAGCGCGTCCATCTCATTCATCCGGGTCCCATATTCCTTGGAGATCAATGCAATATGAACATCCAGATCAAAGCCGCTCAAGAGCTGACTCAAGATTTGCTGATCCATCGTACTCGACTGAAGATCCGCCGCTTGCTTCGCCTTCTCCACCATCCGGATTACACGGCTGTCGCCGATTGCCCATCCGGTACGGAGCGCCGGCGCTACCGTCTTGGAGAATGTGCTCGTATACAGGACGGGATTATCCTGGGCACTGCCCGCCATTGCGAACAGGGAAGGATACTCCTCTTCATTAAACTTAATGTCGCCATAAGGATCATCTTCAATAATAAGCATGTCATATTGCTTGACCAGCTCCAGCATCCGCTTGCGGCGCTCCTGGCTCCAGACACGGCCTGTCGGATTGCCGAAGGTTGGAACAGCGTACAACAGCTTCGGCTTATGCTTGCGAATCAGCTCTTCCGCCGATTCCGGCACCATGCCGAACTCGTCACTCTCCGCCGATACAACGTTGAGACCATGAAGGGCGAATACCTGCAAGCAAGCCAAGTAAGTCGGCCGTTCGACCAGAATCGTGTCCCCCGGCTCGGTCAACACGCCTACGAGCAAGTCAATCGCTTGCTGCGAGCCAGTCGTGAGAATCATCTCCTCCGGGGTCACAACCATGCCCTTGGCAGCCATCCTCTCGCATAGCTGCTCCCTAAGAGGAAGAAATCCCTCCGTCAACCCGTATTGCAGCGCACCGGTTCCTTTATCAAGCACACGTCCGGCCGCTTCGCGCACAGCCTGTACCGGGAACAGCTCCTCGGCTGGCAGACCGCCTGCGAACGAAATCATGTCTTTGCCTTGCGTCAGCTTCAGAATGTCACGTACAGCCGATGATTTCAGCTGCGACACTCTGGATGAAAAACGGTATTCCATTCCCCTCGCCCCTTCAAACATAGTCTATGGATGTAGCTTGCATACGGAGCTTCGCGCCGAAGTCCATCTTCTACTACTCATATCCTTTATGTTAACAATGTGTTCACAACATTTAAAGTTTTCTTTTTGAAACATGTTGGTTATAATAAAGCTAGCTAATTGGAGGTGTCGAAAACATGAACTTTTTGATCGTAATGACCGTGTTTATCCTGTTCATTACCGCCATTCTGACCAGCTCTTACAACGACGATAAGACTAAAGGTCTGTAAGCAGCACACATTCGTATCATTCGATACTATGCGCCATTTAGAAACAAATGAAGCTTCCACCCTAAGCAATCGCTTAAGGCAGGAAGCTTCATTTCGTCATTCAGCGGCAGAATCGCCTGCAGCGTTCGGCCCGCTGCAACGACTAGCGCTTCAAATATCCCATTTCTTCCATACATTCTCCGCACACATAGCGCTCCTTGAACTCACGAACCTCGTTCATGGAACCGCAGAATACGCATTTCGGACGGTAACGCTCTAGAATGATGTGATCGCCTTGAACAAATATTTCAACGGGATCCCCCTCGTTCATCAAATAGCGTTTGCGCAACGATTTCGGAAGAACAATGCGTCCAAGCTGGTCTACCTTTCTAACAACGCCTGCTGGTTTCATCATATTCACCTCTTTTGTGTCTATTTTGTAAGTAGCTTGAGAAACCTTTGCAATATTATTAGTTCGACATACCCTCATGTTTTCCTTCCCGAAAAATTAATTTCTAAAATTCAGGCAACTATCTAAGTCCTAGAAATTCTATCTGCCTGAAAGCCTCATAAACGACAATTGCTGCAGAGTTAGAAAGATTGAGCGAACGGACATTATCCGTCATAGGCATGCGGATGCATGTATCCAAATTCGCGTCAATCAGTTCCTGAGGCAGCCCCTTTGTCTCCCGGCCGAATACGAAGAAATCACCATCCCGGTAGTCGAATTCCGAATAAACCTTGGTGGCTCTAGTGCTCGCGAAGAAGAAGCGGGTATCCGGGAAGAGCTCCCTGACTTCCTGGAAGCTGTCATGATAATGAATGTTAACGGAATGCCAATAGTCGAGCCCCGCTCTCTTGAGCGTCTTATCATCCGTATCGAAGCCCAGAGGGCGAACCAGATGGAGATGTGTGCCTGTTGCTGCGCATGTTCTCGAAATATTGCCTGTGTTGGCCGGAATTTCCGGCTCGACAAGCACAATATGAAAGGCCATTGCTGTCTTTTCCCACCTTTAAGAACGCTATAATTTTACATTCACTTTACGCACGGTTAATCTAGTGCAAAACGTCTCCCTTCATACTATACCTTATACTAGGAGGCAAAGGAGATAAATTGATGCGAAAAAAGATACTGGTCGTGGATGACGAACCTTCCATCTCCATGTTAATCGAATTCAATTTAAAGCTCGCGGGTTACGAAGTTCGATGCGTGAGCGACGGCGAAGCCGTATTCGATATGCTTAAGCCGTTCCGCCCTGATCTGATCGTTCTCGACCTTATGCTGCCCAAGATGGATGGAATTCAGGTGTGCCGAGAATTGCGAAAACAGAACAACGGCGTTCCGATCATCATGTTGACCGCTCTGCAGGACGTGACCGACAAAATTACAGGGCTCGATAACGGTGCCGACGATTATATGACCAAGCCGTTCAGTCCCCAGGAATTGATCTCACGGATCGGTGCTATATTCCGCCGATTGCAGACGCTGCCGGGATCATCTGACGAGACGATGATCTCCATTGGCAGACTGTCCGTTCATGTTGATCAGCGCGAAGTGTTTTTGGACGGGAAGCTAATTGATCTGACTCCGAAGGAATTCGAGCTGCTGCTGTTCCTGTCCAGACACAAGGGCAAGGTGCTCAGCCGCCAGCAGCTGCTGCATGGCGTATGGGACTACCACTTCCTCGGCGATACAAGAATCGTCGATGTTCATATTAGCCATCTTCGCGACAAGCTGGAGAAGAATGCCCGTTCGCCGGAATACATTATGACCGTCCGTAATGTCGGATACAAGATGCATGGTCCCAGCGCTGCTGCCAGTGAATCCTCGCTCGCTTAGCCATTACGGATACAACTCATGACAAAAGACCGCCCTTCCTATCGCCTGCGGCGAGGGAAGGGCGGTTTGTTTATGGTAAACTATCCGTTGCGTTTTTGGAAATCGGCCATAAATTGAGCCAGCGCCTGACAGCTCTCCATCGGAACCGCATTATACGTCGAAGCGCGAAGGCCGCCAACGTCACGATGGCCCTTCAGGCCTACGAAGCCGTTCTGCTCGGATTCCTTGATGAACTGCTTCTCCAGCTCCTCGCTGCCCAGACGGAACGTGATGTTCATCAGGGAACGGCTTTGCGGCTGTGCGCAGCCACGATAGAAGCCGCCGCTTTGGTCAATTGCATCGTAGATCAGCTTCGTCTTGTCGCGGTTGTACTGCTCGATCTGCGCGACGCCGCCTCTTTCTTTGATCCACTTAAGTACGAGCGTAACCATATAGACAGAGAAGGATGGTGGCGTGTTGTAGAGCGAATCCGCCTTCGCATGCGTCTCATAACGGAACATCGCAGGGATTGACTTCGAACCTTCCTTAACCAGGTCCTCGCGGATAATAACGACCGTTACGCCTGATGGTCCCAGGTTTTTCTGAGCGCCGGCATAAATGACGCCGAATTGGCTAATATCGATGGGACGGCTCAGAATATCGCTGGACATGTCGGCAATAAGCGGCACATTACCAGTCGATGGAAACTCATGGAACTGCGTTCCGCCAATCGTTTCGTTAGAGGTTAGATGCAGGTAGGATGCATCAGCCGGAACTTCAATTTCTGACAAATTTGGCACACGCATAAAGTTGTCAGATGCTGTAGAAGCGGCGATCACCGTTTCACCGATCAGCTTTGCTTCCTTGATTGCTTTGTCAGCCCAAGCGCCAGTCTGAACGTAAGCGCCTGGTTGGCCCGGACGCAGGAAGTTCATTGGCAGCATCGCGAATTGCGTGCTTGCTCCGCCTTGAAGGTACAATACTTTGTAGTTGTCCGGAATTCCGAACAATTCACGCATTAACGTCTGCGCTTCGTTGTTCACGCCCTCATAAAGCGGACTTCTGTGGGACATCTCCATAATGGACATTCCGGCACCGTGGTAATCGACAAATTGCTCTTGCGCTTGCTGCAGAACTTCCAGCGGAATCGCTGCCGGGCCTGCATTAAAGTTATAAGCTCTAGCCATTCTCCCATCCCACCTCTTCAATCTTTGTATATGATATGGTTATGATAGCAAGTTTGCACGCCTGCATCAAGTAGATTCCGGACAATTTTGTGTAAAAGTCGAACATATTATTAAAACCTGAATTAAATATTCGGATTTTGTTCATCTCCACTCCATTGCATAAAAAAACGAGCCCTGTTAGGCTCGTTTTTTTTCTGCTGAAATTAGCAACCGAAGTAGAGGCTATATTCATGCGGATGAATACGGATGGCTACTGCTTTTGCTTCTTGGCGTTTAAGTGCCACGTAGTTGTCGATGAAGTCTTGGGAGAACACGCCGCTTTCTGTCAGGAAGCCGGAATCTGCTTCCAGAGCGTCAAGCGCTTCGTCCAGTGTGCCTGGAACGCTGCGGATCTCTTTCTTCTCTTCTTCTGGCAGATCATAGATGTTTTTGTCGAACGGTCCGTAGCCCAGTGCGATTGGGTCAAGACCTTTCTTGATGCCGTCCAGACCTGCAAGCAGCATAGCTGCGAATGCCAGGTAAGGGTTAGCCGTGGAGTCCGGCGTACGGAACTCGATACGGCAGCCTTTAGGCGTTACAGCTGCGATTGGAATACGAACAGCTGCGGAACGGTTGCCTTTAGAGAATACCAGGTTAACCGGCGCTTCGTAGCCTGGAACCAGACGTTTGAAGGAGTTCGTGCTTGGGTTTGTAATCGCGATCAGGGCAGGAGCATGGTACAGGACGCCTGCAATGTAGCTCATAGCCATCTTGCTCAGGTTAGCGTACTCTTTGTTGTCATAGAACAAAGGCGTGTCGCCGTCGAAGATGGAAGTGTGAACGTGCATGCCGCTTCCGTTGTCGCCGAACAATGGTTTTGGCATGAATGTTGCCACTTTGCCCCATTGGCGAGCTACGTTGTGCACGATGTATTTGTATTTAAGCAGGTTGTCTGCCGTTTTAGTCAATGTGTCGAAACGGAAGTTGATTTCCGCTTGGCCAGCTGTTGCTACTTCATGGTGATGACGCTCAACGCGAAGGCCGGATTCTTGCATCAGGCGAACCATTTCGCTGCGGATGTCTTGTTGGGAGTCAACTGGAGCTACTGGCACATAACCGCCTTTAACCGGGATTTTGAAGCCCAGGTTGCCGCCCTCTTCTTTGCGGGAAGTATTCCATGCTCCTTCTTCAGAATCAACTGCGAAGAAAGAAGTGTGCATCGAGCTTTCGTAGCGAACATCGTCGAAAATAAAGAACTCGGATTCTGGTGCGAAGAATGCAGTCGTGCCGATACCTGTCGATTGGAGGTACTCTTCCGCTCTCTGAGCGATGCTGCGCGGGTCACGGTCATAACGCTGTCCGTCTGGAGTGTGGATGTTACACATAATGTTCAAAGTAGGATGGCTAGTGAAAGGATCAACATAAGCTGTTTCAGTGTCAGGCATCATAACCATATCGGACTCTTCGATACCGCGGAAACCAGGGATCGAGGAACCGTCGAAAGCAACGCCGTTCACGAACGTATCAGCGTCCACCTCTGTAGAAGGCAACGAGATGTGATGTGCGCCACCGGATAGACCCACGAAACGGAAATCTACGAATTGAATGTTGTTTTCTTTAATTGTCTCCAAAACTTTTTGAACTGACATCTAAATTTCCTCCATTTCCGAACATTAACTAGTGTATGAGCGTTTATTGTTCAATAATTGCTCCGAATCTTGTTGTTATTATAAAACTACACTTTCCCCTCCGTCAATACTTATGTCAGGTATTTTTTATTCTCATGTCAGGTATACTTACAAGTTTGAACACCTGTTCACAATGATAGCGTTTTCGGCACAAACAAAACAATCCCGCCTGCTTGGGAGAGCAGACGGGACGCGAAGTTTCGGGTTATACGATCGTTATACGATTTTCCATTCCTTAAAGGCTTCTGCCGGCGCTTTCTCCGTATCGAACGTTTTGCCGACAATCGGAGCAAGCAGGGCAAGGTCCTTAAGAAGAGCTGCGAATTGATCCGGGAACAGCGACTGGACGCCATCTCCTGTCATGGAATTATCAGGATCGGTATGCATTTCGATAATCAGACCGTTCGCTCCGGCTGCAACCGATGCCTTCGTCATCGGCTCCACCAGCTCGCGTCTGCCCGTGCCGTGGCTCGGGTCGGAGATGACAGGCAAGTGACTAAGTGATTGCAGCACTGGAATTGCGCTCAGGTCAAGCGTGTTTCTCGTGTACGTCTCGAACGTTCGGATTCCGCGTTCACATAACATGACATTCGGATTGCCGCCGGCCAGGATGTATTCCGCTGCATTGAGGAATTCATCGTAAGTGGAGCTGAAGCCGCGCTTCAGCAAGACAGGCGTCTTGATCGTGCCCAGCTTGCGCAGCAGATCGAAGTTTTGCATATTGCGCGTGCCAACCTGAAGGATATCCGCGTATTCCGCACATACATCCACGTATTCCGGCGTCATCACTTCCGTAATGGTCAAGAGGCCATGCTTCTTGCCCGCTTCCGCCATCATGACGAGACCTTCTACGCCAACGCCCTGGAAGCTGTAAGGTCCTGTTCTCGGCTTGAATGCCCCGCCGCGCAGCACCTGTCCGCCCGCTGCCTTGACCAGTCTTGCGATCTCATCGATCTGCTCCGGTGTCTCAACGGCGCATGGTCCGCCCATGACGACCAGGTTGCTGCCGCCAATCTTGACGCCTTTGATGTCAATAATGGTGTCATCTGGGTGGAAATCACGGCTTGCAAGCTTGTAAGACTTCGAAATCTTGATCACATTGTCTACACCTTTCATCTGACGCAGATGTTCGGCCAGTGTCGGGTCCGCCTGACCAATAATGCCAATAACCGTACGATCTGTTCCCTTCGACACATGAGCTTGAACACCGGCATTCTCGATATATGCGACAATCTCATTAATTCGCTCATCGGCGATGTTATGTTTGGTAATGACGATCATGTTCATCTCTCCTCAATTGTTCAATGTGGCAATCTCCAAGTCATTGCCAATCATTTCTTTCGCGCTTTTAAGCTTTTTGGCTTTTAAGCTTTTATGCTTTTAATCGCTAAAGTAAATATACCGAAATAATCGCCCAACGTCAACACCTTTGAGCGATTCAATTTCGTCTAAATTCGTAACTCTATACAGACGCTTCCGCATTGCCTGTCGACTTCACACGCACATTCGGCAACAGCTTGTTCATATTGACGGTCCGCTTGATCTCCCAGGTAGAGGAGTCTCGGTAGTCATACTGCTCCAAATAAGTGATGACTTCCTTCGTAATCGGTGTCGGCGTTGATGCGCCGGACGTAACGGCTACGCGGTCAATCCCTTGAAGCCATTCTTGCTTGATCTCGCTGACGTCGGAGACACGGTACGCCTTCACGCCGGCAATCTCCTCGGATACTTGCGCCAGCCGGTTGGAGTTATTGCTACGCGGATCGCCGACAACGATACAAAGTTGAGCCGTTCCCGCCTGACCCGCAACAGCTTCCTGGCGCACCTGAGTAGCCAGACAGATCTCATTATGCACTTCGGCATGAGGATACTTCTCTTGAAGCCGCTGTATGATATGGCGAATATCCCATTGCGACATCGTCGTCTGGTTCGTAATGATAATCTTGTCATGCGTAACGTTAAGCTCTTCGATCTCCGGTTCCTTCTCAATGAGATGGACTTGGTCGGGAGCTACGCCAATCGCGCCTTCCGGCTCGGGATGACCCTTCTTACCGATATAAATAATATGATAGCCTGCCGCCGTCTTCTCCCGAATGAGATCATGCGTCCTCGTCACATCCGGGCATGTCGCGTCCACGACCGACAAGCCCTTCTGCCGGGCGCGCTCGCGCACCTCAGGCGAAACCCCGTGAGCGGTGAAAATAACGGTGCCTTCATTAATTTGATCCAATATTTCAAGACGATTCGCACCGTCAAGCGTGATGACGCCTTCCTTCTCGAACGCTTCCGTCACATGGGCGTTGTGAACAATCATGCCAAGAATGTAGATCGGTCTTGGCAACTCCAAATTTTTTGCCGTCTGCAAAGCAAGCACCATGGCGTCAACCACGCCATAGCAATAGCCTCTCGGCGATATTTTCACGATTTCCATCCCGTTGCACCTACTTTCTAACGAACCTCATTATGCGAACGCTAGCTTAAGTTCGGATCCGTTTCTACTATTATAGACGAATCCTCCCGCCCGGAAAAGTCTATTGGCAACCAGATCGTGAAAGTAGACCCTTCATTCTCCAATGTAACCACCTCGACCGACCCTCCGTGCTCATCGAGAATCCACTTGGCAATCGACAGCCCAAGCCCTGTCCCTACCGTTACGCCGCGCGATTCGTCAGCTCGGTAGAAGCGGTCGAAAATATGCGGAATTTCGTCCGGATTCATGCCGATGCCCGTATCTTGAATTCGCCAGCCGACATAGCTGTCCGTACGTACAGAGCTCAGCTCCACATGGCCGGAGGAAGTGTATTTGAACGCATTTTCAATAAATATGAACAACAGCTGCTGCAGGTAGTCATGATTCCCGTACACCGGTACGCCAACCAGCTTGGACAAGTCTCCGATCTGCCATTCGGCAGTGCGAGGCAGTAGCTGCGCTCTTCTCACGACTTCTTCCGTCAGCGGCAGCAATTGCAGCTGCTCCTTCTCCATCACATAACCCGCATCCGCGCGTGCCAGCGCCAGCAAATCGCCGACAAGCGTGCTCATTCGTCTGGCTTCCGCCGCGATATCTGACATCGCTTCACTGGACATCTGCCAATGATCCGTCGTCAGCATAAGACCGTCCGTTCCTTTGGGTAAGCCGGATTCCTTGGCGCGAGACCACATCTTCTCCAGCAAATCGATATTGCCGCGAATGGTCGTCAGCGGCGTACGAAGCTCATGGGAGGCGTCGGAGACGAATCTCCGCTGCGCCTTATACGCTTCATCGAGTTCATTGTACGCTGTCTCCAGACGTGAGAGCATGGAATTAAGGGTATCGACCAGCACGCCGACCTCATCTTTGGGTCCATCCGAAGGGATACGTACACTCAGATCGGAACCCTTCTCAATCTGTTGCGTGGCGTCGATGACGCGGCCAATCGGACGCAGCGCCTGACGTGCAATGAGCATGCCGACTGTAAAGGCGATGAAGACAACAAGGATCGAATAGAAAATAAGTGTATTGCGAAGTCCCGACAAGTACTTGTCTTCGTTATAAGTCAACACGCCAACCTGCAGCAAGCCCACCACTTGGCCTTCCGATATCGGGGAAAGTACAGGCCTTTGATACGTTAACAAGTCATATTTTACTTTGCCCACTTCAATCGTGCGCTTATAAAAACCCTTCTCCGGCTTGCTCGCCGCATCGGGGTAGTTGATCTTGACTCCCAGTTGCAACAGACTCGTTGGCTGTATAATCAGTTTTTCATGATAATTAACGAGCTGGACGAAAACATCTTTATCTACGAATGGTGATTTGGAGATCAGATCGAGATCCAGCGTATTTCGGCTCAGGATATATGTCATGTTCACATTGATTTGATCGCTTTGCTTTTTAATCATGTCCCTCAGATCATTGTAAGTATTCCAATTCACAAACAAATAAACACTGACGCCGAACACAAGCAATGTCATCGCCAGCAATCCCGTGTACCACAAGGTTAGTCGAAGCCGAATGGACATGCCTCTATCCTGCCTCCCCCCTGAGCACGTAGCCCGTGCCGCGAACCGTCTGAATGATTCGTTTTCCGCCGCCCTCTTCTACCTTTTGGCGCAGCATGGCGATGTAAACTTCCAGCACGTTGGATTCGCCGCTAAAGTCAAATCCCCATATTTTCTCCATAATGGCATCGCGCGTCAGCACACGCCTTGGATTCTGCATAAAGAGAAGCAGCAGATCGTATTCTTTGCTCGTCAATTCAATACGCCGTCCCGAACGAATGGCCTCGCGCGCGTCCATATCCAATATCAGGTCCTCGAACGCCAGCTGATGGCTGCTGGTCTCATCCAGCTTGTCCGACTTGCGGCGCAGCAGCGCTCTGGCCCTGGCCAGAAGCTCTTCCAGCGCAAAAGGCTTCACCAGATAATCATCCGCACCGAGATCAAGCCCTTTCACACGGTCAATCACATCGTCCTTTGCCGTCAGCATCATGATTGGCACGGCGCTTCCGCTTTCGCGGACGCGGCGGCAAACCTCCCATCCGTCGATCTGAGGCATCATCACATCCAATATAATAAGATCCGGATCAACGGTTAGAAGCGTCTTAAGCCCCTCTGCTCCATTGGAAGCCGTCGTTACTTCGTATCCTTCGAATGCCAGGCTGCGGCGCAGCATCGATATAATTCTTTCATCATCATCCACCACTACAATATGCGGTCTCACGGGCATCTTTCCTTTCTACCGAACAAAAAGCGCAGAGAGTAGAAACTCTGCGCCTTGTTCGCCAATTCGAGCAGCAGCTGATTATTGCAGGCCAAATACGTTTTTATCGCCAATTTCAACCTTCAAATTCATTTCTTTTCCTTGACGGATAATATTGAATTCAACTTGCTCGCCGACTTTTCTGGATTGAATATCAGCAATCAATGCTGCCGATGTGGACATCTTTTTGCCTTCAACGCCAACGATGACATCGAACTGTGTAAGTCCTGCCAGATAAGCTGGCGAGTTGTAGTATACGCTCTTCACGAGCGAACCTTCCGCCTTCTCCAGGCCAAGCTGTTTCGCAAATTCATCAGTCATATCATAAAGCTCTGCGCCAATGAACGGTGCCGCTTCCTTCGGAACTTCTGTGTTGTTCTTCAAGCTCTCAAGCACTTCATTAATCGTGCTGGTCGGAATCGCAAAGCCGATGCCTTGCGCTTGCGAGCTGACTGCTGTATTGATGCCGATAACCTCACCCTTTACGTTAAGGAGCGGACCGCCGGAATTTCCGGGATTAATGGAAGCGTCCGTCTGAAGCAAATGCTTGTAATTGCGCTCGCCCTGCTGATCCGGAATATCGATTGGACGTTCTTTCGCGCTAAGCACCCCTGCTGTAATGGTATGGTCAAAGCCGTACGGATTGCCGATCGCCACAACCCAGTCGCCAATGTTGATATCATCGGAACTTCCCAGCGGCAGCGTCGGGAACGCCTTGTCTCCCTCGATTTTCAGAACAGCGAGGTCCAAATCATAGCTTGAGCCCAGCAGCTTCGCAGTGAACGGCTTGTCATAGCCTTGTACCGTCACCCGGATTTCGTCCGCTTGACCGACCACATGCTGGTTCGTCAGAATATGGCCATCCGCTTCGAAGAAGAAGCCTGTACCGATACCGGACTGCTGCAGATCGCCGCTCTTCTCTTCACTTGGCGCCTCTGTACCCGGATAGTTATCACCGAAAAACTGTCTAAAGAACGGATCATTGAACAAGCTGTTGCCGCCATTGTTCGTTCTTACCTTCGCATACGTCTCAATCTTCACAACAGCCGGGCTTGCTTGCTCGAAGAGCTGAGCGATATTGTCCGGCCTAGCCACAACGTTAGCCCCGCTTCCCGCGCCGCTGCCGCTTGCCGTCGTTCCCAAACCTGAGCCGCTGCCTTCCGATTGCGTAGCTACCGTGTTGCCTGACGTGAACCAGTTGCGCGTATCCGCCGCATACATAAGTCCTCCGACAACAAGCACGCCTGCCATAAAGGAGAGGAACATCGATTTGAACGTTGGACCTTTTTTCTTCTCTCTCACTTGAAAAGCATTCTTTACATTACCGCCGCCTGCTGGCGGAACCGGTCTAAGCTGGGGCGGATAAGACAGCGGCGGTTGCTGCGCCCCTCTATCATATCCGTCTGCTCTCTCGTAGCCATTGCCGCTAGCGATTGGCTGTGATGGTTCATTGACGGTCGGGCCGTATGAATAATAATAAGAAGGCTTTGGCTCCTGGACGTGAGCAGGCTCGGCAGCCTGTTCACTCGTTTCGTTCGTATCGTCTGAACGCTTCGGCTCCTCCGGATTGAAAAAGTCGTCGTATCCATTTTTTTTGTTTTGATCATCCATATGCGTTCTCCTCCGTTCGACTGCTTGATTAATCTATTTCAATACAAATTATTTGTTAGTTCTATCTTGCACATTCTACCTTAAAACAAACTTAAAAAACCATGAAATTTAGATAACTTTTGGGCTCGCTACTCCTTATTATTATTGGGTTTTGCGCAAAACCGCAAACTATTGAGCTTTTAGATACAATGCCTATTGTGGGCAAGTTGCGGGCAACCAACAGATACAGATCAATAAATAGAAAGAGCCGAGGGTAAAATTACACACGGCTCTCTTATATTTTATCATATCGATATTTTCGGCGGCAAGACTGGCCTCCCTACCCTATCCGCTTAAGAATATCCTCATCTATAATTTTTAACAAATCTTTCAAGTTATATGAATCATACTTGACCTTCCAAGTCCCTCCTTCTTCAATTAGCTCTATGCGTCCGGAGATAGCCATGTCTTCATCGCCAATCTGAAGCACGCCTTCATACTTTAGCTTTATTACAGCTGGATCATCGGTTTCTCGTTCTTCAATTACCAGGTCAGATAATCGGAGATCCGCTTTTTTAATTTGTGCGATTTCCAGTGAATTGATGAAAATACGATCAACCGATTTCTTTTGGAAAAATGAATCTGTTGTCAGCGGGCGAAGCTTAGCATCTTTACTTCTTATTTGTTCGAGCATTGCATCATCTGAATCCTCGAAGTGCTTGGCCTCGAGTTCAGTCTTTTTGTAAGCTTCAGCAACAGAAATGGCAGATTCCAGCTTGCTATCCTTCTGGCTTGTACAACCGCTAACTATGATCACAATCATTATGAGTCCGATAAAAACTCTCATGCAAGCACCTCCGATGAAATTATGATTATATGTTCTAAACGTTTCAATGCTTTATGAAGTTGATTACAATTTGCTTATTTACCATGTTAAAACAACCAAAAAACTCTCCAGCCGTCGGCCAGAGAGTCCTCTTCTCATTTATGGAGATTGTTTAGCGCTTCAACAGACTATCCACTTCACCCATAATCTCCTTCGCCTGCTCCGTCCAGCGGTGATCTACCGGGGCGTCAGGATCGGACGGGGCCTGAAACTGGTCGAACAGAGCTCCCGCCACTCGAACGGATGCTTCGGGGTCATTTCCCTCTTGATAAAGATGCCGAAGCACATAGGGTGTACCGAAGCGGATAATGGCATTGTTCTCCGACAGCTCGCTGTCGATGTTGCCGTCGGTCACCTGGAACGGGATACGCAGCCATACCTTGTTCTCATCATCGAGCGCGCGATCGAACGAGCCGCCGTCATAATCCCAATTGCCGCCAAGCGTGAACTGGCGCTCCGCCAGCAGCACCTGCATCTCTGTAAATTTCTTCTCTATGCCTTCCACTTCCGAAGCGATAGGAATCATGCGGCATACCTCCAACCTTTTTTCCGTATTTGCTAAAAGGTAGTATGCCCGCCGTCCCATCTCCTTATGCTACACGCGATTCGCCCAGCCCTTGCGGTGGGCCAGCACCGCCAGCTGCGTCCGGTCCTCCAGCTCGCACTTCATAAGCAGATTACTCACATGCGTCTTGACCGTCTTGATGCTAATATGCAGCTCATCGGCAATTTCCTTATTGGACAGGCCGTCCGCTATAAGCAGCAGCACTTCCTTCTCCCGCTCCGTCAAGTCTTCGTCACCCGACTGGGCCGTCCGCTGCCGCAGCCCTCGCGTCAACGCCTGCGATACGTCAGTCGTCATCACCGGCATGCCCTTGAACGCGCCGTTGATCGCATAGATTAGCTCTTCCGCTGAGACGGTCTTGAGCACATAGCTGACAGCACCCGCTTCAATCGCCCCGTATACCTTATCGTCTTCGAGGAAGCTGGTGAGCATCACGATTTTCATATTGGGATACTTCGCAATGACCGCTCGCGTCGTCTCGATGCCGTCCATCTCCGGCATCATCAGGTCCATCAGGATGATGTCCGGACGCTCCTCCTCCGATCTGGCCTCCAGCCAGCTTAGCGCATCCCGGCCGTTGCCCGCTTCCGCAATAATATCGAGCTTAGGCTCCAGCATCAAATAAGTGCGAAGTCCAATTCTGACCATATCATGGTCATCGACAATCATAACCTTTATCGTATCGGATCCATTCATCGGCTCTGCTCTCCCCGGTATATTTTCGGAATTGTTACCTTCACTCTCGTACCGCTGCCTACTTTGCTGACGATATCGGCGCTGCCGCCCAGCTTCTGCGCCCGCTCCTGCATGGTCGACAAGCCATACGACCCGCTCTTCACCTGGTCCGCCTTGAAGCCTTTGCCGTCATCCACCAGCATCATTACGACTTGCCGCTCCGTATCCGCCAGTGTAAGCGTGCAGTTGCCTGCTCCCGCATGCTTCACGATATTCGCCATCGCCTCTTGTACGATCAGGAACAGCTGATGCTCCTTCGCTTCGCTAAGCTGCTCGGACAGCCTCCATTCCATTGAACCTTGCAGGCCATTCTGGCGGCAATAATCCGGGAACCACTTGTCCAGCGCCTCCTGAAGCGTCCTTCCCTCCAGTTCCATAGGGCGCAGCTGTGCGATGAAATTACGCATCTGCTTCTGTGCCAGATTAGACATCTGAATCAGCTGATCCAGCACGGACTTGGCGCGCTCTTCATCGACTTGCTGGAGCTTCGGCAAGGACGAGGCGCACATATGGATGGCGAATAATTGCTGGCTGACCGTATCATGCAAATCACGCGCCAGTCGCTTGCGCTCTTCCAGCACAGCAGCTTCATTCGAAGCCGCTTCCGCAAGCACCTTCTCTTCTCCCATTTGCTGAAGCAGCTTCATTTTCTCTTCCATCTGCTCGGCCAGCTCATTGAACTCCCGGTAGATGGGGACAAAAGAGTTATGTCCTTGCTCTGTGATGCGCACCTCGTAGTTGCCGTTCACCGCTTGCTTCAAGGACAAATGCAGCGTATCCAGCCTCTGGCCGAACCGCTGCGCTGCCCAATATCCAAATCCGCCGCTTACAAGCAAGATGAGTAAGCCCGACCATAACTTCAGCTCAATCGTCGTGAACTGACCAACCACTACACTCCATAATAACATGGCGAGCAGCACGGATACGGCCGACGACAAGACGAACATGCCGATAAGCTCCCACTTGCCGCTGCGCAAAAATCGGACCATCATGCCAGCGTCACCCTACCTTTGTTACACGCGTATCGCCAATAAAGGTACTGATGACGATCTTGATTTGTTTGTCGGCATCGGCATAACGAGGCGACTTCGTATTCACATTCGTGAACAATCCGCCTTCCTTCTGCCCAAGCACCTTGACATCCCCGATGAACGCGCTGGATACCACTTGTACGCCAACCTCGTAGTCATTCGGCACGTATACCTTGACATCTCCGATAAAGGAAGAGATCGTAACTTTGGTTTCGCCAAACGGAATTTGCGCTTTGGTCAGGTCGAGAACGGTATCGCCGATAAAGTGGGAAATATTCATCGGCTTCAGCTCCCAATAATCATGGCCCATATGGATATCGCCGATGAAGCCGGTGCGATTGATTGTACTTGCATCATGGTTCCACCATTCTACATGCTCTTTGTGGCCGCTTTCGTAGCAACCGCTTTGCTTGCCCCGTTTCTTGTACTTGCTGTACCCGTCATCCGTGCCATAAGAGCTGCTTGATCCGGCTTCGTCAAACCCCTGATGCTTCGATTGCGATTTCTTCGAATCATCAGCATAGTCATCCTGACTACTGAACTCATCCGAGCCGTCTCTGCCTGTCGGGTCCGGGTGAAGCGGCGGTGCCGGAGGTACAGGCGACTCATCCTGATAGGGACGGTATGACTGCCACTCCTCGGATGGAGGTGTCTGACGCTTTCTGCGCGGACTCCAGATCATACGAAGGCCGACAAAGATAATAATGACAGGAATCAGGAACGGAATAATATCCCCAATAGACCAGGTCAAGAAATCCAGGTTATTGCCCAGGAAGACAGCGCCCAGAATAACCATGAACCCTCCCCACCAACTTGAACCGCCATGATTGCGGCCGCTCAGCATCTGCGTTAATCCAAAATAGATCAGGATACACGGCCAAAAGGTCGAGAAGACGTCCCCTATGCTGAAATACAAATAACCAAGCTGTCTAAGCAAAAACGCTATTCCCAACGAAATGATGACAAGTCCGGTCAGCAACCGGCTTGCGAAGTTTCCATTCATGACGCCAACTCCCATGCCCTTCAATTTATATTCTTAGTATACCTGATTGCCCGTCTGTCGTATAAGGGACGGCCGATTGAACTTCATCTCGGTCTCGAGACCGATATGATTGGATGTTATTTACATATTCACAACAAAAAACCGCCATTGCCTCGGCAATGACGGCCTACCCGCTATTGAATCGACATATCCGCGCCGATTACGCCGATCGGATTCCCGGCTTCATCGTGAATCGACACAGAGATCGTCATACACAATTGCTTCGTTATGGCCGATACGTAGATGTCGGACTGGAAGGCATGTCCTGCGATCGCCTGCTTCCACCACTCCCTGCCTTTGGCATTCAGCAGACCAGCCTCAGGCAAGGATACGATAAAGGAGCCGTCCTTGCGATTCGACCAGATTGCTTCGATATCCGGCTTGGAACGGAGCAACTCCGTCAATACGGACCGGTGCTCCTCTTCCTTAAGCGACTGCAGTCTGCTGTCGGCTGCGGCTTGCCTCAGCCACTGCTGCAAGGCCGCCACATTGCCCATCGCCTTATTGATTGTATGTTTAATACCGACATAATCAATAGCCTTCACCAGTTCTCCCGACGAACGGCCCAGATTGCCCTTAATCCGGCCCAGCTTGGCGATCTGCTCCCGCTGTTGCTCCGTCATCTTAAGTGTCTCATCGACACTTTCCACTGTCTCATTGACGGAATTCACGACTTCCTTCAGCATGCGGGTCATATCTGCCATATGATCCGTCTGCCTTGCGCTTGCCACATCCGTATTGCCTGCCAGCTCGTCCACCTCGGATATTTTGTACAATATATCGTCCACTCTGCCTTGCGTCGTTCTCATCTCGTCTGCGCCGCGTCCGACAGAGCTCTTCTCCTCATCTACCGCCCGGATGACTTGCTTGACACCATTCTCAATCTGCTCGACGACCTGCGACGATCTTCTGACCGCTTCTCCGCTCTGCTCAGCCAGCTTCTTGATCTGATCGGCGACGACCGCAAAACCTCTGCCGTATTCCCCTGCATGCGCAGCCTCGATAGATGCGTTCAGCGCAAGCAAAGACGTTTGGGATACGATCGCTTGGATAAGCGCGTTCATCTCACTGACATGAGACATCTGTTCGATCAGCTCGCGAATATGCGCATCCATCTCTCCATTCTGAATAATCAGCTCATTCATGACTTCATTGGCAGTCTGCAGGGAGCGGCTTACATCCAGTACCATTTCTTTTGTCTCGTTGCTCTTGAGCCTCAAACGGGAGGAAGCCCCGCTAATCTGCTCAGCCGCCGAAGCAACCTCCTGAAGCGCGGAGAACGATTGTTCCATCTGGCTCATCGCGCCTGTGCTGGATCTTCGGAGCATCAGCTCCTGAGCTGCCGAACGGTTAGCTATGTCGGTAAGCTGAAGAATAGCTCCATCCACCTCATCTACTGCCGCATTCAATTGATCGGAAATGACCACCGATTCATGGAGCAGCGTCACCATCTTGTCCTGTTGTTCCGGCTTGATCGGTTCACTATCCGTATTTCGGGAAAACCATCGGGCTGCAGGTCGCATATGTAAGACCGCCCCTCTCCGTGGGTGATGTGAGTTTTCCCTACATTATAATCCAGTATTAGACAAAAGAAAAGAGAAACCGTTGCCGGTTTCTCTCTCTTTTTGGCGACTCATGTCACCTTAACTAACCTTATTGTTGGTTTTGATTGTTTTGATTGTTTTGAGCTGCTTGATTCGCGTTTTGGTTAGCAGCTTGATTGTTAGCTGCATTATTTTGGTTGAATTCCTCAGCGAATTCAGCGTTGTACTGATTGTTTTGGTTTTGATTTTGTGCAGCTTTGTTTTTGTTTTTGTTTGTCATGGTCGTCACCTCCCCGTTCACCATTAGTATGGCAAGCCTTCGGCTTCTTATGCAGAAATTACGATTCCAGGTAAGACTGGGGAATCGGCTTGCCGACTTCTATCGCCTGATTGATTTCATTCAACCAGGATTGGGTCAGCTTGCCCCTTCCTCGCCTTAGCACCTGGACTTCGACCTTGCGCTTGCCCCATTGCTCATATACTTCCTTGATCGTCTCAAAATACAGATCGATGCGATTTCCTTTGATGGCCGATCCGGTGTCGGCTACTACGCCGTAGCCGTATCCCGGGATATGCAGCAGCGTTCCGATCGGGAACAGCTTGGGATCGGCTGCAATGGTCGATACCTGGTCGCGTCTGACCTTCACCCCCGAATACGTAATACCGTATCCGGGATGGCCAGGACGTTTGCCTGTGGACTCGACACCTGCCGTGTAACCTGTTGCCACCACCTCTATAACATCCAGTGCAGCTGTTGTTGTGGTATTCGATTGCTTAGGATGATGATTGGCTGCAGATTCAGCGGGCGCACTGTATGCGATTGGCGCACCAAGCGCTGCGAGTGTGGCGATCAGCAGGATCATCCCCTTTTTTGCGCAAAGAAAAAAGCTTGTAACCATCTGGGCAAACTCCTCCTCAGAAGAATATTGCCCTGATGGTTCAAGCTTTATGCGCAGGGAGGTTACCGCCTACGCTTTGGATGCGATCTGGCTTTGCAAATACTCGATAATTTCTGCGATGGACTTGGCGCCGATATCGCCCTCGCCGCGTTTGCGGACGGAGACGGAACCGGATTGCATCTCATTTTCGCCAACGACCAGCATATAAGGAGCCTTCTCCAGCTGAGCCTCGCGGATTTTGTAACCCAGCTTCTCGTTGCGCAGGTCACTCTCTACGCGAATGCCGGCCTCTTGCAGCTTCTCTGCCACTTCACGAGCATAAGCCTCGTATGCAGTCGAAACCGGAATGATTTTGGCTTGTACCGGCGACAGCCATAGCGGCAGCGCACCCGCAAAGTTCTCAAGCAGGAACGCAGTCATACGCTCCATCGTACTGATAATGCCGCGGTGGATAACGACTGGACGATGCTTCTTGCCGTCTTCCCCGACATATTCCAGCTCGAAGCGTTCAGGCAGCAGGAAGTCCAGCTGTGCAGTCGACAGCGTCTCTTCCTTGCCCAGTGCTGTCTTGATCTGTACGTCCAGCTTCGGTCCGTAGAATGCAGCTTCGCCCTCCGCCTCGAAGAACGGAAGCTCCAGCTCCTCGACAACCTCGCGCAGCATACGCTGGGACATTTCCCACATCTCGTCGTTCTGGAAGTACTTCTCTGTATCCTGCGGGTCACGATAGGACAAGCGGAAGCGGTATTCCTTAATGCCGAAATCTTCATACACCTTGCGAATCAAGTTAATGACACGCGCGAATTCTTCCTTGATCTGATCCGGACGGCAGAAGATGTGAGCGTCGTTCAGCGTCATTGCGCGAACGCGGTGCAAGCCAGTCAGCGCGCCGGACATCTCGTAGCGGTGCATCGTGCCTAGCTCGGCAATACGAACCGGCAGGTCACGGTAGCTGCGCATGTCGCTCTTGAATACCATCATATGATGCGGACAGTTCATAGGACGAAGCACCAGTTCTTCATTATCCATAACCATCGTCGGGAACATATCTTCATTATAGTGGTCCCAGTGACCGGAGATTTTGTACAGCTCAACATTAGCCAGTACAGGCGTGTAGACATGCTCGTAGCCAAGACGCTCTTCCAGATCGACGATATAACGTTCCATCGTTCTGCGGATCTTCGCTCCATTAGGCAGCCATAGCGGCAGACCCTGGCCAACCTCGCGCGAGAAGGTGAACGTCTTCAGCTCACGGCCCAGCTTCCGGTGATCGCGCTTCTTCGCTTCTTCCAGGAAGTGCAAATGCTCGTCCAGCTGTGCTTTCTTAGGAAAAGCAGTGCCGTAGATACGCTGAAGCATCTTGTTCTTGGAATCGCCGCGCCAGTAAGCGCCCGCAACACTCAGCAGCTTGAACGCTTTGATCCGGCCAGTCGACGGCAGATGCGGACCGCGGCAAAGATCGAAAAACTCGCCTTGGTCGTACATCGTAATCACGGAATCCTCCGGCAAGTCGCGGATCAGCTCCAGCTTGAGATTGTCATCCAGCTCCGTGAAGATGGCCAGCGCTTCGTCGCGGCTTACAACTCTGCGGCGAATCTCCAGGTTCTCACCGATAATTTTGTTCATTTCCTTCTCAATGGCTGCCAGATCGTCTGGCGTCAAGGAATGCTCCATGTCGATATCATAGTAGAAGCCGTCCTCGATTACAGGACCGATACCCAGCTTGACTTCCTTATTGCCATAAATGCGCTTCAGCGCCTGTGCCAGCAAATGCGCTGTGCTGTGACGGTATACTTCAAGACCGTCTGCAGATTCAACCGTTACAATCTCGATCGCCGCATCCTGCTCGATCGGTGTATATACATCAACGACTTTGCCGTCGATTTTGCCGGCGATCGCGTTTTTCTTTAGTCCCGAGCTAATCGAGCCTGCTACGTCTTCAATGGTTGTGCCGGCTTCATATTCACGGACTGCGCCGTCCGGCAATGTAATTTTAATACTCATTTTCCTTCATCCTCCCATTTCTTCTATTGCAAGCGAAGCAGCAAGAACGCAACAAAAAAAGCACGCATCCCGCAAAAGGGACGAGTGCTTGTCGGCTCGTGGTTCCACCCTACTTCAACTGCTGATGTCCCGATCTTGCGCTTAGGGACGGCAGTCCTCGTAATTATCTGGTAACGGAGATATCCGGTATGGCTTACAGCCGCAGATCATTCTGCAGGTTCAACCATACAGCTAATAGAGGGGTATATCTGCCCGCGTCTAGGAAGGAACTTTCAGCTGGAATTCCTCTCTCTGGTCCAAGCGCATCTGGCAGACACATGACTCTGGTCATGGCTGTTGCAATGTTTATCAGCATCATTATAGACCGAGAAGAGAAAATGGTCAAGGGCGCAATCGCAAGTTGCGCAGCTTCCTAAGGGTGAATAAGCTCATCCAGAGTGCTGGAGCAGGACGGGCATTTCACACATACCTTCACCCGGCTGTCGAAGATCGTCTCGATTGTCCGAATAACCTGCATATCAGGATGGCGCGTATGAATCATAATCTGCTTCGGAGATACCGAGATCAGCGAGCTGATGACCATGTCCTCGATATTCATCTCCGTCTCCAGCATCTCCGCTACGATCCGATCCGACGGAGGCTTCGGCTCCAGCGTCTGGAAGCTTTCATTGTACAACATAAAATCATGGCCGCCTTTGTGCACCAGATGCACAAGCGCTATCTTGGACTCCTGTAGCTGGACAAAATACTTCAGCAGCGAGATGAATTCCTGATACTGTTTATCCAGCACATATTCATCCAGAGCATACTCCACAATTTCCGTAAGCTCCTTGCGATAGGTGCGCAGGCGGAATGTAAGCAGCCCACTCAGATTCAGCTCCGTCTCCACTTCAAGAAATTTCGCGATTTCATCGGCAATTTTCCCTTTGCGTCTGGCACGGTCCGCTTCCTGGAAACGACTTCCGAGACCCTCCCACTCCTTGCCGTGCAGGAGATCATGGCAATACTTTTCAATGATAACGGCATCCATGGATGGATTGCCCCGATATTTCTTGCGGATAATCGACGACAGCAGGTCTGGCTCCATATGTCGCACCACGTATTCAGCAATTGCACTGGCGGTCGATTTATATAACAAAGGGCCATCGCTCTTTAGTTGGAATTGCGGAAGCTGGGCAATGCAGCATACGGCTCCCTTCTCGTGCACAAATTGAACGAGCGGAAGACCAACCTCCCGGGCCGACCTATGTAAATCAGCATTTACTTGTTCCTTAAGCAGCGACTGCAGGCTCTCGACTGATTCCTCATCTGGCAATGCGATTCTGAACAAATCCATGCGCTCACCCCTTTCCTTCCGTTACAGTATATGGCCCATAGGCAGCGTATATACAAAGAAGAGTTTGGCATGGCGCGCAGCTTTCGCATCAAAAAAAGACCGCGCCGTACGGTTAATGAGCCGTATCGGGCGGTCTTGATTTTATAAGTGCTGACTAAGAATGAGAATTAATTTTGCATAATGAAGTCGCGTTCCGCTTTCTCCGATTCATGATACATGCGAAGGATGTTATATTTGGTATCACGCTGAGCCGGGATTTTGCCTGCTTCGCGAATAAGCTGAAGTATAAGGTCGATGTTCACTTTATGCGTCGTGCCGGCAGCGGATACGACATTCTCCTCAATCATCGTGCTGCCAAAGTCATTACAGCCGTACGATAAGCTGAGTTTGCCCATCTCTGGCCCCATCGTCACCCACGAGGACTGGAAGTTGTTGATATTGTCCAGCATCATGCGGCTAACTGCAACGATACGGAGGTATTCCTCCGGCTTCGCCTTCTCCAGCTTCAGATTCGTATTATCAGGCTGGAACGGCCAGGAGATAAAGGCCATGAAGCCCGGCGTCGGATAGCCGTTCGCCAGCACCTTATCCTGTTCGTCACGGATACGAAGCATATGAAGCGCCCGCTCCTCGATCGTCTCACCCAAGCCATACACCATCGTAGCTGTCGTATTCATACCGTGGCGGTGAGCGGAATTCATCACATCCATCCAATCCGTCCACGTGCCTTTCATCCGGCTTATTTTTCTGCGGGTACGGTCATCCAAGATTTCCGCGCCGCCGCCCGGCAGGGAGTCGAGTCCAGCCTCATGAAGCTGGGCAATGACTTCGTCCAGAGACAACCCGTCAGAGACAACCTTCATCTTCTGGATTTCGGCCGGGGAGAAGGAGTGCATCGTAATGTTAGGGAAGCGATTCTTGATTTTGCGAAGCAAATCCGTGTAATACGTGAATGGCAAATTCGGATTCGTACCGCCTTGCATCAAGATTTCGGTACCGCCAACATCTACCGTTTCCTGAATCTTATTTAAAATGACCTCGTCATCCAGTACATAACCTTCCTTCGAGCCTGGTGCTCGGTAGAAAGCACAGAACCGGCAATATACGTCGCATACGTTCGTATAATTGACGTTGCGTCCTACCACAAACGTCGTAATCGGCTCCGGATGCCTTCTCAGCATCAGCTGGTTGGCTACATGTCCCATCTTCTCGATCTGATCGGAAGCGAGCAATTCCATCCCGTCTTCCAGACTCAATCTGTCGCCGCTCAGGGCTTTGTCCAATATACGGTCTATCGCGCTCATCCGCAAGACCTCCTTAACTTGTTCAGTCAAATAAGTAGCAATACTTAATCCTATCACAGATTAAGAAGACTAGTCATCCATTCACTACAAAACCAATATGGCAAATTAGCGAAATTTGAGAAAACCTTTATCGAGGCCATTCAAGATGAGCGACCTACAGGTTTGCATGGCAAACCCGCCTCGTAAGAATGATGTAGGTTTATCGCCAGATAGAAATTTTAAATCCGATACCTCGGAAAACTTATAAAGTCTACTATAGTAATAAGAAGACAGACACGGCACTAGCCGATCGGATCGGCAGCCGTGTCTGTATGCGGGCTCTATTGCTCTGCAATCTCCTGCTTCGCCGCGCGAAGCGCTTGTTCCAGATCTTCAATCAGATCATCGACATGCTCAATGCCGACGGAGAAGCGCAGCAGACGGTCATCCACGCCAACAGCCTTGCGAATCTCTTCCGGAATATCGGCATGTGTCTGCACAGCGGGATACGTCATCAATGATTCCACGCCGCCAAGGCTCTCTGCGAATGCAATCAGCTTAATATGGCGCAGAATCGGCTCTACGTAACGAGCATCCTTCACTCGGAATGAGAAGATGCCTGTATTGCCGGACGATTGTTTATTCTGAACCTCATGTCCCGGGTGATGTGGCAAAGCGGGATAAAATACATCCTCGATAGCTTCATGCTCCAGCAGATACTCTGCAATCCTCGTCGCATTGTACTGATGCCGCTCCATCCGAAGCGCAAGCGTCTTCATCCCTCTCATGAGCAGCCAGGAATCCTGCGGTCCCAATACGGCGCCTATGGAGTTATGTAGAATCGCCATCTGCTGCGATAGTTCCTCGCCTTTTGTAATGATCAAGCCCGCCAGCACATCATTATGTCCGCCCAAATATTTGGTCGCGCTATGAATGACAATGTCAGCTCCCAGCTCGATTGGGCGCTGCAAATAAGGAGTAAGCAGCGTATTGTCGACAATCGACAAAAGCCCCCTCGACTTGGCCCATGCGCATACTCGCTCCAAATCAGTGATCATCATAAGCGGGTTTGTCGGCGTCTCGATCAATACGGCTTTCGTGTTCGGCTGCAGCAAGCTGGACATACCGTCTATATCATTCGTATCGACATAAGATGCCGTTACGCCGAATCTCGACATAATGCGCTCCAGCAAACGGTATGTGCCGCCATACAAATCCAGAGATACAATCAGATGATCGCCTTGGCTGAAGTAAGCAAATATGGTTTGCAGCGCTGCCATGCCGGAGCTACAGGCAAAGCCGGCGTCACCGGACTCCAGCTTCGCTGCCGCTTCTTCCAGCACGGCTCTGGTCGGGCTTTTGGTTCTGGCGTAATCGAACCCCGTGCTTTGTCCCAGCTTGGGATGACGGAATGCCGTTGCTTGATAGACCGGGAAGCTGACCGCTCCCGTAACAGGCTCCTGTACGGAACCGATTTGAGCCAAGTGACTTTCGATTTTCATCTTAACTTCGCAACTCCCTTAACATGTAATTAGAGGTTTGAACACGCACAACTAGATGCCAGCGCCGAGATCGTAAGGCGTTTGCTGGTACACATAATAGTTCAGCCAGTTGGAGAAGAGCAGATTGGCATGCGCTCTCCATGTGGACAAAGGCATACAAGAAGGATTATCGCCCGGGAAATAATTTTTAGGAAGCTCGATGTCCATTCCCTTCGTTACATCACGGTCATATTCGAACTTGAGCGAGGTTGGATCGTATTCGGAATGGCCCGTGACGAAGATTTGCTTCCCGTCGCGTGAAGCTACAATATAAATGCCCGATTCCACGGATTCCGACAAAATGTCCAGCTCCTCGATCGGCTCGATGTCCTCCTTACGCACTTCTGTATGACGGGATTGAGGCACGAAGAACAGCTCGTCGAAACCTCTGAGCAGTTGGACGTTCCGCTTCTCTTCCGCAACGGTATGCGGGAAGACACCAAACACCTTGAAGTCCAGATTGTACTTCGGCACGCCGTAATGATGGTAGAGTCCCGCTTGGGAAGCCCAACAGATATGGAAGGTCGAAGTAACATGCCGCTTCGTCCAGTCCATGATTTCCTGAAGCTCTTCCCAGTAGTTCACTTCCTCGAACGGCAGATGCTCTACCGGAGCACCCGTAATGATCATGCCGTCAAAATATTGATGGGAGATCTCGTCGAACGTTTTGTAGAACGACTCCAGATGCTCGGCAGACGTGTTTTTGGACTGATGCGTTCTCGGGTGGAGCAGGACAACCTCCACTTGCAAAGGCGTGTTGCCAATCAGGCGAAGCAACTGCGTCTCCGTCGTTTCTTTGGTCGGCATCAGATTCAGTATGGCAATACGCAGCGGACGAATGTCCTGCTGGTAGGCAACACTCTCATCCATGACGAATATGTTCTCATTGCTCAAGATTTCCTTCGCCGGCAAGTTGTCTGGTACTTTGATAGGCACTCTGATCACACTCCTAAATATCGGTAGTCATTAGAAGTCGACAAACAAAAAAGACCCCTTCTGCGTGAGAAAAGGTCGTATGCTCGGCAAGTAGCCGTCCGCCTCTCTCATCTCTCAGAAACTAAAATGTTTCCGCAAGAATTAGCACCGTGCTTAAATGCCGGTTGCCGGGCTTCATCGGGCTAGTCCCTCCGCCTGCTCTTGATAAGAAAGTAGTCTATTCAGTTGTTGTATTTCCAATTAAGACTACTTTAATCCATTCTGCCCTTCCCGTCAAGAACTCCGCCGCATATACTGTGAAACCGACCTCCATCAAGCCATTTTTCCCTTGAATGTTCTGCCAGTGCGGGAGTATACTAGACAAGGATTGGGACATTCATTCGACATTAAAGGAGTGTATGAGGACATGGAAGGTGATCGACCTAAGCCCGAAGCCAACTGTAATAGGCCACTGTCGGTTCTGCCGATTCAAAGCCGCCCCTCCCTCGTTCCTGCACGCACTTTGATGTGGAACGGATAACGGGCCGACGGCTCTGTTTTGGGTTCCAGCCGGCAGTCTCCTGTAAGACGAGAGAGGAGAACTGCGTATGAAAATCAGACATGTAAACAATGGAAAATTTACGATGGTGGAAGACATCGATCAGACGCGCCTGGCGCCTGAAGAAGGCTTCTACTGGATTGATGCAGATGTAGAGGATCTTGAGGTGCTGCAGCCGATATTCGGCATGCATGATCTTGCGGTCGAGGATTGCCTCAACGATGAGGAGCAGCGACCCAAAATCGAGATCTACGAAAATCATTATTTTATCGTCATTGACAGCATTCGCTTTGATGATGAAGATATTTTTTTGCGGGCGCTCAATATATTCCTGGGACGCCACTATATTATTACGGTAACAAAACAAAAAATTAACGAGCTCCGTTCCCTGAAGCCTATTCTATGGGAGCAGGAGGTCAATCGTCCGGACCAGTTCCTGTATTACCTGGTCGACCTTGTCGTAGACAATTACTTCCTCGTCGGCGATCGGATCGACAGCCGGATCGAGACGCTTGAGGAAGACATCCTGATGCATACAAAGAAGTCGCATCTGAATGAGATCATTGGTCTGCGCGGCGAGATTCTTTGGGTGAAGAAGGTGCTTGGCCCTCAGCGCGAAGTGATCTTCACGCTGAACAAGAAGGAGCTTAAGCTGATTGACGATCAGCTGCAAAAGTACTTCCGCGACGTCTATGAGAATGCCATCAAAGTATCGGAGTCCTTCGAGACGTACCGCGATCTGATGGGCAACCTTCGCGAGGCGTATCAGTCCAGCCTGACGAGTCGCGCCAACGAAATCATGCGCGTGTTCACAGCCATTACGACGATATTCATGCCGCTCACCTTTATTACGGGCATCTACGGCATGAACTTTGACGATATTCCAGGTATTCACTTCAAGCTTGGAGCCTATATTTTGCTCGGCATTATGATTGTACTGGGATTTGGCATGTTTATTATTTTCCGCAAGAAGGAGTGGCTCTGAGAGCCATTCCTTTTTTTGCTGCATACTTTTAGATAAGATATAATAGACCTATGCCCAGTGAACGTCGGAAGGGGGAATACTGGACATGAATATTAGCCAGTTGGAAACACTGCTCACCATCTCCAAGACGATGAGCTTCCGCAAGGCAGGCGAGCTTCTCAATTTGACGCAGCCAGCCGTATCGGCTCAGATAAAAAGCTTGGAGGATGAATTCAAAACCGTCCTGATCGACCGCAACCAGCCCGTTACCCTTACGGAACATGGACAGGTTTTCCTGGAACATGCGGAGCGCATGCTTGCCATCGTCGAGGAGCTTAAGCAGAAGCTCAACGATCTGAATCATACGCCCCAAGGCCATATTACGCTTGGCACGACCTCATCCATCGCGATTCAAATATTGCCGCGGGTGCTGTCTTACTTTCAGAATCAATACCCGCTTATCAAGACAACGATACATACCATGCCATCATCCCAGGTTATGACCTGCGTCGAGAATGGTTCCGTGGACGTTGGCATAACCTATCTATCGGAGAAAAATCCGAACATTGCCTCATCCACTCTTTATTACGATACGTTCGAACTTGTTGTCTCCCCGGAGAATCCGCTCAGCAGCCTGACGCATACTACCGTTGACAAGCTGAAAGACGTCCCGATGATTATGCTTGCACCGGACACGCTGGGCAGGCGATACGTAGACGCCATGTTCAGGAAATACAATGTTCAACCGAATATCGTCATGGAGCTGTCCAGCAGCGAAGAAGTGAAGAGGATGGTCGAGATCGATCTTGGCGCCGCCATCGTCTCCAAGCTGTCCATTCCTACAGAGCTTAAGCATGGCACGCTTAAAATCATTAAAATCAATGAGCTTGAAGCCAGCCACCCCGTTGGCGTCGTCTATAAGTCGGGCCGTTATCTGAATACGGCCATGCAGCAGTTTTTGAGCGATTTGAAAGGCATGCCAGAGCATTCATTCATCAGCAGCGAGTAGGAGGGTTTACGTTGAAATTCGATCTACATACACATCACGTCAGATGCGGACATGCGGATGGTACAATTGAAGACTACATTCTCGCCGGTATCGATGCCGGACTAAGTGTCATCGGCATATCCGACCACTCCCCTTATTTCTTCCATCAAGAGGATCAGCCTTGGCCGGGCATCGCTATGGCGAGAAGCGACTTTGCCAATTATGTAAATGAAGTACTGCGGCTGAAGGAGAAGTATGCAGGACGCATCGAAGTGCTGCTCGGCATGGAGTCGGACTACTTCGCCGATCACGCCGAAGCGTACCGGGAAGCCTATAAGGGCGTTCCGTTCGATTACTTGATCGGTTCCGTGCATCAGGTCAGCGGGGTCAGCATCTTCAATCGAAATCGCTGGAAGAACCTGGACGAGGCCGGACATCGAAATGAAAAGAAAAGCTATTACGAGCTGATCAAGCAATCCGCACAAAGCGGCATGTTCGATATATTGGGACATATCGATGCAATGAAGGGGTATTACCCCGCATTCTCGGATATTCCTGGACATGAGCATATTGACGATACGCTGCGTACCATTGCAGACTGCGGCGTATCGATCGAGATCAACACATCGGGCAGCACAAAGGATGTTGGGGGCTGGTATCCGTCTGACACCATTCTGGAGCGGGCGCTTCACTTCGGCGTGGATGTCACGTTCGGATCGGACGCCCATATTCCTAGCCGCGTCGGAGATGAATGGGAACTGGTCGCCAAGCGGCTGAAGGAGATCGGCTTTAAGCATTGGGTATTCTACCGTCAGCGACAGCAAGTTATCGTGCCGCTATAGCCACATGGGGGAGGGATGCGTACCGCGTCCCTCCCCTTCTGTGTGTGGAACCTGATCCGCAGATCAAGCTGCGTTGGAGACCTTTCAAGACAAAAAAAAGCGGGCCTGCACGCCGCAGGCCCTAAAAGGTTATATAAAAGGGGGTCTTGTTTATTATAATAGCCCAACCATATGTTAGGGCGGTAACAGGACTATTTCATTTGTGTAACAAATTCGGGAGTGTGAAATTCAATGTGGTTAGCAATAGCCATCGGCAGCGCAGTCCTCTTCGGACTGGCAGGCTGGTGGATGAAGGTATCGCAAATGCGCGGGGGTTCTACCCGCCTGCTGCTCCTTGCTCTCTACAGCGCAGGCACAGCAGGCTTCGGCATTCATACGGCTATCGAGGGTAGTCTTAGCGCTTTATTGGATATAAGAGTGTGGGCAGCAGGCCTCGTTATCGGCGCCGGTTCTGCCTGGGGCAATGCCTTGTTCATGAAGGCGCTTGAGCATGGTCCCGCCAGCTTGACCTCTCCCTTAACGAACTTGAATATCGTCCTGGTTGTAGCGATGGCTACGCTATGGTACCATGAGCCGCTAAGCTTGCCGCAGGGAGTTGGCGTCTTCCTGCTTCTGTTGTCAGTTATGCTGATCGCCTACAAGCGCAAGGAACCGCTCACGATTAAAGAAAAACGCTGGTTCCTGATTGTCGGGCTGGCGATCCTCATGTTCACCTTGCGCAACGGCGGACTTAAAGTGACAGACGAGCTTGGTCTTTCGAGTGCGCCGGTCTTGTTCGTCGCTTATGCGTTGTCGATTGCGTGGTTCCTTATTCCATCGAGCGAGATCATTACACCGGCGTCCAGACGCATGGGTCTCAAGCTTGGGCTTGCAGCCGGCTTGTTCTCCTACGGCGGCCTCCAGCTTTATGCGGTTGCCATTTCGACCGGCCAGGCGAATCTGGCGGCTCCGATCTTCGCGACCAACAGCCTGGTAGTGGCCATCGGCTCCATTCTGCTTTACAAAGAAAGATTATCCTTGCAACAGTGGGCCGCATTCCTGTTCATGCTTGCCGGACTCATCGTAATTAAGATGTAAATATTTTGCAGATTTCTTGCAACCTTTATACTCTTTCATACGTTAGTGTTGAAGAATAGTCAACAAAGCAAACGAACGACGATAAGCGGCATTGTCGTATTCGCACTGAACAATGAACATATAGAACTCTATGTTCCTGCTATTGGACGATATGATATCAAGCTGCGTTATCTGGAAGGCACCTCGGTGCTCCTCCTTACAAACATAACGCTTTATCCAACTTGGTAAAAAGTCAGTCTCTGCCTGCGCATAAGCTCGCCAAAAGTCTTTGTTGCCTGGCACACTTACTTTTCGTTCGTACATATGCTACAATAGAACTATGAAAAGAGGGGTGATTCTGTTGGATTATTCGACAATGTGCCCGAGGTATGAAGCTGCGGCTGATCTATTAGGCAAAAAATGGACAGGTAGAATCATTCGAGTTTTATTAGGCGGACCGAAGCGGTTTAAAGATATTAAGGAACAAATTCCGGAAATGAGCGACAAGATGCTGACCGACCGGATGAAAGAACTCGAAACGCTCGGCATCGTCAACCGTCAAGTGTATCCAGAGATGCCCGTTCGGATTGAGTACGAGCTTACGCCTAAGGGCAGAGACCTGCAGCCAGTCATCGAATCCATACAGGCATGGGGCGAGACTTGGATGTAAGACATAAGAAAACCGCCATTGCAGGCGGTTTTTTTATTTGCCCTTGCTTCTACTCCGACTTCTCCCGAACCATTAAAACGGGAAAAACAGCGGCAGCAGCGCAACCATCGCCACCCCCAGCAGCAGCTGAACGGGCAAGCCGACCTTCACATAATCCATAAAGGTGTAACGTCCTGCCGACATCACCAGCGCATTCGGCGGCGTGGAGAATGGCACGGCGAAGCAGATGCTGGAGGCGAGCGCTACGGCGAACAGGAACGGCACCGGATTAACGCCCAACTGGACTGCCGCCGCAAGTGCAATCGGCGCGAACAAGACGGCGCAGGCTGTGTTGCTGATAAACAGCGTCAGAGTCGACGTCGCAAAGTATATCCCCGCCAGCAGCGCAAGCGGTCCGGCGCTGCCCAAGCTGTCGACAAGCCCTTGCGAGATCAGCGTAGCCGCTCCAGTCTTCTCGATCGCCACCGACATGGGAATCATGCCCCCGATAAGGACGACGCTCTCCCAATTAACCGTCTTGTATGCGGAATCCATATTTCTCAAGCATCCGGTTGCTACCATTAGCACCGCAGCAATCATAACGGATATCACCGCCGGGAATAAATCTGCGATCATGAGCGCAACCATCAAGGCCATGATGCCGCCTGCGAGCGGCGCCTTATGGCTAAGCGGCATAGAAGCGGCCGTCTCCAGTGGCTGCCCTACAACGACAACATCGGCCTGCTCCTTGGACAGCGTGGCGATATTTTTCCAGGTGCCCTGAACCAGCAGCGCGTCTCCGCGCCGGATTTTCTCGTCCTTGAGTCCATGCAGCACATACTCTCCCTTGCGCTGTATGCCAAGAACATTGACACTGTATTGCTCACGGAAGCCGGCATGCTTAATCAATTGATTAATATGCTTGGAGTTTGGCGGGATAAGCACCTCCGCAATGCCGATCTCGGGGGATGCGTAACCGTCCGTCTCCGCTCCGCCCACCCGCTCTGTCGCCTGATGATCCAGCAGCGTTAATCCGCAATCTTTGGCGAAAGCTTCCACTTGCTGGAACGTGCCCTTTACATACAGAATATCCTGATCCATGACGACCGTGTCAGGGCCTGCCATCTCCCCATTAATCGTTTTGAAAAAAGGATTCTTATGCGACGTCTTCCGTCTGACCTCGCTAATATGTATGCCGTATTGTTGAAGAACCGACAGCTCCTTAAGCGGCTTCGAGACAACGCTGGACTTGCTGTCCGCCTGAACGCGGTACAGATGTCCGGTAAGGCTGTAACGCTGTGCCAGATGGTGCACGCTTTGATTGCCTGAGCGGCTGTCGTCTTCGCCGCTGCGTGACTTCAGCAGCCATTTGCTGAACACGATGATCAGAACGGTTCCGAGCAGGAGACATACTAGACCGATCGGCGTAAAGGAGAAAAACGTCAGCTCTGCAATGCCGTTTTTCGCCAGCGTCTCCCGAATCACCATATTAGGCGGCGTACCGATCAAGGTCAGCGTTCCTCCAAGGCTGCTGGCGAAAGCGAGCGGCATCAGCAATTTGCCCGGACTGACATTAGCGCTCATCGCGAGACTGATGACAATCGGAAGCATAACGGCAACCGTCCCCGTGTTGCTGACAAAAGCACCAATAAACGATGTGGACAGCATCACGGTCACAAGCAGCTTGGTCTCATTCGTGCCGGCAAGCTTGAGCAGCTTGCCGCTCACGATATTAGCCAGTCCTGTCTGGAAGATGCCTCCCCCAACTATGAACAGGCCGATCATCATAATGACGACGGAATTGGCAAAGCCCGACAACGCCTCTGCCGGAGTAAGTATATCGAATAATACCAGTATGACCAGGGCGCATATGGCGACTAAGTCCGAACGCACTCTGCCGCTTACAAACAAGGCGGCAGCCCCTGCCAATACCGATAAGGTTACTATCATATCCAACTGCAAATCGACTCCCTCCAGATGCTCTTACGCAATTACGCTATATTCTATACGATTATACATGAGGATAAGATTCATAGAGTGACTTTTTGGGCACAATATTGGAATCGCTTCCACCAGTCCGGCTGTATCAAATCCCATAAAAAAGCTCCCGGGCAACAGTTATGTGCCGCTCGGGAGCCTGGTTTCAATACGTATTAGGTTGTATACAAATGTTTCATCAGCTCGCGGTTTTTCTTGTCAAACAATTCATTATGAGAAGAAACCACGCCCCACCCCCTGGCGTCAGGGGTAATATACTGCTTTGCTTTATTAACTGCGTTGCCCGCATCGTGGAACGCGCCTGCAATCAGATGCAGCTTGCCTTCATGATAGAGAATATCCCCGACGGCGTACAAACCCTCTACTGATGTCTCGCTTGTTGGTTTTCCTTTTACGCAATATTCGTCTTCCATCTCGATCTTCAGCTCGCTCTTTTGCAGCAATTCCTTGTCGCGCTCGTAACCGTGATTAATGACGACCTCATCGACGCTCAGTACGATTTCTTCGCCGTCCGAGCTGCGCTTCAGCACCACGTTGTCTATTCTCTCATAGCCAGGCTCTGAAACCAGCTTCTCAATGGTCGTATTAAGCAGACATTCCACCGAGCTGTTCATTAATCGTGTTACCTCCGCCTCGTGGCCGTTCAGCATCTCCTTGCGGTAGGTTAAATATACCTTCTTCGCAATCTGCTCCAGCTCATTGGCCCAGTCGATCGCCGCGTTGCCGCCGCCAGAAATCAGCACCGTTTTCCCCTTGAAGCGCTCCAGCGATTTGACCGTGTAATGCAGGTTGGACAGTTCGTACTTCTCGGCGCCTTCAACCTCCAGCTTCGTCGGCTTCAGGATGCCGCCGCCAACAGCCAGAATAACCGTTTTGGAATAGTGGGCTTCGCCTGTTTGGGTGTGCAGCACAAAATGTCCGTCTTCATTCTTGGAGATAGACGTCACCTTCTGCCCCAGGACAACCTCTGGATCAAAGGTCATTCCCTGCGCCACGGTCTGATCAATTAATTGCGCGCCCGTAATCGGCGTCAATCCGCCTACATCCCAAATCATTTTTTCGGGATACACATGCACCTTGCCGCCCAAAAACGACTGAAATTCGATAAGTTTGGTTTTCATCTCGCGCAAGCCGCTATAGAAAGCGGAATATAAGCCCGCAGGCCCTCCGCCGATAATCGTAACATCAAATAGTTGATTGTTCTCCATCTCTCTCATCTCCCGTAATCTTATTAAAGAATCATCGTCTAGTCACGTCTTTCTCAGACGCTGCTCACATCCTCAGGTTCTCGTGCGAGCGAGCAAATACAAGAAATAAGGGGCGCCGATGACGGCAACCACGATGCCCGTCGGTATCTCCGACGGCTGGAGTATCCAGCGACCGACTGTGTCGGCAATAATGACCAGCAAAGCACCCGCCAATGCTGATGCCGGAAGCAGCAGCTGATGCTTCGGTCCCACCATCCGCCGTGCGAGATGCGGACCGATCAGCCCGACAAACCCGATGCCTCCGCTGACGGCGACGGATGCGCCGGCAAGCCCTACAGCCGCGATTAGCAGCTTCATTCGCTCGCCTTTCACCGAGGTGCCGAGCCCAGATGCAATCTGGTCGCCTAGACTGAGCACGTTCATAACACGAGCCTTATAGAATACATAAGGGAGCAGTACGACAATCCAAGGCAGCAGGGCGAGCACGAACTTCCAATTGGAGCCCCAGATGCTTCCCGCCAGCCAGGTAGCCAAAAATTGATATTTGTTCGGGTCCAGCCGCAGCGTCAATACGATCATCGCCGCGCTTATCCCTGCTGCTACAGCAATACCTGTCAGGATCAGCCGAGTCGGCGATATCCCCTCATGCCGCTTGTAAGCCAGCGCATAGATTAATGCTGCGGTCGCGCCCGCCCCGATCAAGGCGAGCACAGGCAACAGAAATACAGGCGCTGCCGCCGTCGTCGGGTAAAAGGAGATGAACAGCATCACCATCAGCCCTGCCCCCGCATTGATGCCGAGGATGCCGGGGTCGGCCAGCGCATTGCGCGATATGCCTTGCATAATACAGCCGGATACAGCGAGCCCTGCACCGATCAGCAGGGAGATGACAATACGCGGAAGCCTGAACTGATAAAGAATAAGCGACTGCTTCTCCGTTCCCATGCCGAATAACGTCTTCATCACATCAAGCGGCGAGAGCCGGATAAATCCTGTATTCATACTGATGATGAACGCAGTAATGATGAGTACAGCCAAAATCGCCATGACGATAAGCCCTCTTCGAAGCCGGTTGTCGCTGGCGGATAGTACATCTGCCTCCCGCATTACAGCTCCCTCCTTTCTTTCCTTGCCAAATATAGAAAGAACGGAACGCCTATCAGCGCAATGAGCGCTCCTACAGGCGTCTCGTATGGAGGATTAATCATACGCGCCGCCAAGTCTGCAAGCATGACAAGCAGACTGCCCAGCACGGCCGAGCAAGGAATAATCCAGCGGTAGTCCACGCCGACCAGGAAACGCGTCAGATGCGGAATAATCAGTCCGACAAAGCCGACTGCGCCGACGACGGATACAGCAGAGCCCGCAAGAATCAGGACAATAACCGTACCCGCCAGCTTGACCAGCTTAGTTCGCTGCCCGAGTCCTGCGGCAATCTCTTCCCCCAGCGTAAGCAGTGTAATCGACCGGGACAGCATTATGGCAGCGAGAATCGCCAAGCCTACCCATGGCGCCATAATCTCAAGCTGGTTCCATTTCGTACCCGCTACGCCACCCGCATACCAGAATGCCATATCCTGGCCGATGCGGAAATAAAGCGCGATACCTTCGCTCAGTGCCGCCAGCAGCGCGCTGACCGCCGCACCCGCAAGCACCAAACGGACGGGTGTCATCCCGCCCTTGGCCATTGACCCGACGCCGAATACAAGACCAGCGCCGACACCCGCTCCAATGAAGGAATACATAATCAGATACATAAAAGGCATGCCTGGGAAAAACGCAAAACATAAGGCAAGCGCAAAGCCAGCTCCGGCATTCAAGCCCAGCAAGCCGGAATCCGCCATCGGATTGCGCGTCATGCCTTGCATAAGCGCACCCGCTACGGCAAAGCTCGCGCCCACCATAGCGCCGCCCAGAACACGCGGCAGACGCAGCTCCTGAATAATCTGATGCTGCGTTATCGTAGGATCAAAGGAAAATATGGCTTTCCACACGGTTGCAAACTCAATATCAGCCGCTCCGAACGACACGGACAACGCCACGCTAAGCAATAGAGCAATCGTGCCGCCGATCAAGATTAATGTTGCGGCTACAGGACGCGACCGCAGTCGCGTCCTGTCCTCGCCAGTTTCATCTATGTTCATTTTTTTAGTCAAGTCCGACATAACCTTACTCCTCATTTGTCTAGATCGCGATGACATATTGTAGTAAATCGTTTGTTGCCCGATTGATCAATTGTTTACATCCCGAATTGAGCGCGGTGCAGACGGCTGTATACGCCTTCCTGCGCAATGAGCTCCTCATGCTTGCCTTGCTCTGCAATTCCCTGTTCCGCTACGACGATAATGCGGTCCGCATTTTTGACCGTGGCAAGACGATGCGCAATGACAAGCGTTGTGCGCCCTTGCGACAACTCTGACAAGGCCAATTGAATCGCGGCTTCCGTCTCTGTATCCAGCGCCGAAGTCGCTTCGTCGAGAATCAGAATAGGCGGATTTTTGAGGAACATGCGAGAAATCGACAGCCGCTGCTTTTGTCCACCGGACAGCTTCACGCCCCGCTCGCCTATAAAGGTGTCGAGGCCATCAGGGAGCGACTTGATCAGATCCTCCAGCTGAGCGCGTCTCGCGGCCTCCCAGATCGCTTCATCGCTTGCGCCCAGCCTGCCATAAGCGATGTTTTCGCGAATGGTACCGTCGAACAGGAAGACATCCTGCTGGACAATGCCAATCTGTGCGCGCAGCGATTCCAGCGTCATGCTACGAACGTCCATGTCGTCAATGGTGACCGCCCCGCCCTCTACATCGTAGAATCGCGGCAGCAGTGAGCATAAGGTACTCTTGCCTGCGCCTGACGGCCCAACAAGCGCGGCTGTCTCCCCGGCGCGAATGGTCAGATTCACGCCTTGCAGCACCTTGTCTTTGCCTTCGTAGCCAAACGTTACGTCGTTGAAGCGGATTTCTCCGCGCAGATGCTCCACATGGCGGGCATTCGGCGCATCATCCACATCCGGTTCCGTTTCCAGAAGCTCCAGGTAACGCTTGAAGCCGGCAATCCCTTTCGGGTATGTCTCGATGACGGAGTTAATCTGCTGGATTGGTCCCAAGAAAACATTGGACAGCATGACAAACGCAATAAACTGGCCGTACGACATCCTGTCTTCAATAACAAACCATGTTCCGCATACAAGTACGAACAGCGACACCAGCTTCATCAGAATGAAGCTAAGAGAGGAGTTCCAGGCCATAATCCGGTAGGTGAGCAGCTTAGTGATTCGGAACCGTTCATTGTTTTGGGCAAAACGGTTGATTTCGTGCTTTTCATTGGCAAACGCCTGAACGACGCGAATGCCGCTGACGTTGTTCTCTACCCTTGCGTTATAGTCAGCGATGTCCGCGAACATTCTTTTGAAGGCCGCCGACATCTTCTTGCTGAAATACATGGACAAATAAATCATGATCGGCACGATAATAAAGGTCAGCACCGCCAATTGCCAATTGATGCTCAGCATAATGCCGAACGCACCCGCCAGCGTCATAATGGCGATAAACAAATCCTCCGGACCATGGTGGGCAATCTCGCCGATATCCATCAAATCGTTGGTCATGCGGGAGACCAGATGCCCGGTTTTGTTATTATCGAAAAATCGGAATGAAAGCTTCTGAACCCGGTCGAACAGCCTCTTGCGCATATCCGACTCGATGTTAATGCCCAGTTTATGACCCCAATAGGTCACGACATAATGAAGGGCGGAGCTGATGATGTAGATGCCGAGCAAGCCGAGGCAAGCATATAAGATCCACACCCAATTGCCGCTCGGCAGCAGATCGTCAACGATGCGATTGACTGCAAGCGGGAATGCCAGCTCCAGCAAGGCCGCTATTATCGCACAAGAAAAATCCAGGATGAACAAGCCCTTATAGGGGCGGTAATATTCAAAAAAACGACGTAACATAACTACCTCCACGGCTACACATAATCAATCAAAGGGTTGCCCCATTTTCAGCGAGCTTCAGCGCTCGTTATTTCAATCCTGCCAGCCATTCGGCAAGCTCCTCGGTTTGGGACAAAACGGCAAGCGGATCATAATACCAGGAATCCTTTTCCTTCCATACATAAACCCGGTCATTTTTCACCGCATCAAGCGTGCCCCAGATCGGATCGGCCTTTACATCCTCCACGGTACGATCGTTGGAGGTCAGAATGATGTAGTCGCCTGCATATTGCGGCAGCGCTTCATTCGACAGGCTAGCCCATTGCTTTTCCATAATTTCTGCGGCGATTCCCGCCGGCGGATGGAAGCCAAGCGCTTGGTAGACGGGTTGACCGCCTCTGCCGAAGTTGTCGCCGTATACATAAATGTCTTTATCAGCCCACTCAATAATCGAGAAGGTAGCGCCCTCCTGCACGGCTTGAAGGGCTTTCTCTTTCGCAGCGGCAATTCGGCGGTCATATTCCTCCAGCCAAGCCTTCGCTTCCTTTTCCTTGCCAAGCAGCTCTCCGAAATACGTCAGCTCCTCATGGGCGTTTTTAAGCTCGCCATATGGGACAGCAAGGGTTGGCGCGATTTTGGATAACTGCTCGTATCTGGCATCATCCATAGAGGCGCCTGTAATGATCAAATCAGGCTGCAGGTCGACCACCTTCTCCAAGGATCCATTCACCTCGCCGATATCCTCGACGCCCTCCAGCAGCTCGGCCAAATATGGATTGTCCCAATGAAGGCCAGGCGTCCCGATTGGCGTAACGCCAAGAACAATTAAGCTGCCCAAATACTGATCGGCCACAATACGCTCCGGATTAGCCGGAATTTGTATGTCCTTGCCGCCGGAGACGACCGTTCTGGTTTCTGAATCAACGGCGGTCGGTTGCGGAGTGGTGCCGGAGCTTCCCTCCGCTGCATTCGAAGACGGCGCCGGTCCATTGCCCGTATTGGAAGCGGCAGTCCCGCTGGAGCATGCGCTCAGCAATAAAGTGAGGCATAGCAAAAGCGTTGCCGCGGTTGTAGTTGAAAACGATTTGTACATGAAATGATCTCCTCTGCTCTGATGTTGATAACAATTATCATTATCAGTATGATCTCGTTTCCCCACTGCGGCAATGGAGGATCTTAGGATTGCAGATGGATTTTTCTCGGATTGGCTATTTTCGAGTCGTATGTTCCGGTACTGAAGCGGAGAAACTCCGATCATCTTCTTGAACATGCGCCCAAAATAATACGGGTCGGCATACCCCACATATGCCGCGATTTCGCGGATGCTTGCTTCTGTGTCAAGAAGCAGACAGGCTGCCTTTTCCATTCGGATACGAAGCAGATAATCGATTGGACTATAGCCCACTTGCTTCTTGAAGACATCCGACAGATGTGCGGCGCTGTAATTTAATGCTGCTGCAAGCGACTCCAGCGAAATAGACTCCGTATAATGCCTCTCCATATACCGGACAGCCCGTGCCGCAAGATCCGGCACCGCTGACGCAGACTCTACGCCCTGCCGATGCAGCTGCTGCAGGATCATGCCGACCAGCTCATAAAACATCGATTTGACCTGGAATCTCTCGAACGGACCTGCGATCAGCCACTCCCGGCGCATTGCTTCGACGATTCGGAATAAGGAGAGTGGATCATCCGGCATAAGCTGATACGCCGTCCGGAAGGGATTAGAGCGTGCCAGCAGCTCCGTCATATTGCGGGATGGCAGTGGCAGTACGGCTTTGTAATAGATTAAGTCGTACTCCCATTGCTCTTCTCTTATATGGATATCCATAATAGAGCCTTTGCCGCCATGGAGCACATGAAACGGACGAAGAGGATATTCCTTTCCGTCCAGCGTAATAGCAGCGCCTCCTCTAGCGGCGAATAAGAACATGCTCGCCGGCAGCTGGTACCCGCGCAACTCTTCCCCTTTTCGTAAGATCATGTGCCTGATATCCAACACTTTGATCGAGGCATGATTCCATAATGCGATATGCTCCTGTTCAAACATCGTCTATAACACCCTTCCAACCTTCCTCTTATATGAGTATTACGGCTCATGATGCGGACGGCGGAAGGCTGTGGTCAACGGTTTCACGTATAGAGCGTTATTGCGTCTGCTTCCACGCCTGAAGCATCTCCGCCACCTTTTGCACTTGGGCTTTGATTGCAATCGGATCGTATGGCCAGAAGTAATCGCCGTCCAGATCGAATACCTGGTTCTCCTTTACCGCATCCAGCGTCATCCATACAGAGCCTTCCCGATCCAGCAGTCCCTCCTGCGGAGAATCCAGAAAGATGTAGTCTCCCGCAAATTCCGGAACCAGCTCGAAGGATATTTTCTTATTATCCTCGCCAGCCTCGATCATCTGCTGCACACGCGGTGGCGGGGTGAGCTCCAAATGCTTGTAGATGGCTTGTACGCCGCGCCATACTCCCGAGGCGTAAATGTACATGCCTTTGTCGAAGCCTCCCATTACCGTCACCGTCTCATCATCACCGATAATGCCTTCTATTTGGCCTTTGGCGGCCTTTACCGTCGCATTAAAATCAGCAACCCACGTCTCCGCTTCATCTTCCTTGCCTAACAGCTTTCCGAACTCGCGGATTTCATCTCGCGTGTCCTTGAACGTATCGTACGTGTACACAATGGTAGGTGCGATTTTGGAAAGCTGCACGTAGAGCTGCGGGTCTTGGCTTAGCGTAATAATCAAATCAGGCTCTAGCGACAAAATCTTCTCTACGCTGCTGTTATCGATATTGCCGATATCTTCAATTCCGTCCGTCAAGCCTTGTACATGCGGACTTTCAATATCCCAGAATGGCGCGCCTATCGGCTTGACGCCAAGAGCCAATAAGGTAGCCATATAGCCTTGCGCAACAATACGCTTCGGATGGGCAGGAATCTCAAGATCGCCATTTACGGTTTCTACGATGCGTGTCGCAGGACTGGACTCAGAAGCTTGGTTGTCCTTCTGATTGGAGGGCTGAGCGCCTTCCCCGCTTCCGCAAGCGGTCAATACGACGATAAGCGCCGTTAACAAACTAATAAATCCAATATAAGGTTTGGCCTTCTGCATGTATCTCTACTCCTCTGAAATAGACTTGATGTGATCACATCGCCAATAATGAGAATCATTATCGGTTACGGACCTAATCATATCAGCAGGAGACATGACCGTCTATTTCAAGAAGTTGTCTTTTTGTTATGTCTTAATGTTGGATCACATGCCCGGACAGCAGCCATTCCACTTGCTTCTCCAGCTGTTTCTCAAGCGATAGTCCCTCGCAGCTCCAGCATTCCTCCAGCTTAAGCGGGTAGATGCGGTTATGCTTTGCGGCGGGCAAGCTGCGCCATGCTTCGTCTTCCCGGAGCATACGGTTCAGCTCGCCTTCATAATCCGGGCTGTCACATATGACGACAAACATATGATCAGCCGCATACTCCGGCAGCTCGGATTCCGTTATATACATCGGCTTATCGGGCAGCAGCACCTCTTGCTGTATCCGCTCCGGCGCAGTCATACCCAGCGAGTTGTACAAATTGTAAGCCCCTCGTAGCCTTCGATTCCAAATACCGATGGACTGCTCCCGTATTTCATATAACGCAACCGTTTCATTCGGCTTGATATGTTCAGCGAGCCGCAGCCTGGCATACCGGGCCTTGGCCAAATAACGGTTAATCCATTGTTCCGCTGCAGCCTCTTTTCCCACCAGCTTGCCGATTAGCCTTACCTCCTCCAGCGGGTCCAGCTTAGCCCAATCCAGCGTGACGACTGGCGCAATCTCCTCCAGCTGCTTCATTTTGTCCGGCGTATGATAGAAGTAGGTTGGCGCAAGAATCAGATCCACGCCAAGCGACTTGAGATCATCCGCGCCGTACTGCTCGCTTACCGTATGGACGTCTCTCAACTCGTCCTTCAACAAGAGCGAATGATGGAGGATGATTGCGTCTGTGGCAATCGGCTGAACGCCTAATGCCAAGAGATGGCCTACAAACTGGAAGGCTGCGATGCGTGCCGGCTTGGGCAAGCTGCGGAACTGCCCTGGCGTCATACCGGTTACGGCTTTGAACTTCCGGCTCAAGTACAACCCGCTCTTGTACCCCACACTGAGCGCAATTTCATGCAGCGTCTGATCCGACGCAAGCAACCGCTCCTTCGCTTTCCCGATTCGGAATCGATTCAAATATTCGGAGAATCCCCAGCCTGTTCGCTTGCGGAAGAGCGTGGAGAAATACGTTTCGTTGAAGCCGGCCATCCCTGCAAGCTGAGCGCGCGTAATCGGTTCTTCATAATGCCCATGCACATACGCGATCGCCTCGTCGATCAACTTATCATAATGGACGTCTTCCTTGCCTCCGCCATCGCCGGAGAACACGAAATCCAGCAGCTCCTCCAGCATATACCGCTTGGCGCGACTGCTAACCTTGCCCGCTATCGGAGCTTCTGTCAATTGACGCAGCTGCGAATAGGCTCGCTGTGACAGATTCGGCGACACCCAGCCGCTCTCCGGCAGGATCGACCAATCGACATGATACAGCATTCGATTGTCGCTCTCCTCCATTAGACGGTAAGACTCGAAGGCAATATAATGAATCCTGGCATTCGGCGTACCGCTGGATAGAAGCTTGATCTGCTGCCATGGCCTCAGAAACATCATAACCCCGTTCTGAAGCGTCACGGTTCGTCTGCCCAGCTTAACCTTAACCCCTCCCTCTGCCGCTATAAAGGATGGAAATTCTACTTGTAGGGCCGAAGCCTGGTGCTGTAATTGAAGCCGGCTTGCCGACTTCAACGTAAAGATGGATGCATCCATACCTGCTATGCCTCCCAAAAAGCTCATATGACTACCATTATAGTGATAAAGATTATCAATATCAATGAACTTTTTAAAAAAAGTCATTATCTTTAATCCATTTTCAAACAAATGCCCGCTCTTAGGCAGAACGGGCATTTCGGTCAAGATGTTGTTTTCAGCAAACTGTCCACAATAAAATCGAGCTGCTTGTCGAGCGAATAGAGGTCGGTATAATAGCTGAGTCCAAAATCAAGCTCGATCAAACGTCTGTCCTTAACAGCAGGGAGGTTGTTCCATACAGTGCTGTCCGTCAGGTTCTCCATCCCTTCATAGGCGGAGCGGATGATGATATCACCTGCATATTCAGGCAGCTTTTCGAAAGAAATCTCATAACTGTACACCTTGTCCGTAGCGTCAATATCCTTTTGAATGATGTCCGGCGCCTTCATTCCCAAATATTCATATACAACTTCCGATCCTCGTCCATACTTTTTGCTCGCCGTAATGAGCATATTGCCTTTGCCGCCCTCCATAATCGTCACCGTTTTGTCCAACATGCCTGCTTCGCGCAGCTTCTCCTTGCTGGACTCAACCTTATCGTAAAATTGCTGCAGCAGCGCATCGGATTCATTCTCCTTGCCCAGCACCTCGCCTAGCGTTTTCATTCTCTCTTCCAGCGTCATGCTTTCAAAAGGCATAAATACCGTTGGTGCAATATCCTTCAGCACCTTATATGGATCCTCCGAAGGCACGATGATTAAATCCGGGTCCAGCGCAAGCACAGCCTCCGGGCTTGGCTCCATCCAGTGGCCTAAGGAAGGGACACCCGATACCTCTTCCTGAAACGCCGCTCCGTCGTATACCTCCGATACGCCGACAGGCTTTGCGCCGAATGCCAGCAGATCACCCACATGATACAACACAACGATGCGTTCCGGATTCGCGGGTACTTCTATCTGGCCTTTCAATGTAGACACCATTCTCGTCTTAGACTCCGCCTGCGCATTCCCATTCTCCCCTGCGTCTCCGTTCACTCCAGCCGCGGGCGAGCTCGATGCGCCTCCGCTAGCATTGGAAGCCGATTGGCCTCCCGTTCCGCCAGAGCATGCCCCGAGCAATAACAGCAGGCATAACATCATAGATGTAACCGCCAAAGATGACTTGTTGCCGTTCATAGTTAACTTCCTCTCCCTCATATATTGAAAATGATTCTTACTATCATTAACAATATATCGCGGCCTCCGGCTTCTGGCATCAGACGATATGAACCTGTTTACAGGATAATCCGAACTTTGTTCTTTATGCTTCTCACGGTACTGCCCCGGTGTTAAGCCAACCGTTTTTTTGAACACGCGGATAAAATAAGACATATCCAGATAGCCAACGCCAGCTGCGATCTCCTGCAGCTGGAGATCCGTGTCTGTCAGCAATTGCCTGGCTTCATCCATTCGCACTTCAATTAAATATTCGATCAGGCTTCTGCCCGTTTTGCTTTTGAACTGCCTAGCCACATAAGGCGCGCTGTAATTGAGCGCCTGCGCGAGCGATTCCAGCGTAAGCGGCTCTCGATAATGTTCATGAATGTATCGAATGGCTTGCTCTGCCAAGTCGGGCAGATGCGTTTGAATGTTTTGACTGGTCAGCTGCCGCAGCAGCTCATAAACAAAATCATAAAACAGCTTTTTCACATAAAACCGTTCCAGCTCGCCCTCAGTTCCCCATTCACCATATAGTTCTCTAACCATCTCCAGCAACAAAGCCGGATGCTGCGGCTGAAAGCCATATTGCATGGCAAACGGATTCTTTCGCTCCATCAACTCCAAGATTTCTTGGCGATTCGGAAGCGGAATAACCGCTTTATAGAAAATCATATAGAACTCAAATAATTCCTCCGTTAAATCGATAGTCAAGGTTGCCCCTTTACCGCCATGTATAACATGAAAGCGTCTAGCCGCATATTCCCGATCATCCATCCATATATCTGCTCCGCCGCGCACAGCATACATAAACATGCTGGACGGAAGCTTATATGCCCCCAAGCGATCGCCAGCCTCCAACGTCGTGTGACGTACATCCAGCACCTTAATAAAGGCATGATTCCAAAGCTCCATTTGGTCACGTTCGAACATTCACTCTGTCCATCCTCTCCAGCTTACTTCGAACATGATTGTAGCAGATTTCAACGAAAATGATAATCGTTATCATAAAATACACAAAAAAGACCGCCCCTCTCACAGCGGAGAACGGAGCGATCCTTGAAAGGGTCGAGGGACCCCAAAAAACATAAGCGTGTAAGTTGCGTTACTGCCAGTCAAGCTTAGTGTCTATCCCCTATTAAATAAGAAAAGCAATTTGAATTAATAGGTGCTCCAAACGATGGATGGCCCCATCCAACCGCTTGGCAGGGTAATAACGTATTTGTAAGTGCCGGCAGGCTGATTGCCCAAATATAGATTGCCCGTACGGATTCCATCTCCGTGAGGCATACCGCCCTCAATGCTGCCGGAACCGACGTACACATCACCTGAAGCCGTGACACGATAAACCGTTGCATACATCCAACCATGTATATGTGAATCATATGCGTAATATTGAAGGGCAAGGTTACCCCCACTATGTGTTGTTGTACCGGTATCTGTACGGGTCGTGCTTGCGGAAACACTTGTAGCGAAAGTCAAAAACATAACTAAAGCGATTAGTCCCAGGCCCATTCTTTTAATATTCATTGTAATTCCTCCTCAATTAAATGTTTTTTAGCGCTTACAGTTTCACTTATGCCTAACTAGAAGCTGTTCCTATCATGCAAAGCTCGTGCTCGTGCATGAACCACCTCCCTATAAGAATTAAGCAGGTTCACTCAGGCTAGTACAAAAAAACTTATGGGTATCGTCATAAGGAAGGTATTCATGGAATAGAAGTGGTAAAGAAGGAAGAGACATAAGGAGAAAAATAGTTCAACCGTAGTACTTTTTTATTGGTATTGTATCACCTGTCCCATTCTTTGACAATCATTTCTAGTTCTTTTCCATGAACATTTCACTTTAGCGGGTCCTATTTGAAATTATATTTTAGCTCATAATTCACAGCACATAGACGAAAGGCTAGTTGACAGAGAGCCCCTATTTTGATTATTATTGATAATAATTATCAATATCAACGTTCAACCGTTTATTCCCATAAAAAAGCCCCCAAGCGTAAACGCTTGAGAGCTTTATCACCGTATACGATCACAATCGTACGGAGCTTAATGATCTTACATGCCCAGCCATTTCTTGAACAGATGCTTGGTGGTGTCCTTGTTCATTGCCGCAATAGAAGTCGTCAGCGGAATGCCCTTCGGACAGGAGCGCACACAGTTCTGCGAGTTGCCGCAGCCCTCAATGCCACCGTCGGTCATCAGTTCATCCAGACGCTCCTCCTTGTTCATCTCGCCCGTCGGGTGAGCGTTGAACAAGCGAACCTGGGAGATCGCAGCCGGGCCGATAAAGCTGTTGCGATCATTGACGTTCGGGCAGGACTCCAGGCAGACGCCGCAAGTCATGCACTTCGACAGCTCGTACGCCCACTGGCGCTTCGTCTCCGCCATACGCGGACCAGGGCCCAGATCGTACGTACCGTCAATTGGAATCCATGCTTTAACCTTCTTCAGTGCGTTGAACATGCGCTCGCGGTTAATGACGAGGTCACGGACAACCGGGAACGTGCGCATCGGCTCAAGACGAATCGGCTGTTCCAGCTGGTCGACCAAGGCGCTGCACGCCTGGCGGGGCTTGCCGTTAATGACCATGGAGCATGCGCCGCATACTTCTTCCAGACAGTTGGATTCCCAGCATACCGGCGATGTTTTGGAACCGCTCGACGTGACAGGGTTACGCTGAATTTCCATCAGACCGCTGATGACGTTCATGTTCGGACGGTAAGGCAGTTCGAACTCTTCCGTATACGGCTTGGAATCCGGCTTATCCTGGCGGGAGATGATAAACTTAACGGTTTTGGATGCGACAGTCGTTTCAGCCATGATTATTCTCCTTTCTTCTTGTCAGTGGAGTAATCGCGCTTACGCGGAGCAATCAGGCTTACGTCGATGTCCTCGTAAGAGATTTTCGGTCCGTCCGGCGTCCAGTCCGCAATCGTCGACTTCATGAATTGATCGTCGTCGCGCTCTGGGAAGTCCGGCTTGTAATGCGCGCCGCGGCTTTCATTCCGCATCAGTGCGCCAAGCGTCATTGCTTCGGACAGCTCAAGCATGTTCCACAATTGGCGTGTGAAGGCAACGCTTGCGTTGTTCCATTGCGCCGAGTCATTGATGTTGATGTTGCGGTAACGCTGCTTCAATTCCTTGATCTTGCCGATTGTAGCCTCCAGCTTGTCATTGAAGCGAACAACCGTCATGTTGTTCGTCATCCACTCGCCAAGCTCCTTGTGGATTACATAAGCATTCTCTGTGCCGTTCATGGCCAGAATACTGTTGTATTTATCGGTATGCGACTTCGTCGCACGATCGAATACGGAGGAAGATACATCTTCAGCCGATTTCTTAAGGCCTTTGATATACTCAACCGCTTTCGGACCTGCTACCATGCCGCCATAGATGGCGGACAGCAGGGAGTTAGCGCCCAGACGATTCGCACCGTGGAACTGGTAGTCACACTCGCCGGCAGCGAAGAGGCCCGGGATGTTCGTCATCTGGTTGTAGTCAACCCACATGCCGCCCATCGAGTAGTGAACTGCAGGGAAGATCTTCATCGGAATTTTCCGCGGATCGTCACCCATGAATTTCTCATAGATTTCGATGATGCCGCCAAGCTTAACGTCCAGCTCCTTCGGATCCTTGTGCGACAGGTCAAGGTATACCATGTTCTCGCCGTTGATGCCGAGCTTCTGGTCTACGCAGACGGAGAAGATCTCACGAGTCGCGATATCGCGCGGTACGAGGTTGCCGTACGCCGGATATTTATCCTCAAGGAAGTACCAAGGCTTGCCGTCTTTATACGTCCAGATGCGTCCGCCTTCGCCGCGTGCCGATTCCGACATTAGACGAAGCTTGTCGTCGCCCGGAATTGCAGTCGGGTGAATTTGGATGAACTCGCCGTTCGCGTATTTGACACCTTGCTGATACACGGCGCTTGCCGCAGTACCGGTATTGATAACGGAGTTCGTTGTTTTGCCGAAAATAATGCCAGGACCGCCGGAAGCCAGAATGACCGCATCCGCACGTACCGTATGAACTTCCATCGAACGGAGATCTTGCGCCGATACGCCGCGGCATACGCCGTCGTCGTCAAGTACTGCGCCAAGGAACTCCCAATGCTCGTATTTGTTAACCAGGCCAGCTGCTTCCCAGCGGCGGACTTGCTCGTCCAATGCGTAAAGCAGCTGCTGGCCAGTCGTAGCGCCTGCAAATGCAGTACGGTGATACTTCGTGCCGCCGAACCGGCGGAAGTCCAGAAGGCCTTCCGATGTACGGCTGAACATAACGCCCATACGGTCCATCAAGTGGATGATGCCCGGTGCCGCTTCGCACATCGCTTTGACTGGAGGCTGGTTAGCCAGGAAGTCGCCGCCATAGATGGTATCGTCAAAGTGCTCCCATGGGGAGTCGCCTTCGCCTTTTGTATTAACAGCGCCATTGATGCCGCCTTGCGCACACACGGAGTGCGAACGCTTGACCGGTACAAGGGAGAACAGGTCAACGTGCACGCCGGCTTCCGCTGCTTTGATTGTCGCCATAAGGCCGGCCAAGCCGCCGCCGACGACGATAATTTTATTTTTTGCCATTACGCTTCGCTCCTTGTCTTCAAAACTATCCGATATTCGCCGTAGTCAAAGCGACGCTTGCTGCTGCTTTGAACTCGTCGCCGCTAAACGCAACCAGAGAAAGAATGAACAGGGCCGATACGATGACGAATACGCCCATGCAAATATAAGAAGAGATACGTTGCGCTTTAGGGCCGACTGTAATGCCCCAGCTGATCAGGAATGCCCACAGGCCATTGCTGAAGTGGAATACCGCAGCAAGCACGCCGATCACGTAAAGCGTGAACATAAGAGGGCTGCTGGCGATGTGATTCATCGTCGAGCCAAGCTCCTCATGCGTGATGTTGCCCATGTACACCTGCAGACGCGTCTGGTACACATGCCAGAAAACGAATACAAATGTGATAACGCCTGTTACCCGTTGAGCCGTGAACGCCCAGTTGCGTCCATATTGAAAACGGCCCGTATTGGAGTTCGACTGGTATGCGACGTATAAGCCGTAGATACCGTGAAACAATAGCGGGAGGTAAATGCCGAAGATTTCTAGCAGCGATATCATCGGCAAGCTGTTGATCAGATGCACGCCCTTGTCGAAGCCCTCAGGTCCCCGTTCGAACGCCTGGTAGTTCGTGAGCCCGTGCACAACAATGAACCCGCCTAGTGGAATAATCCCCAGAAGCGAGTGCAGCTTGCGCGAGAAATACGAATTTCCTTTCATTTTTCCTTCTCCTTTCAAGACTGTGAATTACCCATTCGTAGTAAAACAAACCATTCTACATTGTAACGCTAGCATGTACCCCCGTCAACAAATGTCGACACATATTTGCCACACTTCCATCCTACTCCTTTTCAGCTTATAATGGAATTGCATATTTTTTATAATTTCTTATAACAAAATGATATAAGGGGCTTATAACACCATGTACGAAGAGCTTCATGTCTTCACGGTAATCGTCGAACAATCCAGTATGAACAAAGCATCCGCGCTGCTTAACCTGTCGCAGCCAGCCTTGTCGCGCAAGATTGCGAAGCTGGAGGATGAGATCGGCGTCGAGCTGTTCAGGCGTGTCGGCAAGCGGCTGGAGCTTACGCGGATCGGACAATTGACCTATGAATATGCGCTGGAGCTGCGACAGCTGCACCGTCATTACTTGCAGACCGTCTCCGAATTTACGGCGACCGGCCGTTCCTCGCTGACGATTGGCGCGAGCCTCACAACGCTGCAGACGACGCTGCCGGATTTGATCCAGATGCTGACGTCGACCCATCCTGAATTCGATATCAAGGCCGTCACAGGAAAGACACATGAGATCGTCTCTTATGTCAGAGAGCATAAAGTAGATATCGGCATAGTCGCCTCTGGAATTGATGATGCCGCGCTTCGCTGCGTCCCTCTATTCGATGACCATCTGCTGCTTGTGCTGCCCCGCAGCCATGTCGTCACAGAGAAAGGCATGCTTCACATTGAAGATTTGAACGGCTTGCCGATGATTCTGTTCTCCAAGGGCACCTGGTACCGCATCATGACCGATGAGCTGTTCGATACGTACCGGATCTCCCCGGATGTCCGCATGGAGATTGACTCCTTCGAAGCAATCCTGCGGCTGCTGCATACATGCAGAGCCGGAACGCTGCTGCCCAAGTCCTACATGCGCGAGCAGCTGCTTGAGGATAATGATCTTATCGTGGTGCCGATCAAGGAGCTGGCGGAAGCCAAACGGACGACTTCACTCATTCATCTGGACCCTGCGGCGTTAAGCCCGTCCGTTAGGCAATGCATTAACGAAATTACAGCAAAGTTCAATTAATATAGTTATTGCCATCTTGCGCTCCCAAAATCCCTTGAAACCGATGACCTTCCGAATCGTTACTACCTATATATGTCGGCCGGCGAATGGATAATTTAGACAGCGTTGTGATAAGGTAGTGTAAGACCATACTATTATTTAACACAGGGGTGAATTATGAATCAAACGATCAAGTCGAAGGATTGGACTGTTTTGGGCATAGCAGCCATTATATGTACGATTATCTTCATCTTTATGGAGATTGTTCCGGCTATTATTGCAATCAACAAGCATGAATATGGCGGCAAAGTCATTCCCAAGACGGTCGCGGAAGAGCGTGCAGGCGCCTTCGCGGCGGAACAGACGGGGCTGACCGTCACGAAGGCACATGCCGTGCATCAGTCGGATAAGTTACTTGCAGGCTATCTGTCCAAAGAAAAGAAAACCGAACAATTCGAAAATAAATACGACGCTCAATTTCCCGTAGATACATTCCAGGTCAACGTCAATTTTGCGGACGGCAAGGGCTACGGCTTTGTCTATGTGCATATGTACAATGAAGGGATCGTCGGCTGGAACTTGATTGTCGACGGAACGGCAGCGTCCCTGCAGGAGACGCAAGAGCTGACGAATGACTTCCTGTATGGAGGCGGCATCCTTCAAGGTCAGGACAGGAGCAATGCAACGATGGGTCGGAACGGCGAGCTGCGCCAGCGCATCGGAGGCTACGCGGTGGAAGGCGCCAATCTGACGATTGCGACAAAGGTGATCTCGATGGACGGCAAGCTTGTGCTGAGTCAATACAAGCCAGCCTTTGATGTACCCGATACATACAAGGCTTATGTGAAAAAGCAAGATAAGCTCGCGGGCTGGCTGACCGGCATCGGGTACGGGTTTATGAGCTTTGTGCTAGGTATATTAGCGATCATCTATGCCGTTCTGTATCGCAAGCATACGTCCTTCACTTATGGCATTATTTTGACAGCAGTATTCTTCATCGCCTATGTCATCATGAATTTGGGCGTGATGGACGGCATAATCGCTTCGCAAGGCGAGACGCGCTTGGATAGCTTCCTCACCATTGGCGTCACCATAACGACAATTGTCATGTCTGTCGCCATGGCTGTCTCCATCTACTTCTCGCTCGTTGCGGGCGACGGCTTGTGGAAAGCACAGGGACGATCACTGTGGCCGAGAATGAAGGACCCGGGCTATGGCGATTATGTCTGGCGCAGCATGGGCTTATCCTATCTGTTCGCGCTGATCATGCTCGGACTGCAGCCTGTCATCTTCTTCGTGCTGGGGAAACTGATCGGCACTTGGGGAGCAACGGATGTAACCATGTCGCCTTATAACATCAAATACCTGTGGCTCATGCCTGTTCTAGCTTGGGCCGCGGCGATCTCCGAGGAAGCCGTCTACCGCTTCTTCGGCATCGGGTTGTTCCGCAGATGGTTCCGCAATACCTTCGCTGCGGCGATTATCCCGACCATCGTCTGGGCGCTGGGGCATGTGATGTATCCGTTCTACCCGTCAACGACAAGGCTGTTCGAGCTGATCGTCATCGGCCTGATCTTCAGCTTCATCTTCGTCCGGTACGGATTCATTACCGCCATGTTCACGCATGCCATCTTCAACTCCGTTGCGGTCGGCAGCTCCATGATCTTCGCCGGCGGAACAGTCAATATTGTATCCGCGCTGTTCTTTATCGCGCTGCCGTTCTTTATCGCCTTCATCCTGAAAGCATGGAGCAACCGAAAAAGGACGAATCCGCCGACTAGGTCGACGATTCATCCTTAAGGGCAGCAATAATATCTGCGGCGAGCTTATCGCCGATCGAGAGAGGCCTGAAGTCTTCGACGGAGGCCTCTCTTATTTTTTTGAGCGAGCCGAAGTGCTTCAGCAGCGCCTTTCTCCGTTTCTCGCCGATGCCTGAGATGGCGTCCAGCCTGGATTCCACCATCGACTTGGCGCGCTGCTCGCGGTGGAACGTAATGGCGAATCTATGCACCTCGTCTTGAATCCGTTGCAGCAGGTAGAATTCCTGACTGTCTCTGGGCAGCGGCACAATCTCCGCCGGGTCGCCTGTCATAAGCTGTGCCGTCTTATGCTTGGCGTCCTTCACCAGACCGCATACGGGGATATATAACCCCAGTTCATTCTCCAGCACGTCGAGAGCGGCCGCGATCTGCCCCTTGCCTCCGTCGACAACAATCAGGTCGGGCTGCTTCAGTCCTTCCTTCAATACGCGCTCGTAACGTCTGCGGATGACCTCACGCATGGTCTCGTAATCGTCCGCTCCGACAACAGTTTTCACCTTATACTTGCGGTATTCCTTGCGGTCCGGCTTCCCGTCGGTGAAGACAACCATGGCCGATACGGGGCTCGTGCCTTGAATATTGGAGTTATCGAACGCTTCAATACGGCGCGCCTGCTCCATCCCGAGCCACTCCGCCAATGATTGCACAGCCTTCACGCTGCGCTGCTCGTCGCGCTCAATCAGACGGAACTTCTCCTCCAGAATAACACGGGCGTTATCGAGCGCCATATTGACGACCTCGCTTTTCTTCCCGCGCTGAGGCATCAATACCTTCACCTTCAGCCATTCATGCAGCGAGGTCATAATCTCGTCCTCCCGCTCCGCATCCTGCTCCGGCGGATGAGGAAGCAGAATTTGCTTCGGCAAGGCCGGGTTATCGCTGTAATATTGCGTGACGAACGTCATAAAGTCATCGTATTCCTCGCCGTAATAGGGAAAGGTCGTCCCATGTCTTTCGATCATTTTGCCTTTTCGCATATACAGAATTTGAACACTCATCCAGCCTTTGTCTACCGCGTAACCGAATATGTCACGGTCCATGGCGTCGGACATCGTAATCTTCTGTTTCTCCATAACGGCGTCGATCGCGACTATCTGGTCCCGGTATTCCTTGGCGCGCTCGAACTCCAGCGCTTCTGCCGCAGCCTGCATCTTCCGTTCCAGCTCGGCCTTGACCACGTCTTCCCCGCCGTTCAGAAACTTCGTAATTTCGCTGATCATTTCATCGTAAGTGGACTGCTCCACTTTGTATTCGCATGGCGCTACGCATTGTCCCAAATGATAGTAGAGACATACCTTATCAGGCAGCGTCTTGCATTTGCGCAGCGGATACAGGCGGTCAAGCAGCTTCTTCGTCTGCTGGGCGGCGAATGCATTCGGATAAGGGCCAAAATATTTGCCTTTATCCTTTACGATTCTGCGCGTAACCTCCAGCCTCGGATGTGCTTCATTCGTAATTTTGATATAGGGAAAGGTTTTGTCGTCCTTCAGCAATACATTGTAGCGCGGATGATGCTGCTTGATCAGATTGCACTCCAGAATAAGCGCCTCCATGTTGCTGCCGGTGACGATAAATTCGAAGTCAACAATCTCCGATACAAGCCGTTGCGTCTTTGCGTTATGGCTTCCGATAAAGTAGGAGCGGACGCGATTCTTCAGCACCTTCGCCTTGCCTACGTATATAATAACTCCGTCACGATTCTTCATCAGGTAGCAGCCGGGCTTGTCCGGCAATAGCGCCAGCTTGTTGCGAATCGCTTCCTTGGCTGCTTCCATGCTTATAAATTCCCCTTGATTCGTCATGCTTAGCTCTCCTCCGACTCGAATACGGTCTACTCTCAATTTTAGCATAATCCATTACGCTTTTGCCTTACATTTGTCACCGCTTCTTCTTTACATTTGTTCGAAACTTTGGGTATACTAATGAAAGCTAGGTCTTAGGCGTATGCTTACGACTCAAAGTTTGCCCGGCAAACTTTTAAGGAGGACGTCAACAATGGAGAATGTAAGAGACCCTCGCGAGCACTATAATGAAGAGCCTCGCCACGATTTGATGGATGTCGTGTTCGGCTTTGGAGGCATGCTTGCTTTCATGACCGTTGTATTCGCGGTAGCCGTTATCGTGAAATTCATCATCTCTTAGTACATAAGAGAGACTGAAAAAGCTCCGCACATCATGTGCGGAGCTTTTTATCATTCGATCAACCTATTGAGCGGCTCTCAGCGATTCTCCGTCTGCGACGCCGCTAGTCTTCGCGCGGGCGCTTGCCGAAGGCTTGGAGGCTTCAGCTGGCGCTTGCTTCTGACCGGGATTATCGTAACGCGTCCTCTCCGTGCGGTCGATCTGTACGATCCGGCCATCGTGGACGGTAATGATGACTTGCCCGTACTGCAATCCGCTCACTTGATTCAAAATTCTTTCTTGCCATACATCATCCACTTCCAACGGTTTTGCCATTTGAATCCCCTCCAATTTGATATATTAAGTCGGATTTATAACGTTAGATTATGCCGCATTCAATGACTTGATGACGACTTCCATTCCACGATCGCCTTTACGATCAGCGTCAGTACAGCCAGCATCACAAGCAACGAAGCAACGGCGAATGCAGCGGAAAACTGATATTCATTGTACAGGATCTCAACATGGAGCGGCAGCGTATTCGTCTGGCCCCGAATATGGCCCGATACGACGGACACGGCTCCGAATTCCCCCATTGCCCGGGCGTTGCTTAAGATGATGCCATACAGCAAGCCCCACTTGATGTTCGGAAGCGTAACCTTCCAGAAGATCGACCAGCCTCTCGCCCCCAGACTCGCTGCCGCTTCCTCTTCCTGCACGCCTTGCGCCTGCATGAGCGGGATCAATTCTCTCGCTACAAACGGCACCGTGACGAATATGGTCGCAAGTACAATGCCTGGTATGGCGAATACGATCTGAATGCCCTGCTCGCCAAGCCAAGGACCGAGATACCCCTGTGCCCCGAAGAGCAGAATGTAGACGAGACCTGCGATAACCGGCGATACCGCGAACGGCAGATCGATAAGCGTAATGAGGAAGTTTTTGCCCTTGAAGCTGAACTTGCTGATCGCCCAAGCAGCCGCGACGCCGAATATCGTATTGACGGGCACAGCAATCAGCGCAATGATGAGCGTTAGCTTCAGAGCGGACAAGGCGTCCGGCTCGATCAAAGCCTTGAAGTACATGTCCGCGCCCTTGCGGAACGCTTCGACGAATACGGATACGAGAGGCAGCACTACGACCAGCCCGATAAATAAGAGCGCTATACCGATCAGCAGCCATTGTACTCCGCGTTGCTCGGTATTATGCTTCGGACGCTTGGCGTCCTCCTTCGATGTATAAACCGTAATGGCGCCTGCCATAGGTCATCTCCTCCTTTGAATGCGAATCAGCCGCCTGTGAAGGGTTGCGCCGCCTGTCATTTGGCGACGGCCCTTCTCTGCATATGCCATTGCAGCAAATTAATGATTAGCAGCAGGATAAACGATATGATCAGCATGACGGCAGCGATCGCTGTCGCGCCTGCGTAATCGTATTGCTCCAGCTTCGTCATGATAAGCAGCGGGGCGATTTCGGTTTTCAAAGGCATGTTGCCGGAGATGAATACGACAGAGCCGTATTCGCCAATGCCTCTGGCGAACGCCAGGGCGAACCCGGTCAGCAAGGCCGGCATCAATTCCGGCAGGATCACCTTCCGGAACGTCCGAAGCCGGTACGATCCCAGTGTTGCAGCCGCATCCTCAGTCTCTTTATCCAGGTCTTGGAGTACGGGCTGAACCGTCCGGACGACAAACGGCAATCCGATAAAAATAAGCGCAATCGTTATTCCGGCTTGTGTATAAGCGATCTTAATGCCAAGCGGATCAAGCAAGGAGCCGATCCAGCCGGTCTTGGAATAGATCGTCGTCAGGGCGATGCCCGCTACCGCTGTAGGAAGGGCGAACGGGATATCGACCAGACTGTCGATGATCTTTTTGCCCGGAAAGCGGTAGCGAACGAGGACCCAGGCGACCAGCAAGCCGAATACGGCGTTGATGAGTCCGGCCCAGAGGGCCGTGCTGAAGCTGATGCGGTACGATGCCAGAACCCTTGGATTCGTCACCGCGCTCCAGAACTCGGCCCATGTAAGCTCGAAGGTTTTGAAGAAAATGCCTGCTAGCGGGATTAAGACAATCAAGCTGATATAAAACAGCGTGAATCCTAGCGACAATCCGAACCCTGGCAGTACTCTGCGGTTTTTGGAACCTTTCATGAGAAGTCAGCTCCGCTCTCTCCCATATTGTTCATTACGAGCCTGGCGTGTAAATCTGATCGAATACTCCGCCATCGGAGAAATGCTTCGTCTGCGCTTCCGTCCAGCCGCCAAAATCTTCGTCAATCGTCAAGAGATCAAGTGACGGGAATTGATCCTTGAATTCTGCCGCGACGGTCTCGTTCGTAGGACGGTAGTAGTTTTCACCCGCGATACGCTGTCCTTCCTCGGAGTACAGGTATTGCAGGTATGCCTCGGCCACTTCTCTTGTGCCGCGGTCGTCAACCGTTTTGTCTACGATCGCTACAGGAGGTTCGGCCAGAATGCTAAGCGATGGATAGACGATATCGAATTTGTCCGGACCAAGCTCGTTAATGGACAGATACGCTTCGTTCTCCCAAGCAAGCAATACGTCGCCAATGCCGCGCTCTACGAAAGTCGTGGTGGAGCCGCGTGCGCCAGTGTCGAGAACCGGCACATGCTTGAATAGATCCGTTACGAATTGTTTGGCAGCCGCTTCGTCATTGTTGTTATGCTGCAGCGCGTAACCCCATGCCGCGAGGTAGTTCCAGCGTGCGCCGCCCGATGTCTTCGGATTCGGCGTAATGACTTCCACGCCATCCTTCAGCAAGTCGTTCCAGTCCTGGATGCCTTTCGGATTGCCTTTGCGAACCAAGAATACGATCGTTGATGTATAAGGCGAGCTGTTCAGCTCATATTGCTTCTGCCATTCTTTGTCCAGCAGCCCTGTTTCGATCAGAGCGTCAATGTCATAGCCAAGGGCTAATGTGACGACATCGGCTTTCAGGCCGTCGATGACTGCTCTCGCCTGCTTGCCGGAGCCGCCATGGGATTGATCGATTTCAACCTTCTGGTTTTTCTCCGCTTGCCAGTAGGCGGCGAATGCTTTGTTAAACTCTACGTACAGCTCGCGAGTCGGATCATAAGAGACGTTCAGCAATTTGACAGGAGGAAGCGGCTCTTGCTTGTCTTCCGCTGGCTGTGAAGCCGATGGCGAAGGCGATGATGCGTTCTCTTTATTTCCCCCGTTGTTGACTGTTCCTTTGTCGCCGCCGCAAGCAGCAAGCGTTAACGCGAATACGACAAATAATATAATAGCTTGAATACGAACCGAAGTTTTCTTCATTTTTCTTGCACCCCTCATTTTCATTGGATGAGATAGGGCTTCGTCAACTCCGGTTCGTCCGGTCATTAAACATTATTCCTACCCGATTAGTTGGTTATGAATGCATATTACCAGCGATCCCCACCTCTGTCAACACAAATTTCGTTTTTTTGAAGAGTTCGATAAGTTTTCGTTATATAACTTTTCCTTCCAGAAAAAAAGCCTCCGCCGATTTCGGCGAAGGCTTGGATATATGGGCATGGAATTGCGGTGTTCCTTAAGCCTGCGCTTCCTGCGGCTTACTTCCGTCCACGTTTGTTTTCTCCTGTAACCATAACCATTTCCACATACGGCCGGATACGGTCCATGATCCGCTGCCCCTTGTGCAGCTCGTCGCCATCTTTGCTGGTAAAGCTGAAATGACGCTCCAACGCTTCCAGATCATAATTGGATGTATAGAAGGTTGGCTTGCGCTCCATCCGGTAGTTCAGAATCGCGCCCAGCACATGGTCGCGCACCCACGGATTGAGGTTCTCCGCGCCGATATCGTCGAAGATGAGCAAGTCCGTCGACTTCATCATCTCGACCGTTTCCTTCAGCTTAGCCGGATCATGCATCAGCACTTTAAGATCCTCTACGAAGTCAGGCATGTAGACGATAACGCCGGAGTGCCCCGCCTTCGCGAGCTCCTGAAGCAGGTAGCACATCAGGAATGTCTTGCCTGTGCCGAACCGGCCAGCCAGATATAGGCCTTCATGTCCAAGACCTTGTTCTCTTGTACGGTCGATATAACGAAGCACCTGGCCTACCGCCTTGGCCCGCTCCATGTCATTGGTCAATATCTCGTCCGAGGAGTACCCGCGGCGAAGCGCGGCATTGTCCACATAGAAGCTGCGAATCCGGCTGCGGATCGCTTCCTCGCTTTGTCTCGACAGAAACTTCTTGCAAGATACCTTCCGGTCATAGAGCTGGGTATGGCCGTTCATCGTCTCCGAGGAAAGCAGCGTATAATGCCCCTCATAGTCATTCGGACACAGGTCGAGTCCCGGACAATTGGTGCAATTCTTATATTCAGATACATATTGATAAACCCGGTTCAGGTTCAGCCGGATCTCTTCTTCTTTCACATCGGGATACTTCTCCCGCAGCTTGATGACGAGGGGGTCTCGCATCAGTTCCTTTAATTTGCGTTCTGCTTCCTCCGACAGGGATCTTCCTCCCGGAAATGACTTCAACAATTCGCCTAGCGATTCCAATTCTATCACCCCTCGTAAAGATCGTTATGATTGTCCGTCCAGCTTCCGCGCCAGACGGCGCAGCTCCTCCAGCTCATCGGCGGATACGGAGGCTGCTGAGTTCCCTTCCGAGACGATCGGAATGGACGGCTTGCGGGATGTGCCGCGCGAGTTGCCCCCTCGCGCCCCTCCTCTTGCGCCGCCAGCATAGGCACCGCCTGTCTCCTTCCGCCGCTCCTTATCCTGCTCAAGCTGCGCTTGCTCTCTCACATATTTGACCGCCTTCTCGAAGGTATCAATTCCCTTCATCAGCATGTTGGAGGCAACCGCATCGATGAACGTCTTGGTCACGCGTGCAGAGTCGCTTTCACCCAGCACGTAATGGATGAGTACATTAATAACCGGAGGCGCCAGCCGGTAATTGAGATCGATTCGCTCGAAGATGAGATCGACCCAATCCGGAACAGCTCCCGGGAAGAAGCGCTTCAGGAAACGGGTATGCGGTTCATTGCGCATCAGCATATTGTACTGCTGAATATCGCAGCGGCCCTTCAGTTGATTCGGCACAGGAAGATAGTCCTGCTCCTGGACTTCGAACTCTTCGTCCGGCTCATCATCGTCCTCCGGTTCTGCCGAATCGGTATGAATCGACGTATGGGCCAGCGTGCGCTGTCTCTCTCCCTCGCGCTTCTTGTCCTGTCTGTATAGCTGATTCGCTCTTTGCTGAAGCTCGTCCATATTCACTTCGCCGTCTTCTGTGAAAGCTCCGTCCTCATCCAACAAACGGCACAAGTTGACGATCGACAAGTTATATTTGTACGCCACGTAATTAATCTGCGCGAGACCTTCCGCATCCTGTCTCAGACGTTCGACATAAGTCCGATTGGCAGAATTGCGCGGGAAGCGAATAATCAGCTCCCCATAAGGGATGCCCGCTGAAGCCAGCTCCGTGCGCGCTGACGATTGCCTTGTCGGCGCAACCTCGTTCAGCGCCTGCTCCAGCTCCGTATCAAAGGATTGCGGATTCAGCTTGAACAGCTCATAGAACGGCATCGAAATGTTTTCCTTCGTAAATTGCGCATGCGCCAGCTCATCGGGCTCGCTGGAGCCGAACGCTTCCCTGAGCGCGATGACGGCGTATTTGCCCACCTTGTCCCGCAGCAGCATGGACAGATGCATGTTTTGGAAAAACTCAGCAGCTGAGAGCGGCTGAATAAGCTCGTATTCGTAGATAACATCGGCATGCTCCGGCACGCCAAGACGGGAGGTCGAGAGCAGACCGACCGCCTCCAGCTTGGAAGCTTGATCGATGATGTAACGGCGGCTCTTCTCGTTCATCTCAAGACCAAGCCCCAGGAACAGCTTGCGATGCGGCTCCAGGGAGGAATATCCGCAGCGGTCATCGGCAATGCCGTGATAGAGCTGCTGGTACATCGAGATGGCGAACGCGCCGATCATTGGCTGATAGATTAACGACAACATTTTATAATGAAGGCTGCTTAACGAGAAATCCCGAAATATGTAATAACGGTGATGTTCCGTAAATTGCATAATATGATTGATGCGCATCGCACCGACTCCATCCTTATCTTTATCTCTACTATTCTAGCATACAAAGGGACAAGTTTGGCGAATCGGACAAATAGAAAAATCCCCCGTAAGAGGGATTTGGAGATTAAAACATTTTATAGCCGCCTTTGCGCAGCGCATTGATGGCCCAGCCGCTTACGTACGCCCCGATCATGGCGCCGATAATAGGCAGATAGTAGATCGTCGTATATGTACCTATATTATCCAATGTCGGGTTTGACGCTGCGTCCCAAGGCGACCATATGAGCAGTCCGATCAGGACGATGGCAAACAAGATCATCGGAAACCAAGTCGTCTTGAGCAGCATGTTCAGAATAAAGCCGATACCGAACATCATGACAAAGAACAGAACCGTCGCCACTGCGGCTTGGACGATCATAATGACTATGTCTGGCATTCCAATAGCTCCTTTCAAGCTCTCCGCTTACGTTATGCGCCAATCTGCGCATAATCATTGACTTTATTAGTTTAATGAAAGCGGCATCCGAAGTCAATCGACATAGCCCAAATGTCACAAGTCCGTCATTTGCTCATTCCGCAGACGTTAGATACAATATATAGAAGCTTAAATTAGGAGCTGAGAGGAGTTTTTCCCTATGAGTGAAGCCGCACAGACATTAGAGGGCTGGTACGCCCTTCATGATTTTCGCAGTATCGACTGGACCGCTTGGCGCCTAGCCGACGAGGGTGAGCGCAAGCGCGCACTGGACGAGCTGCATACTTTCCTAGGCCAGTGGTCTGCGATTGAAGAGCAGAAGCTCGGCAGCACAGCTGTTTACTCCATTGTCGGACAGAAAGCCGACTTCGTCTTCATGCATCTGCGTGAAACACTGGAGGAACTGAATGAAATAGAGACGGCGTTCAACAAAACGACGTTCGCCAGCTTTACGTATCCGGTTCATTCCTACGTCAGCATCGTAGAGCTCAGCAATTACATGGGACAACCTGGCTCGGACCCGCTGCAGAATCCGGAAATCGTCGCCAGACTGAAGCCGATTCTTCCGAAGTGGAAGCATATCTGCTTCTATCCGATGAACAAGCGCCGCTCCGGCAACGACAACTGGTACATGCTGAGCATGGACGAGCGCAAGGCGATGATGCGCAGCCATGGCATGATCGGCCGTCAATATGCAGGGAAGGTCAAGCAGATCATTACCGGCTCCGTTGGCTTCGACAACTGGGAGTGGGGCGTTACGCTGTTCGCGGACGACGCGCTTCAATTCAAGAAGCTTGTCTATGAGATGCGCTTCGATGAAGTCAGCGCACGATTCGGCGACTTCGGCGACTTCTATGTCGGCAACTTCCTGGACGAAGAGAAGTTCGAAAAGCTGCTTTCGGTATAAGCATCTATTTTCAAAGTAATAGCTCTGAATAAGAACAGGTCCGTTGAACGCAGCGGGCCTGTTCTTTCTTATGCTGCTCTGACTGAACATTCCAGCATGGAAAGATGCATGACATATGCTCACGAAAACACAAAAAAGGCTTTCACCGGCAGCAATTGCACGGCGAAAGCCTTTATCATTATTCCTCTTCGTCCGATTCCGCACCAAGGCGTTTGGACTCCAGATACTCTTGCGTCGCTCTGTCGCGCTCGCGGCCTTTGTCCTTCAGCCGCTCAATCGCGGGCTGGATCAACAGGTCGATTTCCTTCTGCACCGTATAAGCAAGGTCATAGCGGGTTTGCGACTCCAGATAGGAACCAACCTCGATCAAGGCATTGTAACGATCCAGTTCATCTCTCGTCAATAAACCGCGGACTTGTACGCTGCAGTGTCTCATTACAGGAACTTACCTTTTTTCAGAACGAGCGGAATGCCGCCGATAATGAACAGGTAACGGATATCGATCATTTTTTTCAGCCATGCAGCTACGCGGCCTTTGTATTTCTTGCCGAAAGCGATGCCGATTGCTTCGCCTTTACCAAGCGACGCCACTGTACCCTTGTTGGAGAATACAAATGTCTTCAGCGGCTGGTTGCGGATCGAAGCGACCAGGTTATGCGCGCATACAACGCCTTGTTGCATTGCGATTTGCGCTGTCGGCGGGTATGGACGTCCTTCCGGGTTGAACATCAGGGAGTTGTCACCTACGATGTAGATGTTCTCGCTGCCAGGGCAACGCAGGAACTCGTCAATTTTCACACGGCCGCGCATCGTCTCGAAGCCAGCTTCTTCGATCAGACGGTTGCCGCGGATACCGCCAGTCCAGATGACCGTAGCGGATTTGATTTCTTCGCCTTCGCCGACTACGACGCCTTCAGGCGTGCACTCTTTGATAGCTGTACCGATGCGGAACGTAACGCCTTTCTTCTGCAGCACATCCATGCCGTATTGCACAAGCTCCGGATCGAAGCCTGGCAGAGCGGTTGGGGCAGCTTCGATGTTGTAGATTTTCACCAGGGAAGGATCTACGTCGAATTGCTTGCATAGCTCAGGAATGCGGTCGGACAATTCGCCTACGAACTCGATGCCTGTAAAGCCGGCGCCGCCAACGATGAACGTCAGGTAGTCCGTGCGATGCGGCTCGCGTTTGTAACGAGCAAATTGATATTCGATATGTTCGCGAATCAGGCGAACGGAGTTAATACTGCGAATATTCATTGCGTTCTCAGCCAGACCTGGAATGCCGAATGTTTCTGGTTCTCCGCCAAGGCCGATAACCAGGTAATCGTACGACAATGTGCCGTCTTCGAGGATAACTTTTTTGTCTTGCGGACGGATTTGAACAACAGTCGATTTAACGAAATCGATTTTGAATTCATCAATCAGCTTGGAGATGCTTACACGTGCGTTCTCCGGGTTGTCCGTACCCGCAGCCGGCATATGAAGATGCGTCGTAATGTAGTGGTAATCATGCTTGTTCACCAACGTTACGTCCGCTTCATTATAATTTAGTTCTTTCTGCAGACGGAGCGCCGTCAGCACGCCGCCGTAACCGGCGCCAAGGATAACAATTTTCGGTATGTTGCTCATCGTAGAATCCCATCCATTCCTCATTTTCTTTTGATTGGCGATATAAAAATCCCCCGCTTGCATAAAGCGAGTTCGCTTAACAAACCATTTTATAGGCCGAACCCCACGCATGTTCATCCAAAAGAATGTGAAAAATTACACAAACTCATTCAAAAAATAATGCTCTTATGAAGTTTGCGCTTGAAAAAGCACATTTATCACATCGATTCGAATGTTATTCGCCGAAATCCGACATCATTTGCCAATATTCCGGGACGGTGGATATCATCAATATACATCAGACATATTACAGACTTTTCACAAAAAGTTCAAGGGTAATTTTAACGAAAAACTTTAGAGTCTTGCACAATTAAAAGATTACCATCTCTGCAAGCGAAGCATTATAATGGGTTACGTAAAGGATTTTTTGCAGGAGGTGCTTATGAAAATGATAAACGCGCAATCATCTACACATACGGTTGATATCTTGATTATCGGCGGCGGCCCAGCTGGCATGTTCGCTGCATTCTATGGCGGGATGCGTCAGGCCTCGGTGAAGATCATCGAGAGCATGCCCCAGCTTGGCGGGCAGCTAGCCGCATTATATCCGGAGAAATATATTTATGACGTAGCAGGATTTCCGAAGGTAACGGCTCAGGAGCTTGTGGACCGATTGAAGGAGCAGATCGATCTGTTCAAGCCCGAAGTATGCCTGGAGGAGAAAGTTATAGGGGTAGCCAAACATGATGAACGGCTATTCGAAGTAACGACCGATAAGGGGAAGCATTATGCCAAGGCCGTCATTATTACGGCAGGCGTCGGAGCGTTCGAGCCCCGCAGGCTGGAGCTGCCGGAGGCATCCCGTTTTGAAGGGAAGAACCTGCATTATTTCGTCAGCGATCTTAGCCGCTTCAAAGACAAGCGTGTACTTATAAGCGGAGGCGGCGATTCCGCCGTCGATTGGTCACTTATGCTGGAGCCGATCGCGAAGAGTGTCACGCTCATTCATCGCCGCGATAAATTCCGCGCTCATGAGCACAGTGTTGAGAACCTTATGAATTCCACTGTGAATATCATCACGCCAACGGAGATTACGGAGCTGCTTGGCGAAGACACGATAACCGAAGTGACGCTGAGCGATGTGAAGACGAAGGAATTGAAGAAGCTTGAAGTGGATGATGTTATCGTCAACTTCGGGTTTGTATCCTCTCTAGGCCCGATTGCCGAATGGGGGATTAACATTCAGGGCGGTTCCATTATCGTCGACACGAGAATGGAGACGAACATTCCTGGCATCTTTGCCGCTGGCGACATCACGACCTATCCCGGCAAGCTGAAGCTGATTGCGGTGGGCTTCGGTGAAGCGCCAACGGCGATCAACAACGCCAAGGTCTACATTGATCCTAGCGCGAAGCTCTCGCCGGGACATAGCAGCAACATGAAGCTCTAATCGCATGTAAAGTTAGCAGAAGGGTATCCTATACTTGGTTAAGCGGATTGCAATAAACGCCAATCTTAAGCCAAGGAGGATACCCTTATGTTATGCCCCGTATGCAACGGGATTGTCGACTTGCAAGTTCCTTGTCTTTCCTGCGGTGGAACGGTAACGGATTGCGGCCGCTTGTCCGATTGGACTGGACCTTATGCGCCTTATGAGCCGGCTGATGCTCAAGCTGTAAGCTCGGCTTTATCGATGCAATCTGAGGCTGGCTGCTGTCATGCGGTATACTGCCCAAGCTGTCAGCAGACAAGTGAGGCTATTGTTACGCAGTGGGAATAATCATTCGATGATGCAAGTGCAAAGCAGGTTATTTGCATATAAAGTATGTTAGCTAGTTCTCCGAAGAACCCGCCTCATCCATAATACCTTCCGCTGGGTTACGCTGTATGTTTGTGCGAGGACAGTTCTACGCCACGACGCTTCATCTCGACCGCCAGCATTCGGATGAATTCCGGATCCAGCCTGTATTCGATCGCGGCGTAATAGGTGTCCACAAGAAGCTCGTCAGATAAGGTATCCATAAAATCTCCTCCTTCACCTTCTACTATTTTTTTACACCAAATTCGTATAGTTAAAACGTTTTAATAGCCACGTGGGATTTACAGTTTTTAGTGTAGCATCGTCCTAGAACCGAAACAACAGACCATCTTATGCACACAGGCATGTGGATACCTTGTGAATGGGATGTGTATAGACCTTAAATTTCCAGTGTTTTCAGTATGGATAATGTGGATAGGGTTATCCACACCCTGTTGAAGTCTCTAATACTATAAAAAACTTTAATAGCCTTTTCTTACTCTATCAACTTAATATTTTAATGTCATTAAATGGTAGGGTTCTTAATTAGCTTATTTATCTGCCCCTTAGTTAGACATGTGCGTGTAATACTGGCGGTTTACATGGCATGAGAGCAGATAGCCTCTGATCGCTTGCTATGACAGGGTTTACGCGTTTGTCAGTTACTTAAGTGCGTCCTTTTATGCCTTTCATTCGACACATGACTACCTGGATTGACGCCCTTCTCCAGCTGACTATGCGACGTTAGCACGTTAAAGTGATTTTTCGATAAAGCGCGCTGTTTTTTCGACTGCTTTCGTCTCCGCGAGCGCAGCTTCGAGCTTTTAAGCCGAGTTTTTTCGGCTTGCAGCTGCCGCGATGCACACATTCCCGCCTCTAAGCCGAGTTTCTCGGCTTGCAGCTGCCGTGGCGCATACATTCCCGCCTCTAAGCCGAGTTTCTCGGCTTGCAGCTGCCGCGATGCACACATTCACGCCTCTAAGCCGAGTTTCTCGGCTTGCAGCTGCCGCGATGCACACATTCACGCCTCTAAGCCGAGTTTCTCGGCTTGCAGCTGCCGTCGCGCATACATTCCCGCCTCTAAGCCGAGTTTCTCGGCTTGCAGCATTCATGGGTAAGTAACAGCAGGATAAAACTCATAGTAAACCGTAAACATAGATTTAGTTACAATTAGTCGCAATGACAACCAACAATACGGAGCATCAGGCATACGTGAAGCATATGTGGAGCCAAGCAAACATGTGGCATTCAGGCATGCGTGGAGCATCTGTGAAGACAGGCAACATATAGCATTCAGACATGCGTGGAGCATACGTAGAGCTAGGCAAACGTGAAGCATTCAGGCATCCATGGAACAATACGTGAAGCCAAGCAAATACGAAGCACATTCAGGTATGCGTGGAGCATACGTAGAGCTAGGCAATCGTGAAGCATTCAGGCATCCATGGAGCATCCGTGGAGCCAAGCAAACGCGAAGCATTCAGTCCGAGTACAAAGTCCGATCACACGCAGAAGCGCCTTGTCGGCTGAACGCCTACCCCCCAACACGAAAGAGGGCTGTCCCCCTGTCATGTTGGCATGACTGAGAGGACAGCCCTGTTCTTCTGGCGTCAATGCGGTCTCGTATTAACCTCGAAGATCCATATCTTGCCTTGGCGGTCAATGCCGTAGTCGAAGCCCAAATGCGAGATGCCGGGATACCGCTGCTCCAGCACTCTCGTCGCCATCACAGTGATTTCCCGCATTTTGCTCTTTTTGGACTTCACATGAGACGGGCCAAGTGAGGATCTGATTCCTTCCCCTGCCAGCACCATGCGTCCGCCTTGGCTCAGGTTCGTAACGAATAAGCCGGGTCTCGCAATACGTCCTACGAGCGACCGATACTCCCAGCGGCCAAACGACTTGACGTATTTGACCCTGTAATCGATAGGCCTTCCGTTCACCGTCGCCAATGAAATTCCCTTCTGTATCAAATAGTACCGCTTGCTCGTTCTTGAACGAAGCGCGCCTGCCAGCGCATCAAAGCTTCCGTATCTGGACGTCCGGGCCCGATGCGTGAATGAGTAGCCCCCGTCGCCGGTTCTCGACACTTTGATGACCCCGCTGCCGCCAGAGCCGACGATCGGCTTGATCACGACCATTCCATGAGTGTTCAGCATATGCCGAAGCTGCTGTGGAGAATACTTGCTAGTCGGCGGGACATGGGACGCAAGTCCGGGATGAGAGAGAAGCGCTTCCGTTTTGGCCCACTTGCTGGCCAGCTGCCTTCCCGAGTGGTTAGCCAATGCTACCAATCTCCTTTCCTATCGCCTTCTCTCTATCATATGGCGATAGCAGCCTTCCCTCTTGGATGAATGTCGTAGGTAGTCGCGGGAAAAGCGGACAGTCCCACTGCCTTCAGGCAATGGGACTGTCCATGATCCATCTATTTATCGACTTATTAATCCGACTTTTGTTCCAGGGCAGCCTTCAGCTTATCCGCGAGGCTGTTCGTCAGAGGCGCATTGTCGCTGAACTGCTGGATGAGCTTCTGCTGCTCTCTTTTGTTGACGCGTCCGCCATCTTTGTCGCCAAGCATTTCGATGACATTGCATCGGCGGCATTGCGCATACTTGCCAGCCTTGCCGTCATGCATCTCCATCTTTTTATGGCATTGCGGACAACGCTTGTTCAGCAGGATCGGCTCAGTCGAGCGGCGGTACCCGCATTCGCGGTCAGGGCACTGCAGCGACTTGCCGCGCTTGCCATTCACCTCCAGCATCCGCTTGCCGCATTCCGGACAGCTGGAGTGAGACAGATTATGCGGCTTGTATTCCTTCGTCTCCGCTTTCACTTCCCCGATCCACTTCTGCGCCTGCTGGCGAATGCCCCTCATGAAAGCGGCTGGATCGCCTTTGCCTTTCGCAATCAACTCCAGCTCGTGCTCCCACTTCGCCGTCAGCTCGGGACTACGCAGCTCCTCTACGACCAGCTCAATCAATTGCTTGCCCTTCCCTGTGGGCACGAGCGAATTTCTCGTGCGCTCAATCGTGTCGGTAGAGAGCAGCTTCTCGATAATATCCGCCCGTGTCGCCGGTGTGCCGAGGCCATGCTTCTCCATTCGTGTAAGCAGCGATGCCTCCGTGTATCGGGCTGGCGGCAGCGTGCGCTGCTCCTTCACGCCCGTGCTCTTGACCGGCAAGGTCTGCCCCTCCGCTAGCGTCGGCAGCAACTGCGCTTGCTGGCGCTCCTCGTTCGTCCGGCTTGCGCCGCTATCGGAATCATCATCTTCATCATCTTGATGCGAGGCGTGACTATCCTGATAAATCTCTCTCCAGCCCTTGTCCTTCTCCGTCTTTCCTTTGGCATAGAACCGCTGGCCGCCCGCTTCAAGCGTCACGCTTGTCTCGTCATAGCGGTACGGTCCGTAGAACAGCGCAATGAATCGCCGAACGATCAGATCGTAGAGCCGTCTCTCGTCGCTGGACAACGCTCCCAGATTCACATATTGCTCTGTGGGAATAATCGCGTGATGATCGGTCACCTTGCTGTCATCTACGATCCGCTTCGTTACAGATAGCGGCGTGCGAAGCAGCTTGCGCGCAAGTGCCGCATAAGGTCCTACTGCTACACTCTCCAGCCGACCTTTAAGCGTAGGAACCATATCGCTGGACAAATAACGGGAATCCGTCCGCGGGTACGTGACCAGCTTATGCGCCTCGTAGAGCTTTTGCAGCACATTGGAGGTTTGCTTGGCCGAGAAGCCGAGCTTCCGGTTCGCATCGCGCTGCAGCTCAGTCAGATCGTAAGCCTGCGGGTGAGGTTCCGAACGTTCGGCGGTGCGAAGCTTCACAACCTTGGCCGAGCCGGCCTCGATCGCCTTCGCCGCCACTTCCTCCGCGCGTTCCTTCTTCCAGGCTCTGCCGTCGTGGCCGTCCTGCTCGCGCCATTGCGCACCGAAGCTTCCGAATCCCGCTTGCACCGTCCAATACGGCTGGGACTGGAAGTCGGCAATCTCCCGCTCCCGCTCCATCAGCATGGAGAGCGTCGGCGTCTGTACGCGTCCCGCCGCCAGCTGCGCATTGTATTTGCTCGTCAGCGCTCTGGTCATATTGAGGCCGATAATCCAGTCGGCCTCCGCCCGGCAGACTGCCGAGGCGTACAACGCTTCGTAATCCTTGCCCGGCTTCAGCCGCTTGAAGCCATCTTTGATCGCGCCGTCCGTCTGCGACGAAATCCAGAGCCGCTTGACCGGCTTGCGCCAGTGCACAAGCTCCATAATCCAGCGGGCAACAAGCTCGCCCTCGCGGCCTGCATCCGTCGCGATAATCAATTCATTAATATCATTGCGCTTGAACAGCTGCGAGACAGCCCGGAACTGATGCGACGTTTCCTTCAGCACCTTGAGATTCATTTTGGCCGGCAGCAGCGGCAAGTCTTCCAGATTCCATGTCTTATATTTCCCATCGTAATCCTCCGGCTCCGCCAGCGTCACCAGATGGCCGAGCGCCCACGTTACGACGTAAGCGGGTCCTTCGATATAGCTTTTCTGCTTGGTTGTACAACCAAGCACTCTGGCGATTTCCTTCGCCACGCTAGGCTTCTCCGCCAGCACAAGTGATTTCATGCCCTTCTCCCCAATCCCATATCATATGGTGACACGATACCATAGGGAGCAGCGCCCGCGCAACGGCGCAGCCGCTCTTATTCGAGCAATCGCAAGCTTTCCGGCTCCTGACAAAAGCACTCTTCTTACCGCAGCATACGCCCCGCTAGACCTCACTGAGTCTCAACCGCTGCACGCTGCCTGTTGAACACCGGAGGCCAACTAAGATACGTTGCCGCCCGCCAGATCCACTCCAATGGTCCCATCGCAAAATAATGAAGCCACACCGAGCTTGCGATTAATTGGATCAGATAAATACCCAGGCACAGCCACAAGCTATCTACCCAATTCGCCGTCCCTTCAAGCCCCAGCCATTGACCGGCTAGCAGGACCAGCACTGTTTGACCAATATAATTCGTAAGCGCCATCCTCCCCACCGCCCTCATCGGGTCTAGCAGCTCGCGGATTGGCTTGATCTGAAGCAGGAGCAGCAACAGCGCCATATAGGCGATAGCGACCAGCGGTCCTACTAGCAGTCCCGCCTTCAAATATTGATTGGCTTGTTCCATCTGCGGATCGCCCGTACCTTCCATCATAACGGGAATGAACGGCTCGCTTGGCGCCAGTCCGTATTGGTACTGAAGAGCCGCTGCCGCCACCGCTACCAGCACTACAGCCGTAATCTCAAACATCCGGCGCCTCTCGCGAATCCGTTGGAACAACCTGAGCTGTCCCGCCGCTACCCCAAGCAGCATGAACGGAATCGGCATCAGCACCTTGGCGCCAAGCGCCGCGAACAACCCAAGCAGCACCGCACCAAGCGCCACATTCACCCACCGATTCACCTTATAGAACGGGAGCAGCAGCAAGCCGCATATCGCATAGATCATCAGCGCCTCTCCGGGATGGTAGATCGAATGAACATATCCGAACCCGAATAACACCGCGATACGAATAAAGAACAGCAGAAACCCATTGCGCCCTTTGTCACGGGCACGCATAACAAACAAATAAAATCCGATTCCGAACAAAAACGAAAATATGCTGAAAAACCGGGCTTCAGCAAGCAAATAAAGCAGTCGCTGGTACAGCTCGCTCCCAGTGCCAGGCTCAGGCAGGGACAAGTGTAGCAGCGCGGTCGCGTTCATCAGCAGGATGCCAAGCAGCGCAAATCCCCGCAAATAGTCCAATTCATCGATCCGATTATATGACATAATCCATCTTTCCTCCGTCCATTGTGCTAAGCCCAGTATACGGCCCGGCATGCGCCGTTATCCATCGATTTTCCGTACAGCATACATGACATTTTTGTAAGGTTGTGCTCACCCCGGATACCGCAACGGCATCCATATGATAAGTTCGTAAACACCTCATATCCGCCGCTTCCCGATCGTACATTTATTCAGGGCAGGAAGCCCCTCGCAGCGCCCTTCCCGGCCCATTCTAGCAGATTAGCATCCGCCCGTCCGACTATGCTATAGTAGGAGCATTCCTTCTTGCTAGAGCATCTATTTTTCATAAAAAGGAGCTTGGTCCACCCATGAATGTGCGTGCTGTTTTTTCGATTATCGGATTTCTCGCTATTTATGGCGCGCTGGCGGGCTATATCGGCTGGAACGGCTGGCTCTTCCTGTCCCAAGTGACAGGATGGGAGAGCGCTATCCTCTACAGCTGTATCATCGCTCTGCTCGCACTTGGTTATATCGCCGGCAGACTGGCGCAGTCCGCGCCGCTGGATTGGCTGACTACCCCGCTGAAGTTCATTGGCTCCTATTGGCTGGGACTGCTGCAATATTGCATTTTGCTGTTTCCGATTGCGGATATCGCGGGACTATTGCTGAAGTGGGGCGGTGCGGGAGCGGACATCTACATTACGGCTGTCGGAGGAGTCGTCCTCTTGCTGTTGATCATATTGCTCGCGCTTGGCTCGCGCAACGCATGGTCTCCCGTCATTCGAACCTATCAGATTCGCATTCCGAAGACGGCGGGCAATCGCCGGAAGCTAACGATCGCAATGGCCTCCGATCTGCATCTGGGTACAGTGATCGGCAATAACCATTTGCGCAAGCTGCTCCGCAAGGTGGAGGAGATTAACCCGGATATCATCTTGCTTCCCGGCGATATTCTGGACGATGACCTGGCTCCGTTCCTCAAAAAAGGGATGAAGCATGTTATCGGACAACTGAAAGCGCCGCTTGGCGTCTATGCTGTAACTGGCAATCATGAATATTATGGCGGCAAGGTTCCCGAATTCATCGCCGAGATGAACAGCATCGGCATTCGGGTGCTGATGGACGAAACCGTCATGATCGGGGATGAATTTGCGGTAGTCGGCCGCAAGGACAAAGCCGTCGGCAGCCAGAATGGCGGACGGCTGAGCATCCAAGAGTTGGTGGAGCCGCTTGACCGCTCGCTTCCCGTTATTATGCTTGACCATCAGCCGTCCGATCTGGCGGCTGCGGCTGACAACGGGGTTGACCTTAGCCTGTCCGGCCATACGCATAGAGGACAGCTGGCGCCGAATCATCTCATTACAAGACGAATGTTCGAGCTTGACTGGGGGTATTTGCGGAAGGGCGGCCTGCATGCGATCGTATCCTCCGGCTTCGGCTTCTGGGGACCGCCGCTTCGAATCGGAAGCCGCTCCGAGGTACTGCGGATTGACGTTGAATTTGATGATGCCACAGCGAAGGCTTAATGCCGGAGTCCAGTCAATGAAAAGCTGGATGATCTCAGAATCCGCTGATTAGCCCGCACCGATTCTATCGACCAAACCAACCAAAAACCTCCGCTTCTACCAGATCGGCAGAAGCGGAGGTTTTGTTGTGTAGTTTATTAAAGCATCCCTGCCCGCTCCTAACCGGTTTTCCTGGAACGGTACAGCAAATAAATAAAGAACGGCGCGCCTACCGCAGAGGTGAATACGCCCACCGGGATGTCGTACGGCAAAAATACGGTTCTGCCGATCAGGTCAGCTGCGGCGACCACGATAGCGCCGATCAACGCGCTTACCGGCAGTACCCGGTGGATGACCGGCCCGACGAGACGTCTTGCCATATGGGGCGCAATAAGCCCGACAAATCCAATAGAGCCGCCAATCGCGACCGCAGAGCCGGCAAGCGCGACGCTCAGCGATACGAGCAGCAGCCTGTGGCGCTGCAAGGGTGAGCCGATGCCGATCGCAAGCTCATCCCCCAGCAATTGGGCATGCAAATTGCCGGTATTGAAATACAAGATGATCCCAAACACTGCGAGCCATGGGGCTAGTACAGCGACATCTCCCCAGGAAGAGCCGTAGATGGTACCCGTCAGCCATATATAGGCCGAGGTGGCGGAATACGCTTTGCTGAACGTCAGCAGAAACGACGTACCAGCTGACAGCAGGGAAGCGACTCCAATGCCAACCAGCACCAGGCGAAGCGAATCCGCGCCCTTCCGCCAAGCCAGCACGTATACAAGCGCGGATGCGCAGAAGGCTCCGATGATGGCAGCCAGAGGCAGCAGCTCGCGGCCAAATGTTCCCGCCAGCACGGTCAGAAACAGCACGGCGCCAAACGAAGCTCCTCCTGTAATCCCGACTACATCCGGTGCAGCCAGCGGATTCCGGATAACGGCTTGCAATATGGCGCCCGATAACGCCAAGGCTGCGCCAACGAGCAGAGCAATAACAAGCCTCGGCGCCCTAAGCGCCTGTACGATCAGTACATCCTCATCCAAACCCCGACCCCATAGCCCTTGCCATACGCGGCGAATACCAATAAAGCTGTCGCCCAGCATGAGATATAGAACAGATAATCCCATAACTATGAGCAACAGCCAGACTATGACCCGCGCCGCTGCATTTCGTTTGGTTCCCCGCTTGACGGCGGTGACCCCATTGAGTTGTGCATTCATAGCTTCGCACGCCCCTTCCGTGCGAGATAGATGAAGAACGGCGCCCCGAGAACAGCCGTCATGATGCCCACCGGCACCTCCAGCGGGAAAATAATAAATCGCGCTGCCAGATCCGCGAGCAAGAGCAAGCTTGCTCCAAGCACGGCGCTATAGGGCAGCAGCCATCGGTAATCCAGGCCCGCAATGCCTCTTGCTACATGAGGGACAATAATACCGATCAGGCCGATCGGCCCCGCTACTGCGACAGCACTGCCCGCAAGCAGGATTACAATCAGTCCGGCAGCCACCTTCATCAGCGTCATGTTCTGTCCAAGCCCCTTCGCCGACTCTTCTCCCATCGCCATGATATTCCACTGTCTGGACAAGGCGAGCGCAAGCAGCCAGCCAGCGCCCATATACGGGAGCACAGGCAGAAGCATCTCCGTCGTACGGCCCGCTACGGACCCCGCTATCCAGAACAGGACATCCTGCAGCCCGCTTTCATTGCGTACGAGCATGCCTTGCGTCAATGAAGCGAATAATGCGGTCATGGCGGAGCCCGCAAGAATAATTCGCAGCGGCGAAAGCCCCTCTCTCCCTACGGAGCCCAGCACATAGACAGCAGCCGCCGCGACGGCTGCGCCGAAGAATGAAATCCACATCAGAGGCTCCGTCTCCCGGATCGAGAACAATGTAATCGCAGCCACAACGGCTAACGAAGCGCCGGCATTGATGCCCAGCACACTTGGAGACGCAAGCGGATTGCGGGTTACGCTCTGCAGAATGGCGCCCGCCAGAGCCAGCGAGCCGCCTACCGAAGCGGCAATTAACGCCCTGGGCAGCCTCGCCGTTCGGGCGACGACCTGATTCATTTCCCCCTCATCATAGCTGATCATGGAAGAGACGATATCGTTCCAGCTGATCGAGACAAATCCGTACCTCATGCTTGCTATGAAGCTGACCGCCAGCAACAGCAGTCCCACAAGCAGTCCTGCGCTGCGATAGACATTGCTTCTAAGCTTCCTTCCCATAACCTTGTTCCTTCCTCCCCTGATGCGAAACACGCAACAAAAGAATGGGCTGGACAGCCCATTCTTTCATTGGCCTTGCTTATGTGTAATTGGGTATTATTCCAGTCCGAAGTAGAAGTACAGATCATCCAGCATCAGCTTAGCTGCCAGAGCACCGCCGGACAGATTCCATGTGACAGAATTGACTTTGTAATACTTGTTGTTTTTAACGGCATTCAAGTTTTTCCACAGTGCGCTGCTGGTCCATGTTTTCTGATGCTGCAGAATGGCACCGTCGCCATCCCAGTCTGTCGTGAAGTCGAAGATATAGTCGCCGTCAAGCAAGCTGATTTGTTCGGTCGAGGCTACTGGAATGATCTCCTCGCCTGTCGCCAGCTGCGCCTTCGGAGTTGAGAAGCCCAGCTCCTTGAAGATTTTGTAGGCAAAGCCCGTATTGTAGGCACGTGCCGTACCATTCGGGTTCACACGGATAATAGAGATCGCCGCGCCTTTATCTTTCGCAGGGAGCTTGCGTTTGAAATCGGCAACTTGCTTCTTCCAATCCGCCAGGAATGAAGCGGCGATATCTTCTTTATTCAATACTTTGGACATCACTTGCAGATTGTCTTGCCAATCTGCCAGATCCTTCGTCACAATTGTCGGAGCGATTTTGTTCAGCTGCTTATAGATGCCTTCATGACGGTCTTTTGTTGCAATAATGACGTCAGGCTTTAGGGCAACAATCGCTTCGACGTTCGGCTGCGTCTCGTCGCCAAGCGTTTTCACGCCGATCAGATTGGAGCGGATGTATTCATAGAACGGCTGTTGGATATACGATTCAACCGCACCTACCGGCTTCACTTTAAGCAGGACAGAGATATCGACGCCGCCATTGAACAATACGACTACGCGTTTTGGAACGCTGCTTAGCGTCGTGCTGCCAAGGTCATGCTTGAAGGTACGCTTTGTCTCCAGTACAGCTGTGGAAGAAGATCCGTTCCAGGTTACCCATACGCCCAGCGATTCGCCTACGAAGCGAAGCGGCACAAGCAGCGTTCCGCTTACGTTCAGCGGAGCGGCATCCAGCGTTACAGCCGAGCCGTTAATGCGGGCCGACTTGCTGCCTTGCGTCAGCTCGATCGTTTGACCGCTCTTTTTGATCGTAGCTTTTTTGCTCTTCGCGTCATAGCTTACTGTTCCGCCCAGCGCTTCCGCGATAGCGCGGTAAGGGACGAGCGTGCGTCCGTTCTCAATGCGGGGATTTACACTATATGATTGCTTCTTGCCGTCGATCGTTACGCTGACAGTTTTGCCTGCGGCAACCGCTGCCGTAGCCGGTACGAGACCAACGACAAGCGCCACCGCCATTAGCAGGGATAATAATTTTCTTCTCATCATTTTGTTCACAATCTCCTAACCTATCATTAATTTGTCAAAGCGGGCTTCACGTCGCGAAAGCCTTGGTACAGGGAATAATCCAAATCAATCAGCCGCGTCTTGTCCCATTCCGAAGCAGCGACCTCCTCCAGTACGCCGCCCAGATCTGCTTCGATCTGCTGCAGCTTCTCCGGCTGCGCGCTTGCCGCTTTCTCGCTGAGCGACTTCCAGAGCGCCGCCATGCGTTCAGCCTGGCGAACGGCTTCGTCGCGGTCATCAGACTCTACCGCTGATTTGAACGTCTTGATCAAGCCGGACAATTCTTCCGCCGCAAGTAGCACATCGTCTATCTGGGCAGCCTCTATTAGGGCCAGTCGATCCTGCTTGCTATCGGTCTGCGCGCCGCCATCGGCGACGACCGCGCCCGGCTCCGTCTTCGTATCCGAAGCGCCTGCGCTGCAGCCAGTCAAGAGGAAGACAACCAACATCATGAGCATTATGTAGCGAATCGTTCCACAACCTCCAAACTCCATGTGAATGATAATCATTTTCATTACCTATTGTACCTAGCCCGTTTTTCGTTTCCCATACACGATATTGCCCGATTCGCATGGACAAAAATTTCAAACGATTCAGCCACTCTATATTCTGCTTGTCAGATTTCTATTGCCGCCCAACCAATATATTGCTAAAATTGTGAGTGATAATAATTATCAATATCATATTATACTTCTGCGCCTATTATCGCACTTCTAATAGCAAAGGACTGCCGTGCCATGAACCCCCGTTCTTATTTCTCTTGCTACCCGCTTCATATCTCGACTTATCATTATAAAGAAGGTTTTCGCTCGGAGCCCCAGCAGGCGGAGCACGGCTTAATTGGCATCGTGCAGAGCGGAGCCGGCATGTTGTTCCTGAGCAATGGCCGCTCCTGTCCGCTGCAGGAAGGCTCCTTCTTCTTCGCTCAGCCCGGCGCCATCAGCTTCGAGCTGATGGCTGATCCCGGCGGCAGCCTCAAGCTCAGTCTGGTCCATTATGCAGCCGCACAGCTGGATGAGAATCGACTGACGGCTGGCGGGTATGAGCTCGTCCAAGGCGATCATTGCTCCTACCGCGCCGCTTCCGCGCAAACGGAGTCTCTTCTCTCCAATCTGCGTCTGGCGCTGAATGAATCCGGCGTGATCGGCGATATGCGCAAGCAGCTTGCCCTATATGAGCTGCTGCTGCATCTGGACGCTCATCAGCATGCACCGTCGCGGGCAGGCACCGATTCCATTCAGACGACAATCGAATATATGGAGCGCCGCTTGGCCAAGCCGCTCCAGATCAGCGAGCTGCCAAGACTGGCGGGGATGACGCCAAGCTCCTATTGCCGGGCGTTCAAGAAGCTGACCGGCTTGTCTCCCGGCAGCTATCTGACCAAGCTGCGCATGCTGAAGGCGAAGGAGCTGATGACCGACAAGCAGGCATCGCTGCGCGATATCGCCGTCAGTGTCGGCTATCAGGACGAGCTCTACTTCAGCCGTGTCTTCAAGAAGACGGAGGGCATCTCCCCGTCCGTCTACCTGAAGCGCCGCGACCGCAAGATCGCCGTCGTAAGCAGTCTTGCGCTGCAGGACCACTTGCTGGCGCTGGGCATTCTGCCTATCGCCGCTCCAAGCTTTCCGACCTATCATTTGACTCCGTCGGGCTTCCCAAGCTATCTGCATGAGCGGTTAGCCGGCACAGTCCCGCTCAATGCGGAGAATCCGATTCGATCCAGCGATGTCGTGCCGCTGGGACCGGATCTTATTCTGCGCACCAAGCTCAGGCATGATCTTGGCGACAAGCATTGGGGCGAAGAGGGCAGCGCCATTCTCATCGACCATTCGACAAGCTGGGAGCATTACTTCCGTGCGATTGCCAGCCGGGTTGACCGGATGGCGGAGGCGGAACGCTCGATCCGCGCCATGTCTGTGCTGGAGCAAGAAGCGAGGCGCAAGCTGGAGCCGGTCACGAAGCAAGGCAAATGGACGATCATCCGGCTGCTTCCCGGCAATTGCCGCATTTATGGGGTGAAGGAGCATGCATTGACGGACTTGTTCTATGGAAGACTCCAATTCCAGGCGGAAGAGCGGATCAGCCACGGCACCTACCTGGAAGACGCTTTCGAGCAGCTGGTAGAATGGGACCCGGAGCAGCTCCTCGTCATCTGGAGCGAAGAGCCCGTCATTCATCAGTTCAGCGCCGATCCCCGCTGGCAGCAGCTGAGAGCCGTCAGAGAGAATAGAGTCTATTATCCTGACAGCAGGGAATGGGACCCTTGGGGGCCGATCGGACGGGAGCATATGATCAAAGCGATGGTTCGTTTTTTTGTAAAGCTGTAGCTGTGAGGGAATCTTCTATTAGGCAGCTGTAAAGGACGAACGCGTTCGACTGGGGACCGCGTTCATGGTTGAAAGGCGAGGAAGCCTTCACACCCGCTTGATGCAAGTGTGAAGGCTTCTATGGCTTTGCGAGATTCAGCTTTTCCCTATGGTCATTCTCGGCCTTCCTCAGCGGCTCCAGACTTGCGCTCTCCTCCATCATTCCAAGGAGCGCCTCCAGCCTGGAGGCCGACTCCCAGCTGATATGATGCTCCAGCCGCTCCGCTTCCCTCAGGGCCAGGTCTTCCGGCACGCCCGCATGCATAAGCAGCCTGACCAGCGTCCGGTGCTTGCCGAGGAGCTGCTTGCCCATCCTTAATCCGGCATACGTAGGCGCAATCTGCCCATACTTCTCATAGATCACATAACCGGACTCCCGCAGCTTCAGCGCCATCTTGGATACGGTGGACAAATGGACGGATAGTGCCTCCGCTACCTCCGACACTCTTACGCAGCCCGTTGTTCTCGACAGCATATAAATTTGCTTCAGATGATCCTCCATAACCGGCGTCAGCGTCATCGCACCACCCTTTACGCCTCCGGCATCGCGGCAGCGCGTGGCCGGAACCAGCGCGACGCAAGGCCATGGCGGGGCGAGGCGATGAAGCTGATCATAAAGACGATGCCTGTCGCGAAGGCCATCGAACCGGATATCGAGGTGTCGAGCCAAGCCGCTACGTAATATCCCGCCACGGCAGACATTACGCCGAACCCGCCGCTAAGCGCGAACATAACCAGCAGCCGGTCCGTCCATAGGTACGCTGCCGCAGCCGGCGTAATTAGCATCGCCACGACCATAATCGCGCCGACCGCGTCGAAGGACGCTACCGTCGTCACGGATACAAGCGACATAAAGACATAATGCATCAGCACGACCGGCAAGCCCAGACTAGCAGCAAGCGCCGGGTCGAAGGACGTAATCTTCCACTCTTTGTAGAAAGCGAGCACAGCGACCAGAACAACAATCAGTACAATCGACAGAATAAAGACGGCTTCCGGAATAGAACCGATCCATGGCAGCTCGATGCGCTCCCAAGGGATAAAGGTGATCTCTCCCATCAACGTATGCTTCACATCCAGATGCGCATTGCCGACCTTCGTCGCAATGAGCACGACGCCAATCGCGAACAGCGTGGTGAACACAACGCCGATGGACGCCTCCTGCTGCACACCTCTGGCATGGAACCACTGCACCAGCACCGATGTCACCAAACCAGCCGCGATGGCTCCGATGAGCATATGCACGCCGCTAAGCTCCCTTGTTACCAAATACGCAACGACGATGCCGAGCAGCACCGTATGGCTGATCGCATCGGCCATCATGGCCATTCTCCGCAAGATAAGCAATACGCCGATGATGCCGCAGGAAAGTCCCACAAGCGATGCCGTCAACAATATCCAGCCTGCATAGCTCATCTCGCTTCCCCCCTCTCCAGCACCCGCTGCGCAGGTACTGACCGCTCGAGCGATTTCTTCTGCGCATATCGCTGCAGGAACAGGACGAGCATGCCCTTGCGCGCACCGAATGCAAGGGAGACGATGAAGATCGAAGACGCTGCGATAACAATGAACGGGCCTGTCGGCCATCCTTTACCGAAGGTGCTGATCAACGTTCCCGCCATTCCAGACACTCCGCCAAAGACGCCCGACAGCACGACCATCCACAGGAATGAGTTGGTCCAATATCTGGAGCTGACCGCCGGTATGATAAGCAGCGCCGCCATCAGAATGACGCCTACCGCTTGAATGCCGATGACGATGACCAGTACAAGCACCGTCATATAAATGCTGCTCATCCAGCGGCTGGAGAGTCCGAGACCCTTCGCGAACTGCGGATCGAACAGATAGAGCTTCCATTCCTTAAATGCGATAATCGAGATAAAGACCACAAGCAGCGCAACCCCTGACATGGTGAATACATCCTTGCGGACCATCGAAGCCGCCTGGCCGAAGATGAAGCTGTCGAGGCCGCTTTGGCTGCCGCCGCCCATCCGGTTCACGAAGGTCAGCAGCATAATGCCTAACCCGAAGAAGACGGACAGGATCATCCCCATCGCGGCATCCTCCTTCACCCGGCTGGAGGAGCGAATCCACTGGATCAGCAGCGCCCCCAGCAGCGCACTTGCCGCCGCCCCTGCGATCATAAGCGGCAGGCTCTTGCTCCCTGCGATCATAAATCCAATAATGACGCCCGGCAGCGCGGCATGCGACAAGGCGTCGCTCATGAGGCTTTGCCGCTTCCAATAGGCGAAGCATCCCATCACGCCGGCTGCCATTCCCAGAATCAAGGTACTGAAGAGCACCCATTGGGCATTATGCGACAATGCAATACTCATCCCAGCTTCTCCCCCATCCATCTGAGCGTTCCACCATAGGTGCGGAATATATTTTCCCTTGTGAAGGTCTCCGCCGTCGGTCCATGCGCCACGACGCTTCGATTCAGCATCAGCACCTGATCGAAGTAATCCTCTACCGTCTGCAAGTCATGATGGACGACCATGACCGTGCGCCCCTTGTTCTTAAGCACCTTCAGTGTATCCATAATGGCCCGCTCGGTAGCTGCGTCAACCCCGGCAAGCGGCTCGTCGAGGAAATACAGATCCGCATCCTGCACGAGCGCCCGCGCCAGGAATACCCGCTGCTGCTGCCCGCCGGACAATTGGCTGATCTGGCGATCGGCGAATGCGGCCATGCCCATCTCGTCCAGCGCGTTCATGGCCAGATCGCGATGCGTGCGCTTCGGCCACTTCAGCCAGCCGATCTTGCCATACAATCCCATCATGACCACATCCAGCGCATTCGTCGGGAAATCCCAATCGACGGAGCCCCGCTGCGGGACATAGCCGATTCTGGACTTGGCCTTGCTGTAATCCGTTCCGAAAAATTGGACCGAGCCGGACAGCCGCGGATGCAGATCCAGCATCACTTTCAACAGCGTGGACTTGCCCGCTCCGTTCGGTCCGACGATGCTCGTCAGCGTTCCCGGCTGCACATCGAACCTGACATCATTCAGCACTTTGTTCTTTCTGTAAGAAGCGGATAAGCCGCTTACGCTTAAGACTGGCATCATATTTACTTCTCCTCTCCGCTCAGTGCTCCGGCTATCGTGTCTACATTATGGGCATACATCCCGAGGTAAGTGCCTTCCTTCGTTCCCGCTTCGCCCATCGCATCGGAGAACAGCTCTCCGCCTAGCGACACATTCAGCCCCTGCTTCTTCGCCCCTTCAATGACGGCGTTGATGGAGGCCGGATTGATGCTGCTCTCGATAAAGACGGCAGGAACATCATGCTCAACCAGCGTAGTAATGGTGTCGTCGATATCCGACAGCCCGATCTCATCCTCCGTGCTAAGTCCCTGCAAGCCGACCACTTGAATGCCCAGCAAGCGGCCGAAGTAACCGAATGCGTCATGGGCGGTAACCAAAATTCGCTTGTCTTGCGGAATCTGGCTGACCTTCTGGACCGCGTCTTCTTTCAAAGAGTCTAGCTTCTCGAAGTAGCTCTTCCGATTGCCCTCGAAGTAATCCGCGTCATCCGGATAGGCCTTCTTCAGTTCATCCGTAGCGGCCGAAAGCGCCTGCTTCCACAGGTCGATATCGAACCAGATATGCGGATCGATCGCTCCGCCTTCGTCCTTCAGCAGCTTCTCCTCCGGAATCACTTCCCCGATGGCGAGGACGGGTCTGTTCTTGCCGATCTCCTCGAATACCTTCAGCATATTGGACTCCAGATGCAGCCCGCTGTAAAAAATCATGTCGCCGTTCTCAAGCGTCGCAATATCCCCTTGCGTAGCCGTGTACAGATGGGGATCGACGCCCGGCCCCATCAGGCTATGTACCTCCACCTTGTCGCCTCCAATGACGGACAGCGGCTCGGCGATCTGCGCAATGGTCGTGACGATATTGATTTTGCCGCTCTCGCTCTTGCCCGGCTTCTTCCCTCCGTCACTGCATGCGGCTAGCACCAAAGATAATGACAATACAAGCAGGACGGCTGTCCAACCTCTCTTTTTCCCAATCAACCCGTTTTTCACGTTTCTCTCTCCTCCTGATTCCCCTCGACCCTAGTTGACCAAGGCAACAAAATGTGAATGTTTACAAAAGTTTTTCCTTAAGGCAAAACTAATGGTTAAATACAAAATAGTAGACATAGGGCAATTTGTCAACCTTTTTTTGGACTTCTTTTCATGCGGGCTTGTACATATAGCTTAAAGATGGAATGAATTCGGGATGGTATTTTTGGAGCAAAAAAGGGGGAATTAGCGTCCATGAACGGACATGTAATGGGAATGGTGCTGTGTGCGCTCTCTACCGGCATCGGCGCCGTTCCGGTCTTGCTGTTCCGCCGAATTTCCCATAGACGAATGGATATCTTGCTGGCCTATACAGCCGGGGTCATGGTCGCAGCGTCTACGTATGGACTTATTCCTGCATCGCTGAAGCTAACTAATCTGTATGTGCTCTTCTTCAGCGTGCTGATGGGGGCGCTGCTGCTTAGTCTGCTGGAGCAATTCGTGCCGCATGTGGATCTTCATCACGAGAGAGGAGGCGTTGCGCTGCCGCGGGAATCACTGACGCTGGTCATGGCGATGGCGCTTCATAATGTGCCGGAGGGGTTGTCGGTGGGGGCCAGCTTTGCCAGCGAAAGCGATAATCTCGGCGTCATCGTCTCGCTGTCCATCGGGCTGCAGAATGCGCCCGAAGGCTTCCTCGTCGCGTTGTTTCTTGTGAATCAGCGCGTGAGACGGCGCACAGCGGTGCTCATCGCGGCATTAACGGGATTGATCGAGATGGTAGCCGCCTTTCTCGGTTATCATTTGGCCAGCTTTGCGGTTTCACTTGTCCCGTATGGCCTTGCTTTTGCCGCCGGCGCCATGCTTTTTATCGTCTACAAGGAGCTCATTCCCGAGACGCATGGGCATGGCTATGAGCGATCGGCGACCTTTGCGTTTTTGCTGGGATTGCTCAGTATGATCAGTGTTGTAGAATGGTTCCGATAGTGGACACCAGACAAGATGTCTGTTCGGTTCACCAGTTGATGACGGTTAAAAAACTTTCCCGAGGGAAACATAAGTCCGGCAAGCTACAACATGACGAGACGGAGGCTGACATGCTGCTCATTTACGCTCTTGCTTTACTACTTGTCGGATTATTTGCGGTCAACGGCATATTCGCCTACCAGAGCAAGCACATCGATCCTGCCTTCTGGACGACCGTCTGGTATCAGACCAAGCTGATCCCGCTCTTTTTTGCCGCCAATCTGATGATCGGTTACGGGGTTAAATTTGTTCATCAGGTATTCGGCAACCTGACGTTTGCCCTCACCCTGTCCAAAGGCGTCGAAATTATCGTCTGCGTTGTACTGGGCTTCTTCTTCATGAAGGAAGTGCCAAAATGGAATACCTATGCCGGACTTGCCATGGTCATTGCGGGATTCTGGGTGACGAAAATGAAAGGATAAAGGTGGCGGCTCTCAGCTGCCGTCCTCGGTGCGCAGAGATTGCCGGATGAACGCGATAAAGGAACGCACCACACCCGAAAGCTGCTCCTCATCCCGGTACGCAAGGCAAATATGCCGCTTATTCTCATAGTGCGGGAGACTGCGCATGATCAGCTCTCCCGCTTCCACCTCCCGCCTTACGCTGCGGGCAGGCAGTATACCGATCCCCATATTGCATTTGATCGCTTCCTTGATCGTCTCGATCGCCCCCAGCTCCATTACTTGACCCCACTGCAGGCCATTTCCCTTAGCCCATTCATCGGACAGCGTCCGCGAGGTCGAACCCACCTCATGCAGCAAAAAAGTCTCCTCCCGTATCTGATCGACCGTAATAGGGTCAGCTTCCGACAACGAATTAAGCGGCGACAGCAACAGCTTCAGCTCATCCTGAACGAGCGGCACAATGATCAGCCCCCTCTCCTCCAGTGCGCCAAGCGAAACAATTCCCGCATCAATCTCATAATCCCGCAGCATCGCCAGCACCGACTCCGCTTGCTTCACCGTCAGCATAAGCGAAACATCCGGACTCAGGTTCCGATAGGATGCAAAATGCGGAGGCAACACATAGGTTGCTGGCGTGTAGCTCGCCCCGATCCGCAGCCTGCCTCCCTTCTGGCTGCCATAAGCCGCCATAGCCCCGCTTGCCGTCTCGGTCAGATGCACAATTCGCCGTGCATAGGGAAGCAGCTCCGCCGCCGCTTCGTTCGGGTGCAGGCTTCGAGATTGCTTGCGGAACAACTCCACCCCAAGCTCCTGCTCCAGCTTGCGCAAGTGGAAGCTGACGGTAGGCTGCTTTAGACCCAGCCTGTCCGCCGACTCCGCCAGCGTCCTCCCTCCGCACATCTCGATAAACACCTTCAACTGCTGAATATTCATGCTGCATCCCCTCTACCGTTTCGATTGCCTAAAATATAGATGATATCTATATATTTATCAATACATATAGATGTTATTTAACAAAAACTCGACATCCCGTTAACGTTCAACTGACAAACCGTTGGTAGAGTTAGACATGCAGGGCCAATAACGTTTGTGGAGGGAATCAATCAATGAATACGTACCGCAACAGCAAGCTTAGCCTCTTGCTCATTCTGGCGCTTGCGCTCGTCTTAAGCGCATGCGGCAGCGGCAATGGAAATAAGGGCGCGAATACAGGCGCGGGCACAACGGCGCCTTCGGCAACCCCGGAGCAGAGCAGCCAGCCGTCCGAGACGCCGGCCGCGCAAGACGAAGGAACATTAACCGTCTATCTGAACGACTTCGACGATATGATCGCCCCGCTTTTCGAAGCCGCTACCGGCTATAAGGTCGAACTGGTGGTAGGCAACGGAGCGGAAATCATGTCGCGCGTCGAAGCCGAGAAGGGCAATCCGCACTGGGATGTACTCTGGATGGATGCGATGCCTTCCATTCACGGACTGGGCGAGGCCGGCCAGCTGATGGAGTGGACGCCGGACAATCTGGGCAATCTGGACGACTTCGCCCAAGGCTTCGTGCCGGAGAAGCACTGGTACTTCCCGACTGGCGCTCATGCCGCCGGCGTCATCGTCTACAACAAGGACAAGGTCAAGGCGGAAGACGCTCCCGCTTCATGGGAACAATTCGACGATGCGAAGTACAAGGGAATGATCGGCATGGCAGATCCCGCGATTGCCGCTCCCGCTTATCCGTACGTGTCCTGGTTCTTCAACAATCTTGGTATGGACAAAGCGCAGCAATACTTCGACGGACTGATGAAGAGCGGCCTGAGGGTCTATCCGAAAAATCCTAACGTGGTCAGCGCTCTGACCAGCGGCGAGATTTCCATTGCGGCGCTTCAGGAAAGCAACGCCTATGCGATGGTCAACAAAGGCGAGCCAATTGAAATTGTATGGCCGGAGGAAGGCGCGCCTGCATCCGTGCGGGTAGCCGCCATTCAGAAGGATACCAAAAATCCGAATGCCGCCAAGGCATTTATCGAATTCCTGCTCGATCCAGCTACGCAGCAAGCACTGGTCGACGAAGGGGACGAGAGCTACTTCCAGCCTTCGGCGAAGGGCGTTACGCCTAGACCGGACCGCGCAGCCCATGCGAAGCTCGTAGCAGCCGACGCTTCCTGGGCATCCCAGAATGAAGCGGCGATCAAGCAATGGTTCGCCGACCAATCCGTACAATAACCGATGCGATCGATTGGCAGGGACAAGCTGGGATGGAGCGTCAGCGCCATCCTCATCGTCCTCGTAATGCTCCCCTTGGCGGCAGTCATGATACAAGTGCTGCTGCCAGGGGTTTTCTTCGGCAATTGGCAACTCGGCGACTGGAAGCTGCTGCTCCAAATCTTTCACCGGCCATTATGGCAAAAATCGCTTGAGAACTCATTGATGCTGGGCATCGGCACGACGCTGCTGGGCACCTTACTGGGCGCGGCGCTTGCCGCTATCCGCTCCAGCTGGTCCTTCCCGACGGCGAAGCTGCTGGACGCTTCCGTCTGGCTGCTGCTCATTACGCCGTCCTTCATATTGGCGCAAGGCTGGGTGCTCTTCGCATCCGGCGGCGGCATCGCCGTCCAGCTATTCGGCTGGGATTGGGTGAAGAATGGCATCTTCACTCCCGCAGGGCTGATCTTTATGATGACGCTGAGCAAATTCCCGTTCGCTTACTTAAGCGTACACGCCGCTCTGGAGTGGAAGGTCGATCAGCTCTCGCAGGCTGCGCGCTTATGCGGCGCATCCGCATGGACGACATGGCGCACCATCCATGCTCCGCTGCTACTCCCGGCTCTACTGGCCGGCGCCGCGCTTGTGTTCATGGATACGATCGGGGACTTCGGCATGCCCGCCTCCATCGCGGCTGTCTATCGTTTCCCCACGCTGCCCTATTCCATCTATTCGGCCATCTATACGTCGCCGATCCGCTTCGATATGGCCGGCGTGCTGTCGTTCTATCTGGTCGCGCTGATCGGGCTGGCAATGATGCTGCAATTCTATGCGCTTAAGCGGTCCCGCTACGACTTTCTGACGGCGAGAGCCTCGCGCTCCGTTCCGAAATCCGCAGGACGCTTCACGCCTCTGCTGACGGTGCTGAACCTCCTGTTCCTGCTGCTGGTTATTGGAGTTCCTGTCGGCTCCAACGTCGTCAGCTCCCTGCTGAAGACGCAAGGCGGCGGCGTTACGATGGACAATTTAACCTTGGAGCATTACCGCAGCTTATTCAGCACGTCGAGCAGTCTGCTGACCGGCTTATGGCACTCGCTAGCGATTGCCGGAGCCGCCGCAATTCTGGGACTGCTGATCGGCCTGGGCGTTGCGTATGTGCTGACTTATTCGCGCTTCCAATTCAAACGGTCCATTGAAGTCTTCTCGATCATTACGCTTGCCGTTCCTGGCGTCGTGCTTGGCATCGGCTATATTTTCGTCTGGAATCAAAAGTGGCTGGAACCTCTTGGGCTGCTTCTATACGGTACGCCCTGGATTCTCGTCCTGGCCGCCATCGCAGGAGCGATCCCGGTTATTACCCGTCTTATGACGGGAGCGATGGCCAAGGTGCCTGGCAACCTGCTATCGGCTGCCCAGCTTCAAGGTGACAGCTTTATGCACCGGATGCGCTATATTCTCCTTCCGCTTATCCGTGGAGCGCTGCTGTCGGCTGGTCTTGCGGCATTCGGCGCAAGCATATTCGATCTGGCTGTCAGCTCGATCTTGTTCCCGCCGAAGTTCGTGACGCTTCCCGTCGCGATCAATAAGGCATTCGAGGACTTGAACTTCGGCTATGCCTCCGCGGCTACCGTAACAAGCTCCCTCATTGTCATTCTCATCATATTGGCGATAGAGCTGCTGCTTCGCCGCAAGGAGGCAACATCATGACACAAGCATCCGGTACCAACATATTGCTCGACATAACCGATGTAACCAAAAGCTACGACAACTTCCAGGCGCTGAAAGGCATATCGCTATCGATGCAGCAAGGAGAAATTATTAGCGTGCTCGGGCCGTCAGGCTGCGGCAAGTCTACGCTCCTGCAGCTTGTGGCAGGCTTGTCCCAGCCCGATGGCGGCACGATCCGGCTCGGCGGCGACATCGTCGCAACATCCAAGACGCTTGTGCCACCGGAGAAGCGGGGCGTCAATATGGTGTTTCAGGACTATGCGCTTTGGCCCCATATGTCAGTCAAGGACAATATTGAATACGGACTGAAGCGCATGAAGCTAGGCAAGGAGGAGATGAACGTTCGCGTTGGCGAGCTTCTTAACCTGCTGCATCTGGAGGGGCTGGAGAAGCGGCTTCCGCCTCAGCTCTCCGGAGGACAGCAGCAGCGTGTCGCCATTGCCAGAGCGCTTGCGACAAGGCCGAAGCTGATGCTGCTTGATGAGCCGCTGTCCAACTTGGATATGAGGCTGCGCGTGGAGATGCGGACGGAGATGGCCTATTTGTTCCGGAAGCTGGGCATCAGCGTCTTCCACGTCACCCATGATCCCGACGAAGCATTCGCCATGGCGGACCGTCTGCTCATCATGAGAGCAGGCAGGATTGACCAGCTCGACACGCCGGAGCAATGCTTCAAGCGGCCTGCAAGCCGATGGTCCGCCTCCCTGATGGGGGCGTTCAACACATTAAAGGGCAAAATTATCGATGCTGCAAGCGATACTCCTGTCATTCAAATTGGAAGCCAGACGATCCGGGGCATTATGCCCGCAGATAGCTCTGGGACAACCAGCAGCCTAAGCACTATGGACGGGCTGCTCATGTTACGGCCGGAAGAGTTGACGCCGATCTCCCTGCAGGAAGGCTCTGCAGACGGCTCTCTGAACAATCAACTGAACGTCCAAATTGTTCACTGTTCCTTCGAAGGCACCAGATGGCGTGCAGTAGCCGAGACCGAATGCGGCCAGAAGTTATATATTGTTCATGAGACCCCTCTGGCCGCAGGAGAGCGGATGGCAGTCCGTCTGCCCTTGCAATCCGCTTATATCTACAGGGATGAGGACGAAAGGTAGTCGATTGACATGAACAATGACAACAACATGACCAGCGCCAAGAGGCTGCTGGCCATATCGGATATACACGGGCATCATGATGGCCTCATGCGACTCTTGCATGAGGCAGCCTATGATCCTTCACAGGACCAGCTGCTGCTGCTTGGCGATTATATCGATGCCGACAATCCCGTCTCCTGGGGGACGCTGGAAGTTGTAAGGGAACTGGTCTCGCAAGGGGCCATAGCCATTCCCGGCAATCAGGAGCTGAAGCTGGTCGCTCTGTCCAAGCGGCATCGGGATCGAGGAAGACTTACCGGCCAGCAGCGCCATTATGTGAGATGGATTAATTCGCTTCCCCTCTGCATCATCGATCATGAAATATTGTTTGTGCATGCCGGGCTGCGGCCTGGCATCCCGCTTCGCGAGCAGTCCGTCCGCGACATGACGGAGATCCGCGAAGACTTTTATACCTATCCGCTAAGGCATCTCGCTTCGCTTATCGACAACGACGAAAGCAACCGGAGCAAGCCCCTGTGGCGCCGAATTATGTTCGGCCATACGCCGACCAGCAAGCTCGGCGCTGCTCCCGGCGATATCTGGACCGACGGCCGCCGAATCGGCATCGATACAGGCGCCAAGCACGGACAGCGTCTCACACTGCTCGATGTTCGTGAAGGGATCACCTATTCATGCCCTACGGAGCCGGGCTACCGCAGCGGCGAGTGTTCACAGGGTATCGCCCGGGGAGTTAAAAATCCGGCTCTCCCCTGACACCGGGCAATTAAGCTGACAGCAAAAAACTCCCGTTCCACATATTCTGTGGATTCGGGAGTTTCTTTAATTCAGCCTATGCTGCCGAGCCGCGAAGCATGCTCTTCATGTAGCTGTTGCTAGCAAGCAGGAAGTAAATCGTCTGCATGCCCACATAGATGCCGATAACTACAAATGAATAGAACCAGTTGGATGTATTCATCATATTGTCCAGCGAGCGCATCGCGAACAGCGCATGGCTGATGCCGACAACACATGGAATGAAGAAGATTATCGCGATCTGCGAGACGACGACGCGGCGAACTTCCTTCTTCGTCATGCCGATGCGGCTAAGACCCTTGAATTGAGCCTGGTCCTCCTGGATTTCCGTGAACAGCTTGAAGTAGATCATGCTGCCCGCGGCAATAAAGAACAGCAAGCTAATGAACAAACCGATGAACAGCGTTAAGGATACCGTCTCATTCAGTTCCGAATAGCTCAGCGGGCGGTTGAAATCCCTTTCGTATTTCATGTCGTCCGGGACCAGCTTAACCAGCTTCTCCACGATTGGAGCGGCTTTTTCCCAGTTTTTCAGCTCATAGCCATAGAACGCAAGCTGCTTCTCTTCGCTGATCCCCGAGATCGTATTAACAAATGTCAGGTCATCCATCACCAGCGTCAGCGAATTGACTTCAATCCAGTTGTTCATAACGCTTGTATCGATAGACCCCGATACGGGAATCTCGACTTTCTCTCCGTTCACATATCCTGCAGCCTTCCCGCTGCCGAATACCGTCTTGTCAAAGTTGCGGTACAGCAGCGTCAGCTTGCCGCTCTCTACAGTAATCTGCGGCTTGCCCTGCTGCTTGGCCAGCTTATTGTAATCCGAGGCCGATATAATCATGGCGTGTCGCTGGTACTCATTTGTTTCGTCATGTCCGTTGCCCAACTGGGTTGATGTATTTCCGTCGAACGTGATGGAGTATTTCTCCAACCCAATACCGACTACTTTGGCTTCGTAATCGTATGAGAAGCCGCCTTCCTTCACAATTCGCTGCAGATCGTCCGGATTAATGACGTTATGCGTGTGAAGCCCCTTCTCTACGTAAGCAAGGGAGAATGGCGAGCTGCTCACGAGATCCTGCTTGCCTTGGACATGCATAATATAGACGGTGCCCAGCGCCGTCATAATGACTGCGCTCAGGATCGATACGACGAACAGAATGCGGGCGTTATCTCTAATTTTATAGCCCAGCTGCGCGAAGATCAGCATATTGGTCCGTTTGTAATACAAGCCATGCCGCTTCTGAATGAATTTCAGAATGACAATGCTGAGCTGCGTGAACAAGAAATACGTTCCGACAACGACCGTGATCAATATCGGCAGCGCCAGAAAGACAAAGTTATAGCTGTCCATCATAAGCGCCATGCCATATCCTATTGCAAGGCTTAGGGCCCCGATGATCACAAGCCAGCGAGAGTAGACCAGCTTGCCCTTCGGCTGTCTCGACGCCTTCAGCAGGTCGATAATTTCAGTGCGGCCCATTCTGAGCACGGTCCAGAATGAAATCAGCAGAAACAGAGCAAAAAATCCGCCCGCGCTCAGCCATACCGCTTTCATCGGAATCGCGAAGGCAATTGTATCGCTCATGCCCAGCAGGGCAGCCAGCGCCATGAAGAACAGCTTGCTGAACAGAATGCCGAGTCCGATGCCAACGGCAATGGACATGATGGCAATTACGATATTTTCATAAATGACCAGCTTGCGAAGCTGAGACTTGGTCATGCCGAACAAAGAGAACAAGCCGAATTCCTGCTTCCTCGTCTTCAGGAATGCGGAGTTGGAATACAGGATGAACAGAAACGAAAAGATGATTATGATATATAAGCAAAATTGCATGCCGTCGCGCACCTTCGCCGCGCCCAAAATATGGCCATTGACCACATCCGGATGGTTCAGGAAGGACGCATACAAGTAGAAGATCAATACCGAAAATACGCTGCTAAGGAAAAACGCACTATATGAACGCCAATTCCCCCGTACATTACTAAGCGCGAGCGAACGGAACGTCATCGAAATTCCCTCCCAGCACGCTTAGCGCGTCCAATATTTGTTGGAAGAACGCCTGGCGGTTCGAACCTCTGCGAATCTCCGAGAAAAACTTGCCGTCTTTAATAAACACAATGCGCTGACAGTAACTGGCGGAGAACGGATCATGCGTCACCATCAGAACGGTCGCCTTGAATTTCTCGTTCATCTCCTTAAGCGCATCCATAACATCCTTAGCAGCCTTGGAATCCAGGTTGCCTGTCAGCTCATCTGCAAGCACAAGCGAAGGCTGATGGATAATCGCTCGCGCAATTGCCGCGCGCTGCTTCTGTCCGCCCGATACTTCATAGGTCCGCTTATCCAGAATCGCAGCGATCTGCAGCATCTCCACGATCGGTCCAAGCCGCTGCTCGATCAGCTTCGGCGCCATGCCCTCCATAACGAGCGGCAAGATAATATTCTCCTTAATGGACAGCGTGTCCAGCAGATTGAAGTCCTGAAATACAAAGCCCAGCTCCCGTCTGCGGAACAAAGCCAGCTTGTTGTCGCTCAGCTTCGTCGGATTCACGCCGTTAATCTCAATCGCTCCCGATGTGGGCCGGTCGATTGTCGCCAGCAAATTCAGCAGCGTCGTCTTGCCGCTGCCCGAAGGTCCCATAACGCCGACAAACTCGCCCGCTTCAACCTCCAGATCGATATTTTCCAGCGCTTTATAGACGACATTGCCTTTGGTGCTATATATTTTGCCTAACCCTTGCGCTCTCAGTACGCTCATTACTATCGTTCCTCCCCGGAATGCATCGTTGTGTATCTTATAGCTAAAGTATACTTCCGGGGAGCCTTGCTACCCATCGATTTGTCTTTCAATCCGTTCCTTGCAACCTTACAATATTGTCACCGAAGCGCTGCGATTCCATAATGTGAATGCCCCGGGTCTGAAATAGAATGGTGAACGTAGTGCCAACGCCAAGCTCCGACTCTACTTGCAGTGTGTGCCCCAGCCTGCTGCATACCTGCTTGGCGAGATACAGCCCCATGCCTGTCGATTCCCCTGTCGTACGGCCGTTCTCGCCTGTGAAGAACGGATCGAAGATTCGAGGGATGTCGTGGGCAGCGATGCCGATGCCGGCATCCGTCACCCGGAGCCGCACGCTGCTGTCCGAATACTGCTCCAATCGAAACTGCAAGGTTTTGGTACCGGGCTTGTTTTTGCTATATTTAATTGCGTTGCTGATCAGTTGGTTCAGCACGAATGTCATCCACTTGTCGTCTGTCTCCGCCCATGCTTCGCCTTCCACTCTCGGGAAGATAGAATACTGAATACACAGGCGCTTGTGCGCGTTGATCGCGCTTCGAATCATATCATGCAAAGAAGTTTTCCGAATATGTACATCCAGCTCGAACTTATCCAGTCTGGCGGTATATAGCATCATCTCAAGGCCGCGCGTCAACCTCTCCGTCTCTTCCCTGACGCTGCCGATCAGATCCATCCACTCCCGCTCGGTATCCGGCGGCTGTCTGAACGCTTCCTGCACCTGCAGATCAACCACCGATACCGGTGTCTTCATATGATGGACCCATTGCATCACAAAGTGATTATGGATCTCCTGCTGCCGCTTATGCTGGTTCAATTCATTCAAATAAGCGCGGTGCTGATCCTGCAGCAGCCGTGCAGCGAGCCGCTGCTCCCCGGTAGCCGCGGATTGGATCAGCGTCACCGCGCCCAGCTCATCCGAACGTTCCATTGCTTCTTGCAATTGCTTGTAATAATAACGCATGCGCAAATAATCAACAGCGAGCCATATGCTGTATACGAATACGGCAAGCAAGATGAAATAATAGATCGTCTGCGTGTCAATAAGGCCGGGATAACGGTACTGCTCCAGCAAATACAAGCAGCAAGCCAAGCCAATGATCGTCAGCGCGCACAGCATATTAAGAAGACGGTCCTTCAGAAACATAAGGACAGAAGACCAGCGTCCGAATTCATCGTTCATCGTACTCCACCTGATTTTGACCCTTCCAGCGACAGCTTGTAGCCTTGTCCTCTGATCGTCTCGATCGCCTTCGGCAAGCCAAGCTCCTCCAGCTTCTTGCGCAGCCTCGTCACATTAACCGTGAGCGTATTGTCATCGACGAATTGCACATCGTCCCACAGCGCCTCAAGCAGCGTCTCCCGCGCCACGATATGTCCGGGCCTGCGCATCAGGCATTCCGCAAGCAGCCCTTCGTTCTTCGTCAATTCAACCCGCTTGCCTTCCCAATCCAGCTCGTTGCGGCTCATCAGCAAGCGCAGGCCGCCAGCGCTCAGCTCCATCGAGACACTCTCCGAATAGTCTCCGCCTTCTCGTCCCTCCGTAATGGCATATTCCCCATAGGTTCTTCGCAAGACGCCGCGGACCTTCGCCATGAGCAGCTCAAGCTGGATTGGCTTCGTAATGTAATCATCCCCGCCGTTCTCGATTGCCATCACCTGATCCATCTCGCCCGCCCGGGCTGAAATGAAAATAATCGGCACATTCGAGCGCGAGCGGATTTGCCTGCACCAGTAATAGCCGTCGAAATACGGCAGGTTAATATCCAGCAATACAAGCTGAGGGTCGAATGACTCCAGCTCCGGCAGCAGATCGCGGAAGTCGGAAGCCGCCTCAGCTGCATAACCGTATTGCTCCATCTTATTTTTTAGAATAGCGGCAATCTTGCCGTCATCCTCGACAATAAACACGCGGTACATCCCATCGTTCCCCCTATTGAACTCTCATCATGTGCGGCACGCCCTTTCACTTATTATAATCTTCCTTAAGCGGCATAGTCGAATGTCCGTCACATTCCCGAGCCCGCTCCCTCCGTCTTGCGCTGGCCTCTTGCCAGTCTGCCGGCAGCATCCCTCAGCCATGGCAGCAAATAACGGTCGACGCCGAAGCGTCCTGTATTGCTTCCCGCGAGTACGATCAGAATGCCCAGCAGAAGGAACCACGGATTATTGCTGACGGAGCCGGAGAATATAAACATAAAATTAAGCAGCAGACCGAAAAAAGCGGCTGTAAGCGAAAGCGCTCCTACAATTAACCCGAGTCCAACCAGAAATTCGCCCCACGGCACCAAAATATTAATGATCTTAACCTGAGGCAAGGCTACATGCTCCAAGAAGGACAAGTATGTCGGATACAGTGCTTCGCCGGTGGCTCTGTCGATCACGGGATTGGCAAGCGCATTGTTCAGAAATCCGGAAGCATCAAACGGTTTGTCCCCCGACAGCTTGCCCCAACCTGACATCAGCCAGTTGTAACCAAGAAAAATCCGGATAAAGGTGACAAGAAAAGCCGACCACATTTTTTCGCTCCAAAACTTCATTCGCCATCTCCCTTTCCTATAAAACCTAATATCAATCCTAATAAGTGAAACTTATTTGACACTTTATGAACCGCTTACATAAAGCGAAAACCTTATCGTCTGTCACACATCCTCCTTCCTCTGAACTTTTATAGCTTCTAAGCTATCGATGTCCTCCTTTCCGGCTATCAAAGTTGAATACGACTATAGAATAGACAAAATTTTCATATTTGTATATAAAATTGATAAAACGCTTATAAATGACTCCTGAGTGGACATGTGCCGCAACGAAAAAGAAACAGCCGGCGAACCCTTCCGGCTGTTTCTCGTGCTCATAACCTTTATTTTAGAAGATTACCAAGTGGTGCGAACCAAGTGCTCTACGATCGCTTTCAGCTCTCCGTCATGCTGCATTTGCTCGTTATCGTCGCCTTTGATCTCGATGCGGGTTACGTCCAGCTTGTAATCTTCCCCGTTCGTCGGGGCGAAGATCAGCTCGCGCTCATTCTCCAGCTTGACGCGGTAGCCTAGCTGCTGGAATGCGTTCGTGAAGTCCGCAATCGTCGGCTGACGCTCTCCATCCAGCATGATTAACGCTCGGAGAAGCTTGCTGCTGCCTCCCCGGATGACTTTAAAGTGAAAGATACATTCTCTCATCGCTTGCTTCTCCTTTACACATTCGGCGTCTTACCGGCAACCCCACGATCCGGCTTGCCGAGTTTTCCAAATAGTTTGTTGCCGATATTTGCTTTCAGCCAAGGCAGTACCCAGCGGTCTCCGCCGAAGCGTCCTGCGTTTGCTCCTGCTATAAGTACAGCTACTCCCAGAAGGGCCAGCCACGGGTTGGTGCTGATCGTTCCCGCGAACATGAACATGAAGTTCATCATTAAGCCGAAGAATGCGGCTGTTACGGTCAATGTGCCTAGAATAAGTCCAAGGCCTACAAGGAACTCTCCCAATGGGATAATGAGGTTAATCAGCTTAACGTTCGGTAGTGCGAAATGCTCAATAAAGGCGTTGTATGTCGGGTAGAGCGCTTCTCCTGTCGCTTTGTCCATAACAGGATTCGTTACTGCGTTTCCTAGATATCCGCTGGCATTGAATGCGACTTCACCCGTTATTTTATGCCAGCCCGACGTCAGCCATTGATACCCCAATACGATTCGAATAACGGTTACCAATCCTGCTGCCCAGCGATTCTTTCTCCATAGTTCCATCATCTCTGATCACTCCTTCTCTTGATGTCTTTAGTATAATAGGACCATCAGGAGAATTATGTGATTTTTATCACAACTGCGAAATATTTGTCGAATTATGGCTTAGGGACGATCAGACGCACGGTTGTGCCTTTGCCCGGCTCCGATTGAATGGACAAGCTCCCATTCACACTGCCGGCTCTCTCTTCCATGCTGAACAGCCCGACGCCGCTTTCGCTGGCGTTTCTGACGAAGCCCGCTCCTTCATCGCGAATACATACCACAATGTCGTCATCACGCTCTTCGACCAGCACCTCCGCGCTTTCTACCCCGGCATACTTGGCTACGTTCGTGAGCGCTTCCTGAATGATGCGATAGATAACCGTCTCCTTTAGCGTTCCCAATCTGCTCGTCAGCCGAATATCAAGCTGTACCTTAATACCGAAGTGCTGCATATAGTTTTCGGTGAACGTTCGGATGGCCGGCTTCACGCCCAGATCGTCCAATACGGAAGGGCGCAGCTCCCACGCCAGCCCGCGAACGTCTTCCATTAATGCGGATACGTCGCCTCGGAGCTTCTCCAGATCGTCCTGCCCCTCCTGTCCGCCAATGATGCGGTCCAGTGAGATGAGCAAGGAGAACAGGCTTTGGCCAACACCGTCATGCAGCTCTCTTGATATCCGCTTGCGCTCTTCTTCCTGAATAAGCAGAATCTTCTCCATCAGATGCTTCAGTTCACGCTGCGCTTCCTTTAGTGCGGTAACCTCCGAGCGAATAGCAAGAAATTGATATGGCTTGCCTTCATCGCCAAGGAACGGCACAATCGTCGTATTCACCCAATAATAGCTGCCGTCCTTCGCTTTGTTTTTGATCTCACCGCGCCAGACACTGCCGGATGAGATCGTCTTCCATAGATTGCGGAAGTAATCCTTGTCATGGTAGCCGGAGTTAATAATTCGGTGGTCTTGACCAATCAGCTCTTCCCGCTCGTACTTGGATATTTCACAAAACTTATCGTTCACATAACGGATGACGCCCTTGGCGTCCGTAATCGCCACAATCGACGATTCATCCAGGGCGAACTGGATATCTGCCAGCTGAGTCAGCGAGAGTCTGGCTCGTGCCAGCAGCTCCTCGCTGCCGAGCTGCTCCGACAAGGAGGTCAGAAGACTGCTTACATCCGAGTCGATACGGGTTTGCCTCAGATTCCTGGGATCGCTATTCAAAGTTCAACAATCCTTTCTTGGCGGCGAACTTGATGAGCTCCGGCCTTGTTTTCAAACCCAGCTTCTCCATGAGGTGGCTGCGATGCGTCTCTACCGTCTTGACGCTAATGAAAAGATTCTCCCCGATTTCCTTGTTCGTGTACCCCTTGGCGAGCCAGCCTAATATCTCCTTCTCCCGCTCAGACAGAGAGCCATATGGCTCCGACGAATCTGTCCCATCCTTCATGCGGCTCATATATTCACCCATCAGCCGCTTGGTCGCTGTCGGATACAGATAGGCATCTCCTGCGGAGACGCACTGAATAGCCGACACCAATTCGTGATGCGGCGCATTTTTCAATATATAGCCTGAAGCCCCGATACTGATCGCCCGGAACAAATATTCATCATCATCGTGCATCGTCAGTATGAGAACCGCTGTCTCCGGCTGCTTCTGCTTCAGCTCCGTCGTTGCCGTCATTCCGTCTTTGCCATGCGGCATACTTAGGTCCATCAGCACAACATGGGGACGCAGCTCCTCTGCTTTGGCGATCGCCTCGTCACCCTCCGACGCTTCTCCTACAACTTCTATCCCATGTTTGCCGTGAAGCAGCATGGACAAGCCGGATCGGACCATGGCATGATCGTCCACGATCAGCAGCTTAATCATTAAATCCCTCCAGTGACGTTTTCATTTCTTTCTACCATTATAGCTTCTAACCGCAACTTAGCCAGCTATTATTGCACATCCGATCGCCAGCAAGCGGTCAGAAGCCGGCCGACCTCATCTGCTTGCGACATGGCGGCGGCGGAATAGCTCTCGTCCCTTCTCCGGCCGATAAACGCAACAAGCGCATGATGCTTCGACGGATGCAGCGGCAATGCGGCTGCGGCACGCAGCCCTTCCGTAAGCACAATGGCTTCTCCCAGCTTAAAAAACTCCTTGTCGGTTAATCCGCTGTCGAGCTTGATCATTCGTCCCGATCGGAGAGCCGAGCCTGTCAATCCGTCGGACAGCTTCTGCCTGATGCGCTCCGTCCGTACGCTAGCGCCGCCTTCCACAAGCAGCCACTTGAGCTTGCGGGTCACGGCATCGGCTTCCCCGAGCGCGGCAACATCGCTATCTGTGCTGGACAGCAGCAGCCTCAGCAGCTCAGCAGCGGTCATATCCCTTTCTTCTTTTGTCATCTTTCCCTCTCCCCTTCCATGCGGGCAGCATGAATCCATTCCTTTGTATCTTTATTATAGAAGGAAGGGAATCGCTTGTATGTCGGGGAGAACCGCATATTTGAGTCAGGGTTTCCCCCGATAGGAAGGCTCAGAGGTTCTACAACTGCTTGGTTATATAACAAATAAGGCTCCCTGCACCACCGTGCAGAGAGCCTTATGCCGCTTGCCATTATTCGCGGGATAGTTCGATTAGCACTCGCCTGCCGCAGCTGGCTTGCCTGCGTCACTCGCCGTGCGGAATGAAGATCCGCAGCCGCAAGTTGCGCTTGCGTTCGGATTTTCGATCGTAAACCCGCCGCCCATAGCAGACTCCTTGTAATCAATAACAAGACCGCGAAGATACTTGATGCTTTCGTTGTCCACGATAACCTTAAGGCCTTGCGCCTCCAGCTCCTGGTCTCCTTCATTCACTTCATCGTCGAAGCCCATGCCATAAGAGAAGCCGCTGCAGCCGCCTTCCTTCACCCCGACGCGCAGGAACAAGTCAGGAGACGCCTCCTGCTCCAGCATTTCTTTTATTTTTTCAGATGCCAGCTCACTGATCGTGATCATCCTACATCCCTCCATTCATGTAACGAACCATTCCTCATCACTTACCACTTACTTATCCATAGTATACCCCACATTGCGCCGTTGCTCAAGGGGATTGGCCCGTGCAGGCTCTCATCCACTTTGCCGCGTCACCGCCGTATTTGGGTAACAAGACAAGACTTTCTATTGCCCCTACTACGTGTGAGGTTTATAATGGTTACAGCTTATTAAACGTTTTTTCAAGTTATTTTTTTCACAAACTTAGCTGCTTACTATCTATAAAAGGAGGCCTTCCATGAACGTCATCATCCCCACACAAGAAAGCCAGATGGGCCATATTATCGAAAAAGTGCGTCACGGACAGCGTCTAACGCTTGAAGACGGCGTCTTCCTATACCAGTCCGAGGATTTGCTGACGATTGGCCAGCTCGCCAATGAAGTCGCGCTGCGCAAAAACGGGAAAAAAGTTTATTTTATCGAGAACATGAGCCTGTATTTCACGAATGTCTGCGAAGCGCATTGCGCATTCTGCAACTTCCGCAGAGATGAGGGCGCTCCTGGCGCCTATACGCTCTCCGGCGAGCAAATGATTGAATACGTCGAGCAGCATATCCATCCGGGCGTGCGCGAATTCCATATTGTTGGCGGACATAATCCGAATGTGCCGTTTCAATATTACGTTGACTCGCTTAAAGCATTAAAGGAGAAGTATCCAGAGGTTACGCTGAAAGCCTATACGGCTGCGGAGATTGATTTCTTCTCCCGCATCAGCGGTCTCAGCTACAAGGAAGTGCTGGAGGAACTAATGAAAGCCGGCCTTCAATCGCTGACAGGCGGCGGCGCAGAGATTCTGTCCGACCATTACCGCAAAAAAATGCGCGTGGATAAAGCGGATGTGTCGCAATATCTGGACGTTCACCGCACGGCGCATCAGCTCGGACTTCGCACGCATACGACGATGCTTTACGGCTCGATCGAATCAAAGGAAGACCGGATCAAGCATTTGATGCAAATCCGTGAGCTTCAGGATGAAACGAACGGCTTCCTGGTATTTATTCCGCTCTCGATGCAGCCCATCAATCCAAAAGCGGGAATCCGCAGACGGAATTCCGCATTCGAGGACTTGAAGACGATTGCGATCAGCCGCTTGATGCTGGACAACTTCCAGCATATCAAGGCGTACTTCATCAACATCGGCGTTCAATTGACGCAAGTCGCATTGACCATGGGCGCTTCGGATGCGCACGGCACCATCGTGAAAGAGAAAATCAGCCATGCGGCTGGCGCGCTTACACCGGAAGGCATTACGCGTGAGGATCTGATCTGGCTGATCAAAGGCGCCGGAAGAATACCTGTCGAGCGGGATACGTTCTATAACGAAATCAAAATTTATGAATGATTAAACAAGAGGTCGTAGGCATAACCTACAATCATCACGAATCGTGGAGCTGGGGAACTCATGAGAAAATTAGTCATCTTAGGCGGGGGTTACGGCGGCCTTGCCATTGCGAACGATCTGCTTGAGAAGCAACTGCCGTATGATGTATCCATTGTGTTAGTGGACCGTCAGCCCTTCCAAGGGCTGAAAACGGAATATTACGCGCTTGCTGCCGGTACGGCATCGGATCTGGAGATTCGGGTTAAATTCCCGTCTGATCCCAGACTGCAGCTGGCATTCGGCAACATTACGGATATCGACTTGGAGCAGCAGCTCGTTAGGGTGGAAGGTCACGATCCGATTGCTTACGATTGGCTGGTCCTTGGGCTTGGCTGTACGGACAAATATCATGGCATTGAAGGCGCAGAGCAATATTCAACAAGTATTCAATCCTTCTCCGCTACACGAAGAACCTATGCCTTGCTGAACGACATTAAGCCATATGGCCAAGTGTCGATCGTAGGGGGCGGCCTTAGCGGCGTGGAAGTGGCTTCTGAGCTGCGCGAGAGCAGACCTGATCTGAATATTCGGCTTCTGGACCGCGGACCGAAGGTATTGTCGGCGTTCCCGGGCAAGCTGCAGGACTTTGTAGCTGACTGGTTCATGGAGCATAATGTCGAGATGCGTGGCCATGTCTCACTCACTCGTCTGGAGCAAGGCATGCTATATGACTCCAACAGCGGCGAGGAAATTCGCACAGATGTAACAGTATGGACAGCTGGTATCCAGCCTGTGGAGCTCATCCAACGCTTAGCGCTGCCGAAGGATTCACAAGGACGGCTTATGATTAACGAATATCATCAGCTGCCGGATTATACGAATGTCTTCGTTGTAGGCGACTGCGCTTCCTTGCCTTATTCGCCAAGTGCGCAAGCAGCAGGCGGACAAGGCAAGCAAATTGCAGAAGTTCTGTACGCCATCTGGCATGATAAGACACCAAGACTAGGCAAGATCAAGCTTAAGGGCGTACTCGGCTCACTAGGCAAAAAAAGCGGCTTCGGCATCATGGGCGGTACCCCGATCCTCGGCCGCGTGCCGCGTCTGGTCAAGAGCGGCGTATTGTGGAAGTCCAAGCGCCATCTTGGCTAACGCTATTCATTATAGATCATCCAGCAGCTTGTCCAGCGCATCGCGGTCGGCTTGCTGCTGATCGATCGCTTTCATAATAGCGTCATATAATTCATCTACATCATCGACAGCCACAATCGTGCCGTCGACAAGCGCATAAGGCTTTAAGTAGCACTCGCCGCAATTACCCAGGCAGCCATATTCTATGACTTCATAGGAATCATCCTGCTCCAGCCGGTTCATGATTTCATCCGTTCCATGGTGCATATTGCTGGCGCAAAATTCGATCATCGGTTTCATCATCGTAGATCACCTTACTTTTCATGATTGCGGTTTGCGAACCATTTTCAATTGCTTCGCTTTGTACTATAATAGGGGAGAAAGGAGTTGATTGCAATGAGTGAACAAGTACAAGACACAATGTATGACGAAGTGCTGGACGTGCTTGATAAGCTTCGCCCGTTCCTGCAACGCGACGGCGGCGACGTGGAATTGGTCGATGTGGAAGGCGGCATTGTCAAGCTCCGCTTGATGGGTGCTTGCGGCAGCTGCCCAAGCTCCACGATTACGCTCAAGGCTGGTATCGAGCGCGCGCTGCTTGAAGAGGTAGATGGCGTCGTAGAAGTCGTACAAGTATTTTAATGCAAAGAGTCTTATCGCTGCGGCACCCTGCTGCAGGATAAGACTCTTTTTTTTGTGCTAAAACATGCCTTTAATATTGGCTCTAATGGGATCGAATCCGCCGGTTACATCGATAACATTGCCGGTCAGGAAGCTGGACTTGTGCTGGCATAAGAAGAGGATGACGCGTGCGACGTCCTCTCCGACGCCCGGACGGCCCAGCGGAGATTCTGAATCATGCTCATTCTCCACTTCCTCGATGGACTTCTCTTTATTAGCGCCCCGTATATCTCCAGGACCAATCAGATTGACCGTAATGCCGAAGGGCGCTTCTTCAACGGCAAGCGACTTCGTAAAGGAAACCAGCCCCGTCTTCGCGGCGGCATATACGGCCCGATGAGGCCATGCGCGGGCTTCATTGGCATGACCGAAGCCGAAATGAATAATACGTCCCCACTTGTTCTCGCGCATGCGCGGCAGCAAGCGATGATCCAGCAGCATGACGCTAAGAAGATTGCCGTTCATCAGTCTGATGATCGTCTCCTCATCATACTCGCTGTACAGCCTTCTCTTGCGTACGAACGGCCCGGCATTGTTCACCAGAATATCGACGCCGCCCGCCCAGCGCTCCGCTTCGTCAGCCAGCTTATGCGCGCCATCCGTCGTAGCGATATCCGCTTGCACCGTGATGGCTTTTACGCCAAGCTGCTCAATGCTGCTCTTCACCTCATGCGCTTCCTGCTCGCTCTCCAAATAATTGATAATCAGATTGCAGCCCTGCTCGGCCAATTGCAGCGCCGTTCGCTTCCCGAGCCCTTTGGCGCTGCCTGTTACGAGCGCTGTTCTTCCCCTCAGCTCCACCTATATCACCCTCTCCCGGGATTATACGGACTTGCTGCGCAGAAGCGCGCAAGCATATTGGAACGTAAGCCTTAATGATTCTATAGACATATGCAAGCAATTCGTCAAATCTTCCGACTGCTGCGCGATATTTTCCAGCCGCGCTTCCTCGCCGTACATGCGCTGGCTCTGGATCAGATCGTCATGCATTTCAGAGTTCATATAATGGATTTCCGTATTTCTGCGCTTGCGCAACCGGTTCATTGAATCCTTATATTGTTCCTTCACATCGTTCAGCTTCCAGGTCAAGCCGGGATGCGCTTTCCGCTCCCGCATATTCCGCAGTACCGTAAAATAGGAAAAATGAGGTTTGATCTTCTCCGTGCGCATCCCCAGCAATTCATTCAGCAGAGTGCCCATCTTATCCAATAAGGAAAAGACCCGTATAAAACTGTTTTTATCAAAATAAACATAGCGGTCATAATCCAGCTTTTCGTCTTTGGACATGTCGTCCACCGATCTTGAAGCGACCTTATCTTTGAAGCGGCTTGCCGCATAATGGCTCTGCTCCAGCTCAATGAGCGAGGAGCGCAAGCCTTTCGTCCATATTTCATATTTGCGCAGCTTCTGGTCCGTATCCTGTCCGCTCCGAATACGGCTTGCCACCATATCTACAAATTGATCCATCAGGACGAATGTTTCAGCTAACGCGCCGTCCGCTATTCTCTCCGGTTCGTCGAACATGAAATGTAGCATGACTAACGCCTCCTGCCGCAAGCAATTATAGTTTGTATTCGTTCCAGCGTGTATCAACCAGCTTCACAACATCTTCGCGCGGGAACAGCTCATCAGGATATCCTGGCTTCATACGCGCATCGATTACGATCGGCAGCTTGTAGCCGAAGTGATGTCTCCGTACGTCAGACAACGCGTAGATATCGTCAGCCGGATTGAAGCGAGTAAATACGGTCCATAGGAAAGCGGTTTGCCCCGTCACAATATTGGCGTCATCCGCCAATATAACAAGCGGCCAGTCCGTTCCCTTCTCGCTCAGTCGTTCAAGCAGCCGCTCGGCGAGTGCCGGCTCCGCTTCATAGGAAGCGCCTGACACGACCAGACAGCCCGGGCAGTACACCTGTGCGTTGTTGATCTCACCTATTGCGCCTTCTGTATAAGTCCTTGGCAGCTTACGGACAGGCTCGCCTACGCCAAGCATAACCGCCTTGCTGCCGTGATTCAGCTTGCCGCTTGTATAATCCAGCGTATCATGTGATGTCTCATCGAATACGAACAGGTCTGTCGCGGGATTGAAGCGTTCCAGCACCGTCTCAAGCAGGACATCGAAGCGCGACAAGTCAATCGGCTGGTCCGTCAGCATAAGGAATTTGGTCAGCGTCAGCTGGCCCTGGCCCAAGATGCTGAATGCCGTAGAGAGCGCCTCTCGGGAATACGATTCTCTGACGACTGCCGCCGCAAGCGCATGTACGCCGGCCTCTGCATATGCCCATAGCTCCTTCACGCCTGGCATCACCATCGGGAACGCCGGCGCAAGCAGCCGCTGCAAGTATTCGCCCAAATAGTAGTCTTCCTGTCTAGGCTTGCCGACAATTGTAGCCGGATAGATGGCATCCTTACGATGCCACACATGGTCGACCTCAAATACAGGGAAATCGTGGATCAGGGAATAATAGCCGAAGTGGTCTCCGAATGGCCCCTCTGGCCTGCGCAGATGCGGAGGTACCTTGCCGCTGATCGCAAATTCCGCTTGCGCCGGGATGCGGTGGCCGCCTTGCGGATCTTGAACGACGGGAAGCTTCTCCCCAAGAATAAGCGAAGCCATCAGCAGCTCCGGCAAGTGCTCCGGCAGCGGAGCGATCGCCGAAGCGATCAAAGCCGGCGGCCCGCCCAGGAATACGGTTACAGGAAGCGCCTCGCCCCGCTGCTCCGCTTCGTAATAGTGGAAGCCGCCGCCTTTATGTATTTGCCAATGCATGCCGGTCGTGGAGTCGTCGAAAATCTGCATCCGATACATGCCGAGATTATGTTTCTTGCGTGAAGCCATGCTCTCCGTATAGACCAGCGGCAGCGTCACGAACGGCCCGCCGTCCTCCTGCCAGCTTGTGATGGCTGGCAATCCTGCCAGCGGACGCTCCTTCTTGAGCGTACCCAGAATCGGCGCGGAAGAAGCCGGCACATCCTTCATGCCCACCTTCATCATATCCAGAATCAATTGCTTCTCGCCCCAGATGGCCTTCAGTGTCGGCGGCATGATTCTTTCTGTCGCGCCTACGATCTGCTTCATCAGCTCTTCTGGTCTTGGTCCGAAAGCAAGGTCAACCCTTCTGCTTGTCCCGAACAGATTCGTCACGACAGGGAAAGGGCTGCCCTTTACATTCGTAAAGAGCAGCGCCGGTCCTTCCTGTTCGATGACGCGACGATGAATTTCAGCTAGCTCCAGGTAAGGATCAACTGGAGCTTCGATGATTTTCAGATCGCCGTCCTTCTTCAGTACTTCCAGAAACTCGCGCAAATTCCCGAACGTCATAGCTTCCCACTTCCTTCCCGCTCCCTAAGCCGCCATGAACGAATGACAATGTCCATTAATATGCCGAATAGGCCTACGATAATCAAATTATGAATCAAGCTCGTAAAGATAAACCAGTTCTCGTCCCCGACTGTGGATGTCAGCCAAGCCCCGCTCATCACTTGAGCAACGATTAGCAGCAGCACCCAGCCAGCGGAGCTTGTCAGGCCTTCGCCGTCGGAACTAACCTTGCGCACATGATAATACAATCCGGCGATCATGAGCGCCAATATCAATGCGGCTACCCGGTGGATAAAGACGATGCCCGTAGCGCCCGTCATCTCCGGGATGACCTGGCCGTTACATAGCGGCCATCCTTCACAGCCGCCCGCCGTTTCGGTATGACGGATGAAAGCGCCAAGGTAGATCACGACATAACAATATACCGATGTAATCAAGGCGCGTGGAAGAATGGACCTCGGCACAACAAAGGTCTTTTGCGGCCCCTTGCGCACGCGATACGTCCAGATGACGAGCAGCATCGTAGCTGCAAAGGCAATAATGGATATGCCAAAATGAATAGCCATGATTGGCGGCGATTGCGGCCATAAGACGGCAGCTGCACCCATAAACGCCTGTATAACAGTGAACAAAAGCGCAAATCCCGCATAGTAATAAGGTTCTTTGTACACATCAGGATTACGTTTGTACATGCGATACGCGGCGATCGTAACGCCAAGAACAAGGATGCCCTCCAGGGCGCTGACAACACGATGGGAGTATTCCAGCATAGACTCGAATGTGTACGCAGGAATGAATTTGCCGTGACAGAGCGGCCAATCGTCGCCGCAGCCTCTGCCAGAACCGGTATTCGTGACCAAAGCCCCGGCTAAAAGTACAAGCAGCATTCCGATGCACGATGCGATAGCAAACGCGCGAAAACGGCCGGTTACCATAAAAAATCACCTATTTTCCGTAAGTTATGACCCTTCAATTATAGCGATAAGCTTGGGCAAAAGCCATGTTGAAAATGTGACGATTCGGCCTTTCATCCCATAAAAACAAAATCCGTATGAGGCGGCTTGCAATCGCGCCGCTCCCATACGGATTTAGTATGCCAATCCTTTAACTTTAGGCTTGTGCCAGATTATCGCTAACCGCAATCGCGCGATCCACGAACTCTTCGATTTCTTCGCGGGACTTGCGCAGCTTGCTGACGAAGCGGATCAATTCCTTGCCGTCCTTGAACGCAATAAAGCTCGGGATGCCCAGAATATTCAATTCCGAGCATAGATCAGGCAGATCGTCGCGGTCGATTTCGAAGAAACGCGCACGGCCCTCATACTGCTTCTCCACATCCGGCATAAAGGGATCAATAAAGTGGCAGTCTTTGCACCATACCGCTTTGAATACAGCAATAGTCAATTCTCCGCCCGAGACCGCTTCTCTGAACTCGGCTTCCGTCTTCAATTTGTTCATGGATGTACAACCTCCAGCCCTATTTTACAATTCGCGCTCGATGACGAGAACTTTGTCTCCATCCTCGTAGAACGTTTGCCACTCAATCGTTGCCCCTAATGCTTCAGCCAGCTTCCGTGCAGGCACATAAGTTGTGCCTTCGATTACGGTGGCCGGAAGCGGCCATACTTCCTTGACGCCGTTCACGATGACCTTGTCGCTGCCCGATTGGAACTGGATCTTCGTGTCCGTGCCGCGGTCTGCAACTGTAATGGTACGCGTCTTCGGATCGTAGGTGACCTCAGCGCCAAAATCTTCCGCAACGTCACGGACAGCTACCATTGTAATATAGCCCGGCATCACAATCGGCGGGTTATAGAACGATTCTGGAAATCCATAGTAAGCCTGATACGTAATGTGCATCTTGTTTTTCAACAGGTCATAAATAAACGAATCCTCTTCAAACAGCTTCACAACATCGTAGCCTTGCATATATTCCGCTTCTTCAAGCGTAATGGCATCTTCTGTAACCACAGGCGCTGCAGGCTTCACATCGCCATTCACATCCCACTGCTCGGTGTTAAGCTTCAGCGATAGTCCTGTGAAAGGCAATCCCATCTCTTGAACGGTGTCCGCAGACGTATAACTCAGGTCATATTGTGTCTTGCGAATATGAAGGCTGCTGTCCACGTAGACGTCTACATTCAGCTTAAGCGCTTCGTTAAAGAAGGCATCAAGGGACTCCTTGTCTTCCTTCTCCAAGGATTTCATTTCATCCCGCAGGTACACAAGCTCTTCCGTAAGCATCCCAGCCGCCTCTTCCGCCTGTTCCTCCAGCGTAGGCGCGTCCAGCGTGCCCGTGCCAAGCAGATCAGTCTCGCCAAGCGACTCCAGCAGCGCCTTGTTCGATTCGAACAATTCTAATATGCCCTTGACCATGGCTTGCAAGCCTTCACGGTCGGCAATGAGCGCATCTAGGTACGAGCCCGCCCAATCCCATAGTCCTTTGCTGTCCAGACTGAACTGAACATGCATCAGCCCTGTCTCAACGCCGTTGATCGGCTCCGATACAGGCGTAACCTTCAGGTCTTTCGGGTTAGGCAGGTTCGTTATGCCGTAATGAGAAACAATATCCATCATATCAAAGCCAAGCTTAGTCAGTGACTCCTCGGCGCCTTCAGGCAAGGCTGCTTCTTCAGCATCAATCCCGTTCAGCTCCAAATATGTCTCGCCTGTCAGATCGAAGGTGAACGGCTGTTTTGCACCTTCCAATTCGACCACTAGCGTCTTCTCATCCGCTTTCGCCGAGAAGCCTACCGATACCGGTTGCTCGCCAAGCGTCAGCTTGCCCTCAACGGACAGGCGGGTATGGCTTGCCTGCAATTGGTGAAGCTCCAGCTTTACATTCGAGAACAAGCGGATCAACGCAACATCTTCGTCTGTTGCTTCTTCATTTTCAATTGCATCCTTAATTGCTTTCTCATCCAGATTCAGCTTGAATTCAAGCGTGCTCTTGCTTTCGCTGGAAGTCGTCTTCAGCGAGTTCTTCAGCGTCTGGTTGAGATCCAGTCCCCCAACCGACTGACAGCCCGCCGCGATCAAAATCGTCATGGCGAGCAGCAGCATAGATAATCGTCTGGCATTCAGCCATTTCTTCATCCCTATCTCTCCCTCTTATGTACATATAAATGAACTGAATTCATTGTACTTGAGAGGTTTGAGGATTGTAAACGTCTGGAATGTATAATTTGGCGTTTATTTCTAATTCAAGCCTTTAAATTATGGCACATTAAGCTCCCGCACGTTGAAATACGCGGAGAAGCTTGTTGAACGGCCCTCTGAGCGGCCTTGGCAGCGCCGATACGTCCTCTGGCCTAATCACTCGCAGGATGAGCAGCAGCGCAACGTACAGCCCGCCCACTACTGCCGCGGCAGCTATAGCTGCAAGAAGATACGACAGCTTGTTAGGCCAAGCGCTCGTCAGCGTCAAGACGCCAAGCTCAGCACCCCAACCTGCCAAAGCGGATAGCGCCACTGCAGCAATGTACGGCAGCCAGCGCGCGCCAAGCACTTGCAGCTTCACGATGCCGTTAATGCTTCTCAGATTGAGCATGGTAACTACGATAAAACATACGGCAGAGCCGATAATAAGTCCATAGATGCCAAGAAACGGCCCTAGCGCAATGCTGACGGCAACCTTAAGGCCCAGTCCGATTAGCGTATGAGTCATGGACAGCCTTGGCTTGCCCATGCCATAGATGATCGAATTGGAGGTCATCATCGTAATTTGCAGGATAGCTGCAGCCGACAACGCCGCTACAGGTCCGCTGCCGCTTGGCCCCGCGAACAGGAGGCCCGTGACGGAATAAGAAGCTACCGCCAGCAGCAGGGCAACAGGCACGCCCGTGAAGCATACGATCCGCATCACCATGGATGCCTGGCGGCGCACCTCGTCCATATTTTTCAGAGAGAAGGCGGATGAGATAATCGGAATAATGGACGACCCAAGCGCGATAGCCAGAATGGGCGGTATGCCCGCCAGGGAGATCGCTTTAATGCCATAGTCGGCGGCAACCGCCTTCGCTTCAACCATCGTATAGAAATTATTAGTCAGCCGGTTGAACAGCATCACGTCGAATAGAAGAACCAAATTGATTGACATCGACGTGACTAAGGACGGAATCGACATGCTCAGAATCTCTTTGTAGATTCCCCGATTGGTCAACGTACCGGACGGTGTCTTAGCAGATGGGGAGCTAAATGAAGGTCTAAGCGCAGCAGAGGCCTCCGCATTCATCCGGCGGGCAGGCTTTCTGGTGGAAGCGTCCTGCTTCTTCAGCTTGCGGGCGAATCTTAGCATCACGGCGAAAGCCGCGATGCCACCGAATACGCTGCCGAATGTAATGGCCGCTGCCGCCCAGCGGTCGCCCCAGCCCAGCTCCAGCACAAGCCAGCCGAGCAGCAAGCCCAGAATAACGCGCGCGAATTGCTCCACGATCTGGGAGGTGCCGCCGACGGACATCATCTGCCGTCCCTGGAAGTAGCCCCTCATCATCGCAACGAGAGGGAAGAACAAGAGTGCCGGCGCGATCGCGCGAATAGCCATGACGCTTCCCGGCTCCTTGGATATGGCGCCATACAGCGGCGCCAGCACGAACAGGGCGACAGCCAGCACGAAGCCCGCTATAAGTCCGAACAAGAGACCTGCGCGATAGATGCGCTGGGCCTCATCAGGTCTTCCCAGCGCATACCGCTCTGACACCATCTTGCTGATGGCGCTCGGAAAGCCTGCCGTTGCGATCATAAGTACGATCATATAGACCTGATTCGCATTCGTGAAGGCAATATTGCCTTCGTTCCCGAGCATATAGTCCAGCGGAATACGCTGGAACAAGCCGAGAAACCGGGCGACGAGCGCTGCCGCCGCCAGTATGATCGTGCCCTTTAATAGGGATTCTTTCTTCAGCATAACGGTCGGCTCGTCCCCTTACGATTGGTTTGAGATCGGTTCTAGCGGCTGATGGTTGCCGCGTACAGGAGCAGCTGCCAGAGAAGGCGCCGCCCAGCGAATGCCGTTCTGAATCACTTGCAGAACTTGCGGGTTGTAATAAGTCGGATAGGTCTCGTGGCCTGGACGGAAGTAGAAGATCTTGCCTTGTCCTCTGCTGAACGTGCAGCCGCTTCGGAATACTTCTCCGCCTTCGAACCAGCTGACGAAGATCAGCTCATCCGGCGCCGGAATGTCAAAGTGCTCGCCATACATCTCTTCGTTCTCAAGCGTAATATATTCAGGCAAGCCTGCTGCAATCGGATGCGCGGGATTAACGACCCACAGGCGCTCCTTCTCCCCTGCTTCTCTCCACTTCAGGTCGCAGCCTGTGCCCATCAGTTTTTTGAAAATTTTAGAGAAATGCCCGGAATGAAGGACGATTAGCCCCATGCCGTTCAGCACGCGCTGCTGCACCCGCTCCACGATGGCATCATCTACTTGGTCATGAGCCATATGGCCCCACCAGATCAGCACGTCCGTCTCGTTAAGGCGCTCTTCTGTCAAGCCGTGCTCCGGCTCTTCCAGCGTTGCGGTAGCGACCTGGATATCGCCTGCGGCGATGCCTTTGGCCAGCGCCTGATGAATGCCGTCCGGGTAGACTTTCTTCACTTCATCATGCTGTTTCTCATGCAGAAATTCATTCCATACCGTTACTTTTACCATATCCAATAACCGCCTTTAATGTAGTCTAGTTTCTCATGCCATCCACTTAGTTGAAGATCAGCCACAATACAAACAGAATGATCATGGCGCTTTGCAGAATCACTTTAACGATGACACTTGTAAATAATCCCACCAGCGAGCCCCAGCCTACCTTAAGCGATTTCTCGAAGTTGGCGCCTGCGATCAACTCTCCGATGACGGCGCCCGCAAAGGGACCGATAATGAGACCAAAAGCCGGAATGACAAAAGGTCCCGCAATGAGTCCGATCGTGCTTCCGATCACCGAAGCCTTCGTTCCCCCAAACCGCTTGACCCCCCATGCGCTCACCGCATAATCCGCGATGAACAGCACGATAAAGATCAGCGACTGAATGATCCAGAAAAATACGCCAAACGGCTCAAACGAAAAAAACAGCCCGTACACAAAATAAGCCGCATATATGGCGATAGCCCCCGGCAGTATCGGATAAATCGTTCCCGCCATGCCGATGATGAACAGCAATACAATAAGCGTCCATCCCAAAATATCCAAAAACATGTTTCATCTCCCCTTAAGGTTATGAAGATTCGGCACAGGCATTATCCTTGTGTCTATTTAAGTATACGGATGTCGCTACAGAACGTAGCGCTTGATCAATTCTGCCACTCCATGCTCCTGATTGGACAGCGTCACGACGTCAGCCGCTTCCTTCACGGCATCCTGCGCGTTGCCCATCGCAACCCCGAGGCCCGCTTCGCGGATCGCTGCAATATCGTTAAGGCTGTCTCCAGCCGCTACAACCTGTGACATATCAATATCCATCCACTCGCACAAATCCTTAAGCGCGCTCGCCTTGGATACGCCCAGCGGATTCAGCTCGATATTTTGCAAGGAGGAATTCGTAATTTCCAGTCCGCCCCAGCTTTGCACTTCGGCCAGAATAAGCTCCCGCGCCCGATCGTCTTCAGTATAGTAGCCGAACTTGAGCCAGTGAAAGGAATCGTAGTTATGAGTTGCGTCGAACCAACGCTCCTTATTGTATATCTCACCTGTCGTATAGGCCCAGAACCACACTTCGGGATATTGCTGCGCCAGCTCATGCAGACGCTGTATGTAGACCGGGCTCAGCTCCGTCCGTTTGTACAGCACATGGGGCTTTGTCCAGATCTCGCCGCCGTTGACGGTAATCATCGGTGTCGTAAGCTTTAGCTGCTCCGCATATGGCAGCGCGCTGGCGAAACCTCTGCCTGTGGAGAAGCTGACCGTGATGCCAGCGTCAAGAGCACGCTGCACCCATTCGGCGTTCTCTCTACTGACTTCGCTCTGCTCGTTCAATAGCGTTCCGTCCATATCCAGTGCAATCAATTTGTACTTCGTCATGGTGCCCATCTCCTTATCCGTTCCTAACGTACCAGCCTATTTTAACATATTAAGACCCGAAACAACCAAACGAAAAAGAGACCGTCCTGCCCGGCAAGTCCGGTGGACGGTCTCTTCGCTTCTATAACTATCGTCAGACATTCACCGATGAAGCCATCGAGCGCTGTCTCAGCTTCCGAATAACTAAACCATGAGACGGTGAGAACAGGAAGGCCAGCACGAAGAGCAAGCCTGCGGCACATACCATGCAGCCCGCAATCGAAGCGTCCAGCAATACCGATACGCCGTAACCCAAAAATGTGCTGGCTACGCCGACTGCAACACTGATCAGAATCATGACGCTGAGCCGGTCCGTCAGCAGATAAGCGGTTGATGCCGGAATAATTAGCAGACCTACGACGAGAATTGCGCCCACGCTCTCGAAGGAGCTGACCGTTGCCATGGAGACCAGCCCCATAAGCAGGTAGTGGAAGAACGCAACCGGAATCCCAATCGCCGCAGCCAATGCCGGATCAAAGGAACATAGCTTGAACTGCTTGTAGAAGAAGTAGATCACTGCGATGATGACAGCAAGCGTAACACCGAGCAGCCATACCGCTTTCGGTCCCATGCTGACGCCGCCAATCTCCCACACATTCCAATGGACGAATGCAATCTCGCCATACAGAATCGCATCCTGATCCAGATGCACCTGCCGTGCGAACAAGCTGACCAAGATGACTCCGATGGCGAACAATGCAGTAAATACAACGCCAATCGAAGCATCCGATTGAATGCCGCTTCGCTGGAACATGCCGATTAAGAAGGTGGTCAGCACCCCGAATACAAGTGCGGCGAACATCATCAGCAGCGAATCTCTGGAGCCGCTAATGAGAAAGGCAATCACAATGCCCGGCATAACGGAGTGGCTGATGGCGTCTCCGATCATGGCCATCTTGCGAAGCACAAGGAAAACACCTACAATGCCACAGCATGCGGCAACAAGAGAACCGGTTAGTAATATCCAAAAGTCGCTCATATAGCGGTCTCTCCTTTCATGCGTTCAGCCCGCAGCTCTCCCTCCATCATATAGCGCTTCTTTACGCGAAGGCGGAGCAGCCGTCTTGCAATCAAGCCGCGCTGAGGACCGAACAAAATCGATAGCAGGAAAAACACGGTCGCGGCAAGCACCGTTACAGGACCTGTCGGCAGATTGGATACCGAGGAGCTGATCCATGTGCCCAGCGCACCGCTAAGTGCGCCGAATACGCCGGATAAAGCAACCATAACACCCAGACGATTCGTCCAATATCTCGCCGATACCGCGGGTGTAATGAGCAGGGCAGCAATCAGTACAACGCCAACCGCCTGTATGCCTACAACTACAGCTACTACAATCAGCAGCATAAGCAGCTGCTCCAGGAACGCCACCGGATAGCCGATTCCTTTGGCAAAACCGGGATCAAAGGAAATGAGCTTGAACTCCTTGAACAACAAGGTACAGATCGTCACTAACGCTACCGAGATGATCGACATCGTCACGACATCTGATCCTACCATTGCAGCCGCTTGCCCGAACAGAAATTTATCAAGACCTGCTTGATTGCCGTAAGCGCCGTGTTGAATAAAGGTAAGAAGTACAATGCCTAATCCGAAAAACGTCGACAGCACGATGCCAAGCGCCGCATCCTGCTTCAATCTGGAGTGGCGCGTAATGTAGCCGATTCCGAAGGTCGCGATCACGCCCGCGATTCCGGCTCCGATCAGAAACACGCCGATCGACTTGACGCCGGTCAGCATGAATGCGATACATATGCCCGGCAGCGCCGCATGCGCTAACGTATCTCCAACAAGGCTTTGCTTCCGAAGGTACGAGAAGCTTCCGATCACTCCGCTGCTGAGTCCCAGCAGCATGCAGCCGAAGAAAATCCACTGCATATTGGGATCGGCCATCATCTCCATAAAGTTTTTCATGACCGATCACCTCGGCTCTGATCGAGAAATGCCAATCTTCCCCCATAGGTTTGCTGAAGCTTCTCCTGCGTGAATGTCTCAGACGTCGGTCCGAACGCCTGCAGCTCTACATTAAGCAGCAGCACGGAGTCGAAGTATTGCTCGACGGTCGCAAGATCGTGATGGACGACGATGACCGTCTTCCCTTGCTTTTTGAGCTCCTGCAGCAGCGTGATGATCGCTTTCTCCGTAGCAGCGTCCACGCCGGCGAAGGGCTCATCCATGAAATACAGCTTGGCGTTCTGCGCTAGCGCCCTTGCCAGAAATACGCGCTGCTGCTGTCCTCCGGACAATTGGCTGATCTGCCGGTCGGCGAATTCCGCCATGCCGACCTTCTCCAGACATTCCAGCGCAAGCGCCTTGTCCTTCGCTCTCGGCCGGCCGAACCAGCCGAGCCTGCCGTACGTTCCCATTAGCACTACGTCGAGCGCGTTCGTCGGGAAATCCCAATCAACGGATTCCCGCTGCGGCACATAGCCGATCAGCTTGCGCTGTTCCTTATAAGACTTGCCATAGACGAGTACTTCTCCGCTAATGGACGGTATCAGCCCGAGGGCCGCCTTCATCATCGTAGATTTCCCTGCTCCGTTCGGACCGATGATGCCGATTAGTTCGCCTTCCTTTACTTGAAAGGAAACGTTCCGAAGCACAGGTTTTTTCTGATAAGCTACGCTAAGCCCGCTTACGGACAATGGCGCCGCAGCCTCGCTTGACGTGAACATCGATTTTGCTGTCTGACTCATATAGGCCACTCCCTTTCTCTTTCTCTAACTATCAAACGTTATTTCAACGATTCAACAATCGTATCTACATTATGTTTCACCATGCCCAGATAAGTGCCTTCCGGCGTTCCCTTATCGCCCATCGCGTCGGAGAACAATTCTCCTCCGATCCGAACCTCATGGCCTAGCTTCTTGGCTCCTTCAATGACAGATTCGATCGACTTCGAGGATACGCTCGATTCGATGAATACCGCTTTGATGCTGTTCTCCACCAAAAATTCCCTCAGCTCGCTTACATCCTTGGAGCCGTATTCCGACATCGTATTCATGCCTTGCAGGCCTGTGACTTGCAGCCCGTATGCTTTGCCGAAATAGCCGAAAGCATCATGCGCCGTTACCAGAATGCGGCTCTTCTCCGGAATAGAAGAAATCTGCTCGCGAGCGTACGCGTCGAGCTTCTCCATCTCCGCCAGATAAGCGCTGGCATTCGCCGCATATTGCTCCGCGTGTGCCGGGTCCTTCTCGGCAAGCGAGTCTCTGATGACTTCAACAGCGGACATCCACAGCTTCACATCGAACCAGATATGCGGATCATGCGTGGCTTCCCCCGTCGCAGCCGGATCGCCAAGCAACTGGGACTCTACCAGCCTGGAGGCAACCGCTACAACCGGCTTGCTCTTCTCCAGCTTTTCGAAAATTTCTCCCATCTTGCCTTCCAGATGAAGACCGTTGTAGAAAATAATATCTGCGTGATCAAGCTTCCGAACATCGCCTTGTGATGCCTTATATAGATGGGGATCGATGCCCGGCCCCATTAATCCCGTCACTTCCACATATTCACCGCCGACCTGCTTGGCCGCATCCGCAATCATCCCGGTCGTTGCCGTTATGCGCAGCTTGCCGCTGTCATTGGAACCCGTTTCGCTACCGCAAGCCGACAATACCAGAATGAATACAGTCAAAAACGCTAATGTGATCATTAATCTTTGAATAGCTGAATAACCGAATATACGCACTTTCATAAGTATGCCTCCCCATAAACCAATCACGATAAGAACAAAATTGGATTTGCCTCTATCCATTTCATTTAGCCTAACGCCTCTTTTTTAATAATACACAAAAATGTTTCTCTTATGCAACATTTATTTTTTGGATTTTCTGACTATTCCGCCTACAAAAAAAAGCCGCACGTGACGAATTCGTCACGAACAGCTTTTTCATCCTGCTATTGATTAATTGCCTATACTCTTCTTAGTCCTGTGCATTAACGTCTGCTGCGCCGCCATTCTGGTCTTGCAGCGACAGCTTGGCTTTCAGCGCTTTGTTCGGAACGCCCGTCAATCCGATCTCTGCATCGTAGGCATCGAAGATCTGTCTGGCGATCGGAGCTGCACCGTAGCCGCCGAAGCCGCCGTCCGGCACAACTACCGCTACGGCAAGCTTAGGCTTGTCCGCAGGGGCATACGCGATGAATACGGCGTTATTCGCCCGGCGCTTCGACACCTCTTGCTCGGACGTACCTGTCTTCCGGTTGAACTTATGCTCGAAGCCTTCAAAGCCCTGCACATCAACCTTGGACATGCCTGTCTCGATTTCCTTCCAGTACTTCTCCGGAATGTCGATCGTATTCAGAATCTCTGGCGTGTAGCCTTGGACTACATTGCCGTCAGCATCGCGAATTTCACTCACGAACTGCGGCTTCACCCTTGCGCCGCGGTTCGCAAGCGTCGCGACATACTGGGCAAGCTGCAGCGTCGTATAACGGCCCTGCTGTCCGAAGGAAGCCTGGACAAGCGCAGACTGCTCACTCGCTCGCTCGGCCTCCCCAAAGTACTCAATGACCCCGGCGGACTCTCCAGGCAGTCCGCTCTCCGTCGACACGCCAAGACCAAACTGCTTCATATACTCGTCCCAAATCTCAACGCTGGACTTGCCGTTCACCGGTCCGCGCATATAAAGCGCATTGCCAATCATTGCTGCCATGAACGGATTGGACGATTTTTCGATCGCTTTCGCCCCGTCGATGGAGCCGTACACCTTGCCCTGTGAGTTACCGATCCGCACTTGATGAGTGCCAGCCCGGCCATAATAGAACGCGCCGGTATCGTTGTAGCGGGTCTCCGTCGTGAACAGACCCTCATTCAATCCCAGGAGCACCGTGAGCGGCTTCATGGTTGAGCCGAGCGGCACGATGGAGGAAGGATGGCGATTCCGCTCTTCCGTCGTCTTGTAAGGCCCGTAGACGGTACGAATGGTACCGTTCGAGAGCACGTAACCGAAGTTCTCGTAATCCTCAGGGCTAATTCGGCCGCCTGCCCATATATTGGGATCATAGTCAGGCATACTGGCCATCGCCACCACTTTGCCTGTATCCACTTCCATAGCAACCGCAAAACCGGTCTGGGCGAATTCCGCGCGCTCGTACCTGTTGCTTGAGGTTCGGATCTTCTCCAGGTGGGTCATGATTGCTTCTTCGGTTCGAAGCTGAACGTCCTTGTTGATCGTCAAGTACAGATCGGAGCCCTTCTCCGGGTTCGTAATGCGCATCGGCCCGATAATATGCTCCTGATTGTTGATCGGATAAGTCTTCAAGCCGTTCTTCCCGCGAAGCACATCCTGGTACATGAACTCCAGTCCGTCCAGACCTACCTCTTCTTCCTCCAAATATTTGAGGGTAGGGTCGGTCTCATTCATCTTGTTCTTATAGAACTCATTGTCGAGGCGGACACCCTTATATTTCTTCAAATATCCGACGAGCTGCACCGCAATCGAGCTCTGGTCATAATTGCGGACGCTCTCCTCCATAATTTCAATGCCGGTGAAATCCGACAGATTCTCCATGAAATAAGCGACTTCTGCATTGGTCAGTCCCGACTTGATCCGTCTAGGCACATACAAATAATTGCGCTGGAAGTCCAGGTCCATCTGGCGAATGATATCGTCAACCGACATCTCCAGCTTCGGATCGCCGAACTTCTGGAAGACTTCCTCAAGCTTCTCCGCTGTTTCCTTCGCAGCGTCATCATACTTCTTCGATCTTGTGCTTGGTTGAATGCTATAGTACAAGGATTGTGTTGATGTCGAGAATGCGATCGGGTATCCATTGGCATCGTAGATATTGCCCCGTATCGGCGGAATCTGGTTTTTCCTTGTGCTTGTATCCACTCCGATCGCGCTAAGCGATGGGCCCTCTACAAATTGCAGCACCGCCAATCGGACGATGAGCAAGCTGAATAATGCAAATGTGATAAAGAAAAAAAAGTTCAAGCGGAATGTGAAATTCCGCCGGTTGTCAATATCCCGCTTCTGCGGATCGTCCTGCATGTTATCCACTCCCAACCCATGCAGGCGTAAGAAACCTGCAGGCTAACCGTTTAGCTTTGCTTGATCGATAAATGTCTGGATTACACCGTCAATCTGGAACGTAATATACGGCGCACCGTGGACAGATACCTTTACTTCCGACGCTCCGACCTCGCCTTTCAACTCTACATTATTGGTTTTGACCGTATAGGTCCCGTCTTCATTCAGGTTGTAGTCCGCATCTTTCCCGTCTCCAACCATTACATTGAGCGCTTCCTGCTTCACATTGTCCATGACCTTAGAGCCGATATCCTTGACATCGTCCAGTGTATATCCGCTGTACAGCACAAGGCCAATAACGAGTGCGGCAACGATGGCCCACTTTACGACTGTCTTCACAATTCGAATGACCAAAAACAGCACAACCAGCGCTATGACGAGCACCAGCCAGTTATCTTTGAAAAACGTTGTCCATGTCTCTGTGTCATACGATGTAAAATCCAAAAAACTCATTACGATCCCCTCCATTATATCTCGTACAAAACGCGATTACAAAATATTATAGCCTACGGGCGAAAGGGCGTAAACGCTCACTTCCAATACAGGCAGACATATCCTGTCCCATCGTGACGTACAAGTAGATAGAAGGGACCGAGCAAAGGAGATATATGCCAATGAAAACCGCTGTTTGGCTTTACTTGTTTTTGTTCGTCGCGTTTTTTGATTTGCACGCGCAATATCCGATTCTGACGCCGTTCGCCATCTCGATCGGAGCTGCTCCGTCATTCATTGGATTGATGATGGGCATGTATTCGATCACCCATCTTCCGGGCAATCTGATTGCCGGATTCGGGGTCGACCGTTACGGCAGCCGTTTGTTTATCGTGTTCAGTCTGCTCGCTGCAGGGGTGATCCTGCTCTTCCAGTCCAATGTGACGGACCCTTGGCAGCTGCTGCTGCTTCGTTCGATCAGCGGCTTTGTGCTCGCTTTCCTCTCGCCTGCCTGCCTTGCGCTGCTGGCGCGCCTTACGGATGATCGAACCGAGCAGGGCAAGCTCATGGCGGGCAACGGATTAGTTCATACGCTGGCTTCTGTCGTATCCCCTGCTGCTGGAGCATATCTGGTTGCCAAGATCGGCTTCGCCGTTGCTTTTACCGTCCTGGGATGGGTCCTTGTTATAACGGCCATATGCGCTCTCTTCTTCATCAAAGATATAAACCGCAAGCTTGACGAGACGAAGGTTGCAGCGGATGGGGAACCCCCGGCGCCTGCCGCTTTGAAGAAAAAGAAGCAAGCCGAGCCCATACCAGCCTTGCCCTGGCTTATCTTCCTGCTGCCTGTTGGTATCAGCTGCGCCCAAGGCATCCTCTCCTTCGAGCTGCCGCTTATGGCGAAAACCAAGGAAGCGATGATGACAACCGGGCTTCTCTTCTCCGTAATCAGCATAGGCGCCCTCATTACACTGAGCATGATGTTCCTTAACCGGTTCCCAGCCTTCTCCCGCACCCTGTTTGGTTCGGTATGCCTGGCCCTGATGTATTTCGGCATTGCCGCCGATGTGCCACTGCCGCTGCCAGTCATGCTGCTCGGCATCGGGATGGCGAAGGGCATCGTTTTGCCAGCATTGTCTACGCTGCTGATCGAGCTGAGCGGCGGCGCCCGCTACGGCCGCACCTTCTCCATCCTGTCGATCGCCTTCTCGGTAGGGGCTTTCCTGGGGCCGATGCTGGCGGGACAGCTGCGCGGCCATGTATCGCCTTATTACATTGCTTTTCTAGGACTCATGATCGGCCTAACCCTGCTGCCATTCTATAAAATAAGAACGATGACGCCAAACACCCATTTTTCCTGAATATAGGTAAATGCACAAGGCATTTGTCATCTCTGCTCATATGATACATTGTGTCAAGTGACTACCGCAGCGCGAGAGTGGCACGGTTGATGCCTTGACGTTGAACGAATGAGAGGGGTGACTCCATGGGAGGCGTAGATCACAGAGGCTTTGGTCATCACGGCCACAATAACGTAGGCACAATTCTCGTCTTGTTTATCCTGCTCGTAATCATTGTGTGTGCAGGTTTTTGGTAAACCATAGCATATAAGCAGCGGCCCGCATGTCGGGCCGTTTGCTTTTTATTCCGGCTCGCGCGATGGTACACTATAGGTTGAACAGGGGGATTGAATATGGAATACGCCATCGTAGTGGAAGGAAAAAACGACAGAAGCAAGCTCAGACGAGTTTTGAATGAAGAAGTAGGCATCTACTGTACGTACGGGACGCCGGGGACGGATCAATTGGAGAAGCTTCGCAAGGATATCGGAGGACTTGCCGTCTATATCTTTACCGATAACGATTCATCGGGCAAGCGCATTCGCGGGATGCTCCGAGATCTGTTTCCCGATGCAGAACATATCTATACGCGCCGGGGATATGCGGGCGTCGAGCATACGCCGGACGAGTATTTGATCCAGCAATTAGAAAAAGCGGGCCTCGATGCGCATATTGTATATCCTGCGACCGATCCCGCTTCCAGGTGGATGAAAGATGAATTTTAGAGCAGCTTGTTAATCTGCTGAACGATATATTCCGGCGTCAGTTCTTCGTCATTGCCGTTAATCCATTCACGGATCTGGCCGTTCTGATCGACCAGCGTAATCACGTTGAAGTGAGCAAAGGTATTTTCTTTCTCTACCTTAATGACACCAACCTCAAAATCGCGGGCCAGTTGAATCGTAGCAGCCTCTTCGCCGCGCAGGAAGTGCCAGCCGTCCGTATCAACCGAAGTGCGTTCCGCGAACTGTCTGATCGCGTCCGGCGTATCCCGCTCCGGATCAAATGTAATCGAGATCAGCTCGACCTTGTCTCCAAGCGTGCCTTGCTCCCTCAGCATGTCCTGCGCCTCACCCAGCATAAAGGTGGTCGGCGGGCACACATCCGGGCAATTGGCAAAGTAGAAGTAGACGATACGAACTTTGCCGCTGGTCGACTCCAGCGATACCGGCTTGCCGTCGATATCATTCATCTCGAAAGCAGGTGCTGCCTGAAGCAATGGCAGCGGCTCCGCTTTCTTCGGACCGTACATATACAATAAATAAATGCCCATTGCCGCACATAATGCCAGCACGGCGATCTTAAAGCTGTGTTTGCGCAGAAAACTCATCTTTATTCCTCTCCCCTTGGTCCTCATGCACCCGATCTGGCTCTGATTACACCGAAGTCGTATTCGCGATCATGGCAATAAAGACAACCATTAAATAATTGACAGAAATTAAAAAGTTAACCTTAGCCCATTTGTCCGTATCTTTGGCTTTAATGCCTTGCAGCGTATGGACAAGCCATACAAGGCTGAGTACGACGGAAATAATAAGAAAATAAATGCCCGCGTATCCATACCAGTACAGCAGAATAACCGACGGCAGAAGCAGCAGAACGTATGGAATCATCTGCAACTTGGTGCGCTGAATGCCCTTCACAACAGGCAACAGCGGGAAACCCGCTTCCCGGTATTCTTCTACGCGGCGGATCGCAAGCGACCAGAAGTGCGCAGGCTGCCATAGGAACAGCAGAGCAAACAAAATCCACGCACCAGCGTCAATCTCGCCTGTAACGGCACAATAACCGATAGCCGGAGGCATGGCGCCAGATATGCCGCCAATAGACGTGCTCCATGTCGAGGTACGCTTCAGCCACATCGTATAGATGACAATATAGACAAACCATCCCAGCAGTCCAAGCCAGCCTGTAATCGGATTAACCATTAAAAATAATAACGCAATGCCCGTGACACCAAGAATAAGGCCGTAAGCCAGGACGGCAGACGGCGTCATTCTGCCCATCGGCAGCGTACGATTTCTAGTGCGTTCCATCTTCTGGTCCAATTCACGATCCCAATAATTGTTCACAACGGTAGCCGAAGCCATCGTCAGGGTGGAGCCAATCAGCATCCATATCATAAGCGCGATATCAATATCCCACTTCGAAGCTACCCAAAAACCGCCAAGCGCAGCGAACATATTCAATCGAAGGAGCCGCGGTTTCGTTAAAGCAATCAAGTCCTTCAGCACAAAGCTAGCCTCCCGAGTTATGCGACAAGACGCGCCGGGCGCGTCTATCTTTCATTGATGAATCGAATCTAATCATACCGAAAAAACAGAGCGGTGACAACGTTCATGCCCCTTGTTCATGAATTCGACACTCAAAATGTGACAAATCATTTGTAATTGAGCTGGAACCATTCTGCCCGCCCATCCATACAATAACCATGTGGCAAACGCCTATCAGATTACGACGATTTTGAAGGGATGTGAGTCCGCTCCATTATGGCCGTTATCAAAGCAAACGCGGAACAGACGAAAATGCTCGCAAGACTCATGCGGGCCGAAGCCGAGGGCGAAGGTGAGCTCGGCATGCTGATGGTTGGCAACGTCGGTGTCAACCGCGTCCGCGGCAATTGCCTTGACTTCAAAAACATACGCTCCATTCCCGACATGGTCTATCAAAGCCCAGGAGGTTTTGAAGCCAGTACAAAGGGCTACTTCTACCAGAAGGCAAGGGACAGCGACGTTCGCCTTGCCAAACGGGTAATCGGAGGAGAGCGCCAGCATCCCGCTTCCAATGCGCTGTGGTTCTTCCGTCCGTCAGGCGCCTGTCCTGACACATGGTGGGATCAATCGCATAGCGGCCGCTTCAAGGCTCATTGCTTCTATGTGCCAACGTCAGCAGATTGTCCTTCCGTTTATTAGTGTTGTCGAATTATTTCATTCTTAACGATTGAAAGCGAGGATTAACAGTATGTCGAATTACGGTTATAAGCAGCAAGTCAGCATGGCCAATGCAGGACCCAATATGGGTTATGGAGCCGCATACGGATACGGCGGCGGTTATGCGCAGCCGTATGCACAGCCATATTCGCAGCAAGCTGCGGTCTCCAATTATACAGCTGCCAGCACTATGCCTCCGCAGGTCCCAAGCGGCTCGGTCGTCACACCCGGCGGCGGCAATATTGTAACGGTACCCGGTAATGAAGAATCATACGTCGAGAACATTCTGCGCCTGAACAGAGGCAAAATCGGCACCTTCTACATGACGTATGAGAACAACCGCGAATGGAATGCAAAAATATTCAAGGGCAGAATTGAAGCGGCCGGACGCGATCATATCATCATAAGCGATCCCAATACTGGCATGCGCTACCTTCTACTGATGCTTAACCTCGATTATGTAACCTTTGATGAGCCGATCAAATATGAATATCCGTTCCAAGGCGCGACCGTTACTGAAAGCTCGCCAGTCAGCGAATAAAGCTAATCCTCCCTATGTCAGGCTGGATGCAACCGGCTTGAACGTCCAGACGTGCAGCTTGGCCGGTCCCCCCTCTATCCAGCTTGAGAGCGCGAACCAAGGAGAGCGTCCGCTCAAACGTTCCTCCTTGACGCGCAGGGCATGCGCCTCGTCCTTGCAATCCCAGACCTCTACGAACAAGGAAGGCTGATCCGTTCCCTCATATACATGGACAAGCTCTGCTTCCTGCAAGCGCAGCTTATCCACTTCCTTTAAATAGGCTTCCCTGTTTTCTTGCTTGATCTTATATTCTGCAAAACAAATGTACATTTGGCGTGAGTCTCCTCTCGAATCAATTGATAAAGTTCCCCTGCTTCGCCGATACTACGCTTAACATCCACTTCAATCAGGGGGGCACATCTCATGGATACTGGAACGCATCTTGTCATGGGCATTGGACTTGCCGGTCTTGCGATGGTCGACCCGATCGTCGCGGCGAGCCCGGCCGTGCACACCGCTGTGCTGATCGGCACAATAGCCGGCTCCCAAGCGCCGGATCTGGACAATTTGCTGCGGCTGAAAGGCAATGCTTGTTATATTCGCAATCATCGGGGAATGTCTCATTCGCTTCCCGCGGTGCTGCTCTGGACGATCGCGATTACAGGCTTGCTTCAGCTCCTCTACAGGGGAAGCCTGCCTTGGCTTCATGTAGGCGGCTGGGTTCTGCTGGCGGTAGCCGTACACGTCTTAACCGACTTGTTCAATGCATACGGCACGCAAGCCATGCGGCCGTTCAATGAAAAATGGATATCCTGGAATATTATCCATATCTTCGACCCCGTTATCTTCACCGTACATCTCATAGCCATTTTACTGTGGGCGGCAGGTCTCGTAAATCCCGCAGTTTTGTTTCCGCTCATGTATCTGCTTCTGGTCGTATATTACGTATGGCGAACTTACTCCGCACGGCAAATTGTGCGCAAGCTGCCCCGGCTCGATCACGGCTATCACAAGAGCGACAGCTATATCGCCATTCCGACCATCTCGCTCTCCATCTGGAATGTCGTCAAGCAATCGGAAGATCATACATTCCATATTGGCAATCTTCGGAACGGACAGCTCAAATGGCTGGACAAAACAAAGTGTTCCAGTCACCCCGCGGTCGAAAAATCAAAAAATGATCCCGCCATTCGTTCCTTTCTATACTTCACCAACTTCGCCTGCGCGGACGTGAAGGAGCATACTTGGGGATATGAAGTCCGCTGGGCCGATGTTCGTTATCGCCACCGCAAGCAATATCCGTTCGTTGGCGTGCTGATGATGAATAAACAATTTGAAACGGTTGGATCATACGTCGGCTGGCTGAGTGATGAACGGCTGATGAAAAGGCTGCGAATGGATACGTATTGACATTGACGGAGCGGAGCCCCTTCCTGCACAATGGGAAGGGGCTCCGCTTTTGGGTTGCTTCCAATTAAAAAAGCCCAAGGTTTCCCTTGGACTTCTTGGTTAATGCAACGTTGTGTATAAGAAGCGTTTAGCGGATGCCGCCGGACAGTTGTTGTTCAGCGATTTGAACCAGCTTCTTCGTGATGTATCCACCAAGCGAACCTGCGTCGCGTGTCGATACGTTGCCATAATAGCCGTCAGCTGGAATTTGTACACCCAGCTCTTGCGCTGCCTCAAGTTTCAATTGATTCAGTGCTTGGTTTGCTTGTGGGACAATTAGTTGGTTGCTTCTGCTCATAGGGATATCTCCTTTCGTCCTCTGCACGTTGTGTGTTGCAAGCTTGCAAAGTTATTATGTGCATCGCTTCAGAATCTATGCTAATGATTCAAAAAATATTTTAACCTTTTTGAAAGGTTATCTATAAGGAGTTAATCGATATGTCAAAATCACTTTCATTGTTCTTCGCCTCTCTGTCCATTCTGTTCCTTAGTGCGACCGCGATCTCCATCAGCCATAGCGTCTGGCTCGTGCTTCTGTTTGGCTTGCTCTCGCTATTCAGCGTAGGAGCCGGATTTATTGTGAAAGCCCGGCTCAGAAGACGTTCCGAACAAAGCGGCTCATCCGACAACCAGCGCTGAGGTTGCCCAACCGCGGCATTAAACGCATTATCGGCTTTTAAATAGAAGCGATACCTTTCATGCTGCTCGGCTTGCTATTCTCTGCGTTATTGCATGTATTCGTCCCCGATAAGTTGATCCGCCGCTATAGGCCAAAACGCCCCCTTGCCGGCGTCATATTCGGCGCGCTGCTCGGCATGATGGCTCCGCTATGCGATTGCGGCAAAGCCTCCATTAGCCGCCATGTCCTAGCCGAATGGCCGGGCAGCCCTTTAATCGCCTATGGTTTTATGATGCTCTAAGCCTATATTATCTCGCTCTGCTCCACATCAGATGCTTCATCGTCACTGCGGCACTTTCCTGTAAGGACCGCTGCTTGCCTTTCTCGAATTCGGCGGCCAAAAAAAACAATGGCTCCGCATCGCAGCCATTGCTCTCTGGTCTGCGCTAATAATACTCGCGCAGCATATGCTGAGGCCGATTCTGCGGAACATAACGATTGCTCCACGTGGCCATATTGTAATTCGATTCGTACAGGATACTCGCCGACCAAGAATTGTTGCTGGGACGAACCGTGAAGTCATACAATATTTCTCCGTGGGTCCAATCCTGTCGAAGCTTCAGCGCATCGATTGCCATTTGCCTGAAGGCTTGTACCTGTGCGCTTGACAGCCCCTTCTCCGTTCCTTCAATCTTGCCGTTTCTCGTCTCGATCGGGTGATGCCGCAAGCCGAACTTCCCTACCGAGTTGTTGCGAATGTGGATTAATACCGTACCAGCCGCTGCGTTCGTCAGCTCTCCCTCAAGCTGTCTAAATACAAAGTCTACCTGACGCGCCAAAGATACCGAGCTTGTTTCCATTTCCCGTAATCCTCCTCTTTAAGTTCGACATAACGATGGTGAATCCGACAAAATTCCTCTAAATCAAACATCGAATTGCTTATAATGGTAGCATCGCCTATACGAATGTTCACCGAAAAAATTATTGGTAATTTCCGAATTCAGGATTGCGCTTTCAGACCTATTAAATTAAGACTAAAGACCCTGAAAACGCGTTCGACAATTATAGACCATTTTCGTCCACGGTGTTATAATATGGGTATTCCATATAAAGGAGCGCTTACATAATGATTCAATGGTACTATTCTCAGTCGGTACGCAGTAAACTGTTGATTACCACTTATTTCAATCTAGTACTATTTGCCATTGTCACGGTCCTGATGACAGCGATCCTCGGAGGCAAGATTCTTCCGATCCTGATCGGGGTTGCCGTACTGGCGATTGCCGCGCTTCCCATTGTATCCTTTATTGAGAAATCCATTACGCAATCATTCGAAGAAATATCCGGAGCAGCCTATCGGATATCCAAGGGCGACTTCACCCAGAAGATCGACACTTCCGCAAGCTCCGGCTCCGGCGAGCTTGGCCATTCCTTCAACAGTATGGTGGACAAGCTGCGCGACATCCTGACGGAGACGTCCAGCATCATCAAGCATGTCGCGGATACAAGCCGCAGCATCTTCGAGAAGAACAACCAAATTCAAACAGCAATGGAGCAAGTAGCCGCATCCGCAAACGAACTCGCAACCGGCGCCAACGAGATCTCCGAGGATGTGACCGACATGAGCGCGTCTATCACCGAGATCGAAGAGAAAGTCTCATCATACGCCACATCTACCAAAGAAATGAACGAGCGTTCCGAGCAGACGATCCTGCTGGTGGAGAAGGGCCGCAATGCCCTTGAAGTTCAGGCAGAGGGGATGCAGCGCAACGTAGAGGCTACGGCGAAGGTCGGTGAGACTATCGAGGATCTGGCCCGAAAGGCGCAAGGCATCTCGGCTATAACGACGACGATCTCCGACATCGCTGAGCAGACGAACCTGCTATCCTTGAATGCGTCCATCGAAGCGGCGCGTGCAGGAGAGCATGGCAGAGGATTTGCCGTTGTTGCTCAAGAGGTACGGAAGCTCGCTGAGGAATCGACGACTTCAACGAAGCAAGTCTTCAATCTCGTGAAGAGCATTGACGAGGGCATTCAGCAAGCCATTAATAATATGAAAGTCAACGAGGAAGTCGTTAATCTTCAGACGGAGCATATCCGCCAGTCGGAGCATGTATTCAAGGAGATTGAAGAGAGCATCGGGTTTATTACGAATCAGATCTATGCGTTCTCCCAAGAAAGCGATGTAATGCTGGAAAGCGCGCAAAAGATCTCCGCAGCGATTCAGAATATCTCCGCCATCACACAGCAATCAGCTGCCGGCACGGAGCAAGTATCGGCTTCCATGAATGAGCAGATCGCTTCCGTACAAGCCGTTGTCCAAGAGACAGAACGTATGCTTACGATGGCTACACAGCTGCAGCGTACGATTCAAGTATTCAAAATGAAATAAGAAGTCGCTATCGACTCGAACCGTAATCGGTTCGAGTCTTTTTTTGTTAACACGCGAAACCATCATCCTGTGCATGAACCTAATCCTTGCCGGAAAGGTTATATGTAGAGCATCAAGCAAACTAAGCCAGAAGAACGGGATGAAGCAGGTATGCCAACACTAAAAACGCTTTTAAAAATCGTATTCTCAGTAACCCTAGCCACAGGCAGCTTGGCGGGAGTCGGTTCATCCGCTTCTGCCTCATCCGTAAGCGAAATCTCAACATGGATATTAGAACCGGCCAAGCAACAACTTACCAATCCGCAGACGAAACAAAAGCAGTCTACCGTACGTCAAAAAAATAAGAGCACAAAACCAAATCAGAATCGGACAAAATCAAAGAAAGTAAATCGCTCAGGCAAGCGTAATAGCAAGCGGGCTAATAAACGCAATGATGACATGTCATGGGTCAATATGCAAAATAAATACCCCGGCACCTTCGTCATGAGCGGTTCCCGGGATAAGCGCAACGTATCTCTGACATTCGATGACGCACCTGATCCGCGTGTAACACCTGAAATCCTGGATACATTAAGCCAATATCACATTCGTGCCACTTTCTTTATCGTGGGTGACCGGGCTGCCAAGCATCCCGAGCTTGTGAAACGGATCATGAGAGAAGGGCATGTGATCGGCAATCATTCGTATAACCATGCGGTATTGTCCAAGCTGCCGATTGCGCAATTCCAACAGCAAATATGGAAAACCGATGGTATCATCAAGCGGATTGTGGGGGTTTCTCCAAGACTGGTAAGACCGCCATACGGAGAGATGAAGCCTCAACAGATTGCGTGGGGCAAAGAAAATGGTTTCACCGTTGTGAATTGGGATGTGGATTCTGAGGATTGGAGGAATAATCCGAGCAGCGCACGCGTCCTCGCGAACATTAAGAAGACGCTGCAGCCTGGCTCAATCATTCTCCAGCATGCCGGAGGCGGGGATCGCCAGGATCTGTCGGGAACGATCCATGCACTTCCCGTTCTGATCGAGATGCTGCAGGGCAAAGGCTACGATATCGTAACCTTGCCTGAGCTGCTCGGAAGAAAAGCCTATCGGTAGACGTTACTTCAGGATATAAGCTTCTATATTCTGAACGCCGAATTTCATCGCTTGTTGTGTGGAGCCCGGTACGAAGATGTCGACGCGATTGCCTTTAATCGAACCGCCCATATCCGTTGCAGTTGCGATAATGCCTACACTTGGCAATCCGTTGTACTGGTAGCCGGTGATGAACAATTTCGTGCCTAACGGAATCATTTTCGGATCGACTGCAATCGTGCCTACCTTCAGTCTATTGCCAAAGTAATCCACGCCGCCCCATTTCCCGTTCTCGGATGCCGCTGCCGTATAGGCCGTAGCCTTAAGCGACAATTGATCCGTATAGGCGTAGTCATAGCCGCCTGGTCCTTGTACATGACCGCCACTTCCAAGCGGAACTGCAGCAGACGAGTCGGCCATCGCCTTCAAGGACTCAGTAGATTGACCCTGGCCTGGAATAGCCAGCTTCATTCCGATTTGCAAATTCATGGGGTCGACGGAAGCGTTGGCGTTCATCAGCGTTTGAAGCGGAAGTTTATATTGCTGAGACAACGTCCAGAATGTATCCTTGTTTGTTACCGTATGTGTGCCTGCCGATGCGTGTGCCGTACCAGCGGATAAAGTGATCGATAATGCAATTGCTGCGCTTGCCAGAAAAGCTTTCTTCAAAACGTAGTACCTCCAACATGATTTTAGTTCAGGTCCGGAGCGTCCGGACATTTGTCCGTAGGCGCTCCCAAACCCGATTTATTATTCATTAGCCAATAAACATTTGAACCCATTTGCCATTCACATAACCGACGCCGATTTTCGTAAAGTTTTTGTTTACGATGTTGGCGCGATGTCCGGGGCTGTTCATCCAATCATTCATGACTTGTGCTGCCGTACGTTGTCCGGATGCGATGTTCTCTCCGGCATACGAGTATTTCACTCCGTAGGTACGCATCATATCGAATGGCGAACCGTACGTTGGGGACGTATGGCTGAAGTAGTTGTTCACATCCATATCTCTTGCCTTCTCAGTCGCTACTTTATTGAGCAAAGCGTCTGTTTGAAGAGCCGGCAGACCCAGCTTCGCACGCTCTTGATTCACCAGATTTACAACCTGAGTTTGCAATGTGCCCGTCTCAGGAGCCGGTGTTTGCGTTGGCGCCGGAGTTGGCGTCGGCTTCACCGTTGGTGTTGGCGTTGGCTTCGTGGTTGGTTTAGGAGTCGGCTTCACCGTCGGTGTCGGCGTTGGCTTCGCTGTAGGTGTCGGCTTTACGGTCGGTGTTGGCGTTGGCTTTGTGGTCGGTGTTGGCTTCACGGTCGGTGTTGGTGCAGTACCGCCGAACGATGGCCACTTGATGACAATGCCATTAAATTTAATGTTCAGCTTGTCCAAGTTAATGCCGTATTTTTGAGCAATTGTATTTAAGGCTTCATAATTGATGTAGTACGTTTGGGCATTCATATCGATCGGTGTTGCATTAGCGGCATCTGCTTTCGGAGCTGCCCAACCTGTTCCGATCATCGTTGCCGCTAGAATGCTAGCTACGCCTATGCGTATTGGCTGCATTTTCATTCTTTCATTCCTCCCAAATTGCTAGAATTTATCGAATCGGCCCTCGATGTCCCTTATCTTAGCATGGGGGTAAAGCCCTTTCATGGCGCAAAAATTACCAGTCCCGCAGAAATCAGGGTGAACCTCCCGCCATTACTGCATTATGAGAATCTACTCATGGGGCTCTATACACAAAAAACAGCCTCCAACCCTATGAATAGCATAGGATTGGAGGCTGTATTCATAGCCTGAAATAGGCTGGAAAATTACCCGTTTACCGAAACAAACTTACCTGTTTCTTGAGATTCGAAGGCACACAGAATCACCTTAAGCGACGCTCTGCCTTCTTCGCCGGATACCGCCGGAGTTGTGTCGTTCACGATGCTCTCCAGGAAAGCGTCAACGACGCCGCTGGACTCCTGCTTATCGTTTGTGGAGATTGCGCCTACTTTATGCTTCTCAACCGTACCGTTGCGCAATTCTACAATAACTTGATCATCAGGATGCGTGCCGATCTTCATAACGCCGTTCTCGCACCACAGAATCGTGCTGTTGTCTTCGCCTCTATAATAGGTCCAGCTTGCCACCAGCGTACCGATTGCGCCGCTGTTCATACGCAGAATACAGGAAGCATTGTCATCGACCTGCGTTCCTTCCTTATGAAGTGTGCCTACGAACGCTCCGATTTCCGCCACTTCATCATTCAGCATCCAACGGATCAGGTCGGACTTATGAACGCCGAGGTCACCCATAGCGCCCATCAATGCTTCTTCCTTACGGAAGAACCAGCTGTTCGCACCGTCTACGCTCCAGCCGTCCGGACCCGGGTGGCCGAAGGAAGTACGGAACGTCAATACTTTGCCAAGTACGCCGGATTCAAGGATTTGCTTCGCTTTCACATGTGGAGGCATAAAGCGCTGGTTGTGGCCGACCATCAGCTGTACGTTATTGTCCTTAGCCGCCTGAATCATGGCTTCCGCTTCGGCATCCGTAACCGCCATCGGCTTCTCGACCAACACATGTACGCCAGCTTTGGCCGCAGCAATACTCATTGGCGCATGAAGCGCATTCGGCGTACATACGCTGACTGCATCAGGTTTTACCTCTGCAAGCATGGTCTCATAATCGGAATAAGCCTTAGCGCCGTACGTATCCGCAAATTGCTGCGCACGCTCAATAACCGGATCAACAAATGCGACCAGCTCAGCATTCGGGCTCGCAGCATACTCCGGAATATGACGATGTTTCGAGATCGATCCGCAACCAATTACAGCAATTCTTACTTTAGACATATAGAATTCCCCTGCCTTTATTCAAATTTGGATAAATAATTTTCTTTCAGCCACGCCATGCTTGTGGCAACCGATTCGAGCGGCGGATTCGCGCATACGTCCTGCTCGACGATAATCCATTCCACGGACGACTCAGAAGCAGCAGCAATAACGGCATCCAGCGGCAAATCGCCTCTGCCAAGCTCAACCGTATCGATCTGTTTGCCTTTTTCCCCGCCGCGGAAATCCTTCAGATGAAGCAGCGGCAATCTGCCTGCGTATTTCTTCACGTAGCTCACCGGATCAATACCCGAATATTGTACCCAGCCAATGTCCATCTCAACTTGCAAATATTCCGGGGAAATCCGCTCGTACAAAGCGTCGAATACGACCTGGCCGTCCAGCTCAACCTCGAATTCGAACTCATGATTATGATATGCGAAAGCAATGCCTTCCTCGCGGAAACGCTTGCCGTATTGCTCGAACTTCACCAGATGGCCGCGCCATGCTTCCGCATCGCGTGCCTCGTGAGGCAGCCATGGACATATTGCATATTTCGCCCCGATTGTTTTCAGGTAAGCGATTTCATTCTCCAGATTGCCTTCCAGCAGATGCAAGCCGATATGGCTTCCGATTGCTTTCAATCCAAGCTCCTGCAACAGGTCGCGCATACGCTCCGCCTCAATACCACCGTAGCCTGCAAATTCAACGCCTTCATAGCCTAATTCCGCAACCTTGCGCAGGGTGCCTTCGAAATCGACAGCCGTAACATCCCTCAGGGTATACATCTGTAAACCAATGCCCATCCGTGTCATAGAAGCCGCACTCCTTTTTCGTTATATTCTGCTTACTTATGTTGTGTCGTATTTTGCCTTACGAGTTCCATTATATCGATCCTCCTTGCCGGAAAACAGTTGTCTTATTAGTTTCTTTTTATGCAATTTTGCTCTGATGCCTCAATGTCTGATTCGGTTGCCCCGTCTGTTTCTTTTTTGCGGGATCGGGAAAAACAGCTTGCAATCCAATCACTTTGCAGTATACTAATTACAGCTTAAGGCGAGGATCGGCCCCGCAATCATGCATGAATACTGAAAAGTGACGATTTTGTAACCTTTTGCTCACTGTTTTTTAAGACTTATTTAATATTTATCCGTTAGACTAGAAAAAAATCCTTCGTAGGGTGGAGGTCAAAACCATGAAAACTATGCTGATGTTCCAAAATAAAACGATACCCGTATACTTAACGGATACAAACAAACAAGCGCTGGACAAGCTGTCCACTGTATTAAACCGTAAGCTCACTACCGGGAAAAATGCCTTGAAGAAATGTATCACTTCTCTTATAAGCGTCGAGATCGTAGGCAGCGAAGCTACGCTTCATTCGTACTACGAGCGGGACACGCTGACGATATCGTTATATTAAGCTGCCTGATCTAACAAGAGAGGACATCCTCCATTGCTGCAAGCAATGAGAATGTCCTCTTTTTTGTTTTAGCTATGATGAGCCTGCCAGCCCTTTTTGGTTCCTGTTGCCGAACACGAACAGCGCCGTGCCGATCCATCCACAGATGGAGGCTGCAATCAGGAGCGTACTTAGCGACAGGCTCGATGTCAGCGATGAGCTCAGCAGCGGCCCGACCGTTCCCCGTACACCAAATAGCATGAGATGAATGCCGAATACCATAGCCTCACGGCCCGGCACCAGCCGGAATACAAAAGCCAGAATACCGATATCCCATATCGCTTCGCCAATGCCTTGAATCGCATTGCCCGCAATAACAGCGCTATAGGTCCCCCATACGCCGTACAGCATCGGTACAACGGCATACGCCCCGATACCGATCATAAGCGTATATTTGATATGGAATCGGTCAATCATCAGACCCGCAATCCAGAACGTGAGAAGTAAGGCCGTAAAGTAAGCGACACGCGCATATCCGATCTGCACATTGGATAACTCAAGCACGTCGACCTGTGTAATTTGGTAAAGCGGACTGGCCAGCATGTTGCCGAAGCCGGCGAATGTCGTTGCCGCAAGAAATACGGCAAGTGTTCGATTCGATACGACAAGCTCCCATTGCTCCCGCATCGAAAACTTCTGTCGCTTCCGATCCGGTTCCGCATCCGCTTTCATTGCGGGATGAGAGCTGCGCTCCACTTTCTTAGAGAGCTTGAGCGTATTGAATAAACCAATGGACAATACCCCCGCAATAGAAGCTGCAATAAGCGGTCCGGAAGGGCCGAAAGCTTCCGACCATCCGCCGACCATATAAGCGAGAGGAATCATGAGAATGCCCATAGCTACCCGGACATAGCCCATGAGCCGACCGCGAATGTCCGTGGGGTACATGCGGGATACAAGCGCAGCGTACGCTGGCGATTGAATCCCCATCAGCAATTGGAACAGCAGTGCGGCTACGACATAAACAGATGGATAGCTAAAAAACGCAGGGAGCAGCAAGAGCAGCCTGCCGATCGCATTTGGAATAATGACGAACGGCTTCGGGTTGCGAGACTTCTCAATCCAGTTCGCCCATATAGGCGAAAAGATCAGACCGACAGCAGGCGCCGCGGTAAGCAATCCAACCTGAAGGTTGCTAGCTCCTTGTTGTATCGCAAACGCTACATAGAATTGATTCATGACAACATTGAATAGACCGAACAAACAGGAGGCCCCGAGGTCAATGCGGGCATTCCGCCATACCCGGGCTGTCATCGGCATACCGAACTTTACGACGTGAGAGCTTGCTTTGGACATACGTCCCAACATGTCATCGATACCTTCTTTGTCTTGGATGTGAACGGACGGAGGACCCTTCGCACAAGGCGAAGGATCCTCACTCATCACGTCATTTGATTGGATATTACTACAGCGATTCGAAAATGTACAGTTAAAGTTAACTAAAGGTTCGGCTGTGCCAATCCTGCCAAAAATCGTCCCAGCGCGAAGCGGAAGCTCTCGGTCACTTCCAGGGGCATGCCGAACCCTCCCTCCGCTTCAATCGAGGCGAAGCCATGGAGCAGACTTCGTAATCCCCGCACAGCATGAATGCCTTGCTCCTGCGACAACTCATATGGCTTTAATGCCGTCAACAGCCGCTCTACAAGCTCGCCGCCAAGCTTTACATGCTCCTGATGCTCATGGGAGGGGGAACGTAGCGTTAATGAATACAGTCCGGGGTGATTTCTCGCAAATGACATGTAAGCATTCGCGATATCCATCACCGCCTCTTCTCCTTGCCGCTGTCCTGAAGCTTCCCGAAGAGCATCATTCAATTGCTCTAAACCATACAGCACCAGATGAGAACGAAGCGCAGGCAACCCATTAATGTGGTTGTAGAGTGAAGGGGACCTGACTCCCAGCTTCTGGGCGAGGGAAGCTAGCGTTACCGCTTCTACCCCTTCCGTATCGGCAAGCTGCGCCGCCGTCACTACGATTTGTGTCAAATCCAATCCGGCTCTAGGTGACATGCTTGAACACCCCTTTCTTAAGAAGACGGTGTTCACATTCGGCAATCGACTTCCTCATGGCTTGCTCAGGCTGAGCGATCATGTTGCCATGTCCCACAGCCAGCCAGGCTGGGCTCATATCGGCGAGCTTGCGCGCACTGTCAAGACTGGCTAGCGGACTCCATGTCGCAAGGGCCGGAAACGGAAAGCTAAGCTTCATATGTCCGGCTACCGCCAGTCCGCCCCGTGCCGCGAAAGCATCACCTGCGATCAACACACCTGTCCGATCATCATAGAAGGACATGGAGCCTGGCGTATGGCCAGGAGTAGACAACACAAGAAGCGAGCCGACACGATCGCCATCTTGAAGCCGTACATCCGGTAATGTCTCGATGTTCTTCGGAACATCTCCGCGAATCGGCAGCTGCTCCTCCCCTTCCAACAGCGCTGTATCCCCTCGAAGAAGCCTTGCGTCTCGGTCCGAAATATAGACGGTAACATCCGGCAGCTGTTTCTTCAATGCATCAAGCGAACCGACATGATCGCCATGCGCATGCGTCAAGACGATCCGGGTAATCGGTTTGCCTATCTCCTCAGCCGCCTTCAGAATAGCCGGTGCATTGGCGGGAAGAGCGGCATCAACTAACGTTAGGCTGTCTTTCTCCTCTACGAGATAACAGTTGACTGGAAACAAATTAGGCAGATAGGTGAGTTGAATAACCGATTGTTGATGAATTTTTCTCATTAAGCCACGTCCTTTTTTCTAAAACTAATGTCGTTAGTTTTAATATAAACTAATACCATTAGTTTTTCAACCCCAAACATGATCGCACATGAAAAAAGACCAGGATAATCTCCCGATCTTTAATCCTCCGCTATTTGGCAGTCCGTCTGCCATAATAAGACGCATACCGTTTCATTTTCTGATAAGCCTCCGGGTCAATATTTCTCAGCGGATGGAACTGAGGATGATTGGAATTCACCTCTAGCACCCATAGACTGCCAGACGAATCACGGGCAAAATCGATGCCTACTTCGTTCATGCCCGACCTTCTGCGGCTAAGTGATCTTGCGATCCGCAAGGATGCGGATGACAACGTCCGTTCTCTGCGGCTTGCCTCATCCACTGACAGGCCGAGCTTCCGGTGCAGCTTGCCGAGCGTATAGACCTTGCCGCCTTGATAGTAGTTCGTGACAATTTTTTTCGCAGCCCCTACCTTTACCATATAGCCTGTACAGACCCAATTGCCTCCCGGTCTCCGCTGCGCCATGGCTCTTATATCGTAAGGACGGCCGTTCACGCGATCCAGCTTGATGCCTTGCTGAATAATAAGCTTCCCTTTCATGCCGGATAACTTCTGGTACAGTCCCGAGAAGCTATCGTAGCGGGCGCTCCATTGCCGCTTGCCATCTACCGCTTTCAATTCATAACCTTTTCCTTTTCGCTTCACTTTGCATACGCCGATCCCTAATGATCCAATATCCGGCTTCACATATATGGATGAATAGGCATCTGTCATCATTTGCAAGTTGGAACGACTGAAGGACACCGTCCTGGGCACGTATTGGCGCAGTTCGGCATCCTTCAGCAAGTAATTGCAGACGCGCAGCTTCCCTCTAATATTGCGGCTTGCGTAGTTTTTGGCCAATCGATTCACCTCTATATAACCTATGAAGAGAATCTATGACACTCGTGTACGCTTAACCAGGGACAACCGCATATTTTTGAGAGATTGCTAGCGTCGGCAAAATGGATTTCATTATTTTCCTAACAAAATTTTCGCATAAGGCGAATCGATCGGCAACATGATGACTGGATTATCCTTCAATGTCACTACATAGCTTTCCAGCGTTCGATACAGGCTGTAGAATTGAGCGTCCTTGCCGTAAGCACTATTATAAATCTGAGCTGCTTCCTGCTCGCCTTCGGCAATGATCTTCTTCGCATCAGCTTCCGCTTGTGCCATCAGCTCCATAGCGGTCCGATCTGCTTTGGACGTAATTTTCCGGGACTCCTCGTCGCCCTCGGACAGATAACGTGCCGCAATGGATTGACGGTCGGAGATCATACGGTTGTATACGCTCTGCTTATTGCTATCCGGCAGGTCCGTACGCTTAATACGGACGTCTATAATCTCGATGCCGTAATCAGCACGCTCCAATGCAAGCGAAACATCGTTCGTAATTTCGTCATTGATATTTCCTCTTGCCGAGTTTTCACTAATAATGACATCATAATCAACTTCTGAAAGCTTTCTTCTGACAGAGTTATAGACAAACTCTTCAATCCTTTGCGAGCCCCCGCTTACTGCGTACAAGTTGCGGTAAAACTTCCCCGGATTCTGGATACGCCAAATCGTGTAGTTATCTACCAAGATCGGCTTTTTGTCTTTCGTCATAATTTGGCCCGTTTTGCTCTCCAGCGTCATTTGATACTTAGGCAGTGTCGTTGTGCTTTCGATAAACGGAATCTTGAAATTAAGTCCAGGCTCCATAACTGATCTCTTTGCTTCTCCGAAGCGGAGCACAACCTTGTATTCGCCTTCCTTAACAACAAAGAGAGAACCTGCGACAATCATAAGCACGACGACGGCGCCAATAATACCTATCCAGTGCTTTGGCTTCATTGTCCGTCACCTCCTTGCGGTTGTTGATTAGCATTATTGTTGTTATTGTTGCTGCTTGAGGATGAAGATCCGCTTCCTTTCAGAAGCTCGTTAAGCGGCAAATAGTTGACGGTATCGCTGCCCGAGTTCGTAATGAAGATTTGGGCATTTGGCAGGATTTTCTCCAGCGTCTCCAGAATAAGTCTGCTCTCGGTTACGCCCGGGTTCTTCGCATATTCAGAATAGATGGCATTGAATTTCGCCACATCGCCCTGCGCGTTCAGAATACGGGATTTTTTCTCCCCTTCTGCCTTCTCGATAAGCGCTTGCGCTTCGCCGCGCGCTTTCGGAATGCGATCATTTTCATATTTGGATGCATTATTGATCTTTGTATTCTTCTCCTCGCGGGCATTGGTGACGGCACGGAACGCATCTTCAACCTCTCCGCCCGGTGGTTCGATATCCTGGAATTTCAAATCAATAATTTGAATGCCAGTCTCGTATTTGTTCTGCAGCTCGATCAGCTTCTCGCGAACCTGATCCTGGATGGCGGTCTTGCCGTCCGTAATCGCGTAGTCCAGCTTCTGCGCCCCGATGACGGAACGGATCGACGCACTGGCCGAGTTCCGAAGAAACTGCTCCGGATTGCTGATATTATGCAAATAATTGCGGATATTGCTAATCTTCCAAGTTACGACCGCATCGGCTGATACGATATTTTCGTCTCCCGTAATCATCATAGACTCTTCATCTACCGATGTAACCGTATTGCCGTTCTCACGGTAACCGATTGTAATATGCTGAGTCAGCTCAGCAGGAACAATTCGAACCTCCTGAATTGGCGAAGGCCATTTGAAATGCAAGCCGGAAGATGTCTCGCGATCATACTTGCCGAACGTCAGTATAGCCGCGCGCTCCTGCTCCTGTACCGTGTAAAAGGATGTCGATCCCAGATAAAACAGCACAACGGCTGCTACTACACCGATCGCGATCTTCTTGACGGTTCCCGGCTTCAGCTCAGGCGGCTTGCGATTGGGATTCGGAGCCGGCTGGCCGTTCGGGTCCTGGTTCATAAAGTTCAAAACACTCTCTCCTTTCAATATGTGTTGCTCATACAGGGATATACGTTTATTTCCGTCTTTGGTCACACTTTTTTAAGGTTGTTTTAAGGTGAATGTTCGAATAAGGATATCAGATTGCGGAAATTCCTCGATTTTTATCAAATAATCCGTCAGCGAAAACAGCCTCCCTCCAAGGCTGGCCGTCTTGGAGGGAAGCTGTTTGTAATGGCATTCTTACTTTTTGCTCTCCTTCAGCATCTCGCCGATTGCTCCAATGCTGCCAAGCGTCTCCACAGCACGCGTCGGGATAAATACCTTATTGGCCGCTCCATTCGCTATGTCGGAAAGTGCCTCCAGGGAACGATACGTAAGTACTTGCTCATCAAGACCCGCAGAGCGAAGCAGCTCAATCCGGTTTTTCTCCGCTTCGGCGATGGATTGAATCGCCTTCGCCTCGCCAAGCGCCTCCAGCTCCTGGGCTTGTCGTTGACCTTCGGCTTGACGGATACGGGCTTCCTTCTCGCCCTCCGCCTTCAGAATTTTACTCTGCTTGTCGCCTTCCGCGCGAAGAATCATGTCCTGCTTCGCAGCTTCCGCTTCCAGAACCAAGGCGCGCTTGCTACGCTCCGCCTTCATCTGCTTATCCATCGCATCCTGGATATCGGTTGGCGGCTGAATATCAATAACCTCAACACGTTCAATCCGGACGCCCCACTTCTCCGTCGCTTCATCCAGCGCAATCCGAATATCCGAAGAGATTTTCTCCCGGCCCGACAGTGTCTCGTCGAGCTCCATCTTGCCGATAATCTGCCTCATCGTTGCAGTACTGATGTTCCGCACGCCGTATACATAATCGGAAATTCCGTATGTAGCTTGCTCAGGTCCCGTCACCTGATAAAAGATGATCGTATCGATTTTGACCTGAACATTATCCTTCGTAATAACCGTTTGCGGCGGTACGTTAGCTTGCTGAATACGCAAGTCGTGGTACGTTCGCACATGGTCGATAATCGGAATCAGAATATTGATGCCAGGCGTCAGCAGTTTGCTGAATTTGCCCAGACGTTCAACAACGCCGACTCTCTGCTGCGGAATAATCTTCACCGACATCGCGATGAATACAACCGCGATCACAACAATAACAATCGTTACAGTCCAACCCATAGTTTAACCTCCCCATTTGTTTACTTGCAAAAAGGCACTTCCGCGGCTGATGACAATAATTGCCTCGCCTTTTTCGATCGATTCGTTCGACTTGGCGCTCCACGTCTCGCTGCCGATCTTTACAATGCCCGGCGTATCCGGATCAATCGCTTCAAGCACGGTTCCTTGCATTCCGACCAATTCATCGACAGCATCCCGGAACCCTTTCCCGACTTGGAATCGGCGGGTGAGCGGCTTCGTAAATACGGTAAGCAGCAATGCGACGACGCATCCAACTATGACTTCAAGAAGCCAAGCATCCGGATAAATGACATCGACAATTGCCGCGGCCAATGCGCCGACGCCCAGCCATAAGAGATAAAAGGTCAGCGTAAGCATTTCAACTACAATAAGCACTCCCGCTACGATGAGCCAAATTAACCACAAGTCCATCTTATCCCTCCCCTTCAAATAAGTGTATTCGGCATGAAAGAGGCTAAGACCTGCTGAATTACCCGGGAAATGTCGAAAAAAAGAGAAATAAAAAAACACTCTCCAGAGGAGAGTGTCAGCCATTCTTCTGCGCATATAGAAACTCGCTTACCGCCTCGCTCTTGAAGAGAAGGAAGCTGCTTATTCCGGAGTAGGCAATTACAACTATCGAATAGATGATAAAACCAATAAGTCCTTCACTTACACTCAATACGAGCAGCTGTACACTTAAGAATACCGCCAGCGCCGCACCGACAGCGAACAAATAGCGTACCCATGTTACCCCTGAGATCAAGCATATGGCCAGTATAATCTGAATGATTAGCGATAAGATATTGAAATTCAAGAAAAACGAAAAAACCGCCATTAATATATTTAATATCGCGATTGAGTAGACTATCATTTTCCCCCGCTTAAATTGCTTCGCCTGCCGTTCAACGAACCGGCCGTATTCCTGCTCGCGTTCCGTCTTCGTTCCTTGCTCGAATTTCCCGAAGTTCGGATTAATGTCTCTCTGCGGCAACGGCAGCTTCTCGGACATATCCCTTAGCTTGCTTGCTATGCTTGCCACATCCCGCAGTTCGCCCGGAGCAATACCGTTCAGCGCATCCACAATTGCCGCCTTGGCTTTCGCATCATTGGCCAGCTTTAACTTGTAAGCAGATAGCACCTCTTGGATACGTTCCGGCCGCTGCTGCATATCCTTGATTTCATCAATGGTAAAAAACAGCTTTCGAAGTCCGGCGATCGTGTGCAGGTCTTCCACATCCTTCGCCGAATACTCGCGGTACTCCCGCCCGTTGCGGACCGAAACCTCGGGCGAGACAAGCCCCTCCTCCACATAGTAGCGGATCGTCCGTTCCGTTAGGCCCGTTTGCTTGCTTACTTCTTTCATCTTCATGGCGTTTCCATCCCCTTTCACGAGCCAATGTACACTCTTACGTAACGGAAGTGTCAACCGTTTTTCTGTTTTCCGCTATTAATCTTCTTAATTTTACATAAAGCCTCAATATTGTAAATGCCATTAAGAGTTATGCTCTTCAAATCAAGCTTTTTTTCCAGAGTCGGTTAAGTTTATATCCAAAAAATAATCGCTTCCTATTAAAGAGCTTGTTCCATTGCTAATGTAGTAGTAAAGAGTATACAAATGGACCGTTTGCTAAATGTGGATTATTCTCAAGCACAAAAGTGGGGGAGAAATTCGAATGTCTCATAAGTCCCTTTGAATTGTAGATTTGCTATTACTCGACTGTTGGCAGCAGCCTTTTATTAGGTCAAGCAACGCTTCTCTCTACCTCTAAAATATAAATACTTAAAATTACCTCTTTCTACCTAGCAATGCCCATGCAATTAAATACCTGTTTTAATACTCTATATTATTAGCATAAGGAGGTGCCACTTTTGAGCCACTTATCAAACCGTAAATATAAATCAAACAAAAAACATAAAGTTACTAGATCTTCACTCTGCCCAAGCAAACGAAAGAGAGTAGCGATCGTCATTAAGAAAAAGAATGATAAAAAAATTGTTTTCAAAGCACTTAGAGGACCTAAAGGGTGTCGTGGACCTAAAGGATGTCGTGGGCCTAAAGGATATGATGGAGCGACAGGGCCGACTGGAAGTAAAGGAGAACGAGGAGAACGAGGAGAACGGGGAGAAAGAGGAGAAAGAGGAGAAAGAGGAGAAAGAGGAGAAAGAGGGCCCCGAGGAAAAAAGGGCAATGATGGAAAGAGAGGAATTCCCGGAGCAATAGGACCAAAGGGTGCTACTGGGCTGTCTGGAGCTACTGGGCTGTCTGGAGCTACTGGACCGACTGGTTTGACTGGCTCCACTGGACCAACGGGGACGACTGGCTCCACTGGACCGACCGGTCTGACTGGCGCGACTGGACCAACGGGGACCACTGGCTCCACTGGACCGACCGGTCTGACTGGCGCGACTGGACCAACGGGGACGACTGGCTCCACAGGACCGACCGGTCTGACTGGCTCCACTGGACCAACGGGGACGACTGGCTCCACTGGACCGACTGGTTTGACTGGCTCCACTGGACCAACGGGGACGACTGGCTCCACTGGACCAACGGGGACGACTGGCTCCACTGGACCGACCGGTCTGACTGGCGTCACTGGACCAACGGGGACGACTGGCTCCACTGGACCGACCGGTCTGACTGGCACGACTGGACCAACGGGGACGACTGGCTCCACTGGACCGACCGGTCTGACTGGCGCGACTGGACCAACAGGGCCGTCTGGCTCCACAGGACCGACCGGTCTGACTGGCGCGACTGGGCCAACAGGGACGACTGGTTTCACTGGACCGACCGGTCTGACTGGCGCGACGGGACCAACGGGGACGACTGGCTCCACTGGACCGACCGGTCTGACTGGCGCGACTGGGCCAACGGGGACGACTGGCTCTACAGGACCGACTGGTCTGACTGGCGCGACTGGGCCAACAGGGCCGTCTGGCTCCACAGGACCGACCGGTCTGACTGGCGCGACTGGACCAACAGGGCCGTCTGGCTCCACAGGACCGACCGGTCTGACTGGCGCGACTGGACCAACGGGGACGACTGGCTCTACAGGACCGACTGGTCTGACTGGCGCGACTGGGCCAACAGGGCTGACTGGCTCCACAGGACCGACCGGTCTGACTGGCGCGACTGGACCAACAGGGCCCTCTG
>NZ_JBWDNN010000019.1:0-1573 GCF_056269225.1 Paenibacillus sp. J31R120 | reverse complement strand
AACCAGCCGTGTAGCCTTGGCTATCCGTCGGCGCTACACCGGATGTAATCCCGTTGCCTTGGTACGTCACATAATATTTTGCTTCTGGCAGCAAGGTCCAGATCGCGTAAAGCGTTACGTTGGACGTGCCGATTGTAATTGTTGAACCTGCTGCATAGGCTGTGCCTGTTCCGTCAGCTTTTGTGTTCCAGCCAGTAAAGGTATTACCTTTCTTCACCATGTTTCCACTGCCGAGTACCGTTGCTGTAGAACCAGCCGTGTAGCCTTGGCTATCCGTCGGCGCTACACCGGATGTAATCCCGTTGCCTTGGTACGTCACATAATATTTTGCTTCTGGCAGCAAGGTCCAGATCGCGTAAAACGTTACGTTGGACGTGCCGATTGTAATTGTTGAACCTACTGCATAGGCTGTGCCTGTTCCGTCGGCCTCCGTGTTCCAACCGGTAAACGTGGAGCCTGCTTTTGTCATGCTGCCTGCAGTCGCTAGGGTAGCTTGCGTGCCCGGAGCGTAGTTTTTGCTCGATGGCACTGCGCCGCCATCGCTGCCATTGCCGTCATAGCTGATTGTGTACGTGATCAGCTCCCACTGAGCATGTAACGTCACGTTAGCGGAACCCATCGTCAGCGTTGCACCTGCTGTATAAGCAGTGCCCGTTCCGTCGGCTTTTGTATTCCAACCGGTAAACATGGAGCCTGCTTTTGTCATGCTGCCTGCAGTCGCTAGGGTAGCTTGCATGCCCGGAGCATAGTTTTTGCTCGATGGCACTGCGCCGCCATCGCTGCCATTGCCGTCATAGCTGATTGTGTACGTGATCAGCTCCCACTGGGCATGTAACGTCACGTTAGCGGAACCCATCGTCAATGTTGCGCCTGCTGGATAAGTAGTACCTGTTCCGTCGGCTTTTGTATTCCAACCGGTAAACATGGAGCCTGTTTTTGTCATGCTGCCTGCAGTCGCTAGTGTAGCTTGCGTGCCCGGAGCGTAGTTTTTGCTCGATGGCACTGCGCCGCCATCGCTGCCATTGCCGTCATAGCTGATTGTGTACGTGATCAGCTCCCACTGGGCGTACAACGTCACGTTAGCGTAAGCCATCGTCAACTTCGCACCTGCTGCATATGCATCGCCCGTTCCGTCCGCTTTTGTATTCCAGCCCTCGAATGAGTGGCCTGCTCTCTCCAAGTCACCTTGCAATGCTACTGAAACTTGAGCATTCGGAGCATACGCACCACCTGTTGGCACCGTACCGCTGTCACTTCCGTTGCCGTCGTAGCTGATCGCGTACGTGATCAGCTCCCACTGTCCATACAGTGTCACGTTATCCGAGCCCATTGTCAGTGTAGCACCTGCTGCATATGCATCGCCCGTTCCGTCAGCCTTCGTGTTCCAACCCTCAAATGTGTAACCCGCTTTCTCCAAAGTGCCTTGCAGAGCAACTGTAATTTGAGCATTCGGAGCATGCGAACCACCTGTTGGCACCGTACCGCTGTCACTTCCGTTGCCGTTATAGCTCAGCGTGTACGTAATCAGTTCCCATTGTGCATACAGCGTCACGTTAGCCGAGCCCATTGTCAG